>DATMCI010000371.1:0-32871 GCA_035558535.1 Kofleriaceae bacterium
CGCGTCGCCGCCCATAGCCCGCGTCGCCGCCCACAGCCCGCGTCGCCGCCCATAGCCCGCGTCGCCGCCCACAGCCCGCGTCGCCGTCCACAGCCCGCGTCCCGCATCCCCGTCCATCCCCGTCCGCAGCCCGCGCCGTCGCCGCCCCCGCCGCCGTCGCCGCCGCCCCCGCAGCCGTCGCCCACCGCCCGCGTCGCCGTCCACAGCCCGCGTCGCCGTCCACAGCCCGCGTCGCCGCCGCCGCCGCCGCCGCCGTCGCCCGCCGCCGCCGCCGCCGCCGCCGCCGCCGCCTCAGAGCGCCTTCATGAAGGCGACCAGATCCGCCTCCTCTTCCGCCGTGAAGTTGAAGCCGAGCTCGACCTCGTAGTGATGGATCACGTCCTCGAGGGACTCCGCCGTGCCGCCGTGGAAGTACGGCGCGCGCGCCGCCAGGCCGCGGATGTTCGGCGTCTTGAACTTGTTCAGCTCCTTGAAGAGGCCGGTGCGGATGCCGCGGCCCGGGTCCGTGGTCTGGAGCAGCGTGCCGTCGACGCGGCTCTGGAACGTGAACACCGCCATGTTCGGCCGCGCGATCTCGGGGCGCGACGCGCCGATGTCAAACAGCGCGCCGTTGACGTTCTGGCCGTTGTTGGCGGCGTTGTGGCAGCCGCCGCAGCGGCGCCCGCTCGCCGGGTTCACGTTGTTGAACAGCTCCTGGCCGCGCCAGATCTGCCGCCGCTTCTTGTTCGGGCTGTGCTGCCACGCGTCGTACAGATCGAAGCGGCCGGCGACGAGCGGCTGCGCGGCGGCGTGCTGGGGGCCGCCCTTCGCGCCGTCGGCGTCGAGCCGGCCCGCGTCCCACAGGTAGAGCTGCGCGTGCGCGATCTGGCGCTCGAAGTCGGCGATCTCCGCGACCACCGTCTCGGGCGCCGGCGTGCCCTGCTGCGCGCCGGTGATGTTCGAGCGCGTCTGCTTCATCAGGCCCTCGCGCAGGTCGGTGCCGACGGTGTTCGCCGCGTCCCAGTGCACCGTGGGGCTGCGGAAGTTCGCGGTCGGCATCGCCCGGCGGAAGAAGAACAGGTTCGTCGCCGTGCTGACGCCGCGCGGATCGTCGATGGCCACCAGATCGAAGTCGCGCGTCGCGGGCATCGCGATCTTCCGCGTGAACATGCCCTGGCGCAGCATCGTCGTGGCGTTCCACCGGGCCTCGACAGTCGACATGTCCGCGGTCGGCGTGTCGGTGTCGAGGTTGTTCGCGAAGATCGGGTGCGTGCCCCCGGTGGTCCAAAACAGCGCGGTGACCATCGGGCCGGTCATCGACCAGCCGACCTCGGGCGCGTGGCAGGTGCCGCAGTGGCGACCGTTGGTGCCCTGCGCGGTGAAGAACGCGTTGGTGAGGCTCACGGCGCCGGTGTCCACGAAGCTGGCCGCAAACCCGTACTCGTTGGGAATCGGGAGGTTGTTGGGAATCTCGTCGAACAGATCCTCGAGGAAGCTCTCCTGTCCGACCGCGTCCATCTCCAGCTCCGGCGCGGGCTCCGCGCACGCCACCACCCCGGCCCCCACGAAAACGCACGCAAGCTGCTGAAACTTCTTGGCCACTGAATCCTCCTACGAGATGACCTCACTAAGCAGCCACCATGCCTGTTCCCAAGTCAGTGAAAATTCATCGTAGGACCCGAGCCGTAACCCACGCGTGGGTCGGGTAATCTTGGGGATTCGAGTCCCTGAGCTCCCCAATTTCAGGCGAGTGGGAGGGCCTTCATTTTTGAAGGTCGAAGATCAAGATCGCAGCTCACCCCAGAGTTAACCGAGGAAGAAAGAGGGCTTGGGCTTACGATCTTCCCTGCAAGCATGGCGTGAGGCGCACCTGACATATCGCGATTCGTACGCAGCTCGGCTCGCCGCGCGATGGCAGCTCGCAGCCCGGACATCGAGCTAGCATCGGCCGCGTGCGGGGGTGGCCCACTTTGCTGCTGGTAGCTGGCTGCGGACGGATCGGGTTCGGCGATGCCGGCGACGATCCGGATGTACCGCCGGTCGAGGCCGGCATCGATGCGCCGGTGGATGCGCCCGCGATCGACGCGCCCGGCGAGCCGGCGATCTGCCGCTCCGATCCGCGGTACGCGTCGCTCGGCGCGCTGCCGCACCGCTACCGGACCGTGTTGGCGCTGACGAGCTGGAGCCAGGCGAAGGCGGCGTGCGCGGCCGACGGCGCGTACCTCGCGATCCCGGGCGACGCGACGGAGGCCGCGGCCCTCGACGGCGACTGGATGGGCCTGACCGACGTCGCGGTGGAAGGGCAGTGGCTCACGGTGTTCGGCGCGCCGGCGCCGTTCTTGCCGTGGGGCGCGGGCGAGCCGGCCGGCGGCACGGGCAAGAACTGCGCGCGGCTCGGCAGCACCCCCGCGCTGCTCGAGGCGCGCGACTGCAACGACACGCGCGACTACGTCTGCGAGTGCGACTGACCGGGCGCTCCGTCCCGGCGCGCAGCTCGCGGCTCGCGGCGGGGCGAGCCGTGTCAGAACACGGCGCCGAGCGACAGCACGCCGGCCGAGCGGCGGCTTCTCGGGGCCGCCCGCCTGGCCGTGTGTCAGAACACGGCGCCGAGCGACAGCACGCCGGCGGGGCCCGCCTGCATCGAGCCGCCACCGGTCGTCTCGACGCCGGAGAAGCCGCCGATGGCGGTCACGCCGAACTTGCCGAGGGTGTACGTCGCGGATGCGCCGGCGAGCACGTCGCGGATGACGCCGTTCTCGCCACCCGAGCCGAGCGCGTCGCGGTAGCGGCCGACGACGCCCGCGAACAGGCCGCGCACGGGCTCGAGGTGGAGCGCGGCCGCGGCCTCGCCGTCGCGCTCTCGGGCCTCGGGATCCTGGCCGTAGGCGAGGTTGAGCGTGCCGCGCAGCGGACCGAGCTGCTTGCCGAACGAGAGCAGCGCCTCGATCTCTCCCTCGGGCTCGGTGAAGCCCTCGGCCTTGTACGAGAGGTACCCGGACGCCGCGACGCCGTGCCGCTGCTCGTCGAGGAACTGGATCGCCGCGCCGATGCCGGGGCGCGCGGTCTCGAACACGTTGGTGACCTGGAGCACCAGACGGACGGGCCCGAAGATCCGGATGTCACCGATCATGTCGAGCGTCACCTGATCGGACGCGCCGTTCAGCGTCGTCGCGGCGGTGACGACGGCGCGGCCCGCGCCGGTCGCCCGCGCGATGCCGGGCGTGAACGCGTGATCGGCGGCGACGTCGCGCCCCTCGATGCTGCGCTCGACGTCGGTGTCGATGCTCTCGGCGAACGCGGCGGGCGCGGAGGCGGCGAGCAGCAGCGCGGCGAGACCAGGGGTGCGGCGGGACATGCGGCGAACGATAGACAGCCGCCGCCTGCGTGTCGAGAACTCGCTACGGGCGTCGATCACGGCGTCGGGGGAGCGGGCGCTGCGGGTGCTGCGGGCGCTGCGGGTGCTGCGGGCGCTGCAGCCGCTGCGGGCGCTGCGCCCGCTGGGCGAGCCTTGCGCCCGAACCGCGCGTAGAGCGACGGCACCACGAGCATGTTGAGCGCCGTCGACGTCAGCAGTCCGCCGAGGATCACGACGCCCATCGGCGCCTGGAGCTCGTTGCCGGGCTCGGCGCCGGCGAGCACGAGCGGCACGAGCGCCAGGCCCGCGCACAGCGCCGTCATGAGGACGGGCGACAGCCGCTCGATCGAGCCGCGCCGCACGGCCTCGTCGAACGGCGCGCCCTCGACGGTCTGCACGTGCTCGTAGTGCGAGATCATCATGATGCCGTTGCGCGTCGCGATGCCGAACAAGGTCACGAAGCCGACGAGCGACGCGATGCTGACGACGCCGCCACCCGCGAGCACGGCGACGACGCCCCCGATCAGCGCGAGCGGCAGGTTCACCATGATGAGGACGGCGTTGCGCAGCGAGCCGAACGCGAGGAACAGGACGACGAAGATGCCGGCGACGACGGCGAGGCCGAGCCAGAGGAGCGTCCGGCTCGCGGCCTGCTCGCTCTCGAACTGGCCGCCGTACTCGACGTAGTAGCCGGCCGGGAGCTGCACGCCCTGCTCGATGCGGGCGCGGATGTCGGCGATGACGCCGCGCAGGTCGCGGTCGCTCGTGTTCGCCGACACGACGATCCGGCGCTGCGCGTTCTCGCGCATGATGAGGTTCGGGCCGACGTCGTCGCGGATCGCCGCGAGCATCTTGAGCGGCACGCGGACACCCGACGGCGTGTCGAGCACGGTGTCGCGGATCGCGTCGACGTTGGCGCGCTGATCGTCGCGGTAGCGGACCACGAGGTCGTAGGTGCGCTGGCGCTCGAGCACGCGCGAGACCACGGTGCCCGCGTAGGCAGTCTCGACGAGCTCGGCGAGCTCACCGGTGCGCAGGCCATAACGCGCGATCGCCTCGCGGTCGAAGACGATCGCGAGCTGCGGGACCTCCACCTGCTGCTCGATCGCGAGATCGACCACGCCATCGACCTGCTTCATGGCGGCCTCGATCTCTTGCGCCGCGGCGCGAAGCGTCGCGAGATCCTCGCCAAAAACCTTGATCGCGATGCTGGCCCGCGTCCCCGACAGCATGTGATCGATGCGGTGGGCGATCGGGCCGCCGATCGTCGTGACCATGCCGGGGATCGTGGCGAGCTGCCGGCGCAGCTCGGCGAGGAACGCGTCCCGGGGGCGCCCGGTCTCGCGGAGCCTGACGTCGATCTCCGCCGCGTGCACGTCCTGCGCGTGCTCGTCCAGCTCGGCGCGGCCGGTGCGGCGCGCCGTCGACGCGACCTCGGGGAACGCGAGCAGGACCTCCTCGACGCGCCGCCCGAGCTTGTCGGACTCCGCGAGCGACGTGCCGGGCAAGGTCACGGCGCTCACGGTGAGCGCGCCCTCGTTGAACTCGGGCAGGAACGTCCGGCCGAGCAGCGGCGACACGGCCAGCGCGATGGCGAGCCCGCAGGCGACGCCGGCGAGCACGGCCAGCGGGCGGCGGATCGCGCGCTCGAGGAGCGGCCGGTAGCCGCGCACGAGCCAGCGCACGAAGAAGCCGTCGCCGCGCGAGCGGCGCCCGGGGCGGGGCAGGAGGTACGCGCACAGCGCGGGGGTGAGCGTCAGCGCCGTCGCGAGCGACGCGAAGATCGCGACGAGGTAGGCGAGGCCGAGCGGCCGCAGGAGGCGCCCCTCGATGCCGGAGAGGAAGAACAGCGGGACGAACACGAGCATCACGATCAGGGTGGCGAACACGATCGAGCCGCGGACCTCGCGCGAGGCGTCGTAGATCACGTCGTCGGGCGCGCGGCGCTCCTCGGGCGGGCGCGCGGCACTCTCGCGCAGCCGGCGATGGACGTTCTCGACGTCGATGATCGCGTCGTCGACGAGCGCGCCGATCGCGATCGTCAGGCCGCCGAGCGTCATCGTGTTGACGGTGATCCCGAGCGCGTCCAGCGCGATGAGCGCGACGCCGAGCGAGAGCGGGAGTGAGGCGAGCGAGATCAGCGTCGCGCGGACGTTGAGCAGGAACAGGAACAGGATGAGCGCGACGAGGATCGCGCCGTCGCGCAGCGCGTCGCGCACGTTGCCGACGGCGGTCTCGATGAAGTCGGCCTGGCGCACCTTCCCGCGCTCGATGACCATGCCGGGCGGGGCGGCCTTCTGGATCGCCGCGAGCTCGCGATCGATCCGCGCGGTCAGCTCGAGCGTGTTCGCGCCGGGCTGCTTCTGGATGCCGAGCACCACGGCGGGCCGTGCGTCGGACGAGCCCTCGCCGCGCTTGATCGCCGCGCCGATCGAGACCTGCGCGACCTGGCCGACCTGGATCGGGACGCCGCCTCGGACGGCGACCACCGCCTGCTCGATGTCGGCGGCGCCGGTGATGCGGCCGACGCCGCGGATCAACGCCTCCTGGCCGCCGCGCGTGAAGAACCCGCCGGTCGAGTTGCCGTTCGACGCGCGCAGCGCCGCGGCGACCTGATCGAGCGTGACGTCGAAGGCGCGCAGCCGCGCCGGATCGACGGAGACCTGGTACTGGCGGACCTCGCCGCCGATCGGGACGACCTGCGCGACGCCGGGGATGGCGAGCAGGCGCCGCCGCACCGTCCAGTCGGCGACCTCGCGCACCTCCATCGGGCTGTGGCGATCGCTCTGGATCGCGATGAACAGGATCTCGCCCATGATCGACGAGATCGGCGCGAGCGTCGGCCGCGCGAGATCGGGCGGCAGCTCGGCGGCGGCGACCTGGAGCTTCTCGTTCACGACCTGGCGCGCGACGTACTTGTCCGTGCTCCAGTCGAACTCGACCCACACGATCGAGATGCCGATCGCCGAGGCGGAGCGCACGCGGCGCACGCCGGTGGCGCCGTTGACCGCCGTCTCGATCGGGGAGGTGACGAGCGTCTCGACCTCCTGCGGCGCGAGGCCGTGCGCCTCGGTCACCACGGTCACGGTGGGCGCGGTGAGATCCGGAAACACGTCGACGGGCATGCGCAGCGCGGTCACGACGCCGTACGCGAGCACGCCGAGCGAGGCGAGGACCACGACGAGGCGGTTCCGGATCGACCAGCGGATGACGTCGTCCATCATCTTCATGGCGGGGTCTCCTGCGCGGCGGCCTAGTGGGCGTGGCCGTGGGCGGGCACCGCGCCCGCCGCGGCGGCGAGCCGGATCTCGTAGGCGCCTCGGGTGACGACGCGCTCACCCTCGGCGACGCCCTCGAGCACCTCGACCCAGCCGTGCGAGCGGATGCCGAGCCGCAGCGGGCGCCGCTCGAACGCTTCGCCCTCGATCATCACGTACGCGACGGCACGGCCGGCATCGTCGACGATCGCGGACTCGGGGATCGCGAGCGCGCGGCGCGGCGCGCCGGTCGCGATCACGACCTTCGCGAAGTTGCCGATGCGGAGCCGCCCGTCGGCGTTGTCGAGCTCGAAGATCACGGGGACGGTGCGCGTCTTGGGATCGATCACGCGGCCGACGGTGACGAGCTTGCCGCTGGTCTCGTCGATCGTGAACGGCTGCGGGTAGCCCTCGATCGTGAACCACGCGGCGCGCGCGTGCTCGACGCGCGGCACGTCGGGCTCGAAGACGTGCGCGACGAGCCACACACGGGCGAGGTCGATCACGTCGAACAGCGCCTGGCCCTCCTCGACGCTCTCGCCGGTGGCGGCGTCGATCGCGACGAGGATGCCGTCCAGCGGCGCGCGCAGCTCGAAGCGCCGGCCGCCGCCGCCGCCGGTGGCGCTCGCGTCGAGCTGCGCGAGCCGGCCGCTCGCGCCGGCGCGCCGCGCCTCGGCGACGGCGAGCCGCGTCCGCGCCTCCTCGACGGCGCGGGCGGGCGCGGCCTGATCGGCGACGAGCCGCTCGGCGCGCGCGAGCTCGGCGCGCGCGGCCGAGACCTCGGCCTCGAGCGCGGCGGCGTCGGCGGCGAGCGTGGCGCGATCCGCGCCGCCGGCGGCGCGCGGGGCGATCGACGCGAGCACGGCGCCGCGCTGGATGGGCGTGCCGAGGAGCGGCGCGGGCGTGGCGAGCTCGACGCGGCCGGCGACGGGCGCCGCGACGCGCGCCTGGCGGCCGGCGACGGGCCGGATCTCGCCGCTGGCGCGCACGCCGTCCTGCAGGTCGCGCGGGGCGACCTGGACGAGCGCGAAGTCGGTCTTCCACTGCTGCTCCTTCAGGAACGTGATCCGACCGGGGGCCTCGGCCTCCTCGCCGAGCGCCTTTCGGGCCTCGGCCTCGCTCGCGAACACCCGGCACGGGCCGGCGGAGAAGGTCTCCGTTACCTGCGGGCTCTCGACGCGGAACACGAGCTCGCAGGCGCCGGCCTGCCTGGGGACGATCGCCGGGCGGAAGATCCCGGGGTTCGCCGGGGCGTCCGCGGTCGCGACCTCCGCGGCGCCGCCGGTGAGCTTGACGGTGACGCTGGCCTTGCCGGCGGTCACGGCCCGAAAGCTCGGCATCTCGGTGACGTGCGCCGCGAAGCGGGTCTCCTTGCCGGCGACGAGCGGCTGGTACTCCATGAACAGCTCGGTGCGCTGCGCCCAGATCGTGACGGACTGGCCGGGCAGCTCGTCCGGCGCGCCGCCGCCGTGATCGTGGCCGCCTTTGCCGTGCGCGTGCTCGTCGTGCGCGGCGCGCGAGCCGCCACGGCAGGCGGCGGCGGATGCAACGGCGCAGGCGAGCGCCGCTGCGAGCAGCGCGCGCGGGGAGCGGCGCGCGGGGAGGCGCGGGGCCCGCGCGGTCACGGGCGCCTCCCGAGGGCGAGCCAGAGCTCGAGCTCGGCCAGGCGCGCGCCCAGCCGCAGCTCGAGCTCGCGGAGCCGCGCGTCGCGCGCGGCGGCGTACGCGTCGAGGAGCTCGACGATGTTGCCGCCACCCTCGCGGTAGCCGGTCTCGGCGGAGCGCAGGAGCTGATCGAGCCGCGCGAGCTGATCGCGGTGGGCGGCGCGGGCGCGCGCGAGCGTCTGCGCGAGCGCCGCGTGGCGCGCGCGGATCGCCGCGGGGACCTCGCGCTCGAGCAGGAGGCGATCGGCCTCCGCGGCGCGGCGCTGCGCGGCGGCGCGGGCGCGATCGGCCTGGCCGCGATCGAAGACGGGGAGCGACAGCGCAAGCCCGGCGGCGTAGCCGCTCGCCGAGCCGCCGGCGGCGGCGTCCTGGGCCATGAAGCCGGCGGAGATGGTGAGATCCGGGATCCACGCGCGCCCGGCGGCGCGGTCCAGGGCGCGCGCGCCCTCGAGGCGGGCCGCGGTGGCGCGGTAGTCGGCGCGGCCGCGCACGTCGCCGCCGAGCAGCGCGTCGAGCGGCGGCGGATCGGCCGGGAGCTCGAGCGCGCCAGCGGCGTCGGCGCCACCGGGCAGCCCGGCGATCGCGCCGAGCTCGAGGCGCGCGGCCCAGAGCTCGGTGTCGGCGGCGGCGATCCGATCGTCGTACGCGGCGAGCTCGAGCTCGCCGCGCTGCAGGTCGTAGCCGGCGGCCGCGCCGGCGGAGGTGCGCCGGCGGACGATCTCGACGGCCCGGACCAGGGCGGCGCGCTCGGCGCGCAGGAGCTCGACGCGCGCGCGCGCGTACGCGGCGAGCCGTAGCCGGCGGAGCGCCTCGATCAGGTGGGCGAACCGCGCGCCGCTCCCGAGGGCGGTGGTGGCCTCGACGTGCGCGCGGGCGGCACCGGCGCGCGCGGCGCGGCGGCCCGAGACCTCGAGCGGGACGGCGAGGCGGACGTAGCTCGTCGCGACGCCGCCGTCGGGGAAGACCTCCTCGCGCTCGAAGGACAGGCTCGGATCGGGCCGCACGCCCGCGGCGATCGCTTCGGCGCGCGCGGCGTCGACGTCGGCGGCCAGGCGCGCGGCGCGCGGATCGCCGGTGAGCATCGCCTCGAGCCGCGCCTCGTCGAGCGCCGGGACGGCCGGCTCCTCGGCGTGTGCGGTACGCGCGAGGGATGCGATGGTGACTATCGTCGGTAGTAGGCTCGTGCGCACGGGCGGTCTTCTTTCGCGTTCGCGGGCGGCTACCCGAGCAGGGTCTCCAGGCCGTGGTGCAGGGGGCCGGCGAATGCCAGCGCGGCGGCGATCGCGGCGGCGGCCGCCGCCAGCGCGGCGCGGCCGATGCGCCGGGCCGCCTGCTCGCCGCGCGGCGCGCCGCCGAGCAGCGCCTCGACGCGCGCCGCCAGGAGCGCCGCGCCGTTCGGCGTGAACGCGGCCGCGGCGGCGGCGGCGGCGGCGGCATCGAGCGGCGGCGCCGCCGCGTGCCGCGCCATCCGCACGAGCGCGCTCGCGACTGGCTCCGGCTCGCCGAGCTCGTCGGCCGCGTCGGCGTCGCGCAGCCGCTCGGTCGCGGCGCTCCAGCGCGCGCGGATCGCGGCTCCGGCGAGCGGCGCGGCGAAGAGCAGCAGGAGCTCGAGGCCGAGTCGGTGGAGGAGATCTCCGTGGGCGAGGTGGCTCGCCTCGTGGGCGAGCATCGCGCGCCACTCGTCGGGATCGAGCGCCGCGCGTGCGCCGGTGGAGGCGAAGATCGCCGGTCGGCGGAGCCCGGCGGCGAAGCAGAAGACGCGGTCGCTCTCGACGAGCCGCACGCGCGGTCCGGGCCCGGCGCCGGGCCCAGGGGCCAGCTCGCGGCCGAGCGCGAAGAGCCGCGCCACCGCGGCGCGCCCGCGCAGGACGGCGATCGCGAGGCCCGCGGCGCGCACCGCGAGCACCGCCGCGGCGCCCGCCACCGCGGCGATCGCCCACGCGTGCTCGGCCCAGGCGGCGCCGTGGCGCAGGCACAGGTGCGCGTGGTGGCCGTGCGCCGGGCAGTGATCGGCCGCCGTGGCCGACTCGAGCGCGAGCACCGCGACCACGGCCGCGGCGAGCACCACCGGCAGCGCGGCGGCGATCGCTTCGGCGCGCCGCTCGGCGGCCGGGCCCCGGCGGGCGAGCGCGCGCTGGCTCGCGGCGAGCGCGGCGGCGAGCGCCACGGAGCTCCCGCCGCACACGAGCAGGAACACGGCGCCGAACCCGATCAGGCTGGCCGCGCTCACCGGCGCTTCCTCCGCGCGGCGATCAAGGTCTCGAGCTGGCGGAGGTTCTTCGCGTCGGCGCCGGCCGCGACGTCGACGAACGCCGCGAGCACCGCGCTGGAGCCGTGCTCGAGGAGCGGCGCGAGCGCGGCCTCGACGACGCGCCGCTGGTACTCGGCGCGGTCGAGCGCCGGCCGGTAGATGTACGCGAGCCCGACCTTCTCGCGCGCGAGCAGCCGCTTCTTGTACAGCCGGTCGAGCGTGGTCATCACCGTCGTGTACGCGAGCCTGCCGCGGCTGATCCGGCGCTGGACCTCGCGCACCGGCAGCGGCTCCGCCGTCTCCGCCGCCTCCGCCGCCTCCCAGAGCACCTCCATCACGCGCAGCTCGAGGTCGCCGAGCACGCGGGCGGCATCGTCGAAGGACCGCATGCCTCTCCTTGTATCGCGGGTCCCTACGACCGGCAAACGACCGGCAAACGACCGGCAATCGTAGATGCACCGCGGTGGCCGTGCCGCGGACCTCACGCCGCCTCCGGGGGCCGCTGGCCGCGCGCCTGCATGCGCGCGCGGACGCGGTGCACGAGCTCGTAGAACGTGGGCAGCGCGAGCAGCGTGAACAAGGTCGACGTGACGAGGCCGCCGATCATCACGATCGCGAGCGGGCGCTCGATCTCGGTGCCGTGCAGCCGCAAGACGAGCAGCGGCAGGAGCCCGAGGATCGCCGTCGCCGCCGTCATGATCTTCGGGCGGACGCGGCCGAGGCTCGCCTCGCGCAGCGCCGCCGCGAAGTCGCGGCCCTCGGCCATGAGCCCGCGCGTCTGCGTCACGAGGACGAGGCCGTTCTGGACCGCGATCCCGAACAGGCCGATCAGCCCGACGAGCGACGACACGCTCCAGGTCTCGCCCGCGAGCCACAGCGCGACGATGCCGCCGACGAACGCATCCGGCAGCGTCGCGAGGATGACGAACGTCTCGGCGACGGAGCCGAGCGCGATGTAGAGGAGCAGGAACACCACCAGGAGCGCGATGGCGACGGCCGCGTAGAGCGCGCGCGCCGCGCGCGCCTGCGTCTCGACCTTGCCGCCGACGTCGACGAAGTAGCCGGGCGGCAGGCGCAAGGCCCGGGCGAGCGCGGCGCGGACGTCCGCCGCCGTCGAGCCGAGGTCGCGGCCGGCCACGCTCGCCTCCACGGCGATGCGCCGGCTGCCGGCCTCGCGCTTGATCGCGCCGAGCCCGAACGACTGCTCGATCGAGGCGAGCTTGCCGAGCGGGATGCGCGTGCCGTCGTGGCCATCGATCAGGAGCGCGGCGAGCGAGGCCGCGTCGCGCCGGTGATCCTCCGCGAGCCGGACCACGAGATCGAAGCGCCGCTGGCCGACCCACACCTCCGAGAGGACCTTGCCGGCGAGCCCGATCTCGATGGCCTCGATGACGTCGCCGGGCGTCAGCCCGACGCGCGCGGCGGCGGCGCGATCGATCTCGACGCGCAGCTGCGGCAACCCCGTGAGCCGCTCGGCGCGCACGTCGGCCACACCGTCGACGTCGCGCAGGATCGCCTCCGCGGCCGCGGCGAGCTTCGCGAGCTGTTCCGGATCGGGCCCGAAGATCCGCACGGAGAGATCCGCGGGCGTCCCGCCCAGGCCCTCGTCGATGCGCATCCCGAGCGGCGTCGTGAACGACGCGGACACGCCGGGCACCTTCTCGACGGCCTTGCGCATCGCGTCCTCGAGCTCGGCCGTGCTGCGCTCGCGCTCGGGCCGCAGGACGATCAGCACGTCCGAGAGCGTGTGCGGCATGGGGTCCTCCGTGCGCTCGGCGCGGCCGGTGCGGCGGACGACGTCCTCCACCTCGGGGAACGAGCGGAGGACGTCCTCGACGCGGTGGTTCAGCCGATCGACCTCGTCGAGCGCGGCCTCGGCGGGGAGCGACGTCTGCATGAGGACGGCGCCCTCGTCGAGCTCGGGCATGAAGTCCGAGCCGAGCTGCGTCGCGAGCCACAGCGCGGGGATGGTGATCACGAGGGTTGCGGCGCGGACCACCCCGGCGTGACGGAGCGCGCCCTCGAGCAGCGGCCGGTAGACGCGCTTGAGCGCGCGGATCACCGCGACGTCCTCGGGGCGGCCGGCGGGGCGAGGGCGCAGGAGGCCGGCGGAGGCGACGGGGACGAGCGCGAGCGCGAGCACGAGCGCCGCGAGCACGGCGGCGATCACCGCGCCCGCGAGCGGCTGGTACATGCGCCCCTCGATGCCGCTCATCGCGAACAGCGGCACGAACACGGCGGTCACGATCAACGTCGCGAACGCGATCGGGCGGCCGACCTCGACGGCGGCCGCGAGCGCGTGCGCCTTGCGGTCGCCGCCGCGGTGCTGTGACAGCCGGTGGAGGACGTTCTCGACGACGATGATCGCCGAGTCGACGAGCAGCCCCACGGCGATCGCGAGCCCGCCGAGCGTCATCGTGTTGATCCCGATCCCGGCGGCGCGCAGGAGCAGGCCCGAGAGCGCCAGCGAGAGCGGCAAGGTCAGCGTCACGAGCAGCGCGGCGCGCACGTCCCCGAGCAGGACGAACAGCACGAGCACGACGAAGACGGCGCCGATCAGGACCGCGCGGCCGACCCCGCCGAGGGACGCCTCGACGAGCTGCGACTGATCGTAGACGGTGCGGATGCTCACGCCCGCGGGGAGGCTCGGGCGGAGCTCCGCGAGCGCGGCGCGGATGCCCGCGGCGACGGTCACCGTGTCGGCGCCGAACTGCTTCACGACGCGGCAGCTCACGACCTCGCCCGCGAGCCGGTGCGCGAGCCCGCGCCGGACGGCGGGCGCCTCGCGGACGTCCGCGATGTCGCCGATCAGGACGGGCGTCCCGCCGCGCATGGCGACGACGGTCTCGCGCAGCTGCTCGACGGACGTGGCGCGCCCGTTCGCGCGGACGGTCCACTCCATCTGGCCCTGCGTGACGAAGCCGCCCGCGGCGCTGGCGTTCGCGCCGCTCGCCGCGTGGAGGGCCTCGTCGAGCGTCACGCTCCGCGCGGCCATGCGATCCGGATCGAGCTGGATCTGGAACTCGCGCAGGTAGCCGCCGAGGCGCTCCACGGCCGCGACGCCGGGGACGGCGAGCAGCCGGTTCTTGAGCTCGTTCTCCGCCAGATCGCGCAGGCTCATCAGGTCTGCAGCGCCGGGCGCCGCCTCGAGCGTGAGCTCGTAGATCTCGTTGAGCCGGCCGGTGAGGCTCGACAGGAGCGGCTCCGCGGTGCCGGGCGGCAGCGTGACCTGCGCGAGCCGCTCGGCGACGAGCTGGCGGCTGCGCGTGTAGTCGGCGTCCGCCTCGAACTCGATCGTCACCTGCGCCACGCCGAGCGTGGACGCCGAGCGCACGCGGCGCACGCGCGGCAGGCCGGAGAGCGCGGTCTCGATCGGGATCGCGACGCGCGTCTCCAGCTCCTCCGAGCCCATCGCCGGGTTCTGGACGATCACGTTGAAGATCGGCGCGGCGAGGTCCGGGAAGACATCGCGCGGCAGCTCGCGGAGCGTCACGAACCCGAGCGCGGAGCACGCGATGGCGAGCAGCACCGCGACGAGGGGCCTGCCGAAGCTCTCGACGATGAGGCGCTGGATCATGGCGCGCTCCTAGTGGTGGTGATCATGACCGCCCTCTCCGCGAGACTTGTCGAACTCCGCCTTGAGCAGGAACGCGCCGTCGACCACGACCTCGTCGCCGGGGGAGAGCCCGCTCAGGATCTCGACCTCGCCGCCGAGATCGCGCCCGCGGCCGATCGGCCGCACCTCGAAGGCCCCGGGCCCGCGCGGCACGAAGGCGGCCCACTTGTCGTCGACGCGCTGGACGGCCGCGATGGGGACCGAGACGATCTGCCCGCCGGACGCGCCGACGGGGATCGAGACGGTCGCCGACATGCCGGGGCGCAGCACGCCGTCGGGATTTTTGACCTCGAGCCGGACGGGGACGGTGCGCGACGCGGTCTCGACCTCGCGCCCGATCCACGTGATCTTGCCCTCGACGGTCTTGCCGGGGAGCGCGGCGAACGTCGCGGTCCCGTGGCCGCCAGTCTGCACGCGCACGGCATCGCGCTCGAAGACGTGCGCGATGAGCCACAGGGTCGACAGGTCGCCGATCCGGAACAGCGTCTTCGAGGGATCCACGAGCTGACCGAGGGCGACCTCGCGCTGGATCACGGTGCCGGCCACCGGGGCGCGCAGGACGAGGCCGCTGCCGCCCTCGGCGCCGGCGAACTGGCGGAGCGCGCCAGCGGCCACGGTCCGGGCGGCCTCGGCCTCGGCGAGGGCGGCCTGCGCCTCGAGCACCTCGCGCTCGGCGATCAGCCGCTCGGCGAGCAGCGCCTGCTTGCGCTCGAGGTTCTTCCGCGCGATCGCGGCGCGGGCGTCCGCGGCGGCGATCTCGGCGCGCGCCTTCGCCATGTCGCCGCTCGCCAGCTCGACGAGCGGCTGGTTCGCGACGACCTCGTCGCCGGCCCTGGCGAGCACCCGCGAGACCCGCGCCGGCGCGGGCGACGCGACCTCGGCGTAGGCGTCCTGGTTGACGCGCAGCTCGGCGAGGACCGAGACCCGCTCGCCCGCGGCCCGCGCCTCCGCCTTCGCGATCGTGACGCGGAGATCGCGGATCATCTCGGGCGCGATGCGCACCGTCTGCGGATCGGCCGGGTGCGCCGCGCGCGGTTCGCCGGTGCCTGCGCGCCGGGCCGCGCCTTCTTCGTGATGGTCGCCGTGCTCGCCGCCCTCGTCGTGCGCGTGGCCGGCCTGCTTCTCGCCGCCGCACGAGGCGAGCGCGGCCGCGACCGCGACCGCGGGCAGGAGCAGGAGCGATTTCGCCCTCACGGCGCCGCTCCTGCGACGAACCGGGCCGCCGCCGCCGCCTTCGCGAGCGCGAGCTGGCGATCGAGGTGCTCGCGGCGGCCGCCGAGGATCTCCTGGCGCGCGACGAGGTAGTCGTGGATCGCGAGCTGGCCGGACTCGATGCTGCGCTCGAGCAGCTGCTCGGCGTCGGCGAGCGCGGGGAGCACGTCGCGCTCGAGCACCAGCACGGCCTCGCGCGCCCGCGTGTACGCCTCGAATGCGTCGACGACCTGGCGCGACGCCGCCGCGACGACGGCCGTCCGCTCGCGCTCGGCGCCCCGCGCGCGCGCGCGGGCGGCCTCCTGATCGCCCTGCGCCCGGTTCCAGAGCGGCAGCGTCACGCTGATCCCGCCGAGGACGATGGTGTCACCGGCGTCGCGCTCGTAGCCGAGCCAGGCGCCGAGCTCCGGGCGGCCGGCCGCGGCGGCGAGCACCTCCTCGGCGCGCGCGAGGCGCGACTCGGCGTCGAGGGCGCGCACGTCGGCGCGCAGCGGCACGGCGGCGCGCAGCTCGTCGAGCGTGAGCGGGGGCGGGCGCAGCTCGCCGGCGAGCGCGAGCGCCTCGCCGGGGGCGGCGCCGATCAGCGCGCCGAGCCGCCCGAGCGCCTCCGCGCGCTCGGCCTCGGCCGCGGCGACCGCGGAGCGTGCGCGGCCGAGCGCGATCCGGGCCAGATCGACGCCGAGATCGGTGAGGTCACCGGCCTTGCGTCGCCGCTCGGCTGCCTCCGCGGCGCGGGACGCGAGCTCCTGGCCGCGCTGCGCCAGGAGGACGGCGAGCTCCGCGGCGCGCGCCTCGTAGAAGGCGGTCGCCACGGCGAAGTCGAGCGCGCGCAGCTCCGCGGCGCCGAGCGCGCGCGCGTGCTGCACACCTGCCTCGGCGACGCGGATGCGGGCGCCGCGCCGCCCGGGCTCGAACCGCTGGGCGATGCGAGCTTCGAGCTGCGTCGTGCGCGGCGTGCCGAGCCGTGGACCGGCACCGATCTCGAGCTCGGGGTTCTGGCTGAAGAGGATCCGCGCGCCCGCGCGGGCGGCGTCGGCCTCTCCGATCCGCGTCAGCGCCGCGATCGCCTCGGGGGCGCGCTCGCGCGCCCGCGCGATCGCGGTGGGCAGATCGATGGTGAGCGAGCCCGCCCGTGCGGCGCTCGCGCAAAACAACAGGGACGCGGCGGCATAGACCAGCCGCGCGCGGGCATATCTGGACATGAGTACCTCGTGGCGGACGCAGGTCCGCCATGGCTCGTCGTCTGAGCTCGGGGGGAACGGATCAGATCAGACGTCGAGCTTCGGTACGTGCAGGATCTCGCGCGGATCGGGGCTCTCGTGCAGGCTGCGCAGGAGCTCGCTCGGCGGCAGGAGGGCCGGCGGATCGATCTTCGCGATCGCCTGCACCTTGCCCTCGAGCAGTGGCATCGTGCTCGGGCAGTGACAGCGGCAGGCGTGCTCCGGCCCGGGGGCGCAGTCGGTGTCGCAGCCGTCCTCGCGGCAGAGCTCCTCGCAGGAGTCGCGCACCAGCAGGTCGGCGAGTCCGACCGCGTGGAGCAGCGCGAGCACAACCACGATGGCGCGAGCCAGGGGCACGGACCCAAGGCATAGCACGCCACCTGGCGGTGAGGGCGCGGCTGGCCATGGCGACGCGGATCGCAGGCCGGCGTGGCCGCCGAGCCTGCGTGTTACAAGGCACGCGGAGGATCATGGCAGCTCCCGGATCGCTTACGACCGTCGTGATGGCGCTCGCGGGCAACGCGTTCGTCACGGCGATCAAGCTCATCGGCTTCGTCTTGTCGGGCTCCGGCGCGATGCTCTCCGAGGCGGTGCATAGCGCCGCCGACACGGGCAACCAGGTGCTCTTGTTCCTGGGGCTCAAGCGCGCCGCGCGCGAGCCCGACGACAAGTTCCACTACGGCTACGGCGGCGAGCGCTTCGTCTTCGGCATGCTGTCCGCGTCGGGGATCTTCTTCATCGGCTGCGGCGTCACCGTCTATCACGGCATCTCGGGGCTCCTGTCGCCGCACGCTCCGCAGCTGGGGATCGCGACGGTGGTGATCCTCGCCGCGTCGTTCGTGATCGAGGGCGGCGTGCTCCTGTTCGCGATCCGCGCGATCTCGCGCGAGCGCGGCAAGGTCCCGTTCTTCCGCTACGTCCGCGAGAGCGCGGATCCGGCGACGGTGGCGATCCTGCTCGAGGACGGCGCGGCGGTGCTGGGCCTCGTGCTCGCGGCGCTCGGGATCCTCGCGACGTACCTGACGGGCAACCCGATGTGGGACTCGATCGCGTCCATCGTGGTCGGCGTGGTCCTCGGCGTGATCGCGATCGATCTGGTGATCCAGAACCGCGATCTGTTGCTCGGCAAGGCGGTGCCGGACGGCGTCGAGGATCGCTTCGTCGAGATCGTGCGCCGGCACCCGTCGGTGCGCGAGGTCCACGACGTGAAGACGCGGCAGCTCACGCCGGAGGCGTACAAGCTCAAGGCGGAGCTGGTCATGGACGAGGGCTACCTGGCTCGCCGGCTGGCGCCCGGGCTCGCGCGGCCGGTCGGAGGGGCGGGGGGAGGGGCCGGGGGCTCGGCCGAAGGTGGCGGCGGCGGCGGTGACGAGGCCACGCTCCGCGTGCTCGCGACGCTCGCGCTGCACGCGGTCGCCGACGAGATCGCGTCGATCGAGCGCGCGGTGCGGGCGGAGATCCCGCAGGCGCGGCACATCGACCTCGAGATCTCCCGCGCCGCGACGGGCGCGGGCGCGACGGGCGCGGCGGGCGCAGCAGGCGCGGCGGGTTGAGCTCGCGGCTACCTGCGATGACGCGGTGCGCCACCACATTATATAGGTGGCCGCGCGGCACCCACTCCGGAGTGGCTCGCTCGTGCTGCGCTAGTACCGGCGCAGCTCGGCGGCGGCGCGGTTGCGGACGATCGGGTTCTTGTGGTTCTTCGCGACGTCTTCGAGCACCGGCTTGGCGGCCGCGCCAATGTCGTTGCGCAGGAAGTTGGCGAGCGCCCAGTCGTAACCCGCGGTCGTGTTGAAGGCGCGCACGACCACCTCGATCAGCTTCTGATCGGTCTTGTAGCTCGGATCGCGCTCGATCGCGGCGCGCAGCTGCTTGAGCCCGTCGGAGCGGAACATCTTCTCCATGTAGAGGAGGCCGGCGCGATACGGCAGCCGCGCGTCGGCGGGATACGTTGGCCGCGCCTTCACGAGCAGGTTGATCGCGGCCTCGCGCTGGCTCGCTCTGATCAGCTCGTCGGCGCGCGCGAGGAGCTGGCCGACGGCGTCGTCGGGCGGCGCGGGCGTCGTCGGCGGAGGCGGGGTCGCCGGCGGCTCGTCGCCGGAGGCGGTCCCGGCGACCGGCGTCGGCGTCGGCGGCGTCGGCGGCGCGGGCTTGTCGTCGCCGCCGCGGCGGACGACGACGATCACGATCGCCGCGATCACCGCGAGCGCCGCGATGGCGAGCCCGAGCCGGCGGCCCGCGTGCACGGAGGGCGGCTGCTTCGGCTGCTTCGGCTGCGTGACGGCGGCGCTGGACTCGGCGGCCGGTCGCGGCGGCTCGGTCGCTGGTCGCGGCGGCTCGGTCGCCGGCCGCGGCGGCTCGGTCGCCGGTCGCGGCGGCTCGGTCGCCGGTCGCGGCGGCTCGAGCGCCGGTCGCGGCGGCTCGAGCGCTGCCTGCGAGCGGGCCGGGACGAGGTCTGCGTCCGACAGCGACACGGTCGCGCCGAACGGCGTCACCGCGGCGGCCGGCGTGCCCGGCGCGGTCGCCGCGGCCGCTGGCGTCCCGGTCGCGGGCGTCGCCGTCGCTGCCGCCGCCGCGGCGGCCGCGGGGGTCGGGACGAGATCGGCGTCGGCGAGCGACACGGTCGCGCCGAACGGCGTCGCCGACGGCTGCGCGAGACGCGACGCGCTCGTGCGGACCGCCTCGAGCTCGGCATCCGCGAGCGACATGGTCGCGCCGAACGGCGTCGCGCCCGGCGGGGCCGAGGGCCGCGCCGGCGGGGCCGCCTGCGCGGCCGCCGGGGACATCGTAGCCAGCGCGCCCGTGAGCGCGTTCGCGAACGCGCTCGCCGTCCGGAACCGATGATCGCGGTCCTTCGCGAGCGCGCTCGCGAGGACCCCGTCGAGCGGGCCGAAGTCGCGCCCCGGCATGGCGTCGGCGAGGCGCGGGATCGGGTCGCTCAGGTGCGCCATGCAGATCGCGAGCGGATCGTTGCTCGAGACCCGGAACGGCTTCACGCCGGTGAGCAGCTCGTACAGGAGCACGCCGCACGCGTAGACATCGACGCGCCCATCGAGCGCCAGGCCGCGGACCTGCTCGGGCGCCATGTACGACGGCGTCCCGACGATGACGCCGATCGTGATGTTCGAGGTCTCCTGGGAGAGCTTCGCGAGCCCGAAGTCGAGGATCTTCACATGATCGCCCACGCCGGACTTCTGCGACAGGACGATGTTCGACGGCTTGATGTCGCGGTGGATGATGCCGTGCTCGTGCGCGTGGGACAGCCCGGACAGGATCTGGCGCGTGATCTCGACGGCGCGCGCGATCGGCTGCGGCCCCTCGCGGACCAGCTCGTCGAGCGGGCGGCCGCTGATGAAGTCCATCACCACGTACGGCTGATCGCCGTGCATGCCGACGTCGAGGACCGACGCGCAGTTGGGGTGCTCGAGCTTCGCCATCGCCGCCGCCTCGCGCTCGAAGCGCTTCCGCAGCGACATCTCGTTCGGCACGTGCTCGTTCATCACCTTGACGGCGACGGTGCGCCTGAGCTTCAAGTGCTCCGCGCGGTAGACGCTGCCCATCGCGCCCTTGCCGACCGGCTCGACCACGCGGTAGCGGCCATCGAGCACCTGCCCGCTGAGATCCTGGTGCTCCACGCGCGCTATTCTACTATCTCGCGACGATCTCCCCCAACTCCCCAAGCCGCCGCGGTCACCGAGGGGGGGCGTTCCCCGCGCGGCCCTGGACGTGCGCCCCGAGGCTCACGAGCTCGACGCGCTCGCCGAGGATGACCAGCTCGTCGCCCGGGATCCCGTCGAGATCGCCCGCCGCGACGTCGCGGGCGGCCCCGGCGAGCGTCAGCCCCGCCCAGCGCCCGGACCTGCGATCGAACATGCGCACGTAGCTGCTGCCGACCGTGACGATCTCGGGGCGGCCGTCGCCGTCGACGTCGGACCGCACGATCCGGCCGACCGTGTACTGGCCCGGCGTGTCCTCGATTGGCTCGGCGCGGAAGCCGCCCTCCGCCCAGCGGGCCCACGTGAGGAGGCCGCGGGCGAGCCGGCCGTACTCCTGGTGCCAGCCGTCGGCGAGGAACAGCTCCGGGCGGCCATCGCCGTCGCTGTCGGCGATCGCGAGCTCGCGCACGCCGCGCGTCGTCGGGATCGGCACCCGCGCGCCGCCGTCGCGGAGCACGAACGCGTCACCGTCGGCGACCTTGTCGTCGCCGTAGATCCGCCCGACGGCGAGCTCGGGGCGCCCGTCGCCGTCGAGATCGCCGCGCGCGTATGCGGTCGCCATCCTGAGCGTCGCGACGTCGGCGGTCGTCCACGGCGCGCCCGCCGCGCCGCGCCGCGCGATCACGCTCTTCACGGTGTACTTCGAGTCGAAGTACGCGATCAGCACCGCGCCGCGCTCCTCGGCGAGCGGCACGACCGCCGTGACGTCGTTGCGCTCCGTCTGCGGCGCGAGCACGGTCTCGGCCGCGAGCCGACCTCCGTCGAGCCGGTAGAGCTCGACGCGCGCGGTGGCCTGCCGGTGCTCGCGGCTCATGCCCCAGCCGGCGAGGAGCTCGGCGCGGCGATCGCCGTCTATGTCTGCGACCACGAGGACCTGGATCCCGCCGGGCGCCGGGGCGCTCGCGCGCTCCTTGCCGGCCGCGTCGAGGATGCGCAGCCGCTGCGCGTCGGCGACGACGAGCTCGTTCTTGCCGTCGCCGTCGAGATCGCCGATCGCCGCGCGCTCCGCCTTGCCGACCGCCGCGGTGAGATCCGTGCGCGCGCCCGGCAGCGGGTAGGGCAGGGGCGGCGCGAGGCGCGTCGTCTCGGTCCACGCGGTGCCCGCGCCCGCGCCCTGCGGCGGCTGCTGGGCGCCCGCGCTCGGCGCCGCACCGCCGCGCGCGGGCTCTCCGGAGGCGGCGTCGCGATCGCGGCGCTGGCACCCGCCCGCGAGCAGCGCGGCCAGGATCGCGAGCCGCGCGGCGGCGATCGCGAGCCGCGCGGCGGGCGCGGCGGGCGCGGATGCGGGAGCGGGGACCGAGCCGTGGAAGCTTCGATCGGTCGAGGGCGGCATCTGCCGGACTGTACGCGAAGTACGCGGTTCACTCGCCACCGCGGTCGCCACCGCGGTCGCCACCGCGGCCGCCACCGACGACGCGCAGGCGCCGTGCCGCGCGCGCCGGCCCACGAGGTGCATGACGAGCGACGATGCCCAAGAAGGACGATCGCGAGGACCTCGCCGCTTCGGTTCCCCCGACCTCAGTCGCCCCGACCTCGCCGCCGCCGCCGTCGCGCCCGATCTCCGAGCAGCCGTTCGATCCGATGCCCGCACGCGGACCGGACGCGCCGCCCGACAGCACCGAAAAGGTCGCCGCGCTCGCGCCGTTCCGCGACCAGCCCACGAGCGCGGTGCTGACCACGAACCAGGGCCTGCCGATCTCCGATACGGACAACACGCTCAAGGCGGGCGTGCGCGGCCCCTCGCTCCTCGAGGACTTCCACTTCCGTGAGAAGCTCACCCACTTCGATCACGAGCGCATTCCGGAGCGTGTCGTGCACGCTCGTGGGTCCGGGGCGCACGGGTACTTTCAGCTGTATCAGCCGCTGCCCGAGCTGACGCGCGCCGCGTTCCTGAACGATCCCGCGATCCGCACGCCGGTGTTCGTGCGGTTCTCGACCGTGGCCGGCTCGCGCGGCTCGGCCGACACGGTGCGCGACGTGCGCGGCTTCGCGACGCGGTTCTATACGACCGAGGGCAACTTCGATCTCGTCGGCAACAACATGCCGGTGTTCTTCATCCAGGACGGGATCAAGTTCCCCGACGTGATCCACGCGGTGAAGCCCGAGCCCGCGAACGAGATCCCGCAGGCTGCGTCGGCGCACGACACGTTCTGGGACTTCGTCTCGCTCGTCCCCGAGTCGGCGCACATGGTGCTGTGGGCGATGAGTGATCGCGCGCTGCCGCGCAGCTTGCGGATGATGGAGGGCTTCGGCGTCCACACGTTCCGGCTCATCGCGGCGAGCGGCAAGTCGGTGCTCGTCAAGTTCCACTGGAAGCCGCTGCTCGGCGCCCACTCGCTCGTCTGGGACGAGGCGCAGAAGCTGAACGGCAAGGATCCGGACTTCCACCGCCGCGACCTGTGGAACGCGATCGAGACCGGCGCGTTCCCCGCGTGGGAGCTCGGCCTCCAGGTGATGGAGGAGGCCGATCAGCTCAAGTACGGCTTCGATCTGCTCGATCCGACGAAGCTCGTGCCCGAGGAGCTCGTGCCCGTGCGGCGCGTCGGCCGCATGGTGCTGAACCGCAACCCCGACAACTTCTTCGCCGAGACCGAGCAGATCGCGTTCCACCTCGGCAACCTCGTGCCCGGCATCGAGGTCACAAACGATCCGCTCCTGCAGGCGCGGCTGTTCTCGTACCTCGACACGCAGCTCCTGCGGCTCGGCGGCCCGAACTTCCACGAGATCCCGATCAACCGGCCGCTCGCGCGGGTGGCGAACCACCAGCAGGATGGCTTCCACCGCGACACGATCAACACCGGGGCGGCGAACTACCACCCGAACTCGATCGGCGGCGGCTGCCCGTTCCTCGCCGGCCAGGCCGGATTCGTCCACCGCCGCGAGCCCGTGATGGGCGAGACCCTCCGGGCGCGCAGCGAGAGCTTCCGCGATCACTTCAGCCAGGCGACGCTGTTCTACGCGAGCCAATCGCCAGCGGAGCGCCAGCACATCATCGAGGCGCTGTCGTTCGAGCTCGGCAAGGTGCTCCGCAAGCCGATCCGCCAGCGCATGCTCGGCATCCTGCGCGAGATCGATCCCGCGCTCGCGCAGGCCGTCTCGGCCCGCATCGGCGTCCCGGTGCCGACCGAGCCCGTCCAGGTGCCGCCGGGGACCTCGGCGCCTGGCCCGCGCGGCGACAACGGCGGCGTCACGGCGTCGCCCGCGCTCAGCCTCGAGAACCAGCCCAAGCCCGGCATCGCCACGCGCAAGATCGCGATGCTCGTCGCCGACGGCTTCGACGGCGCCGCGGCCGGTGCGGTGCGCGCCGCGCTCGTGGAGGGCGGCGCGATCGTCGAGGTGATCGCGCCCGTCCTCGGGCCCGTGCGGCCCGACGCCGGCACGCCGCTCGAGGCCGACAAGACGTTCCAGACGGCAGCGTCGGTGTTCTACGACGCGGTGCTCGTGCCCGGCGGCGCCGCGAGCGTCGCGGCGCTCCGCGCGATCGGCGACGCCGTGCACTTCGTGCGCGAGGCGTTCAAGCATCACAAGGCGATCGCCGCGATCGGCGACGCCGTCGACCTGCTCGCGCGCGCCGATCTCGGCGCGGCCGTGCTCGCGGGCCCGGCGGGCGATCAGGTGTCGGCCGATCACGGCCTCGTGACCGTGCGGGGCGCGGGCGGCGTGGCGGCGCTCGCCGCGGCGTTCGTCGAGGCGATCGCGCAGCACCGGCACTGGCAGCGCAGCGTCGACGCCGTCCCGGCGTGAGCCGGCGCGGTCGGGGGGCGGGGCGCGGTGGCGGGGCGGGCGCGCGGTCGGGCTGCGGGCGCGGCCGGCGGCCGCTTACGGGAAGAGCCAGGCGCGCAGCTGCTCGGCGGTGACGTTGCCGCCGGTCAGGACCGTCGCGACGCGTCGGCCCGCGAACGCGGCGCGATCCTCGAGGATCGCGGCGAGCCCGGCGACGGCGGAGGGCTCGGCCACGAGGCCCGTGTGCGCGTGCACCAGGCGCATCGCGTCGATCAGCGTGGCGTCGGAGACCCGCACGACGTCGTCGACGACGTCCCGCAGATCGGCGACCGACGCCGGGACCGGCACGCGGACGGCGATGCCGTCGGCGATCGTGTCGGCGCGTGCGTCCGCGGCGCCCGCGGCTGCGTCCGCGGCGCCTGCGGCTGCGTCCGCGGCGCCCGTCGCGGCCCGCCACGCGTGGTACATCGCCGGCGCGCCGCGGCTGCACGCGCCGATCACGCGGGTGGCCGGCGCCGCCGCCTTGATCCAGCGCGCCATGCCGCCGAGCAGCGCGCCGTCGCCGAGCGGCACGACCACTGCGTCGAGCGGCTCGCCGCCCGCCAGGAGCTCGACGGCGACCGTCCCGGCGCCCTCCGCGATCCGCGGCTCGCGCCCGTCCTCGACGAAGCGCCCGCCGTGGGCGCGGGCGGCGCGCTTGGCGTCCTCGAAGTCGCCCTCGACGAGGAGCACCTCCGCGCCGAGCGCCCGCATGCGCGCGACCTTGAGCGGGCTCGCGGCGCGCGACGAGAACACCGTGAGCGGGATGCCGCGCGCGCGGCACGCGTACGCCATCGCCTGGCCGAAATTGCCGGCGCTCGCGCACGTAAGCGGCGCGCGCTCCTCGAGCAGCCCGACGAAGTAGTCGGCGCCGCGGCCCTTGAACGAGCGGATCGGGTTCACCGTCTCGACCTTGAGCGTCAGCTCGCAGCCCAGCAGCTCGCCGAGCGGCTCACACGCGTACTGCGGCGTCTTGCGGAACACCGGGTCGATCCGGTGCGCCGCGTCGGCGATCCGCGCCAGATCGAGCCGCCGCACCGGGCGCTCCACCAGCTCGTCGCGGCGGGCCGCCGGCTGCTCCTCGAGCGCGCGATCCGTCATGAGGACGCCGTCGAGGTGATCGAGCTCGTGCTGCACCAGCTCCGCCAGATCCGGCGGCAGGCGCGTCCACTCGCGCCACCGCGGCGCGCCGTCCCGGAACCGCAGCGAGACCGAGCGGTGCCGGCGCACGCGCACCAGCCGGTCCGGCACGCTGAAGCAATCGTCCCAGACGTCGAACTGCTCGTCGCTGCGCCACGTGATCTCCGGATCGACGAGGACGAACGTGCCCGCGCCGAGATCCATCGCGACGATGCGGCGCGCGATCCCGAGCTGCGGGGCCGCGAGCCCGCGCCCGAACCCCGTGCGCGCGCGCACCTCGCCGAGCGCCTCGCAGAGCCGGGCGACGTCTTCATCGAACCCGTCGTACCCATCCGCCACCGGCTCGCAGCGCGCGCGCAGCCGGGGATCGCCCGTGACGAGGATCTCCTGCATCGGCCGCGAGCATAGAGGCTCACGGCGCGGCCGGGGAGGGCGGCGCGCGGATCGCCAGCGGCGCGGATCGCCAGCGGCGCGCGGATCACCAGCCGCGCGGATCACCAGCCGTCCTCCGCAGGTTCGAGCCCGGCGTCGGCGTGAGCGTGAGCGATCCGCGAGGATCGTTGGCCCGCGCGCGTGCCGGCGGCAGAGTCCGGCCACAGCTCATGAGGCTCGAGCATGTCCAGCAATCGTGACGAGGTGACTCGCCGCGCGTTCCTCGCGCGGATCGGCGTGCTCGGCGCGAGCGCCGTCCTGCTCCCCCGATGCACGCCCGGGCCGGCTCCCGCGGGCGGGGCTCCCACGGGCGAAGTCGCCTCCGAGATCAGCCTCGGCGCGCTCGTCGAGAGCCTTCGCCCCGTCCTCTCGGCGCTGGCCCGCGACACGCTGAACGCGTTCGTGGCGTTCAACCTCCCCGGCCAGGATCCGTACTCGCAGGCCCAGGGCACGCCGCGCGCCGAGCCGGGCGGCATCGAGGCCCAGGGCACCGACTTCCTGATCGAGAACCTCGACCGCTTCCTCCCGTTCCCCGATGCGCTCGTGCAACCGGCCGCGGCCGGCCTGGTGACCGCGCTGGCCGATCTGCCGCTGCCGCTCTCGCAGCCGCTGCCACTGCCCTTGCCACTGCCGCTGCCCGGCGGCGTCGTGACGCTCGGCCTCGTGGACGACGCCGTCCGCTACATCTTGCAGAACGACGAGGCGATGCCGATCTCCTTGCCCGTCGCGCTCCTCTTCAACTACCTCGCGACCGCCGTCAGCCCCGCGGCGCTCTCGGGCCCGTTCCTGTCGCCGTTCGCCCGGCTGTCGTTCGCCCAGAAGGCGCGCGCCATGGAGCTCCTCGAGACCTCGCACCCGCAGCTCGTCGCCGTCGTCGACGCGCAGCTCCCTCAGCCGCTCAAGGCCTCGGCGTCCGGCCTGCTCAAATTCATCGGCGGCGCGCTCCAGGAGTTCGCCGCCCTCGGCAGCATGGGCGAGAGCCGCAAGTACAACCCGCAGACTCGCACCCTCACCGGGCGGCCCGTTGGCTGGCAGCTCACCGGCTACCTGCCAGACAACCAGACCGGGGACGGCTGGGACGATCTGCTTGGCTACTACCAGAATCGGAGGGAGGCGACCGATGCGTGACGTCATCGTGGTCGGCGCCGGTGGCGGCGGCCCCGTCGTGGCCAAGGAGCTCGCCCAGCGCGGGCTCGACGTGCTGCTGCTCGAGGCCGGCGCGCGCCACGGCCACCCGCGGAGCGAGTGGACGCACTTCGAGAACGACGCCAACAACCCGCTGACCGGCTTTTGCGGTTCGGCCCTGCAGACCGGACCAAGCCCGCCTGGTTCCGCGAGCTGCCGCAGAGCTCGTACATCCTCCAGGTGTCCGGCGTCGGCGGCACGACCCAGCACTACTATGCCAACTGCCCGCGCGCGTACCCCGGCGTGTTCGCCGGCTACGCCGGGCCCGATCGCGACAGCTACGACACTGCGCACCGGTTCCCGTTCACCTACCAGGAGCTCGTCCCCTATTACGAGTGGGTGGAGGCCACGCTGCCGGTGCAGACCGCGGCCATGGGTCGGAAGGAGCGCGTGTTCTTCGACGGCTGCGAGGCGCTCGGGCTCCCCGTCCAGACGACCAAGACGACCCTCCGTGACAGCTTCCGGCCGCAGGAGAACGCGATCCTCCAGCCCGGCGGCCACGCCGGACTGACGCGGGATCCCGCCCTGCTGCGCTTCCCGCTCGCCACCGGCTGCACGTTCTGCGGCTACTGCATGCAGGGTTGCATGCAGCCGATCCAGGCGCCCCGCAACCTGTTCGCCAAGCGCTCCACTGACAACAGCTACGTGCCGATGGCCCTGACCGCGGACGCCTGGGCACCCGGCGGCCGGCCCATCACGCTCGTCACCGACGCGTTCGCCACCCGCGTGCACACCGAGCTGCGGAGCGGCGAGCAAGTCGCCACCGCCGTGACGTGGCGCGTCGGCGCGACCGGCGAGCAGCACACCGAGACCGCGCGCGTGATCGTGATGGCCGCTGGCGCCACCGAGACGCCGCGCCTGTGGCTCAACAGCGAGCTGCCCAATCCCAACGACTGGGTCGGCCGCGGCTACACCAATCACTACTTCGACTTCGTGGTCGGCCTGTTCGACCGGGACACCGACTCCTCGAAGGGCCCCGCCTCGGCGGCGCGCGCCGACTTCCCCGGGCGCGGCGGCATGCAGGAGAGCGGCCTCGGCCCGTCGAATCAGGCGTTCGCGATGCAGCTCAGCGACAGCGGCTCGCGCGGCTACTACACCAACGGCCGCGGCATGACCGGCCCGTGGGACGGGCCCGCCGGCCGGCCGATCGGGCCCGAGCTCAAGGACGCGCTCATGAACGGCGTGAACCGGATGCTCAACATCCTCGTCCTCACCGACGACGACGTCGAGGCGCAGAACCGCGTCGTCCGCTCCGCGCTCCCGCCCGACGAGCACGGGCCCGTCCCCAAGGTGATCTTCCAGTCCGCCACCCGCAGCGCGCGGACGCGGGCCAACCGCGAATTCCTCGCGCGCAAGGCCGCCGAGATCCTGCGCGGCGCCGGCGCGCGGAAGGTGCTCCGGCTCGACTGGGCGCCGCTCATCCTCCACACGCAGTCATCCATGCGCATGGGTCACGACGCCGCCGACTCGGTGCTCGACGCGGACGCCGAGGCCCGCTGGGTCAAGCGGCTCTTCATCGCCGACAACTCGGCGCTGGCCAACGCGCTCGGCGGCCCCAACCCGACCCTCACGACCCAGGCGGTCGCCACGCGCACCGCCGAGAAGATCTTCCAGCGCTACTTCGGCGGCGCGCCGTGGGTCGGCCAGGAGGCGCCGATCTCCTCGATCGATCCCGCCGTCACCCAGGCCGTCCTCGCGCGCGGGCTCTGATCTGATCTGAGGCTGGAACCGCGGCGGACGGGCTGGCCGCTGCCCCGATGCGCTCGAAGGGCCTGCGGCGGCCGGAGGCGATGGTCGCGCTCGATTTGGCGACGACGACGACGGTTCCAAGCCCGATGGTCGCCATGGTGCCAAAGCCCATCTCCGGGGCATCGCGCCGCGGCCGCCTGGGCTCGCGAGTGAAGCTTGGGCTCATGTGTGCGCGAGCCTGCCGCCGCTTGAAAAGGCGTATATGCATCTGTTGATGAGCGCTGCGGGCGGCGGCAGGCGAGGAACCGGTAGCGCGCTGGGTTCAGCGACGGCGTCGCAGGTGAGCGTGAGCGCGCTCTTTGAGGGCTTGGCGGTCACGCTTTTTGAGGGTTCCCGTTCCCGTTCCCGTCGTCTCCCTAGGCAACACGGGGAACGGGAACGGGAAAAGCCGGGTCGCGACGCCTGCGAGCCATCCGCCGTGCGGCTCCGGGCGTCCCTCGACGACTTCGCGAATGGGCCGTTCTCGTCGGAGACCAGCCCTCGATCACGGTGTTCGAGGGTGACCGACGATTTCAGATCGCCCCTCACGGAGCCCGATCACTGCCGCCCCCACTCGGAGAGCCTTCGCGCGGCCTGGGCGTCAAGGCTACCCTCGCAGGGCTCGGCGCTTCGCGGCCTTGACTCCGGCCTTGCTTCGGCTGGAGAGCCAGTACGGGCGGCCTTCAGCCGCCGTACTTGGTCACGTTTTGCGAGGGCTGGGCAGTGCGTCCCTCACCGACCGTGATCAAAACAGGGTCGCTATCCCTCGCCGAGGTTGTCCAGGCTCACAGGCTCTGGGCTCGTCGTCGCATGATACGAGCGCCAGCCTTCAGCATGCCGCGGCCGGCTTGGCTCGCGAGTCAAGCTGGGGGCTCACGTGCGCGCGAGCCGGCCGTCACTTGAAAAGGCATATATGCAATTGTTGATGAGTGGCCCGGGTGGCGGCTGGCGAGGACTCAGTAGAGCGCTAGCTTCAGCGACGGCGTCGCAGGCTTTGGGCTCGTCGTCGCCATGGTACGAGCGCCAGCTGGAGCCAGCGTGCCGCGGCCGGCTTGGGTCGCGAGTCAAGCTTGGGGCTCACGTGTGCGCGAGCCGGCTGCACTTGAAAAGGCGTATATGCAATTGCTGATGAGTGCTGCGGGCGGCCAGGCGGCGGCTGGCGAGGAACCCAGTAGCGCTGGGGTCAGCGACGGCGTCGCAGGCTTTGGGCTCGTCGTCGCCATGGTACGAGCGCCAGCTGGAGCCAGCGTGCCGCGCCGGCTTGGGTCGCGAGTCAAGCTTGGGGCTCACGTGTGCGCGAGCCGGCCGTCACTGGAAAGGCGTATCTGCATCTGTTGATGAGTGGCACGGGCGGCGGCTGGCGAGGAACCCAGTAGCGCTGGGGTCAGCGACGGCGTCGCAGGCTTAGGGCTCGTCGTCGCATGATGCGAGCGCCAGCCTTCAGCGTGCCGCGGCCGCCATGGCTCGCGAGTCAAGCTGGGGGCTCACGTGTGCGCGAGCCGGCCGTCACTTGAAAAGGCGTATATGCATCTGTTGATGAGTGCTGCGGGCGACGGCAGGCGAGGACCCAGTAGCGCTGGGTTCAGCGATGGCGTCGCAGGCTCTGGGCTCGTTGTCGCATGATACGAGCGCCAGCCTTCAGCGCGCCGCCACCGGCTTGGGTCGCGAGTCAAGCTTGGGGCTCACGTGTGCGCGAGCCGGCCGTCACTTGAAAAGGCGTATATGCAATTGTTGATGAGTGCTGCGGGCGACGGCAGGCGAGGACCCAGTAGCGCTGGGTTCAGCGACGGCGTCGCAGGCTTTGGACTCGTCGTCGCCATGGTACGAGCGCCAGCTGGAGCCAGCGTGCGGCGGCCGCGTTGGCTCGCGGGTCAGTTTGGGGCTCACGTGTGCGCGAGCCGGCCGTCACTTGAAAAGGCGTATATGCAATTGTTGATGAGTGGCGCGGGCGGCGGCTAGCGAGGCCCCAGTAGAGCGCTGGTGGTCAGCGATGGCGTCGCAGGCTCTGGGCTCGTTGTCGCATGATACGAGCGCCAGCCTTCAGCGCGCCGCCACCGGCTTGGCTCGCGAGTCGAGCTTGGGGCTCACGTGTGCGCGAGCCGGCCGTCACTTGAAAAGGCGTATATGCAATTGTTGATGAGTGGCCCGGGTGGCGGCTGGCGAGGAACCAGTAGAGCGCTGGGTTCAGCGACGGCGTCGCAGGCTTTGGGCCCGTCATCGCCATGGTACGAGCGCCAGCTGGAGCCAGCGTGCCGCGGCCGCCTTGGCTCGCGAGTCAGGCTTGGGGCTCACGTGTGCGCGAGCCGGCCGTCACTTGAAAAGGCGTATATGCATCTGTTGATGAGTGGCGCGGGCGGCGGCTGGCGAGGAACCAGTAGAGCGCTGGGTGGTCAGCGACGGCGTCGCAGGCTCAGGGTTCGTCGTTGCCATGGTACGAGCGCCAGCCTTCAGCGCGCCGCCACCGGCTTGGGTCGCGAGTCAAGCTTGGGGCTCACGTGTGCGCGAGCCGGCCGTCACTTGAAAGGCGTATCTGCATCTGTTGATGAGTGCTGCGGGCGGCCAGGCGGCGGCAGGCGAGGACCCAGGAGAGCGCTGGGTTCAGCGACGGCGTCGCAGGCTTTGGACTCGTCGTCGCCATGGTACGAGCGCCAGCTTGAGTCAGCGTGGCGCGGCCGCCTTGGCTCGTGAGTCAAGCTGGGGGCTCACGTGTGCGCGAGCCGGCCGTCACCTGAAAGGCGTATATGCATCTGTTGATGAGTGCTGCGGGCGGCCAGGCGGCGGCTGGCGAGGAACCTAATAGCGCTGGGGTCAGCGACGGCGTCGCAGGCTTTGGACTCGTCGTCGCCATGGTACGAGCGCCAGCTGGAGCCAGCGTGCCGCGCCGGCTTGGGTCGCGAGTCAAGCTGGGGGCACACGTGTGCGCGAGCCGGCCGTCACTTGAAAAGGCGTATATGCATCTGTTGATGAGTGTAGAGCCTTCGGGCAAGCCTCGACATCAATCAGGCTAAATTGCATTCAGCGATTGGCAATGTCATTTTCTGTGATAACCATTTCTGTAGTTCGAGATCGCGCGGCAGTGACCGCGCGGTCGGGGAGCGCCGAGTTATGAGCAGCGGACACAGGAAGCGCGGTCAGGTCGCCATGGTCTTCAGGACGCACGGTGGCAAGCGCCCGGGTGCAGGACGCAAGCCGAAGGGCGCGCGTCCGGGTGCTCCTCATGCGGCGCGGCCCGAGCACGATGCTCGCCATCCGGTGCACGTGACGATGCGGGTCGTCGGCAGCGCCTCTGGGCTTCGGCGCAAGGACACCTACTTGGCGCTGCGCGAGGCGACGATCATCACTGCCAGGCGCGAGGACTTCCGCATCGTTCATATGTCGATTCAGCGAGACCACATTCACCTGATCGTGGAGGCTGACAGTAGGCGCGCGCTCTCGAAGGGATTGCATGGCTTCTCGATCTCCGCGGCCCGGCAGATCAACAAGGCGATCACCGAGCGCGGCGGCGACCGTCGCACCGGCAAGGTCATCGCGGATCGGTATCACGCACGGCCGCTGACCAGCCCGCGCGCTGTGCGCAATACTATCGCGTACGTCCTCTCGAATTGGCGCCATCATGGAGAGGATCGCGCCCCGTTCGCGCGCACCTGGAAGGTCGACCCGTTCTCGAGCGGCGCCCTGTTTTTTGACTGGGCGGAGCTCGCGGACTCGCCGGTCCTGTGGCCGCTGCGGCCCACGTACCATCCGCTGATCGTGTTTCGCCCGCGCACCTGGCTGCTCCAGAGCTGGTCGCGATTCCACCCGCTGATCTCCGTGCACGAGGTCCCCGGCCACTCCTGACCGGCAGGCAGCACGGATGTGCTGTACGGCTGCGGCTCCTGCAAGGCATCGGAGCAGCGTCGGCACCGGGCGTCCTCGCTTCCTTCACGAACTATGGACACAGACGGCTCCTTCAAGACGTCGGAGCAGCGTCGGCACCGGGTCGGAGTGAGCTGCGCGGCGGCGGTGGGCAACGGTGCATCTCCGCGCAGGTTGCTCGATATCGCGCCCGTGAACGCGCCGCGCTCGTGGCCGAGCGTGGGCAACGATGCATCTCCGCGCAGGTTGCTCGATGAGTCGTTCGGACAGCTCCCTCGAACCAGAGCGCGCAGCCGCGCACCTGAGCGGCATCAGCCGCACGTGCTGCCGTGGCCAGGTCGTGGTCGGATGCCGGCGCATGGCGAGCGACAATTAGATCTCCCCAGCGACGACAATTAGATCGCCCCATCGCGACGGCGTAGCTGGCCGGTCAGAGGCCCGTGGTCTCCCCGAGGCGGAGGCCCAGGTACCCGTGCGACCAGTGAGCAACGCTCAAGTG
>DATMCI010000372.1:0-7818 GCA_035558535.1 Kofleriaceae bacterium
AAAAGGTGGCTGAGCGCAATGTCCTCTAACAGCAATGTGGGCAAGGTCGTCGAGGTGAAGGGCGTCGTCATCGACGCCGTCTTCACCGGCGAGCTGCCGCAAATCAACAACGCGCTCTCGATCACGATCCCGGGCGCAGACGGCAGCGGCGGCGTGGAGCTGATCGCCGAGGTCCAGCAGCATCTCGGAGACGACCGGGTGCGCGCGGTCGCCATGGACTCGACCGACGGCCTGCCGCGCGGGGTCGACGTGGTCGACACCGGCGCGCCGATCAGCGTCCCGGTCGGCGATGTCACGCTCGGCCGGCTCTGGAACGTGCTCGGCGAGCCCGTCGACAAGGGGGACCGCGCCGAGGGCACCGAACGCTGGCCGATCCATCGCGATCCGCCGGAGTTCCGCGAGCTCTCCCCGAAGGCGGAGATCTTCGAGACCGGGATCAAGGTCGTCGACCTGATCGCGCCGTTCGTCCGCGGCGGCAAGGTCGGCCTGTTCGGCGGCGCCGGCCTCGGCAAGACGGTGCTGATCCAGGAGCTGATCCACAACGTCGCCGAGCAGCACGGCGGCGTGTCGGTCTTCGCCGGCGTCGGCGAGCGCACCCGCGAGGGGAACGACCTCTGGCTCGAGATGACGGAGTCCGGCGTGATCGACCGCGTCGCGCTCGTCTACGGCCAGATGAACGAGCCCCCGGGCGCGCGCCTCCGCGTCGGCCTCTCCGGCCTGACGATGGCGGAGTACTTCCGCGACGAGGGCCAGGACGTCCTGTTCTTCATCGACAACATCTTCCGGTTCGTGCAGGCGGGCTCGGAGGTGTCAGCTCTGCTCGGACGCATGCCGAGCGCCGTCGGCTACCAGCCGACGCTCGCGACCGAGATGGGCCAGCTCCAGGAGCGGATCACGTCGACCCGCGTCGGCTCGGTCACCTCCGTGCAGGCGATCTACGTGCCGGCCGACGACCTGACCGATCCTGCCCCGGCGAACACGTTCGCCCACCTCGACGCCTTCATCACGCTCGCGCGGTCGATCTCGGAGAAGGGCATCTACCCGGCGATCGACCCGCTCGACTCGTCGTCCCGCGCGCTCACGCGCGACGTGGTCTCGCCCGAGCACTACGAGACCGCGACCCGCGTGCAGGAGGTGCTGCAGCGCTACAAGGACCTGCAGGACATCATCGCGATCCTCGGCATGGACGAGCTGTCGGAGGACGACAAGCTCACGGTCTCTCGCGCGCGCAAGATTGAGAAGTTCATGGGCCAGCCATTCCACGTCGCCGAGACGTTCACCGGCCTCAAGGGCATCTACGTCACGCGCGAGGACACCGTCCGCTCGTTCAAGGAGGTGCTCGGGGGCAAGTGCGACGACCTGCCCGAGCAGGCGTTCGAGATGACCGGCACGATCGACGACGTCCGCGCCAAGGCGGCGGAGTTGGCGAAGAGGGGCTGAGATGGCGAGCGGGCTGTCCACGATCCTCGGGGTGAACCTGGTGACGCCGCGCGGCGTGGTGGCCCACACCGACGCCGACAGCGTGCAGGCGCCCGGCGAGCTCGGCGAGTTCGAGCTGTTGCCGGGCCACATCCCGATGCTGACGGCGCTGCGGCCGGGCGTCCTCACGATCGGCTCCAAGCCGCGCGCGCGCTACGCGGTGTCCTCCGGCTACCTGCGGGTCGATCCGCAGGGCGCGGTGGAGATCCTCGTCGAGCAGGCGCTGCCGGCGAAGGAGGTCGACCTCGACCTGGCGAAGAAGGAGCTGGCGACGGCCGAGGCCGAGCTGGCGAAATGGGGCGAGCGCCCGCTCGACGGCGACTACGTCACGCTGCAGGACCGGGTCGGCTGGGCGCGGGCGCGGATCGACGCCGTCGCGCACTGAGCGCGGCGAGCTGCGGCGAGCCGCGCGTCGGCGGCGAGGGACCTGTCGCCAGTGCGACGCCGTGCCGCACGCGGCGCGGGCGAACCTGGGGCATCCCAGGCGGCATGGGCTTGGACGTCCTGGTGCTCGGCGCCCGCGGGGGCCTCGGTAAGCTGGTCTGTGCGGAGCTCGCGGCGCGCGGGCACCGGACGAAGACGGTGACGCGCGCCGAGCTGCGCGATCCGGAGGCGCTGGCGCGCGCGGTGACGGGAGGCGGCCATGTGATCATCAACTGTGCCGGGGCGAGCGTCGCGCTCGGGCTCGGCCACGGCTGGCGCGGCTACCGCGCGGTGGACACGCCGATCGGGCTCGCCGCGGTGGAGGCGGCGCGGCGGACCGGCGCGCGGCTCGTCTACGTCGGCGTGTGCCACGCGCCGGCCCTGGCGCGCGGCGCGTACATCGACGCGCACGAGCGCGTGGCCGCCGCGATGCGGGACATCGACGGCGTGGTGGTGCGGCCGACCGGGTTCTTCTCGGCGTACGCCGCGCTCCTGCCGATCGCGCGGCGCGGGCTGCTCGTCGACATCGGCGACGGGCGGGCGCGCACGAACCCGATCGACGAGCGCGACCTCGCGGCGATCGTCGCCGATCAGATCGCGGGCGGCGGTCCGCGCGAGCTCGACGTGGGCGGGCCTGAGATCGTCACGCGCGGCCAGATCTTCGAGGAGGTCGCGGCGCGCGCCGGGCGGCGCGTGCGGATCCTGCGGATGCCGGCGTGGCTCGCGGGCGGAAGCGGCGCGGTCCTGCGCGTGCTCCACCCGCGGATGGGCCAGTTCGCGCGGTTCGCGGCGGGACTCGCGCGCCACGACGTCGTCGCGCCCGCGGCCGGGACGCGCACGCTCGCGAGCTACCTCGACGCGCTCGCGCTGGCGCCCGGGGCGCCCGGCGCGCCCGCTACCTGAGCGCCCGCTACCTGAGCGCCGCGCGCTCGGCGTCCGGGTCGCCGAGGCGCGAGCGGCGCGCGAGCTCCTCGAGCGCGAGGTAGTCGCCGGCGAACAGATCCAGATCGACCGGCCCGTCGATGCCGGGCACGACGCCGCGATCCGTGTGCTGCCAGAACGTCCACCGCGTCCACGGCGCAGGGACGGCCGGGCAGTCTGCGGTGTAGTGCGCGAGCCACAGCGGCTGGCGCGTCAGATCGGCGCCGCCAGCGCGCTCGCGCCAGAAGTCGGGCCCGGTGTAGACGATCGGCTCGACGCGGAGCTGATCGCGCACGCGGTCGACCCAGGCGCGGACGCGCACCTCGAGCTGCGTCGGCGTCTTGCCGCCGTCGGCCTCCACGTCGATCACCGGCGGCAGCTCGCCCGGATCGCGGCGCAGCGCGGCGATCACGAGGTCGGCCTGTGCGATGGGGCTCTCCTCGGGGCGGAAGTACTGGTAGGCGCCGCGCAGGACGCCGACGCGCCGGGCGCCGCTCCAGTTCTCGGCGAACTTCTCGTCCGAGGTGGTGAGGCCGTCGGAGACGCGGATGAACGCGAACTGGACGCCGGCCTGCCGCACACGCCGCCACGAGATCGTCTCCTGGTGGTGCGAGACATCGATCCCGCGGACGGTGGGCCCGGTCTCGCACGCCGCCGTCTCGAGCTTGAGCGGCCGCGCGCGGCCGGCGTTCCACAGGGCGAGGCCGGCGCCGAGCGCCGCCGCCGCGAGCATGGCGATCACGGCGGCGACCGGAATCCGGAGCCTCCTCTGCACCTTCCTGGAACGCTTCGTGCGACGCAGCTATTCGTTTCCGTATCAGACCTCGCGGCGCCGCTCCACAATTGAATCGCGGCCGCGCGCAGATCGGCCGCGGCCCAGGGGCGGGGCGGCGCGGCCCGCGCGGCTACCCGGCGGGGCGGATGCCGCCGCAGCGCGTCTGCGTCTGCGCGGAGAGCTCAGCGCGTCTTGGCGTGGCAGCCCGCGCAGATGACGAGGATCTCGCCGTACGTCCCCGCGCGATCGATCACCGGGCGCTTCGCGCGGCGGGCGGTGCTCGCGACTCGCTGGAGCTCGCGCGCGAGCGCGGCGCGATCGGCGCCGAGCTCGAGCGGCGCCGCGGCGAGCACCTCGAGCGCTCCCTGCCAGGCGCCGTCGGCATCGCCGACGACGGCCTCCCACAGCCGGTCGGCGGCCCAGCGATGGCGGGCCATGCGGCGATCGAGCGTGGGCGCGTCGGGCGGCGGCGGCGGCGGCGACTCGAACATGGCGCTGCCGTGGTGCTCGCGGTGGCAGTCGCCGCAGGCGGTCGCGAGCAGGGTCTCCTTGCGCAGCGCCTCGTCGACCGTCGTCGCGCGCGCGACGGCCATCGCTCGATCGCGCACGGCAGCCGCGTACGCCGCCCACGGGCCGTGCGCGGGCTCGGCGGGCGCGATCGCGATGGTATTGGCGAGGCGCTTGGCCTCCTCGAGCTTGCCGCGGATCAGCAATCGCTCGATCGCGCGCACCAGATCGAAGCTCTGGTGCATGTGGAACCGCAGCGTCATGTCGCGCTCGAACCGCTGCTCGGGCGGCGGCTCGGGCTTGGGCCCCTCGGCCGTGGCCGCCTGGCACGCCGCGAGGGCCACGAGCAGCGACGTGCAACTTGCAAAGGCAACGAGCTTCATCGGGACTCCAGGCAAACGAGAGACAACGAGAGGCAACGAGGACGCGCCACACAGGTCAGCGCGTTCGGCTTGGAGTGCATGGCTCGTACCGCTCCAGACGCCGCGGAGCGTGTGCCGCGCACGCAAGTCTTGCACTGCGCCCGCCCGCTGCGACGATCTTGCGCGATCGGGATCGGCGGACGGCTCGCCGCAGGCGTCGATGTGCGGACCTCAGGGATCACGGACAGACACAGACCTCCTTGCAAGTGTTCGAGCAAGCGTCGTTGTCGATGGTGTTGCCGTCGTCGCACTCCTCGCCGGTCTGGACGATGCCGTTGCCGCAGATCGGCGGGCACACCGTGCAGTCGTTCCGGCAGAGGTCGGTGTCGACCGAGTTGCCGTCGTCGCACTGCTCACCGGCCTGGACGATGCCGTCGCCGCACTTCGTCGGGCACACCGTGCAGTCGGACTTGCACTCGCCGGTGTTGTTGAACGTGTCGAGCTTGCCCACGAGCGCGCTCGTCGAGCTCGGGCTCAGGTGCCCGCTGCCGACGGGCGGGACCACGCGGCCGGCGATCAGCGCGTCGGCGGCCGCGATCTCGTCGCTGATGTCACTGCCGTCCGATCCGTTGGCGACGTTGAGCTTCGCGGCGATCAGCTGATGCGCCAGCGAGATGAGGCCGTTGCCGGCCACGGGTTGGCGGAAGATGGCGAGCAGCTGCGCCTGGCTGTACTCGACGCCGCCCAGCTTCAACGAGCTCACCGGCCACGCCTCGGGGTGGTTCTTCCAGTACCCCTGCGTGAACGCACATTCCTCCTCACCACCCCCTCCACTCTCGGACGCGAGCTCGAGCCCGCTCATCGAGCTGCTGGTCTCGCAGCTCGCGAACAGGATCACCAGCGACAATGTATGCAATACCCTTTTTATGGAATTCATAATCTCATCTCCTGTCGTGCTCCTTGGTGCCTGCCAGTTATGTGCCTCACGGGACCACACGCAGACCGACGTAATTGCTGTCTGTGCTACGTGCGCTTTCGTCGCGGCGGGCGGGGATCCAGCTCGGCGGGGGCGCCGCGCTTGACGGCGCCGTCCTCGCCGACGGCCTCGAGGAATGAGCCAGGGAGTGCGCGACGGAGGGAGCCCGCGAGTGCGTAAAGAACGTAGTCCGCAATAAACTCTGCTTCTCGATCCAGCATGGATAGAGCTGTGCTGTCACACCATGCCGATCATGGTGTGCGGTGGCGTCGCGCCGTGCCGCCGGTGGCGGCACGCTCGACCACGCGCCGCGCGGCGTCGAAGCGCGAGGCGAACGCTCGGACGGGTGAGGGCTCATCCCCGGAGCCCTGCACTGCGTACGAACACGCACGGACATCCGTACAAACACGTACGCTCATCGGTTGTCCGCACAAACGTGCGCGCACATTTGCGACACCCGGGAGCGGACGCCTCGAGGCGCCGCGCTGCGAAAGCGGTAGGCGACGGCAAGGACGCGGCGCCGCGCTTGGCGGACTGCTTGCTTGCTTGCTCGCTCCGGTGAGGTCACGAGGGGCGCCGCGCCGGCTCGGCAAGGGCCGGCCGCAAGCTGCTCGTCGACGTCGAAAGGAGCTCTCATGCAGTCTCGTAGATTCGTAGCCATGTGGCTGGGTGCCGGCTTGTGCTCGGCGTGCGGCGTACCGGCCGAGCCGTTCGATCGGCCGGAGGGCGCGATCGCGGACGAAGCAGTCGTCGCAGGCGCGGCGGTCGCGCCCCACAAGCGCGCGCTCGGCCCGCTCGCCCAGCGGGCCTACATCAAGGCGTCCAATACCGGCGCAGGCGACGACTTCGGCCACAGCGTCGCGCTGTCGGCCGATGGTTCGACGCTGGCCGTGGGCGCCTTTCAGGAGCACCTCGCGGCGCTCGGCGCCGGCGGTAGCCAGGCCGACGAGTCCGCCCTGACCGGCGGCGCGGTCTACGTGTTCAGGCGCCGCGGCAAGACGTGGATCGAGCAGGCCTATCTCAAGGCGTCCAACACCGAGCCGGTCGACTTCTTCGGCTACAGCGTCGCGCTGTCGGCCGACGGCTCGACGCTGGCCGTGGGCGCCCTCGGCGAGGACAGCGCGGCGATCGGCATCGGCGGCGACCAGAACGACAACTCCGCGAACAGCTCCGGCGCAGCCTACGTGTTCTCCCGCCGCGGCGGGACGTGGAGCCAGGAGGCCTATGTCAAGGCGTCCAACACCGGCGAAGGCGACAGCTTCGGCTGGAGCATCGCGCTGTCGGGAGACGGAGCGACCCTGGCCGTGGGCGCCATCGGCGAGGCCAGCGCGGCGACCGGGGTCGGCGGCAGCCAGACCGACGATTCCATCCCGGTCGCCGGTGCGGTCTACGTGTTCACGTGCAGCGGCGCGACGTGGAGCCAGCAGGCCTATGTCAAGGCGTCCAACACCGACGCGTACGATTACTTTGGCCAGCACGTCGCGCTGTCGGGAGACGGCTCGACCCTGGCCGTGGGCGCCCCCTCGGAGTCCAGCGCGGCGACCGGGGTCGGCGGCAACCAGGCCGACAACTCCGCGAGCCAGGCCGGTGCGGCCTACGTGTTCACGCGCAGCGGCACGACGTGGAGCCAAGAGGCCTATGTCAAGGCATCCAACACCGACGCATACGATATCTTCGGTTACAGCGTCGCGCTGCCGGGAGACGGCTCGACCCTGGCGGTGGGCGCCCCGTTCGAGGACAGCACGGCGATCGGGGTCGGCGGCAACCAGGCCGACAACTCCGCCATGTACGCCGGCGCGACCTACGTGTTCACGCGCAGCGGCACGGCGTGGAGCCAAGAGGCCTACGTCAAGGCATCCAACACCGAGGCGAGCGAATCGTTCGGCGCCGACGTCGCGCTATCGGCCGACGGCGCGTTCCTGGCCGTGGGTGCCGTCGCCGAGGACAGCGCGGCGACCGGCATCGGCGGCAGCCAGGCCGACAACTCCGCCCCGCTCGCCGGCGCGGTCTACGTGTTCGCGCGCGGCGGCACGGCGTGGAGCCAGCAGGCGTACGTCAAGGCGTCCAACACCGACGCGTACGACGAGTTCGGGAACAGCGTCGCGCTGTCGGCCGACGGCTCGACCCTGGCCGTGGGCGCCTGGGGCGAGGACAGCGCCGCGAGCGGCATCGGCGGCGATCAGACGGACGACTCCGCGCCGTGGGCCGGCGCGGTCTACGTCTTCGATCGGCGGCATTAACCCTGAAAGGAGCTCCTATGCAGCCTATGCAATCCTCTAGACCCTAACCAAGCGCTAAGCGGGTTCATCGACTCGCCTGGGAGAGATGGGAGCGTAGCTCACGATCCATGTCGCGGCTTGGCAGCGCAACCCCGC
>DATMCI010000373.1:0-35547 GCA_035558535.1 Kofleriaceae bacterium
CGCGAGGACGCGTGCGGTCTTGAACCCCGCGACATCGTGCGGCCACCGCTCATGGTCGACCAAGAGGACCCATTGCTCCGGGTAGCGCTCGCAGATCTGCTCCCAGGTCAACCGTTCGTCGGTGGTCATCGCAACCACTGAGCCTCGACCCTCTCGAGCGGTCAAGTTTTTGGCATTTATCGACGCGCATCGCCGTCGTCGCCGGGCTCTGCCGCCATCCCGCCGAGGTCCGCCGCCGCCTCGAACGTGTTGCCGATCAGCACCAGGACGAGCAACGGATAGAGGACCCACCGCGGATAGTAGTCCTTGATCACGCCGAAGAGCCCCTTGCCCGAGACCTGCCCGAGCTTGGCCGACAGATACCAAGACTGTGATGGAGATGGACACCTTCAACCTGAGCTGGATCACCGAGGAGCTCGCGATCGGCGGCTGCTTCGACTGTGAACGCGCCCGAGAGCTGGTGCGCGATCACCGGGTCGGCGCGATCATCGATCTGCGAAGCGAGGCGTGCGACGACGAGGCGCTGCTGCACCGGCACGGCGTCCACTTCCTCCACCTGCCCACGCCGGACACGCACGGCTCGAGCCGCGAGATGCTCGACGAGGGCGTCGCGTTCGCCGAGGCGCACATCGCGGCCGGCCGCCGCGTGCTGGTCCATTGCCATTTCGGGATCGGCCGCTCGGCCACGCTCGTGCTGTGTGTCCTCGTCGCGCGCGGGATGGGGCCCCTCGAGGCGCTCGCGCTCGCCAAGACCCGGCGCGGGCTCGTCTCGCCGAGCCCCTCGCAGTACGAGGCATGGGCGGGGTGGCTGGCGGCGAAACAGCGGGAGGCGCCGACGTTCGAGGCGTTCGCAGAGGTCGCGTACCGCCACCTGCGGCAGGCCTGATGCTGGTGTTCGGCGATCGCGAGCGCCGCGCCCGACGACGCCGTGCGCCTGAGCGACATCGTGGCGCGCTACGAGGCCCTGCTCCGCGCCGCGCTCGCGCTCGCCGCGTAGCGCGGCAGGCTCGGCGGAGCGGCCGCGACCCGGTGCCCGTTGCCCTCCGGCAGCCGCGCCCGAGCACGGAAGTATTCGATCGTCGCGGCGATACCTTCGCGCGGCGAGACGCGAGGCTCCCAGCCGAGCCGCTCCCGCGCGCGAGAGATATCGGGGAGCCGCCGCGTCGGATCGTCGGAGGGCAGCGGCCGGTGCTCGATCCGGGAGCGCGAGCCCGTGAGCTCGAGGACCAGCCCGGCGATCTCCTGCACCGCCATCTCGGTCGGGTTGCCGAGGTTCACAGGGCCGGCCTCGTCCGACGCGCGCATCATCGCGAGGAGGCCCTCGATCAGATCGCTCTGGTAGCAGAGCGATCGAGTCTGACTCCCGTCGCCATAGACGGTCAGCGACTCGCCACGCAGCGCCTGATGAATGAAGGTCGGCACCACGCGGCCGTCGTCCTCTTGCATGCGGGGACCGTACGTGTTGAAGATGCGCACGAGGCGCGCGTCCACGCCCTGGTGCGCCGCGTACGCGACGGCGAGCGCCTCCCCGCAGCGCTTGCCCTCGTCGTAGCAGGAGCGCTTGCCGATCGGGTTCACGTGCCCCCAGTGGTCCTCGCGCTGCGGGTGCGCGAGCGGCTCGCCATAGATCTCGCTCGTTGATGAAATCAATATCCGCGCGCCCGAGTCACGGGCTAACTCGAGCATGTTCATCGTGCCGAGCACTGCGGTCTTGAGCGTCCGCACGGGATTGTGTTGATAGCGAATCGGCGACGCCGGACACGCGAGGTGATAGATCTCGTCGACCTCCGCGAAGTAAGGATCGACGACATCGTGCCGGATCAGCTCGAAGCTGCGCGCGCGCTCGCCCTCCAGGAGGTGGGCGACGTTCTCGACGCGCCCGGTCTGGAAGCTGTCGAGGCAGATGACGTGGTGGCCATCCTCGACGAGCCGCGTGCAGAGGTGTGATCCCAGGAAACCGGCTCCGCCGGTGACAAGACTGCGCATAGGCCCTCCCCCGCTGCAACGAATGATCCGCGACACGATGATCAAGAATAGACAAAGATGGGTACTTACCTCGTACTTACAACGAACGGAGCGCCATTCATGATTCTGTGCTCCTCTGCGAGATCGCACAAAGTAGCTACGTGCGCCCAGCGACATCGAGCGCCGCGGCGACACGCGGCGCCAGACGAGGAACAGACAACGAACAGACGAGGAACAGGCGAGGAACAGGCGAGGAACCGACGAGGAACCGACGAGGACCCCAGAGGAACGGAGCAAATGCACCTTTGCGTCGCGGCCCGGCGAATCGCTCCTCTCGATCGCCGGTGAAGCCACGAGAGGGAACGCGCCGTGCAGGGCGCGACCCCGATGTCTCGACGAGCGCTGATCACCGGCGGAGCCGGCTTCATCGGATCCCACCTCGCGGACGAGCTGCTCCAGGGCGGCTATCGGGTCCGGGCGCTGGACGTGCTCTTGCCGCAGGTCCACGGCGCCGAGCGACTCCGCCCGTCCTATCTGGCCGCTGATGTCGAATTGATTCAGGGCGACCTCCGCGATCCGGCGGCGGTGCGGCGCGCGCTCGCCGACGTCGACGTCGTCTATCACCTCGCGGCGCGCGTCGGCGTCGGCCAGAGCATGTACGAGATCGCCGAGTACACGGCGGTCAACAACCTCGGCACGGCCACGCTGCTCGAGGCGCTGATCGAGCGGCTGATCGAGCGGCCCGCCGAGCGGCCAATCGAGCGGCTGATCGTCGCGTCGAGCATGAGCATCTACGGCGAGGGGCTCTACCGCGACGACACCGGGCGCACGTACGACCAGGTCTCCCGCTCGCAGGAGCAGCTGGTCGCCGGTCACTGGGAGCCGCGCTCGCCGGAGGGCCGCTCGCTCGATCCGGTGCCGACTCCCGAGACCAAGGCGCCGGGCATCGCCTCGGTGTACGCGCTCTCGAAGTGGGATCAGGAGCGGCTGTGCCTCATGACGGGCGCGGCGTACCGGATCCCGACGGTCGCGCTGCGCTTCTTCAACGTCTACGGCCCCCGGCAGGCGCTCTCGAACCCGTACACCGGCGTGCTCGCGATCTTCGCGGCGCGCCTGCTCAACGGCAACGCGCCGCTCGTGTTCGAGGACGGCCGCCAGCAGCGCGACTTCGTGCACGTGCGGGACGTCGCCCGCGCGTGCCGGCTCGCGCTCGAGGTCCCCGAGGCCGCGGGCGGCGTGTTCAACATCGGCAGCGGCCGCGCGCTGGCGATCCATGAGGTCGCCGAGCGGATGGCCGAGGTGCTCGGCAGCGATCGCGAGCCACAGATCACCTACCAGTACCGCGTCGGCGACATCCGGCACTGCACCGCGGCCATCGAGCGCGCCCGACACATCCTCGGGTACGAGCCGTCGATCGACTTCGACCGCGGGCTCGCCGAGCTGGCGGGCTGGCTGGCGTCGCAGCGGCCGATCGATCGGGTCGACACGATGCGCGCCGAGCTCTCGCAGCGAGGGCTGGCGCTGTGACGGCCGACCTCCGCCCCGTCGCGATCCTCGGCGGCGCCGGCTTCATCGGGGCGAACCTCGCCTCGCAGCTCGCGCGCACCGGGCGCCGCGTCCGGATCTACGACAACCTGTCGCGCGCCGGCGTCGAGCGGAACCTCGCCTGGCTGCGCCAGGCGCACGGCGACCGGATCGAGGCGGTGATCGCCGACCTCCGCGACCGCGAGCGGCTGCGCGCCGCGATCGCCGGCACAGCGGCGGTGTTCCACCTCGCGGGCCAGACCGCGGTGACGACGAGCCTCGCCGATCCGCGAGCCGACTTCGACGTCAACGCCTCCGGCACGCTCGAGGTGCTCGAGGCGCTGCGCGCGCAAGCTGCGCCGCCGCCGCTCGTGCTCGCGTCGACGAACAAGGTCTACGGCACGCTGCACGACATCTACCTCACGTCGCGGGGCGAGCGGTGGCGGCCGGTCGACGACCGGCTCCACGAGCGCGGCATCGACGAGCGCCGGCGCGTCGAGCCGCGCACGCCGTACGGCTGCTCGAAGGCGTGCGCCGACCAGTACACCCTCGACTACGCGCACGGCTTCGGGCTGCCCGCCGTCGTGTTCCGCATGAGCTGCATCTACGGCCCGCACCAGCTCGGCACCGAGGATCAGGGCTGGGTCGCGCACTTTTTGCTCCGCGCCCGGCAGGGCCTGCCGATCACGATCTACGGCGACGGCCAGCAGGTGCGCGACGTGCTGCACGTCGACGACCTCGTCGACGCGTTCGTGCGCGCGTGGCGCCAGATCGATGCCGTGCGCGGCGGCGTGTTCAACATCGGCGGCGGTCCGCGCAACACGCTCAGCCTGCTCGAGCTGATCGACGCGATCGCGCAGCTCTCGGGCCGCCGCCCGGAGCTCCGGTTCGAGGACTGGCGCGCCGGTGATCAGCGCTACTACGTCTCCGACACCGCCGCGTACACGGCGGCCACCGGCTGGCGCCCGCTCGTCGCGCCGCGCGCCGGCATCGAGGCGCTCCACGCGTGGCTCGCCCAGGACGCCCAGGACGCGGCGCCCACCGCCGGAGGCGCTCATGCGTGAGCCGCTCCCCCTGTGCATGCGCGCCGCCATCATCGCGGCGCCGCGGACGATGGAGCTCTGCGAGGTCCTGGTGCCCGTTCCAGGCCCCGAGGAGGTCTTGATCCGGGTCGAGGGCTGCGGCGTGTGCGGCTCGAGCCTCCCCGTATGGGAGGGCCGCCCGTGGTTTCCGTACCCGCGGCCGCCCGGCACGCCGGGCCACGAGGGCTGGGGCACCGTGGCTGCGGTCGGCGCGAGGGTCACCGCGGTCGCGCCCGGCGCGCGCGTCGGTTTTTTGTCCGAGCGCGCGTTCGCCGAGTACGACGTCGCGCCGGCGACCTCGCTCGTGCTCCTGCCGGCGGGCCTGCGCCACCGCGACATGCCGGCCGAGGCGCTCGGCTGCGCGATGAACATCTGGCGCCGCAGCGGGATCGAGGCGGGCCAGACGGTCGCCGTGGTCGGCGTCGGCTTCCTGGGCGCGCTCCTCGTGCAGCTCGCGGCGCGGGCAGGCGCCCGCGCGATCGCGATCTCGCAGCGCGCGGCCTCGCTCGAGGTCGCGCGGCGGATGGGCGCGGCCGAGACGATCGAGCTTTTGGCCGACGACACGGCGATCGTCGCGCGCGCCTGGCGGCTGACGGGCGGCGCTGGCTGCGACCGCGTGCTGGAGCTGACCGGCGCGCAGCGGCCGCTCGATCTGGCGGCGAAGCTGTGCCGCGTGCGCGGCCGGCTCGTGATCGCTGGCTTCCACCAGGACGGGCCGCGGCAGATCGACATGTTCCTGTGGAACTGGCGCGGCCTCGACGTGATCAACGCGCACGAGCGCGCGCCGGAGGCCTACGTCACGGGCATGGCCGCGGCGCTCGATCGCATGAGCTCGGGCCAGCTCGATCCGCAGCCGCTGTACACGCACCGGGTGCCGCTCGCGCGCGCCGACGAGGCGTTCGAGCTCCTGCGGCAGCGGCCAGACGGCTTCGTGAAGGCGCTGGTGATCCCGTGACGGCGGCGCAGGACAGCGCGCAGAGTCGGCCCGCGCCCGGGGGCGAGTCGGCGCCGGCGCTGGCGCCGCGACCGCGGCCCCGGCTCGGCTTCCTCGGCGTCGGCTGGATCGGCCGCCACCGGATGCAGGCAGTGCGCGAGCACGGCGTCGCCGAGGTGGCCGCGATCGCCGATCCGTCGCGCGAGCGGCGCGAGGCGGCGCTCGCCGCGGCGCCTGGCGCCATCGGGTGCGAGCACCTGGGCCAGCTCCTCGAGCTGCCGCTCGACGGCCTGGTGATCGCCACGCCGAGCGCGCTGCACGCCGAGCAGTGCGCGACGGCGCTCGCGCGCGGGCTCGCGGTGTTCTGCCAGAAGCCGCTCGGCCGCGGCGCCGAGGAGACCCGGCGCGTCGTCGACGCCGCGCGCGCCGCCGATCGCCTGCTCGCGGTGGATCTGTCGTACCGCCACACGGCGGCGATGCAGCGGATCCGCGAGCTCGTGCGCAGCGGCTGCCTCGGGCGGCCGTTCGCGATCGATCTCGTGTTCCACAACGCCTACGGGCCCGACGCGCCGTGGTTCTACGACCGGGCGGCCGCGGGCGGCGGGTGCGTGATCGATCTCGGCGTGCACCTCGTCGATCTCGCGCTGTGGCTGCTCGACTTCCCGGCGGTCGCCGCCGCGACGAGCCGGCTCTACGCGGGCGGCGAGCCGCTCCGCCCCGGCGACGCGCGCGTCGAGGACTTCGCCGCCGCGCAGCTCGCGCTCGAGGACGGCGCGGTCGTGCGGCTCTGCTGCTCGTGGCACGCCTCGGCGGGGCGCGACGCGGTGATCGAGGCGTCGGTGTTCGGCACTGGCGGCGGCGCGGCGATGAAGAACGTCGGCGGCTCGTTCTACGACTTCGTGGCCGAGCGCTTCACCGGCACGCGCGCCGAGCAGCTCGCCACCGCGCCGGACGCGTGGGGGCCGCGCGCGGTGATCGCGTGGGCCGAGGCGCTCGCGGCCGGCTGGCGGTTCGACCCGGCGGCCGAGCAGCTCGTCGCCGTCGCGCGCGCGCTCGATCTCATCTATCAGGCTCACGATCGGGCCCACGATCTCCGGGTCGCCGGGGAGGTCGCCTGATGGCGCGGCCCCTGCGCGTGCTCATGACGGCCGATCCCATCGGCGGCGTGTGGACGTATGCGTGCGAGCTGATCGGCGCGCTCGCCGAGCAGCACGTCGAGGTCGTGCTCGCGACGATGGGCGCCGCGCTCACCGCCGCGCAGCGGCGCGCGGTGCACCAGCTCTCGAACGTGGTGCTCGCCGAGAGCGGGTACGCGCTCGAGTGGATGCCCGAGCCGTGGCACGACGTCGACGCGGCCGCTGACTGGCTGCGCGGGCTCGAGGCGCGCCACGCGCCCGACGTGGTGCACGTCAACGGCTTCGCGCACGCGGCCGCGGGCTTCCGCGCGCCGGTCCTGTGCGTCGCTCATTCGTGCGTCGTGACGTGGATCCGCGGCGTCCGCGGCGTGCGCGGCGCCGAGCCGGGCCCCGCGTGGGCCGAGTACCGCGCGCGCGTCGCGCGCGGCCTGCGCGCCGCTGGCGCGGTCGTCGCGCCGACCCGCGCGATCCTCGACGCGATCCTCGAGGCGCACGGCGTGACCCGCGCCGGCCGCGTGATCCCGAATGGGCGCGCGGCGGCGCCGCTCCCGCCGGGCGGCCTCGCGGCCGGCCCGGAGAAGGAGCCGTTCGTCCTCGCCGCCGGTCGGCTGTGGGACGAGGCCAAGGGCCTCGACGTCCTCGACGCGTGCGCGCCGTCCGTCCCGTGGCCGATCCGCGTGGCCGGGCCGCTCGCGGGCCCCGGCGGCGCGGAGGGCCGCGCCGTCCACGCCCAGCTGCTCGGCCCGCTCGAGCCCGCAGCGCTCGCCGCGTGGATGGCGCGCGCCGCGATCTACGCCCTGCCCGCGCGCTACGAGCCGTTCGGGCTGGCCGCGCTCGAGGCCGCGCTCGCCGGCTGCGCGCTCGTGCTCGGCGAGCTCCCCACGCTCCGCGAGGTGTGGGGCGACAGCGCCGTCTACGTCCGGCCCGGCGATCCCGACGCGCTCGCTCGCGCGCTCGCCGCGCTGAGCCGCGATCCGCTGCGCCGCGCCGCGCTCGCCGCGTCCGCGTGCGCGCGGGCGCTCGCGCTGACCCCGCAGCGGATGGCCGCGGCGTACCGCGGCGTCTACGACGAGCTGCGCGCCGGCGCGCGCCGGGAGGCGCACGCGTGAAGCTCGCCGCGTTCTACCACTCGCTCGTCTCCGACTGGAACCACGGCAACGCCCACTTCCTGCGCGGCGTCGCCGCCGAGCTCGCCGCGCGCGGCCACGAGGTCCGGATCTTCGAGCCCGCCGACGGCTGGAGCCTGCAGAACCTCGTGCGCGATCACGGCCCGGGCGCGATCGCCGCGTTCCACCGCGCGTACCCGACGCTCGCGAGCGAGCGCTACGCGCGGCCGCTCGCGCCCGCCACGCTCGAGCGCATGCTCGACGGCGTCGACGCCGTCCTCGTGCACGAGTGGAACGCTCCGGCGCTGATCGCGCAGCTCGGCCGCCACCGCGCGAGCGGCGGGCGCTACGCGCTCCTGTTCCATGACACGCACCATCGCTCCGTGTCGGCGCCCCAGGAGCTGGAGCGGTTCGAGCTCGATCACTACGACGGCGTGCTCGCGTTCGGGCGCGCGGTGCGCGACGTCTACCAGGAGCGCGGCTGGGCGCGCCGCGTCTTCGTCTGGCACGAGGCGGCGGACACGCGCAGGTTCGCGCCGCGCACCGGCGCGCCGCGCGAGGGCGACGTGGTCTGGGTCGGCAACTGGGGCGACGGCGAGCGCTCGGCGGAGCTGCGCGAGCTCCTGATCGAGCCGATCGCGGCGCTCCGCCTCCGCGCGCGCGTGTACGGTGTCCGCTATCCGGACGAGGCGCTGCGCGCGCTCGCGGCGGCCGGCATCGCGTACGGCGGCTGGCTGCCGAACTTCGAGGTGCCGGACGCGCTCGCGCGCCACGCCGTGACGATCCACGTCCCACGCCGGCCCTACGCCGAGGCGCTGCGCGGCATCCCGACGATCCGCATGTTCGAGGCGCTCGCGTGCGGCGCCCCGCTGATCTCGGCGCCGTGGCACGACGACGAGGGCCTGTTCCACCCCGGCGAGGACTACCTGGTCGCCCGGGACGGCGCCGAGATGCGCGAGCACCTCCGCGCGCTGCTCGCCGAGCCCGCCCGCGCGGCCGCGCTCGCCGCGCGCGGCCGCCAGACGATCCTCGCGCGCCACACGTGCGCCCACCGCGCCGACGAGCTGCTCGCCATCCTCGGCGAGCTCGCGGCGCCGCCCCCGGAGGTCCCCTCGTGAACATCGCCTTCTTCGGCTCGAGCCTCGTGTCGGCGTACTGGAACGGCGCCGCCACCTACTACCGCGGCATCCTGCGCGCGCTCGCGGAGCGCGGCCACCACGTCACGTTCTTCGAGCCCGACGCCTACGACCGGCAAGCCCACCGCGACATCGACGATCCGCCGTGGGCGACCGTGGTCGTGTACCCGCCGACCCTCGAGGCCGTCGGCCAGATGATCGATCGCGCGTGCGCCGCCGACCTCGTCGTCAAGGCGAGCGGCGTCGGCGTGCACGACGAGCTGCTCGAGCACGCCGTCGCCGAGCTGCGCGGCCCGCGCCGGCTGGTCGCGTTCTGGGACGTCGACGCGCCGGCCACGCTCGATCGCTGCGCGCAGCACCCGGCCGATCCGTTCCTCCCGCTCGTGCCGCGGTTCGATCTCGTGCTCACCTACGGCGGCGGCCAGCCGGTCATCGACGGGTACGCGCGGCTCGGCGCCCGCCGCGCGGTGCCGATCTACAACGCGCTCGATCCGACGACGCACCACCCCGTCCCGCCGGATCCGCGATTCGCCGGCGCGCTCGCGTTCCTCGGCAACCGGCTCCCCGACCGCGAGCGGCGCGCGGGCGACTTCTTCTTCGGCGCGGCCGCGCGGCTCGGCGACCAGCGCTGCCTGCTCGGCGGCGCCGGCTGGGGCACAAGGCCCATGCCGCCCAACGTCCACTATCTGGGCCACGTCGGGACGGGCGATCACAACGCGTTCAACGCGTCGCCGCTGTGCGTGCTGAACATCAGCCGCGACTCGATGGCCGCGTACGGCTTCTCGCCCGCGACGCGCGTGTTCGAGGCCGTCGGCGCGGGCGCGTGCCTCATCACCGACGCGTGGCGCGGGATCGAGCAGTTCTTCGAGCCGGGCTCCGAGATCCTGGTCGCGCGCGACGGCGAGGAGGTCGCCGCGCACGTCCTCGCGCTCCGCCCCGCGGACGCGCGCGCGATCGGCGCCTGCGCGCGCAAGCGCGCCCTGGCCGAGCACACGTACGCGCACCGCGCCGCCGACGTCGAGGCCGCGCTCGGAGAGGACGCGCGGCGCACCGTGCCCGGGACGCTGCGCGCCGCCGCGCGCACGGCCGCGGCGCGCGCGCGCCCGATGTCGATCGTGGTCCTCGGCCTGTCGATCACCTCGTCGTGGGGCAACGGCCACGCGACCACGTACCGGGGCCTCCTGCGCGAGCTCGCCGCGCGCGGCCACCGGGTGACGTTCCTCGAGCGCGACGTGCCGTGGTACGCGCGGCATCGCGATCTCCCGGCGCCGCCGTACGCGCGGACCGAGTTCTACACCAGCGTGGCCGAGCTGGAGGCGCGCTTCGCGCATGACGTCCGCGACGCGGATCTCGTGATCGTCGGCTCGTACGTCCCCGACGGGATCGAGATCGGGCGCTGGGTGATCGAGACCGCGCGCGGCGTGACGGCGTTCTACGACCTCGACACGCCCGTCACGCTCGCGCGGCTCGCGGCGAACGACTGCCCGTACCTCGCGCGCGAGCTGGTGCCGCGCTACGGGCTGTACCTGTCGTTCACCGGCGGGCCGACGCTCCAGCGCCTCGAGCGCGAGCTCGGCGCGCGGCGGGCGCGGGCGCTGTACTGCGCCGTGGATCCGCGCGAGTACCGGCCCGAGCCGCGCCCGGTGCGCTGGGACCTCGGCTACATGGGCACGTACAGCCGCGATCGCCAGCCCGCCGTCGAGCGCCTGCTCGTCGAGCCCGCGCGCCAGGAGCCCGCGCGCCGCTTCGTGGTCGCGGGCCCCGAGTACCCCGCTGACCTCCGGTGGCCCGGCAACGTCGAGCGGCGCGAGCACCTCGCGCCGGACGCCCACCGCGCGTTCTATAACGAGCTCCACTTCGCGCTGAACGTCACGCGCGCCCCCATGCTCGCGGCCGGCTGGTCGCCGAGCGTGCGGCTGTTCGAGGCCGCCGCGTGCGCCACGCCGATCATCAGCGACCCGTGGGAGGGCCTCGGCGAGCTGCTGGAGCCCGGCCGGGAGATCCTGATCGCCGACACCACCGAGGACGTGCTGCGCCACCTGCGCGACACGACCGACGCCCAGCGCCACGCGCTCGGCGCGCGCGCTTGCATCCGCGTCCGCGCGGCGCACACGGCCGCCCACCGCGCCGCCGACCTCGAGCGCTACGCCAAGGAGCCATAGCCATGGCGAGAGCTGAGCTCGAGCGAGAGATCCGGGCGCTGGGCCCGTGGTTCCACAACCTGGAGCTGGACGGCGTGCAGACCGCCCCCGAGCACTTCCTCGGCGACTACCCGCGCATCAACTTCCACCGCTTCGCGGCCGCCCTGCCCGAGGACCTGCGCGGCAAGACCGTGCTCGACATCGGCTGCAACGCCGGCTTCTACGCGTTCGAGATGAAGCGGCGGGGCGCCTCGCGCGTGGTCGCGATCGACACGAGCCCGCGCTACCTCGCGCAGGCGCGGCTCGCCGCGCGCGTGCTCGGGCTCGACGTGGAGCTGCGCGAGCTCGATGTGTACCGGGTCGCCGAGCTCGGCGAGCGGTTCGATCTCGTCGTGTTCATGGGCGTGCTCTACCACCTGCGCCACCCGCTGCTCGCGCTCGATCTCCTGTACGACCACGCCGTCGGGGACGCCCTCCTGTTCCAGAGCATGCAGCGCGGGGCCGAGGCGGTCGCGCCCATCGCGCGCGACTACTCGTTCCACGAGACCTCGATCTTCGACCGCCCCGGCCACCCGGCGATGTTCTTCGTCGAGCACCGCTACGCCGGCGACTGGACGAACTGGTGGATCCCGAACCGCGCGTGCGTCGAGGCGATGCTGCGCAGCGCTGGGTTTGTGATCGAGCGCCACCCCGAGCGCGAGGTCTACCTGTGCCGGCGCGCCGCGCGCCGCGCCGACGAGCGAGCGGAGGCCACCCCGTGATCGAAGCCGTCATGATCTGGAACGAGCCGAACAACAAGTCGCACTGGGACTCCCAGCTCGATCCCGACTGGGCCCGGTTCGCGCAGCTGGCCCGGCTCGCCGCGCAGGCGATCCGCGCCGAGCAGCCGGCGCTCCCGCGCGTGCTCGGCGGCATCTCGCCGATCGATGCTGGCTTCATCACGAACATGGCCGGCCGCGGCGTGCTCACCGACGTCGACGCGATCGCCGTGCACGGCTTCCCGCTCGACTGGAACCACTGGCCGCTCGAGGAGTGGCCCGCAAAGCTCGCCGAGATCCAGGCGCTGACGCACCTGCCCGTCTGGATCTCCGAGGTCGGCGTGTCGACGTTCGGCGCCGACTGGGTCCAGGACCAGGGCCTCGCCCGCACGTTCGAGCTGATCGCGGGCAAGGCGCCGCGGATCCACTGGTACAGCCTGCTCGATCTGCCGCGCGCGTGGCCGGCGACCACGCGTCACCGCGAGGCGGAGGGCTCGTCCTACTACCGCCACTTCTACATGGGCGTGATCCGCGAGGACGGCACGCCCAAGCCCGCGGCGCGGCGGCTCGCCGAGCTGACGCCCGAGCTCGGCGTGTGCCAGTGGTTCCACTACGAGGACCACCGGCTCGACGACGCCGTGCGGTGGATGCGCCAGCTCGGCGTCCGCCGCGTGCGCACCGGGCTCGCGTGGTCGGACTACGCGCGGCCCGGCCGGCAGGCCTGGTTCGATCGCCAGATGCAGGCGCTCGATCGGTTCGACGTGACCGTCACGTTCTGCTTCACGCCCGAGGACCGGGGCATCGCCCCGCACCACACGAGCCCGCCGCGCCACCCCGAGGAGTTCGCCGCGTTCTGCGGCGAGATGGTGCGGCGCTACGCCTGAAGGGAAGGAGTCAGCATGCGCATCGTGATCTTCGGTCTCTCGGAGCTGTCATCAACATGAAGATCGCCGTCATTGGAACTGGCTACGTCGGGCTCGTGACCGGCGTGGGCTTCGCGGAGCTCGGGCACGAGGTGACCTGCGTCGACGTCGACGCGCAGCGGATCGCGGCGCTCTGCCGCGGCGAGGTGCCGATCCACGAGCGCGGGCTGCCCGAGCTGCTCGGGCGCAACGCGCGCGCCGGGCGGCTCCGGTTCTCGACGGAGGCCGGCGAGGCGGTGGCCAGCGCGAAGGCCGCGTTCATCGCGGTGGGCACGCCGTCTGGCCCCGACGGGACCGCGGACCTGGGCGCGGTGTTCGAGGCCGCCCGCCAGATCGGCCGCGCGCTCGACGGCTTCACGGTCGTCGTCACGAAGAGCACGGTCCCGGTCGGGACCACCGAGCGGGTCCGCGATCTCGTCTCCACGCTGACGCGCAAGCCGTTCGCGGTGGCGTCGAACCCCGAGTTCCTCAAGGAGGGCGACGCGCTCGAGGACTTCCTGAGGCCGCCGCGCGTCGTGGTCGGCGCCGACGACCCGCTCGCGATCGAGGTGCTCCGCGATCTGTACCGGCCCGTGCTGCGGACGGGCGATCGCATGATCGTGATGGACATCCGCTCGGCCGAGCTCACGAAGTACGGCGCGAACGCGATGCTCGCGACGCGGATCTCGTTCATGAACGAGCTGGCGCTGCTCGCCGAGTCGGTGGGCGCCGACATCGACTCGATCCGCAAGGGCATGGGCACCGACCCGCGGATCGGCCCGCGCTTTTTGTTCGCGGGCGTCGGCTTCGGCGGCTCGTGCTTCCCGAAGGACCTGCGCGCGCTGATCCACGCCGGGCGCGAGCGCGACATCCAGCTCACGATCGTCCAGGCCGCGGAGCGCGTGAACGAGCGCCAGAAGCACGCGCTCGGCCGCCGCGTCATCGATCACTTCGGCGGCGCGCTCCACGGCCGCCGGATCGCCGTCTGGGGGCTGGCGTTCAAGCCCGAGACCGACGATGTCCGCGAGGCGCCCGCGCTGACGCTGATCGAGCAGCTGCGCGCGGCCGGCGCGGCCGTGGCCGCCTACGATCCGGCCGCGATGCCCAGGGCGCAGGCGCTGCTCGGCGATGCCGTCGAGCTCGCCCCCGATCCGTACGCGGCCGCCGCCGGGGCCGACGCGCTCGTGCTCGTCACCGAGTGGCGCGAGTTGCGCAGCCCCGACTTCGCGCGGCTCCGCGCCGCGATGCGCACCCCCGCCCTCTTCGACGGCCGCAACGTCTGGACCATCACCGAGGCGCGCCGCGCCGGCTTCGCGATCCACGCGATCGGCCGCCCCAGCTGAGGCTCGCGCCAGGCCGGCTCGACGCGGTGCCCCGTTTGCGCCGCCAGCTGCGCCCGCTGCGTTCGTGCGCGCCGCCAGCTGCGCGCGCGGCGCTTTCAGATCGCGCTGGCTTGGCCCGTGGCGTCGATCCGCACGGACATGTCGCCGAACCGGATGTCCGAGCTGGTGTTGTCTCTCCAGCGCACGCGCATGATCTCGGATTGCACCGGCGCGGCTACCGTTCCGGCGTTCACGGGGTTCAGCACGCCCTGCGGCTCGAGCGTGATGCCCTTGCTCGGCGTGACGACCTCCCAGCCGGCCGAGAGGATGTACTGCGCTCCGCTGTCCTCGAACGTTCGCCAGACGACCTTCGCCTTGACCCCGTGCACGTCGAGCGCGTGCTCGTGCACGGCGGCCTTGTCGTCGGCAGGAGCGCGCGCGGCGACGTCCGGCTTGGTGATCCGCGAGCGCAGGTCGATCGGCTTGCCGACGGGTCCCGCGGGCGAGGTCTCGTTACTGCCGCCGCACGCGGCGACAAGCAGCACGGCGAGCGCGAGCTTCGTACGCATTCGCAGCATCTTACACGCGCGTCCTGCGCGACGGCGGTCGCTGGTCGCGGCCGCGCACGGCGCAATCGCTCGCTCTGGAACGGTTTGAGGCTGATGCCTCCAGGTATCAGTCCGGTCTTCTGCAGGCAAGCTGGGTCGACGTGCTGCGCAAGGTCGCCACGGCCGCCCACGGGCTCGAGGCGCTGGCCCTCGTGATGCGGTACATTCTGGCCGTCAGCGACTACGTCGAACCCGAGGCGCTGCAGGCGCTCCTTGATTGCGAGATCGGACCCCAAGCCAAGGACACCATCGTGACAGCCGCACAGCGTTACATCCAGCAGGGCATCCAGCAGGGCCGCCAGGAAGGTATCCAGGAGGGCCGCCAGGAGGGCCGCCAGGAGGGCCGCCAGGAGGGCCGTCAAGAGGGCCGTCAGGAGGGTATCCAGCAGGGGAAGTGCGATGTGTTGCTGCGTTTGATCCGGCGACGCTTCGGCGACGAAGTGACCGCCGTCGTCGAGAGACGTATCGCGACGTCGTCCGTCGAACAGATCGACGTCTGGACCGAGCGCTTGTTCTCCGCCGCAACGCTGGCCGAGCTGTTGGCCGACTGAAATCAAGGCCGCGCCGCCAGCGCGAGAGGCGCAGAGCACGCGACGCGGTGACACGCAGTGGATCGTTGCTGCGGCGAGCTAGCGGTTGGCGCGTCAGCCGGCCGCGGCCGCGGCCGCGGCCTGGGCCGCCGGGGCGTCGGCGAGGAACGCCGCGACCCGGGCGGAGAGCATGCGCCGGAACTCGGGGGTCGTCGGCGGGCAGTGGCGGCTGCCCTCGAGGAGCTCGGCGACCGCGAGGTTCGGGAACAGCTCCCGGGCGCGCGCGAGCAGCGCGGAGCCGGGGAAGCTCAGGTCCTGATCGGCGCCGAGCACCAGGACCGGCGCCGTGAGGCGCGCGAGCTCCGCGGGCCTGGCCAGCGCGGGGATGCGCATGTTCATGCGGTACATGCGGAACGCGTCGCCGAGGTACGGCGTCCAGTCGTCGCCGTGCGTCGTCAGGAGGTGCCGGAGGCTCGCCGCCAGGCGCCGCTCCGACGGGAACAGCCGGTACAGCTGCATCGGGATCATGACCTTCGTCAGGCCGGCCCACGCGGGCCCGTTCACCATGCCGGCCGGCGTCAGGAGCGCGAGCCGCGTGATCCGCTCGGGCGCCACGGCCGCGAACCGGATCGCGACGAAGCCGCCCCAGCTCACGCCGAGCACGCTGGCGCGCGGGAGCGCGAGCGCGTCGAGCACGTCCTCGAGCCAGCGGCCGTAGTCGTCGTTCTTCACCGACAGCTGCGCGTCGGCGCTCTTCACCGATTGCCCGATCACGTCGACCGCGTAGATGCGGAAGCGCTCGAGCAGCGGCGCGAGCTCGCCGAGCAGGTGCGCCGAGCTCGCGAGCGCGCCGTGCAGCATGACCAGCGGCGGCGCGCCGGCCGGGCCGCCGACGAGGACGTGGGTATCGCCGAACCGCGTGGGGACGGTGCGGCTCTCGGTCGGCGCGGGCAGCTTGGCGCGGAACCGCTCGAACCACGAGCCGAGCACGGCCTTGGCCTCGGGGCTCTGGAACATGGACTTCGTCATCGGCTTGTTCGTCGCTTTCTCCTCGGCGGCGGCGCAGCCGGCGGCCGGAGCCCCGCGAGGTGCTGGTGGATCAGGCGCCCGACGAGCGCCGCTGGTTCGGCGTGCGCGCCTTGCACCCACGCGATCAACGCGAAGTAGAAGAACGAGAGCCACGCGGCGCCGAGCAGCGCGCTATTAACAGCATCAGCGTCAGCGGCGTTCGCGCGCAGCTCGCCGCGGGCGATGGCGGCGGCCACGAGCCGCGCGATCGCCGCGTGGACGTCGCGCGCCTGCCCCGCGAAGCGCTCGGCCCACGGCGGATCCGCGAACAGGGACTCGCGCAGGAGCGTGCGCGAGAGCCCGGGGCGCCGCTCGTAGTAGCGGAACACCGCCCGCGCGAGCGCGTCGAGCTCGACCTCGAGCGGCCGCTCGCCGATCGACGCGATCGCCGCCTGCAGCGCGGCCTCGAGATCGGCGAACAGCGCCGAGTGGAGCAGCTCGCGCTTGTCGCCGTGGTGGTGCAGCACGGTCCCGGCGGACACGCCGGCGCGCGCCGCGATCGCTCGCAGGCTGGCCGCCTCGTACCCCACCCGCTCGAACTCGGCGCGCGCGGCCTCGAGGACGGCCTCCCCGGTCGCCTGCTTGCGCGCGGCGCGGGTCACCGCTCCCGTCGCTCCCGTTTCGTTGACCATGTTCAATGAACATGTTTAACGAACGATCGGGCCGCCGTCAACGGGTGCGACTCCTGCCCCGAGTCGCCCACTCCGGATGGGCCTCCCCTGCGCTCTATATAAGGAGGGCGCACCGCGTCAAACGGGGGCGCGTCGCGCACCGCCGCGAGCGGCGCGGCTAGCGGCGCGCGGCGTCGAGGATCGCGGCGAGCGTCCACGCGTTGTCGAGGCTGGCGGCTCGCCGCGCCGCGACCTCCGCGCGATCCGCGCGATCGCCGCGCTCGACGAGGTCGGCGAACGCGTCGATCTCGACCCGGAAGCCGTCCTCGCGCGGCACCGGGACGATCTCGGGCTCGATCTGCCACCCGATGCCGCGCTTGATCCGGAAGCTCGGCGCGGCGGTCCGGTTCGTGTGGTTTCCGTAGTCGGTCTCGATCACGCCGGTGCTCCCCGCGATGACAGCGTGGCGATGCACGGCGGTCGCGAAGCTGCAGCTCACCTGCGCGATCCCGCCGCCCACGTACTCGAGCGTCGCGGCGAGCGTCTGATCGACGCCGCCCACGAAGTGCGCGACGGCCGTGACGCGCTCGGGGCGCGCGCCGAACACCTGGCGCGCGAAGCTGACGGGGTAGCAGCCCACGTCCATGAGCGCGCCGCCGCCGAGCGCGGCCTCGAGCCGGTAGTTCTTGGGGCCGGCGTCGTCGAGGAGGAAGCCGAACGCCGCGAACATCGTGCGGATCTCGCCGATCGCGCCGGACCGGATCAGCCGCTCGATCTCGAGCGTCTGCGGCTGGAACAGGTACGGGAACGCCTCGACGAGGATCGTGCCGTGGGCGTCGGCCGCCTCGAACATCGCCCGCGCCTCGGCCTCGCTCATCGCCAGCGGCTTCTCGCACAGGACGTGCTTGCCGGCGCGCGCCGCCGCGATCGCCCACTCGGCGTGCATGCTGTTCGGCAGCGGGATGTAGACGGCCTCGACCTCAGTCGCGAGCAACTCGTCGTAGCTGCACGCCCGCGAAAGACCGTGCGCGCCCGCGAACGCCTGCGCGCGCGCGGCGTCGCGGCTGGCGACCGCCACGACCTCGACGCGCGACGAGGACTTCGCCCCCCACATGAAGGATCCGGCGATCCGCGCCGCGCCGAGGATGCCGACTCGCAAGCGCCTGGTCATGGCGCGGCGAGCTTATCAGGCCTGATCGAGCTCGACGACGAAGCGCGCGCCGGGCTCGTTGTGCTCGACCCACACGCGACCGCCCATCGCCTCGATCTGGCTCTTCACGATCGCGAGCCCGAGGCCGGAGCCGCCGCGGTCGCGGCTGCGGCCGGGATCGATGCGGTAGAAGCGCTCGAAGATCCGCTCCTCCTGGCCGCGCGGGATGCCGGGGCCGCGGTCGGCGACCGCGAGCCGCACGCGCGCGCGCGGGGCGTGCGGCGCCAGGGGCGACCGCTCCGGCGCGCCCGCGCCCGCGCCCGCGCCCGCGCCCACGCCCGCGCCCGCGCCCGCGCCGGCACCTGCCCCGGCGCCCGCGCTCGCGCCCGCGCCCGCCGATGCCGCCGACGGCTCGGTCCGGGCACGCGCGCGGACCGTCGTCGACGGCGCCCCCGGCGCCTCGATCACCTGCGCCGTGACGGTGACCGTCGTGTCGCCGCCGTACTTGACGGCGTTGTCGATCAGATTCTGCACGACGTGATCGAGGCCCTCGCGCGTGGCGAGCACGGCGAGATCGGGCGACACGTCGACCTCGATCTGCGCGGCGGGCGTCACGCCGCGCGCGGTGCGGGCGGCGTCACCGACGACCTGCGCGAGCGTGATCGGCACGCGCTCGACGACGACGCTCGCGCGCCCGCCGAGCGTGTCGAGCAAGACGAGGTCGTTCACGAGCGAGGCGATCCGGCCGGCGTTCCGGTGGATCGTCTGCAGGAACTCCTTCGACGTCTCGGCGTCGACGCCGCCCCCGAGCAGGGTCTCGGCGTAGCCGCCGATCGACGTCACCGGCGTGCGCAGCTCGTGCGCCGCGTTCGACAAGAACTCGCGCCGGACGGCCTCGAGCGCGCGCATCCGCGTCACGTCGTAGAGGACGACGATCGCGCCGGGATCGCCGAGCGGGATCGCGCTCGCGCGGACGGCGCGGCCGGACAGCTCGAGCTCGTCGTCGACCTGGTGCCCGTCGAGCGCCCGGCGGACGAGCGGCGCGATCGGCGCCGGCAGCGTGCCGCCCTCGCCGAGCAAGGGCTCCGCGGCGGCGTTGACGAGCACGACCTCGCCCTTGCGATCGACGACGACGACGCCCTCCACGAGGCCGCCGAACACGACCGAGAGCAGATCGCGCTGCTGCGTCAGCTCGCCGACGCGCGCCTTGACCTCGCCAGCGGCGCGCGTCATCGCGCGCGCGAGCAGCCCGAGCTCGCCGCCTTGGTCGACCGACTCGACCGACTCGACCGACCGCTCGACGTCGTAGTCGCCCTTGGCGATCTTCTCCGCGGTGCGCGTCATCGACTGCAGGGGCCGGGTGAGCGCGCGGATGAAGATCCACGACAGGACGAGGCTGCCGAACAGCCCGATCACCGCGCCGGCGAGCAGCCGGTTGCGCATGCGGGCGCGCGTCTCGAGCACGTTGTCGAGCGGGACGGCGAGCCGGATCACCCGCCCGAAATCGGCCTGCACGGCGAACAGGTACTGCAGCGCCTCGCCCGCGCGCAGCTGGCGGATCGCGCGGCCGGTGCCGCCGCGGCGCGCGCGCGAGATCTCGGGCGCGTCGCCGATCGGCCGGCCCATCATCGAGGGCTCGAGCGAGTCGCTCTGGACCAGGCCGTCCGCGCCGACCACCGTGATCCGGGTCCCGGTGACGTTCGCGAGCCGCGGCGCGAGCCGCTCGGGGTGGCCGGCGCCCGCCAGCTCCTCCGCCACGCCGCGGCTCTGCATCGTCATCCGCTCGTTGAGCGCCGCCACGAGATCCTCCGACAGCGCGCGGTGGATCAGGTACAGCGTCACGCCGCCCGTGATCGCGACGAGCAGGAAGAACGTGAGCAGGAGCCTGGTGCGGAGCGAGCTGCGCACGGGCGCCTAGCCCGCGTCGCGCTTGGCGCGGTAGCCAAAGCCGTGCACCGTCTCGATCACGTCGGCGGCGGGGCCGAGGCTGACCCGCAGGCGCCGCACGTGGACGTCGACGGTGCGCGTGTTGATGTCGCCGCGCATCTCCCAGACCTGCTCGAGCAGCTCCTCGCGCGAGAACACGCGGCCGGGATCGCTGACGAGCAGGTGCAGGAGCTTGTACTCGAGCGGCCGCAGCTGCGCCGGCGCGCCGCCGATGCGGACGTCGTGCGTCACCGGATCGAGCTCGATCAGGCCGATCTTGATGACGCCGCTCGGATCGCCCGCGGCCGGCCGCGCGCGCCGTTCGGCGAGCCGGTTCGCGAGCGCGGTCACGCGCAAGACGACCTCGCGCACGACGAACGGCTTCACGACGTAGTCGTCGGCGCCGACCTCGAGGCCCAGGATCCGATCCTCGGGCTCGCTCTTGGCGGTCAGCATGAGCACGCCGGCGTCGCCGACCTGCGGATCGGCGCGGATCGCCTTGCAGACGTCGTAGCCCGACTGATCGGGCAACATCAGATCGAGCACGACGACGTCGGGCCGGATCCGCGTCACGGCCGCGAGCCCCTCGGCGCCGGTGGTCGCGCACGTCACCTCGAAGCCAGCGCCGCGCAGGTTGAACTCGAGGAGCCGCGCCACGTCGCGCTCGTCTTCGATGATGACCACACGGCGTTCCATGGCGCCCGAGCATACCCTCGTTACATCCTCGTCACACCGCGACCGGCCGGCGATCGGAGGCGATGGACGCGATAGGCTCCGGGCCGTGCGGCCTCTCCTGCTCTGCACCTGCGCCCTCCTGCTCTGCGCCGCGGCCTGCTCGCAGAAGGCGCGCGGCCGCCGGGTGCGCGTGGCTGCAGCGTCCGATCTCGGCAAGGCGTTCGAGGAGGTCGGCAAGGAGTTCGAGACCCGCTCGGGTGTCGCGCCGGAGATCACGTTCGGCTCGAGCGGGCTGCTCGCCAAGCAGATCGAGCAGGGCGCGCCGTACTTCCTGTTCGCCGCGGCGAACAAGGACTTCATCACGAACGTCGTCAAGGCGGGCCGCTGCGACGGCGCGACGGCGCGCATCTACGGCCGCGGCCGGATCGTCGTGTGGGCGCGCGCGGGCGTCACCGCGCCGGCTACACTCGCGGACCTGACCGATGCGGCACGCTACAAGAAGATCGCGATCGCGAACCCCGAGCACGCGCCGTACGGCGCCGCGGCCAAGCAGGCGCTCCAGCGCAGCGGGCTGTGGGAGCAGGTCGCGCCGCGGGTCGTGCTCGGCGAGAACATCCAGACGACGATGCTGTACGCGCGCAACGGCAACGTCGACGTGGCGATCGTCGCGCTGTCGCTCGCGGTGGTCGCCGACGGCGGCACGTACCTCGCGATCGAGCAGAGCCTGCACGATCCGCTCGATCAGCAGCTCGTGGTGTGCGGCAGCGGGCCGGAGGCCGACGCCGCGCGCGACCTGGCCGCGTTCATCGCCTCGCGCGAGGGCCGCGAGATCATGACCCGCTACGGCTTCGTGATCGATCCGGCGGACGGCGGCGCCAGCGCTCCGGCGAGCACGGCGGGCCCGCCGCCTGCGCCGCACGGCGACCGCGACGGCACCGGCCCGCGGACGAGGACGCCGTGAGCGCGGGCGGCGACGACAGCGGCGGCGGCAACAGCGGCGGCCCGCTGCACCCGGAGACGCTCGCCGCGCAGGCGCTCTACGCGCGCGACGCGGCGACGGGCGCGATCATCCCGCCGATCGTGCTCTCGACGACGTACGCGCGCGACGCGGCCTACCAGCTCGCGGGCCCGGGCTACTCGCGCGACGAGAACCCGACGCCGGTGCACGCCGAGCGCGTGGTGGCGGCGCTCGAAGGCGGCGCCGCGGCGCTGGCGTTCGCGTCGGGGATGGCGGCCGCCACCGCCGCGATCCGCGCGCTGTGCCGGCCGGGCGATCACGTCGTCGCGCCGCGCGTCGGCTACTACAACCTGCGCGGCTGGCTCGAGCGGTTCGCGGCGCGCTGGGGCGTCGGGCTCACGCTCGTCGACACGACGGATCTCCACGCGGTGCGCGCCGCGCTGCGGCCGGGCGCGACGCGGCTCGTCTGGATCGAGACGCCCGCGAACCCGACGTGGGACGTGACGGACATCGCCGCGGTCGCCGAGCTCGCGCACGGGGCGGGCGCGCTCCTGGCGGTGGACTCCACGTGCGCGACGCCGGTGCACACGCGGCCGCTCGCGCTCGGAGCAGACCTCGTGATGCACTCGGCGACGAAGTACCTCGGCGGCCACAGCGATCTCCTGGCGGGGATGCTGATCGCGCGCGCCGAGGACGAGGCGTGGGCGCAGATCCGCGGGCTGCGCCACGACGAGGGCGCGTGCCTGGGGCCGCTCGAGGCGTTCCTCCTCCTGCGCGGGCTGCGGACCTTGTTCGTGCGCGTCGAGCAGCAGAGCCGGACGGCGCAGGCACTCGCCGAGCGGCTCTCGGCCCTCGCCCTGCCCGGCGTCTCGGTCGCCTACCCGGGCCTGCCGGACCACCCGCAGCACGCCGTCGCGGCGCGCCAGATGCGGGGCGGCTTTGGCGGGATGCTGTCGATCCGGGTCGGCGGCGGTGACGCCAGCGCCGCGCTCCGCGTCGTCGGGCGCCTGCGGCTGTGGGTGCCCGCGACGTCGCTCGGCGGCGTGGAGAGCCTCGTCGAGCACCGCCACACGGTCGAGGGGCCGGGCACGCCGACGCCGCCCGATCTCCTGCGACTGTCGGTCGGGCTCGAGCACGCCGACGATCTGTTCGCGGACCTGCGCGGCGCCCTCGAGGCCGCGCGCGCGGCGCCATGAAGCTGCGCGTCGCGACCTGCCGCGAGCTCGCCGAGCCGGATCCGGATCACGAGCCGCTCGCCGCGGCGCTGGCGGCCGGCGGCTTCGACGCGACGTGGCTTGCGTGGGACGACCCGGCGGCGGACTGGGACGCGCCGATCCCGACGATCTTGCGCTCGACCTGGAACTACCCGCACCAGCTCGATGCGTTCCTTGGCTGGCTCGCCCGCGCCGCGGCGGCCGCGCCGCTCTACAACCCGCTCGCGGTCTGCCGGCAGAACCTCCACAAGCGCTACCTGCTGGAGCTCGCGGCGCGCGGCGTGCCGGTCGTGCCGACCACGCTCGTCGAGCGCGGCGCGGCCGCGGACCTGGCGGCGATCGCCGCCGCCGCCGCCGCACATGCGGCACCGCGGGTCGTCATCAAGCCGGAGGTCGGCGCCGTCTCGCTCGACACCGCGGCGTTCGCGCCGGACGACCCGGCCGCCGCGCACCACCTCGCCGCGATCACGGTCCGCGGCGCGGCGCTCGTCCAGCCGTACGTGCGCTCGGTCGACGACCACGGCGAGCGCTCGCTCGTCTGGATCGACGGCGCGCTGTCCCACGCGATCCGCAAGTCGCCGCGGTTCATCGGCGGCGTCGACGACATCACCGGCCCGTTCCCGATCGCAGACGACGAGCGCGCGGTCGCGCGCGCCGCGCTCGCGCCGTACGGCGACCTGCTCTACGCGCGCGTCGATCTGGCGCGCGACGACGCCGGGCGGCCGATGGTGATGGAGCTCGAGCTCGTCGAGCCGTCGCTGTTCTTCGCGTACGCGCCGGGCTCGGCGGCGCGCTTCGCCTGGGGGCTGGCGCGCCGCCTCGGCCGCGCCTGACCGCGCCGCGCGGCGCCGCGCCGCGCCGCGGCCTACCCCGGCAGGAGCTGCGCCCCCAGGCGATCGATCGCTTCGATCGACCACGCCCCGTACCAGAACAGGTCCTTGCCCGAGACCCGCACGATCCGCGCGCGGGGCAAGCGGCCGGCGAGCACCGCCGCGTCCGCCTCGGAGAACGCGTGCGGCTCGTCGGGCAGGATCACGAGCTCGGGCTCGCGCCCGGCGACCTCGTCGAGCGTGACGCGCGGGTAGCGCACGTCGCGCCCGCCCGCGTCCTGCGGCGCGCTCTTGCCGAGGTCCGCGGCCAGGGGGTACAGCCGCAACCGGTCGCCGAACACGTTCGTGACGCCGGCCGCCTCGAGCACATCCGAGCCGAACGTGTCGGCGTTCAGCGTCATCAGCGGATCCATCCAGATCGGGACGAACCCGCGCGGCCGGCCATCGCTCCCGGACACCGCGCGCCCGCGCGCCGGCCCGTCGAAGCTCGGCCCAGGCGGGCGGCGCAGGGGCGCCGCCCACGGCGAGCCCGCGGGCGGCGTGGCCAAGCTCTTGCGGCGCGCCGAGGTCACCCGCGCGACGACGCGATCGCGCACCTCGTAGCCGCGCCGGATCAGCGAGCGGGCCGGCTCGCCGGCGCCCACGTCGAGCACGCGCGCGAGGCGCGCCAGGTGCGCGATGCCGTCCGCCACGCGGCGCGGCAGCGAGACGAGCACCGGCACCCGCTGCGCGAGCGCCTCGAGCGCGGGCCGCGTGTTCTCCTCCTGGTTCGCGAGCACGAGGTGCGGCGCGAGCGCGAGCACCGCGTCGACGTCGATGTCCTTGGTGCCGCCCACGACGGCGGCGCCCGCGGCCTCGGGGCTCTCGCAGTACCGGGTGCGCCCGACGAGCCGCTCCGCCGCCCCGAGCGCGATCACGTTGTACGTGTCGCTCGGCACCAGCGACACCACGCGCCGGGGCGCGTGAATGAAGACGAGCGTCCGGCCGAGGTCGTCCGTGAGCTTCAACGCCGGCATCGGCTAGGTATACTGGATCGCGTGACCGAGGATGAGAAGCGCGCGGCCCCGTCCGCCGAGGCGGTGTTCGACCCCCGGCGGCACGACGAGCTCGCGCGCGCGGTGGCCCAGCTCTCGCCCGAGGAGGCGGCGTTCTTCCTGAAGAAGCTCGAGGCGGCGGTCACCAAGCGCAAGATCCAGCTGACGGGCTACCTGGTCGCGATGGGCGTGTGGCTCGCCGCGATGTTCGGCGCGCTCATCTACTACGGCACGCACGACGGCTTCATCGGCTGGGTCTTCCTCGTCCCGTTCGGGTTCGTCGGCGTGATCCTGTGGTGGTTCGGCCGGCGCGCCGAGCGGGCGGCCGAAACGATCCGGATCACAGGCGGTCCGCCGCCGCCGGCGAAACCCGCGGGTGAGCCGTGATCCCGCAGGTATGATCGCGCGATGCGCCCCCCCGTGATCGCCGCGACCCTCGCGCTCGCTGTCGCCGCCGCGGCCGCCGGGTGCGGCAGCGGCAAGAAGGAAGGCTCGACCGGGATCCCCACGTGCGATCAGCAGGTCTCCGGCAACAACGTGGTGATGCGCGAGATCGGCCAGGTCACCGGCGCGGCGCTGCTCGTCACGTCGCCGCCCGGCGATCCGCGGCTGTTCGTGCTCGAGCAGCGCGGCGCGATCCGCATCATCAGCGCCGAGCAGCTCCTGCCCGCGCCGTTCCTGGATCTCAGCGCGGACGCCGCCGGGCCGGTGGTCGCCGGCGGCGAGCAGGGCCTGCTCGGCCTGGCGTTCCACCCGCGGTACGCCGAGACCGGCGTGTTCTACATCTTCTACACGACGCGCCAGCCCGGGAACGCGCTGCGCGACGTGCTCGCGCGCTGCACCGTCAGCGCCGAGAGCCCCGATCGCGCGAGCCGCACGTGCACCGAGGTGCTCTCGATCGCCGACTTCGCGACGAACCACAACGGCGGCATGATCGAGTTCGGCGCGGACGGCTACCTCTACGTCGGCACCGGCGACGGCGGCGGCGGCGGCGACCCCCAGCGCACGGCGCAGAACCCAGACAGCCTGCTCGGCAAGATCCTCCGCCTCGACGTCGATCGCCCGGCGGCGAGCCAGGAGTACGGCATCCCCGCCGACAACCCGTACGCGGGCGGCGGCGGCCGGCCGGAGATCTTCATCACCGGCGTGCGCAACCCGTGGCGGTGGACGTTCGATCGCGAGACCGGCGACATGTGGATCGCCGACGTCGGCCAGGGCGCCGTCGAGGAGCTCACGGTGCTGCGGCCGGCGCAGCAGAAGGGCGCGGACCTCGGCTGGAGCATGTACGAGGGCGACGCGTGCTACCGCCCGCCGTGCACGCCGGGCGCGCAGGTGTTCCCGCAGGACGTGCGCCTGCACGCAGACGGCTGGGAGTCGATCACCGGCGGCCAGGTCTACCGCGGCACCTGCTACCCGGATCTGGCCGGCTGGTACTTCTACGCCGACTACGCCAAGGGCGCGTACGCCCGGGCGCGGCTCCGCGACGACGACACGCTCGAGGTCGTCGACCTCGCCGGCCCCTACCCCGGCAGCCCGGCGAGCATCCACGAGGACTCGCGCGGCGAGCTCTACGTGACGACCACCCACGGCACGATCTTCCACATCGAGGCGGCCCCCTGATGCAGGCGCGCAGGGTCCAGCTCGCGACGGGGCTCGGCTACAACGTCTGGGAGTGGGACGGCCCGGGCGACACGACGTTCGTCCTCGTCCACGGCTTCACGGATCTCGGCGCCGGCTGGTGCGAGGTGGCGCCGCTCATCGCGCCGCACGGCCACGTGATCGCGCCGGACATGCGCGGCCACGGCGACAGCGATCGGATCGGGCCGGGCGGCTACTACCACTTCTTCGATTACCTCGCCGATCTGGACGACGTGATCCGCCAGCTCGCGCGCCCGCGCGTCGTGCTCGTCGGGCACTCGATGGGCGGCAGCATCGCGGGCTATTACGCCGGCGTGCGGCCCGAGCGGATCGCGCGCCTCGTCCTCGTCGAGGGCCTCGGGCCGCCGGACGGGTTCGGCGGCGCCGGGGCGACCCGCACCGCGATGTGGATCGACAGCTGGCGCGAGGTGGCCGCGATCGCGCCGAAGCCGCTGCCGACGCTCGACGACGCGGTGCACCGGCTGCGCCGGGCCGACGAGCGGCTCGGCGAGGCGCTCGCGCGGAGGCTCGCGGAGCTCGGCACGCGCGCCGTGCCGGGCGGCTACGTGTGGAAGCACGATCCGCTGCACCTCACGGCCGGGCCCTACCCGTTCCGGCTCGAGCTCGCGCGCGCGCACTGGGAGCGGGTGACCTGCCCGGTGCTCGTCATCGACGGCGCCCAGTCCAGGCTGAACCTGGCGGAGGCCGAGCGCGCAGCGCGCCGCGCGAGCTTCCGGAACCACCGCCACCTCGTGATCGAGGACGCCGGCCACGCGGTGCAGCGGCACCAGCCGCGGCGCCTCGCCGAGGCGATCCTCGAGCACGCGGCCTGAGCGGCGCTACGGGCCGCGCTACCGGGGCGACGCCACCGACGGCGCGCGCCCCGACGGCACCGCCGTCGTCAGCCGGCCGCGCCACGCCTCCGGCACGACCACGCGGAACGTCGTGCCCTTGCCGACGGCGGACTCGAACGCGACCTCGCACGCGAGCAGCTCGCACAGCCGGGCGACCAGCGCGAGGCCGAGGCCGACGCCGCCGTAGCGCCGCTCGTCGCCGTGATCGCCCTGGCGGAACGGCTCGAAGATCACCCGCTGATCCTCGGGCGCGATGCCGATGCCGGTGTCCTCGACCGCCAGCTCCACGGCGGCGTCGCGCCGGCGCGCGCTCACCGTCACGCGGCCGCCCTCCGGCGTGAACTTGACCGCGTTCGCGATCAGGTTCACGAGCACGTGGGCGAGCCAGCGCTCGTCGGACTCGACCGGCGGCAGCTCCTCCGGAATGTCGACGGAGAGCTCCAGCCGCTTCGTGCCGACCATCCACGACACCGACGCGGTGACGCGCTCGAGCAGCTCGCGCACGTCGACCTGGCTCGGCCGCGCGTCGATCTTGCCGGCCTCGGCGCGCGCGAGCTGCAAGACGTCGTCGACGAGCTGCAGGAGCTGCTGCGCGCTGCGCTTGATCGACGCGCACGCGTCCTTCTGCTTGTCGGTGACCGGGCCGTACACGCCGGCCGCGATCACGTCGGCGAGGCCCTGCACGCCGTGGATCGGCGTGCGCAGCTCGTGCGTCATCGACGCGAGGAACTGGCTCCGCTGCGAGGCGGCGTGGACGAGCTGCGACGTGCGGGTCTGCAGATCGGCCTCGCGCGAGCGCAGGACGCGCAGCGTCGCAGCCGAGAAGAACGCCGGGACGCCGACGACGACCACGCAGTAGGTGAGCGACACCAGCGCGTAGCCGGCGCTCGGGCTGCCGCCGGGCGGACCGCCGAGCACCGGCATCGGCGGCAGCACGCCGGCGGCCATGAGGCCGAGCATCGCCGCGTAGCTGACGATGATGAGCCCGACGCACAAGACCGTCACGCCGAGGTTCGACAGGAGCGACAGCACCGCGACGACGATGACGTACGAGGCCAGGAGCGGGCTGTACGGCCCGCCGGTGAAGTAGATGCCCCCGGTGAGCACCACGATGTCGATGCTGGTGTTCAGCATCTGCGTCGACAAGACGAGGCGACCGCGCCTGAGCGCGAGCCACGCGAGCGTGTTCGTGAGGAGCTTGCCGCCGACGAGCGGGATGAACACCCACCGTAGCGGGGTGGGATCGAACACCGCGATCAGCGTGCACAGCATCGCGAAGCACGCGGCGATCGCGTAGCCGCTCCAGATCCCGAACCACAGCTTCGGCCGGTGCGCCGGCGATTCCATCTCCCTGACGGATGAGACGAGCCGGGAGATCATCGACACCGGACTACCACACCGCGCGGAGCTATGCCTCGCCGATGAGCTGACGCACCTTCGCCAGGAGCGCGACCAGATCGAACGGCTTCGTCAGGTAGCCGTCAGCGAGCGACGCAGCCTGATCCTCGGGGCTTGGCCGATCGTGATCGCTGTACACGGCACTCATGAGGACGATCGGCGTGGACTTGCCCTGCGCCAGGCCCTTGATCTCGCGGCACACCTCGATCCCGCTCTTGCTGGGGAGCTGGATGTCGACCAGGAGCAGGTCCGGCGCGTCCTTCTGGAACCGCGTGATCCCCTCCTGCCCGGTCGACGCTGCGAGCGTCTCATAGCCGTTGGCCGCCAGAAAATCCGAGAGGATCGTTTGATTCACCGGATCATCTTCGACGACGAGGATCTTCTTCACGTGCCCCTCGGGGCCCATCGTAGCACGCGCTCCGCGGCCGCCTCGCGCGCTACGCGAAGCGGCTCGACGACACCGGGCCGCCCGCGCGCAGCCGCGAGCGGCGTCCTCCCGCTGGAGGTGGCCACGCGCGCGCGACGAGCGCCGCCCACCGCGCCGGCTCGTCGGCCGCGCGCTCCGCCTCGTCCAGCGCCTCGCTGGCGACCAGCTCCGCGGCGACGACCTCGGCGGGGCGCGCGTCGGCGGCCGCGGTCCGCACCTCGCGCGTCTCCGGATCGATCAGCGTGGACTCCCCCCACGGGGGGACGAGGCTCTGGTAGAGCAGCGTCGTCACGTCGGGCGCGACGGGGCTGTCGTGCGTCCACGGGCTCGCGTGCGCGAACACGACCTGGTCTTGGCGCCGCGGCAGGAGCCGCTCGACATCGGCGGGCGCGAGATCGGCGAGGTCGTACAGCACCACGAGCCCGGGCGCCGGCAGGCCGATCGCGGGCCACGGCATGAGCGGCAGCCCGAGCTTGATCGCGGCCGCGCGCGCCACGATCTCGTGGCCGCGGCCGGGCGGCGCGTACACGCACGGCAGCTCGCGGCCGCGCACGAGCGCGGCGAGCCAGTCGAGCCCGGCCGCCACGCGCGGCAGCGAGTCGGCGAGCCACGCGTACCGGCCGTGCATCGGCTCCTCGAACCCGTACGGCGACTGGTGGATGAGCAGGCTGCCGTTCAGCACGTAGTGCCAGCCGCGCAGATCGCGCGCGTCGAGCGGGCACGCGCCGGCCACCTGATCGGCGCGCGCGAGGATGTCCGCGAGCGTGCCGGCCATCGCCTCGGCCTCACCGGAGTCTGGCAGAAGCTCCGGCAGCACCGCGCGCGTCACGTCGAGCCGGCCCGACATCGCGGCGTTGAACGCGTAGAGGTAGCGGCACAGAAAGCTCCGTGCGCGCAGCGCGGCGTGCTCGCCGAGGATCGCGAACGCGTCGGGGTACGCGAGCGCGCTCTCGAGCGCGGACGCGAGCTCGCACACGACCTCCTCGCTGTCGCCGACGAGCGCGAGGCAGCGCCACAGGACCGCGGCCGCGATGTCGGGCGCGCCCGCGTCGATCAGCGCGTAGCCGAGATCGTAGAGCCGATCCGGGCTGTCCGGATCCCGGACGGCGTCCGTCGCGAGCTGCGCGAGCTCCAGGGCGCCGCGCCGGTGCACGATCTCGGCGAGCGCGGCGAGCCAGCGCGGCAGCGCGGCGGCGGCGAGCTCCTTGCCGGCCGGCCAGCCGAGCCCGGCGCGCAGCCGCGCGAACGCGGTGGCATCGTCGCCCGCGGCGAGCCGCGCCTCGATCGCTTCGATCGTGACAGCCGCGGCGCTCGTGACAGCCGCCGCGCTCGGGGCGCCCGCCGCGGCGCTCGTGACAGCCGCCGCGCTCGGGGCACCCGCCGCGCCCGCCGCGCTCGGGGCGCCCGCCGCGTTCGAAGCATCCGCCGCGCTCGCCTCCGGGGGCGGGCCGGCATCGCCGGGACGATCTGACATCGGCTGCTCTTCCCGTCCTCTCCGCTAGAGCCGCGCGAGCCGCGCCGAGGCCTCCCACAGCGCGGCGCGCGCCTGCGCGTCGCGGGCGGCGGTGGCCGGTGGGGTCGCGACGCTCTCGCTAAAGTACGTGCCCGACGGCTCGCTCGCCTGCTCCTCGCCGGCGAGCCGCACCACCGGCCGCGCGCCGGCGTCGGTGGACGCCCCGGCGATCGGCCCGAAGCCCTGGCGCAGGAGCTTCGTCGCGATCACGCCGGGGTGCACGCTGTACGCGAGCAGCTCCGCGGGCGGGTAGCGCTCGGCCAGCGTGAGCGCGTGCATCACGCCCGCGAGCTTGGACTGCGCGTACGCGGCGTAGCCGGTCCACGCGCCGGAGAGCGCCAGATCGTCCTGGTGGATCCGGCCGCGCGTGTGCGCGATCGAGGACACGTTGATGACGCGCGACGGGATCTTGGCCGCGCGCGCGGACTCGAGCAGGCGCGGCAGGAGGAGCTCGGTGAGCAGGAACGGGCCGATGTGGTTCACGGCGAACGTGAGCTCGAGGCCTTCGTCGGTGACGACGCGCTCGGAGGCGAAGATGCCGGCGTTGTTGACGAGGACGTGGAGCTCGGGCAGGCGCGCGAGGAGCTGCTCCGCGCCGCTCCTGACGCTCTTCTGCGAGCCGAGGTCGAACGACACGCCCTCGATCTCGGCGCCCGGCAGCTCCTCCGTGAGCTGCGCGAGCGCGGCGTCCACCTTGCCCTTCCCGCGGCCGTGGATGATCACCTTCATACCGCCAGCCGCCAGCGCGCGCGCAGCGGCGCGCCCGATCCCATCGGTAGACCCGGTCACGAGGACGACGCGAGACATGCCCGGACCATAGCCCAACCGGCGCCCGCGGGGCGAGCGGCCGGGCTCGGCCGGGCTGCCCCGGGCTGCCGAGGCTGCCGGCCGCCAGCGAAGACGCGCGCCGGCCCACGCAGGGCGGGACAGGCCGGCGGCCATCTCGCTTCAGGTGACCGGGACGCGTTGCTTGTTGTCGTCGAGGTAGAACACGTGCGCGCCGACATCGAGCAGCGGGCGCCGCTCGCTCATGGCCATCCAGCGCTCCGGCCAGATCACGTTCACCGCGTCCATGGGCCGGCCCTCGCGGTCCTGCTTGCGCCGCGCGAGGGTGCGCAGGCCGTAGATCTCGCGGACCAGGACGTGCCGCGGCTCGGGGCCGCCTTGAATCAGCGGCGTCTTGGTGATGAAGCCGAACAGCTCGAAGGCCCGGGTGTCGGGGTCGTAGCCGACCTCGGCGAGCGCGGGGTAACCGGCCTTCTCGGCTTGGTAGTCGCCGAACTCCCACCAAAGGGCGAACTCCTCGCCCCAGTAGGGCTTGGCGTAGTACGTGGTCAGGTCGGCCTTCGCCGAGCGCGCCATCGCCATCGTGGACTCGAACGTGAGTGCGAGCCAGGAGTGCTCGTCGAGGTCGGCGAGCCCGCGAGTGCACAGCCGATGCTCGCCCTGCTTGTCGACGGTTTGCCAGGTGCACCAGAACGCCTTGGGGTCGTCGTAGGCGTCAGCGGCCTCGGCCTCGGTCGTGATCACGAAGTGATTGGTGCGCGCGATCGGGGGCTCGGGCACGAAGGTCGTGAACCCGCCCGGGGTCCGCTTGACCGCGGCGTGCGCGAACGCGGGGAGCTCCAGCGTGCGCCGGGCGACCTGCACCATCGTCTGGACCCACGCGGCGCGTGGCTTGGTCTCGGGGGGATAGCGCAGCGAGACTTCGTACGTCTCATCGCCGCGGTGGATCGCGAGTTCGAGCTCCTTGTTCGTCACGAACCTCGCGTAGTGCGGCTTCTTGCCTGCCTTCGGGAGCGCGGCCCGGAACGCAGCGAGCGAGCCCCGCTTCGTCTCGCCCGGCTCGATTCCGAGCTCCGACGCCGCGAATCGCACGACCTCGCCGCCGCCCGCGGCCTGCACAAGCTCCGTGTAGGAGAGCACCAGTTCGGGGAGCGATGCTGTCAACGCGTGCCCGGCGATCAGCCGTATATTGGTGGGGAACCACTGCGTCATGATGTCCCTTTCTTCACATATACGCTCGAGGTCGCGAGCTTGAGCTCTCCAGTATCCGCGTCGAAGTACATGACATGGATCCCGGCGGGGTGGCGCCCGAGCAGCTTCTTGATCTCAGGCGCGTCGCCCATCCGTTGGAGCGCGGCCTCGGCCTCGCTCTCGCGCGAGAACACGTAGACCAGGCCGACGTACTCAACTTCCTTGGCGTGCGGCGTGAGCTTGAACCCGCCGGCCTTCTCGTACGCGCGCCTGGCGTATTCCCGCGCCTGGTCGAGCTTGAACGCGCCGTGGCCCGCCTTGTCCTCGATGGCATACTTGCCGGGTGGCAGGTGCGTCTCGACGTCGGGCTGCAGCTTCACGTTCACGACGCCATCGGGCGTGCGCGGCCTGGAGAGCCCGGCGCCGCGGAACTTGCCCGGCGCTTCCTGCGCGACATCGTAGATCGCTTGCCCATCCTCGTCGGTCGCGGCGCTCATGAAGCGCTCGCGGTACGCGTGGAACAGCTCGCCCTTGGAGCCCGGATCGGGCTGGATGTCGAGCATCGTGTGGAGCGCGTCTATGCGATCCTTGGGGCGCTCGAGTGACTCGATGTACTGGAGCGTCCGCTCGCGCAGATAGCGCCGGAGCTTGTCGTTCTGGGCTTCGCTCAGCGGCCCCTTCGGGACCTGGTCCATGAACTCGCCGATCGTGAACGGCGTGAGCTGCTTGCCGGCCCCAGCCGCCGCATCGGACTCGAGTCGTTCCGCGACCCCGCCCCACTTGGCGACCAGCCCGGCCGTCCCCTCGTCGATATCGCCCCGCACGACGCGGCGCTCCAGTTCGGCCCGGACGCGCGGGCTCCGGGCCTGGATGTAGACGCGCGCTTCTTGCGCCGTCTTCGCGTCGAGCTGGCCGCCGACGAGTTGCCGCTCCAACGTCCTCAGGTTCGCGCCGGTCGCCGTCCACTCGCCGGCCGCCCGCGCCTTGCGCTCGGCGAACGTCGGGACGCCGCCGCCCTCGACTATCGTGCGGTCGGCCTTGATCTGCAGGTGCGGCAGCCTGCCGGAGTGCTCCGGTTGCCGCGCGATCCGGAGGAGCTCACCGGTCTCTCGGTCGCGATGGACGCTGTAGCCCTGGCGGGTCAGCTGTGCCTCGATGTCCGGGTCGTCGATCGATCGGCCGACGAACGTCCGTCGCGCCCGATCCGCGCTCCGCCCCGTGATCTTCGTCGGCGACTGGGCGCCGCGCGCGTAGAGCCGCGGCACGTCCGCGAGCCCGAGCTGCGCGAGGTCGAGCGAGGCCCCGGCGCGCCCGGCGCGCTCGGCGCCCTGGAGCGTCTCGAGACGCTGCTCGAGAAGGAGCAGCGTCTCCTCGGCGTCCATCCGGCGCATCGCCGCCGCGGCGTCGTCGCCAGCAGCAGGCTCGAGCTGCGCGATCAACCGGCGCTGCGCGTCGGCCTCGACCTCGAGCTTGTCGATGTGGAGCTGGAGCTTCTGCTGTGGAGCGAGCGCCGCCCAGTTGCCGAGCCGGTCCTCGCCGAGGCGCTCCATCTTCTGGCGCATCGCGAGATCGCCGTGCCACTGGTGGAGGTGAACGACCTCCTCCCGGATCGCCGACGGCGCGGCGCTCTTGCGCGCGATGATCTGCGGCTTGCCGCCCTCGATGATCAGGACCGCGTCGGCGCGCTTCCCGCCGACGAGCGACCTGAACTCCTTGTCAGAGACGATGCGCGGCCAGAACGACTCCCCATCGAGGCTGATCGCTGGGGCCGCGTCCGAGCTCCGGACCGCGGCGCGCCCCCGCGCGGCTTCGATTAACATCACGCGCGCCTTGGCCGGCATGCCGTCGATGCCGTGGAGGACCCGCTCCGCTTCCTCGAGCCTGCCCGCCTCGAGCAGCTGGAACGCGCGCGCGAGCTCGTCCTGCGCCGGATCTGCCAGATCATCCGCGAGCCTGCGGCCGACGCCCGACGAATCGAGCAAGTGGCCGACGCCATGCGCGACCTCGTCGCCCGCGCGCGCCGCGAGGCGGCCGAGGCCGCCGATCAGCCCGCCGACCGCCCCGCCCGCGGCGCCGCCGATCGCGCCACCCCGCGCGAGCGCGGCGAGCATCGACGCCAGCGCCCGGGCGATCCCGCGATCCCAGGTCGCCTCGTCGACCGCCGTCTGGAACAGCTCGCCCGCGGCACCGCCGAACGCGCCGTCGATCGCGCTCTCGGCGACCTGCACCGCGACGCGTCCGCCTGCCTTCGCCGCGTGGCCGCCTGCCTGGGCCGCGGCCTGCCCCGCGGATAGCCCCGCGCTGGCGCGGCGCACGATCTTCGACGCCAGCCCCGCCCCCGCGACCGACGCGATGCCCTCGACGGCGCCCGCTCCGAAGTCCTTGAGGACCGCCTCCGACGTGTCGTCCCAGCGCACCGCCGCGCCGCTGATTGCAGACGCGGTGCCCGCGCTGATCCCCGCGAGCGCGGCGAGCGCGACGGGCCCGAGCGCGCCGCCGGTCGCGGCCGTGACGACGACCGCGACCACCACCCCGGCGACCGTCGACGCGAGCTGCGCCAGCCCTTCGTTCTCGTCGCGGGCGGAACGCCACGCCGCGAGCGCGTCCGTCGCGCGATAGTAGCGCTCGGCCAGCTGCGCGAGGTGCCCGCGGCTGACGCCAGCCGGGCGCGCCTCGATGTACAGCACCTCGAACGCAGTCAATGCCTCGGTCACCGCGGGCCGCGGGTGCGGCCACTCGACGAGCGACTTGCCATCGGGGATGTGCGCGGCCTTGCGCAGCCGCAGCCGCATGTACTCGGCTTCGGTGTTCGGATCGAGCGGCGCCTCGGGCGTGTCGGTCAGCTGCGGCTGGCCGAGCATAATGTCGTCGGCCTCGGCGCGCTCCTGGGCGATGCCGAGCGCGGGCTTGTCCATCTCGAGTGTGCGGAGCTGCTCGAGGAGCAGCTTGTCCTTCGGCGACAGCCGCGCCGCTCGCTGCGGGTCTGCCTCGAGCTGCGCGGCGAGCACGTACGCGCGCCGCATCGCCGCCTGGCCGCCCGCCTCCTCGGTCCTGATCCGGATCGCCTCGAGCCGGACGCGCTGCCCCGGCGTCTCGGGTCCCGTGGGGTACTGCAGGATCTCGACCTGCG
>DATMCI010000374.1:0-62157 GCA_035558535.1 Kofleriaceae bacterium
CGACGGAGACGAAGACGACCGAGACGAAGACGACGGAGACGAAGCCGACGGAGACGAAGCCGACCGACACGAAGGCGCCGGCGACCACGACCGCGCCGAAGAAGTAAGCGGCCCAGCTCGCTTCGCCTCGCCTCGCCTCGCTCCGCCTCGAACCGATTGCGGCGAGCGCGAGCGCGAGCACGCGAGCTGCGAAGCTTGCCGGCTGCTCGAGCGCGCGCGCGCTCGCGAAGACGCCGCCCCGGTGCTCCGAGGCGGCGTCTGGCATTTCCGGACCCCGGGCGGCCGTGCGTGATACATGGGCGCGGTGTCGCGCAGCGTGATCATCGTCGATCGGTTCGCCCCCGAGGCCGCGGCGCTGCGCCGGACGTTCGACGAGCGGTTCGCCGATCCGCGCTCGACGCGCGCCGACCGCTTCGTGTGGGACTACTGGCACGTCCCGGGCCAGTACACCGCGCTGCGCACGCCGGCGTGGACCTACTTCCCGGCGCGCGCGTACGCGGCGTTCCACCGCCGGCTCGTCGCGTGGGGCCGCGAGACGCTCGGCTGTCACGACGTCTCGCCGCCGTGGCTGTCGCTCTACGTCGAGGGCTGCCGCCAGGAGCTGCACGGCGATCTGCCGCACGGCCCGTGGGCGTTCGTGCTGTCCTTGACGCGCGGGCGCGCGTTCGCGGGCGGCGAGACGCTGCTCGTGCGCGACGAGGTGCTCGACTTCTGGCACGACTTCGCGTCGGAGCGCTCCGTCGAGGAGGGCCAGCTCCTGCGCGCGATCGAGCCGCGGTTCGCGCGCCTGGTCGTGTTCGACCCGCGCATCCCGCACGGCGTGCGCGTCGTGACCGGGACGCGCGATCCGCGCGAGGGCCGGCTCGTGATCCACGGCTGGTTCGTGCAGCCGCGGCCCTTCGTGCGCGGCCCGCTCACCGCGCGCGCGCTGGGGGCGCGGATCGCCGAGCTCACCGCCGAGCTCGGCGGCTGGCTCGGCGGGCTGCCGATCGCCGGGCTCGCGAGCTTCGCGATCGACATCGATCGGCGCGGCGCCGCGGCGGCGGTGCGCCTCCTGTCCGACACGACGCGGGTCCCGCGCGCCGACGAGCCGGCGCGGCGCGCGCTCGTGCGGCGGATCCGCGCCGCGCTCCGGGGCTGGCGGTTCGGCGCGCAGCGCGGCCCAAGCCGGGTGACGCTACCGCTGGTCTTCACCCGCGGGTGAGCTCGCGGTCGAGACGGGCCACAGCGTGCCGCGCGCGGGGAGCGGCGAGCCCATGGTCCACGCCGGCATGGGACGGGTCTTCTCCCACCGCTTGCCGCGGGGGGCGGTCGGATCGACGATCGGGATCAGGCCGAGCACCCGCAGCGCCTCGATCTCGGCCTTGAGGCGCTGGGTGCGCTCGTGCTTGGCGCGGACCGCCTCGACCTTCGCGACCATCCCCTGCAGCATGGGCTCGGCGTCGGCGCGCGAGTCGGCCACGGCGGTCGTCGCGTAGCCCATGCCGGCGCCGAGGCAGAGGGTCACGGCCAGCGCGCCGGCGAGGGCGTGGCGCCGCTCGCGCCGGTGCAGCGCGGGCACGCGGTCGAAGTGGCTCTCGGCCTGATCGAGCCGGCGTGCCTCCACGAGCATGCCGCCGACCTCGGCGAGCTCGCGTTGCTTGCGCCCGATCTCTAGCTGGAGGCTCGTGTGGCGGGCGGTGAGCGCATCGAGGTCGTCGCGGTAGGTCATGGCCCCAAGACAGCGCCCCCCGCGCCCGGTTGCAGATCTACTTGCGCAGGAGGCCGGGGGCGACTACGCGCATGACCTCGATCAGGATCTGCGCCAGGAGTTCGCGCAATTCGCCGCGCGATAGCCGGGGGTTAGCGCACCAGTCGATCGAGGCCGCCTCGACGAAGCCGATCCAGCCGCGGACCGCGATCTCGAACCTGGGATCGCTCATGACCATCGCTGCGGATGGGGGCGTCGTCGGGGTCGGCGCTGGGGTCGCGGCCGGGGCCGCGGACGGGAGCACGAGCGCGGAGCCGCTGAGGAGCCGCTGGAACAGCCGGCTGCGCACGCTCTCGACGACGAGCACGACCTCCGGATCGCTGCCGATGCCGCCGCGCATGAGCGCGACGAACGCCCGCGAGTGCTCCATCACGTGGCCGAGGTACGCGTCGAGCGCCATGCGCACGCGCTCGAGCGGCGGCGCGTCCTCCGGGATCTCGGCGATCGCGGCGACGATCGCGTCGGCGATCGCGGTGAGGCCGGCGACGTAGAGGTCCCGCTTCGTCGGGAAGTAGTGGTAGAGGAGGCCCTTGGAGATCTTGGCCTGGCGCGCGAGGTCATCGATCGAGACCTCGTCGTACGACTGCTCCGAGAACGCGCGCTTGGCGAGCTCGAGCAGCTGCGCGCGCCGCTGATCGTTCTCGAGGCGGACGCGGCGCCGGGGGCGCGGGTCCGCCTCGGCGCTCCCGCTGCGGCTTCCGCTGGATCCACGCCTTGGGCTAGGCCCCCGGCTACGGCTGGGGCGGGAGCTTGGGCGGCGCGGGGGCACGGAGGGGCCGCATCTTAGGCGGAATCAGGCGGGAAATCGGGGTGTGCGCTCGCGCGCTATTGACTTGCGGTCAATAAGACGTAGCCTGAGGACGGAAACCCGCTGGAGGCATTTCATGACCGAAGCGATCACGCCTCGCGATCTCGACGTCGACTTTGCGCCGGTGCCGCGGCACTGGCTGGCCGGCAGCGCCGCCGCCACCGCCGTCGCGAACGGCGTCAATCTCCTGTTCCCGTGGGGCGAGCGCTACTTCGTGCGCTCCGTGAAGCACTTCGCGGATCGGATCGACGACCCTGAGCTGCGCGCGCAGATCAAGGGCTTCTTCGGCCAGGAGGGCCGCCACGCCCGCGAGCACGATCGCTTCAACGCGATCTTGCAGGCGCAGGGCTTCGAGGTCGATCGCTTCCTCGGCACGTACGAGAGGCTGTCGCGCTGGATCGAGGCGCGCGTGTCGCCGGAGCTGCGCCTGGCCGTGACCGCGGCGTGCGAGCACTTCACGGCGACCCTGGCCGAGGGCGCGCTGCGCGGCCGCATGCTCGACGCGAGCGCGCCCCAGATGCGCACGCTGCTCGCGTGGCACGCCGCCGAGGAGATCGAGCACAAGGCGGTCGCCTACGATGTGCTGCAGCGGATCGATCCGTCGTACGCGCTGCGCGTGCGCGGCCTCGTGATGGCGACGGTGCTGCTCGGCGGCTTCTGGCTGTGGGCCGCGACGGAGCTCTTGCGGCAGGACGGCGTGGGGTGGGCGGAGGCGCTGCGCCAGCTCCGGAGGTTTCCGCGCGAGCCGGTGATCCAGCGCGTGTTCCTGCGCGGCATCCGCCAGTACTTGCGCCCAGGCTTCCACCCGAGCCAGGTGCCGAACGAGGGGCTCGCGGCGGAGTGGTTCGCGGCGCGTGGTATGAGCATGCCCGAGGCCGCATGAAGCTCACGGACAAGGTCGTGGTGGTCACCGGCGCGGGCAGCGGCATCGGCCGCGCGACGGCGCTCGCGTTCGCCGCCGCGGGGGCGCGCGTCGCCGCGTGCGACATCGACGGCGATCGCATCGCGGCGCTCGGCCGCGAGCTCGGGCCGCGCGCGCTCTTCGCCGAGCGGGTCGACGTCGCCGATCGCGCGCAGATGGCGGAGCTCGCCGCGGCCGTGCACGCGCGCGCGCCCGCGGCCGACGTCGTCGTCAACAACGCGGGCGTCGCGTGCGGCGGCGACTTCCTCGACATCAGCCTCGACGACTGGGACTGGCTGTTCGGCATAAACCTGCGCGGGGTCGTGCACGGCTGCCACTTCTTCTTGCCGAAGATGGTGGAGCGCGGCGCGGGCGGCCATGTGATCAACATCAGCTCGATCTTCGGCGTGTTCCCCGCGCCGAAGTCCACGCCCTACGTCGCGTCGAAGTTCGCCGTGCTCGGCTTCTCGCAGTCGCTGCGCGCCGAGCTCGCGCCGCACAAGATCGGCGTCACCGCGATCTGCCCCGGCATGATCGCGACGTCGATCGCCGACGACATGCGTTACTCCGGCGCGCTGCGCCAGCACGCGCAGAAGATCTCGTCCACGTTCCGCGGCGGAGCCCGGCCCGAGGTCGTCGCGCGCGAGATCCTGGGCGCCGTGCGCACGAACCCGGCGGTCCGCCCCGTCGGCCGCGACGCCTGGGCCATCTGGGCCATGCTCCGCGTCGCCCCCTCCGCGACGACGCGCATCGGCGCCGTCATGGCGCGCTACCTCGGCGTCGGCTGAGCAGACGGCGGTCGCCGCTGGGATCGCGGTCGCCGCGGTCGCGGCCGCGGCGGTCGCGGCCGCGGCGGTCGCGGTCGCGGCGGTCGCGGGCTCGCGCGCAGGCTTGCGGGTGCGCGCGCGGCGGACGCGGGTGTCGCGGGCGCGGGCTCGAGCGGGCGTGGCGGGCGCGGTGCCGCGCTTGGATTCGCCGTGAGCCGGATCAGCGCGGAGGGCCAGGAATGTCGCGCATGCTGATCGGCCCGGCCTTCCGCCAGCCCACCTTCAAGAGCCACGTCCTCGGGCGGCAGACGGAGAGGCGCGGGTAATCGGGCGTCGGGAAGAGGAACGGCGAGTCGTCGAGCTCCGACCAGCCATCGAAGCTGGGGCCGCTGGAGTAGTAGTCGACATCCCAGAACATGGTCTCCATGCCCCGATCGAGCCCGTGCCGGCGCCAATTGTTGAGTGTGTAAGAGATTGTATTGCGGGCCTGTGTCGGCGTTGTGATCAGCCGCGCGTGGTAGCGATCTGCGAAGACCTTCCCGGTGCGCTTGGTCCCTGTGGCGAGCGAGATGACGCGATTGAGGCGCTGCGCGGCCGAGGACTGGAACGTCCGCATGCCCTCCCACAGGGATTCGTGATCAGTTGCCTCGACGAGCAGGTGCAGGTGATCGCGTTCAATGCCGATGTGGACGATGCGAAAGTCGCGCCGATCGACGACCGTGTACATCGATCGGCGGATCGCGTGATACGCGTCCGGCCGCCGGAGCGTCGTGATGGGCGCGATCACGCGTAACGTGACGTGGACCGGTGTCGGGCCAGAGAATCGAACGCGCGGCTTGTGCGGCTCGCTCGAGCGATACCCATTCGGCGGCCGCCCGGCACCCTCGCGCCGCCCGCCCCAGGTCCTGAACTCGAATGACTGCTGGCCACGCCGCTTGCTTGCCACTGCTAATGGATAGCGGATGTGGCTGCGGTGTCAATGTGTGAATCGTGCTTAGTCAATGCCTCTCATTCGGAGAGTATTCATCTCGAGCACGGCCTCGCGAGACGTCGCTGCTTCGATAAGATTGAAAATCTCCGGAATCGAGCCTGCGCTGGAGGGTACGGCCTTTGAGCCCTGTGGATTGCCGTGCAATCCAAGCGACCGGACGAGCGGCGCTCGACGCCCACGCACGCCTACGGCTCGCCCAGGAGCGGCAGGTCACAAGGCAGCACACGTTCTCCGACAACCTGGTTTCGACTCTCGATGAGCTCGAACCGCCCGGCAAACTGTGCGCTGTGGGCAGTCAACGACGGGATGGGGCCGGGCGATCGTGCCTCGAAGCCAGCCGGCTCGGGGGGAGCGGTGGACTATTACAAGGGGCAATTACGAGGAGTCAGCGAAACCAGAGGCACGGGGACGGTCCATCTCAAGCAGAAAGTTGGTTGCTCAGATCAGATCTGAGCGCCCTGAGCGCCTGGAGGCGACGCGCGCTGACCCGCTGCTCGCAGATCGACGCCATCCGCAAGTACGTGCGCCGCCTCGAAGCACTCGGATTCAATGTTGCCCTTACTCCTCGCGACGTTACGTAGCGGGTTTCTTGGCAGTGGTTTGGTCGGCGGTGGATCGCGGATCTCGAGATGTCGGCGGCTGTCCTCGATGGGCGGATAAGCGCGGATCACGGCCGCTGACTCGGCGGAAACGGCGAGGGCCGACGCTCGGTGAATTCAAATATCAGTAACTGCCTTGGGCGCCTTGAGCGGGTGGCCATCACAGGTCGTGGCTGCTGCGTACTGCGGAAGAAGGCGACTCCGACTCTCGGCGAATTCAAGATGCCGTCGCGGTCCACGATGGGCGGATCATCGCGGGTCGCGGTTGCTGACTCGGCGGAAACGGTGAGGGCCGTGAGGGCCGGCTGTCGGCGAATTCAAGATAGGGGTAACTGCCTTGAACGGCGGCCATCGTAGATCGTGGACTGCTGTGCTGTGAGGAAAAGCGGTCCCACTCTCGGCGAATTCAAGATGCGTGGTCCAGCGGCTGGAGCGGGCGATCACGGAGCAGCAGTCTCGCGGACCTTCGTGGGCTGCTGTGTCCTGCGGGGAAGGCGGCTCCACTTTCGGCGAATTCAAGATGTCGTCACGGTCCAGCGGTTGGCGCGGGCAATCGCGGAGCAGCAGTCTCGCGGACCTTCGTGGGCTGCTGTGTCCTGCGGGGAAGGCGGCTCCACTTTCGGCGAATTCAAGATGTCGTCACGGTCCAGCGGCTGGCGCGGGCGATCGCGGAGCAGCAGTCTCGCGGACCTTCGTGGGCTGCTGTGTCCTGCGGGGAAGGCGGCTCCACTCTCGGCGAATTCAAGATATGGGCACGATCCACGTGGCCGGAGCGGGGCGATCACGGACCGGCAGGGCTCGCGGATTTGGTAGGGCCATCGGCTTGGGTCGGAGTGAGTGGCTCGATCGAAGCTGCCGAAATGGGCACATCGGTCGAGGCAGTCGTCGGGGACATGGTGGTCGCCTCGGGCGAAGCGGGCGATGGGGCCGGGATGGTCGCGGCGGCTGGGTCGAGCGAAGCGGGCGCGGCGGCGGGTGAGGCGGGCGAGGCGGGCGGGTAGGCGCGGCGGGCGGCGTCGAGCTCGGCGATGACGTCGGCGACGAGCTGGGGAGGCTCGAGCGCCTTGGCGTGCGGGCCCCACTCGAGGACCCAGGAGACGACGGGGATCAGGTTCGCGCAGGTGAAGGTGAGGCGGACGCGGCCGTCGACGAGCTCCTCGAAGGTCTGCGTCGGGTGCCAGATGCGCGCGCGCACGAAGGGAGCTTTCGCCGCGCTGAACTCGATCACCACGCGCTGCAGCGGCGTGTCGGTCGCGACGTGGATGCCGAACGCGCCGTTCAGGACGTCGGCGATCTTGAAGCCGGCGGGCACCGCGAAGGGCGTGTTGCGCAGCGCCTCGGCTTCGGTGAAGCGCTCGACGGCATACACCACGATCGGCACGATCGGCTCGGTGGGCGTCTTGCTGGCCTTGTCGGCGATCGGAGCGCTGGCGGCACCGGGGTTGGCGCCGGCGACGCTGGCGTTGGCGGCGGCAGCGGCGGGGTTGTCGATCGCGGCGGCGGTCGCGGCGGTCGTGGCGACGACCTTGTCGGCTTTGTCCACGGCTTTGTCCACGGCCTTGTCCACGGCCTTGTCGGCCTGCTCGGTCTTCTCGGCCTGCTCGCTGGGGTCGCGGACGCGGCTGCCGATCACGTAGAGGCCGTGCTTGTAGAGCACCATCGTGTACGGCGCGATCCGGCCCTTGCGGACGCGGCCGCGCGCGTCGCGGTAGGCGAAGCGGACGGTGCGGCGCGAGAGCACGCCGGTGAGCAGCGCGTCGAGGACGTCCTCCTTGCCGTCATATGCCTTCGTGCCGCCGTCGGGGACGTACGCGAAGCGCTCGCCGAAGGTCGCGTGCTCCTCGCGCTCCTCGGGGCTCATGCGCTGCGCGAGCTTGGCCTGCAGGCTCCGGACGTCCTCCCAGAGCGGCGTGCCGCGCAGGACGTCGAACAGGCTCCCGATCGCGAGCAGCGTGTAGCGCTCGCGGCGCGTGATCGCGATGTTCGAGTACGTCTTCTCGACCAGGCGCGCCGCCGCGCGGCCGCCGATGGTCAGGCTCTCGATCTCGAAGCCGGCGCTGCGGAGATCGGCCACATCCCGCCGGATGGTCCGCTCGCTCGCGCCGAGCTGCGAGGCGATCTCGGACAGGAGGCGCCCGCGACGAAAGCCGCGGAGCTCGTCCAGGACGCGCAGGGTGCGCGAGACGTGGTTGAGATCGCCCCTTTTGTACAAGCGATTCCGATGATCTACCAAGCAAGGGGCCGTGACAAGGGTTGACCGGCCTGGGGGCTATCTTCGTCGACATGGACAACCCGCGAGTGAGCACGCACACCTCCTCCCGTCCCAGGAATCGCATGATCACGGGGGCGGTGCCGGTCCCCCAGACGCGGTCGGAGCACAGCGAGCTGCGCGAGCTGCTCGAGACCAACCTCCAGGCGATGCAGGCGCTCCTCGAGGAGCACCAGCGCACGCTCGACCGGAGCCTGCGCGCGGCGGACGGCTCGAGCCCCGAGCTCCTCGCCGAGCTGCGCGCGCTCGCTGATCACCGCGCGCCGTGGGTGCAGGCGGCCGAGGAGACCCGCGCGCTCCTGTTCGTGGCGCTGCGCGAGATCATCGTCGGCAACAACGACGCGGGCGTCTCGATCCGATTCTCGGCGATGCCGCTGGCGGACGCCGACGTGCGCGTCTGAGCGGCGCGCCGAGCGGTCGCGGCGGCGTCGCAGAAGCGCTAGCTTCGCCGCCGATGCCGAAGCCGCAGCGGAAGCCTGGAGCGAAGCCGAGCTCGAACACGCGCGCGAAGTCGGCGCGGCCGGCGACGTCGGCGCCGTTCGCCGGCTTCGCGAAGGACGCGATGGGGTTCTGGCACGAGCTCGCGTCGGAGATGAACCGCGACTGGTTCGCCGCGAACAAGGCGCGCTACGAGGCGCAGTGGGTGCAGCCGATGCAGGCACTGCTCGATGACGTGGCGCGCCGCATCGCGCCGGCGTACCGGCCGCTCGCGCTGGGCGCGCCGAAGGTCATGCGCATCCACCGCGACGTGCGGTTCTCGAAGGACAAGACCCCGTACAAGACGCACATCGGCGCGGTCGTCACGGCCTTCGGCAAGAAGGTCGGCGAGGGCGGTAACGCCGCGATCTACGTGCACCTCGGGCTCGACGAGGAGTTCGTCGGGGTCGGGTGCTACATGTTCGACGCGGACAAGCTGGCGCGCTGGCGCAAGGCGGTCGCCGGCAAGCCGGGCGGCGAGCTGCAGAAGATCGTCGACAAGCTCCGCGGCGCCGGCTACGTCGTCGGCGGCCACGACGACTACAAGACCGTGCCGCGCGGCTTCGCGCCGGAGCACCCGCGCGCCGCGCTGCTGAAGATGCGAGGACTGACGGGCGGCTTCCCCGAGATCCCGCGGGGCCTCTTGCTGAAGCCGGGGCTGGCCGACTGGCTCGTCGCGCACGCCAAGGCGATGGCGCCGCTCGTGATCTGGCTGCACCGCAACGTCGGTTGACGAGGCCGGTGGGTCGACGGCGGTGGTTGACAGTCGCGCGGGCGGCGGCGATCCTCGGGGCACATAGCGCGTGTCGTCACGCGTGACCCCCAGACGGCCAGTCCATGCCTGACCGCGGTGCGGGGGCAAAGGGGAGCATTCTCCTCGGCGGCGCGAACGTCATCCACCTCCGGCAGCGCGAGGGACGCATGGGCCTTCCCCGGGCTGCCAGCGAGGACGTATGACTGACAGACGAGATCTGAAGCGCCGCGTGCGCGCGCGGCAGGAGCGCACGGGGGAGTCCTACATGACGGCGCTGCGCCACGTGCAGGCGCAGCGGCCGTCCGCCATCCCGACGATCGAGCGGGTCGATCTGACCGAGCTCGGCGCGCCGCTCGGCATGAAGTGCCGGATCGCGATGTTCCCGGAGCTCGCAGACCGCGTCGACGCGGCGACGATGCTCGCGCAGCTGCGCGACGCGCCGCGCCGCGCCGCGCCGCGCCGCGCCGCGCGATCGGCCGGTAGACCGCATGCAACACGGTCGGGCTAGCGCTAAGGTCGCCGCGCATGAAGCTCGCGACCCTGCGCGATGGCTCCCGGGATGGCCGCCTGCTCGTGGTGCGACGCGACGGCGGGGCGGGCGCGCCGTCCCCCGACGCCTGGCCCACCCTGCAGCGCGCGCTCGACGACTGGGGCGCCGCGGAGCCGGCGCTCCGCGCGCTCGCGGCGGAGCTCGACGGCGGCGCGCTCGAGGGCGCGCCGATCGATCCGGCCCGCCTCGCCGCGCCCTTGCCGCGCGCGTACGAGTGGATCGACGGCTCGGCGTACCTGAACCACGTCATCCTCGTGCGCAAGGCGCGCAAGGCGGAGCCGCCGCCGACCTTGCGCACCGATCCGCTCATCTATCAGGGCGGCTCCGGGGATCTGCTCGGGCCGCGGGATCCGATCTCGCTCGTCGATCCGGCGTGGGGCCTCGACTACGAGTCGGAGGTCTGCGTCGTCCTCGGCGACGTGCCGCTCGGGACGACCGCGGCTGACGCGGCCGGGTGCGTGCGGCTCGTCCTGCTCGCGAACGACATCACGCTCAGGAACCTGATCCCCGACGAGCTCGCGAAGGGCTTCGGCTTCTTCCAGAGCAAGCCCGCCACCGCGTTCTCGCCGCTGGCGGTCACGCCCGACGAGCTGGGCGACGCGTGGCAGGGCGGGCGGCTGCACGTCCGCGTCCGCTCCACGTACAACGGCGCCGTGATCGGCGACTGCGACGCGGGCCAGGAGATGCACTTCTCGTTCTACGACCTGATCCAGCACGTCGCGCGGACGCGCCGGTTCACGGCCGGCACGATCCTCGGCAGCGGCACGGTCTCGAACGCGGATCGCGCGCGGGGCGTGTCGTGCCTGGCCGAGCGCCGGATGATCGAGACGATCGAGGGCGGCGCGCCGACGACGCCGTTCATGGCGGTGGGCGATCGGATCGAGATCGAGGCGTTCGACGCGGCCGGCGGAAGCCCGTTCGGCAAGATCGACCAGCAGGTGATCGCCGCGACCGAGCGGGCCGCGACCGCGGTCACCGCGAAGGGGAGTGCGTCGTGAAGCTCGTCCTGCACAACTACTGGCGCAGCTCGACCAGCCACCGGGTGCGCATCGGGCTGGAGCTCAAGCGCCTGCCGTACGAGTACGTCGCCGTCAACATCCTCCGCGGCGACCAGCTCACCGAGGCGCACCGGGCGCAGAACCCGCTCGCGCAGGTGCCGGTGCTCGAGATCATCGAGGACGACGGCCAGCGCCGCGCGATCACGCAGTCCCTGGCGATCCTCGAGTACCTCGACGAGCGCTGGCCCGAGGCGCCGATCCTGCCGCGGGACCCCTACCTCCGCGCGCGCGCGCGCATGCTCGCCGAGATCGTGAACTCCGGCATCCAGCCGCAGCAGAACCTCTCGAGGACGAACCGGGTCAAGGAGCTGGGCGGCGAGGTCGCGGCGTGGCTGCGGGGCGCGATCGCCCCCGGCCTCGCGGCGTTCGCGCGCGCGGCCGCCGAGACGGCCGGCCAGTTCTGCGTCGGCGACGCGCCGACGATCGCCGATTGCTGCCTCGTGCCGCAGCTCACGAGCGCCCGCCGCTTCGAGATCGACCTGACAGCGCCTGAGCTGGGGCTCGAGGCGCTGCTCGAGATCGAGGCGCGCTGCCTCGCGCTGCCGGCGTTCGCGAGCGCCGCGCCGGATCACCAACCCGATGCTGTGAGGTCGTGATGTCGAAGGTCTCGCCTGTTGGAATCAAGCGCCTCGAGGGGGTCCACTGGTACGTCCGCGATCTGGAGCGCTCCGCGCGCTTCTACATGGACAAGCTGGGCTTCGCGAAGACGTGGAAGTCGACGCCCGAGCTCGAGCGGAAAGGCCGCCAGCGCTCCGCGTGCTTCTCGGCCGGCAACATCCAGATCGTCTGCTCGACGCCGGTGGGCGACGGCGGCCGCGCGGACCGCTTCCTGGCGAAGCACCCCGACGGCGTCGGCACGCTGGTGTTCGAGGTCGAGGACGTGGATCGCACGTTCGCGCTGATCGAGGAGCGCGGCGGCACGCCGATCGACGAGATCCAGACGTTCATCGACGACGGCGGCACGCTGCGCCAGTTCTCGATCACGACGCCGTTCGGCGACTGCACGTTCCGGTTCCGCCAGCGCCGCGGCTACCGCGCGCTGTGGCCGGGCGCCGAGCCGGTCGCGCCGGGGCCGGGGCCGGTGAACCCGTACGGCTTCGAGGAGATCGATCACGTCACGTCGAACTTCCAGACGATGAAGCCGATGCTGCTCTGGCTCGAGCACGTGCTCGGCTTCGAGCAGATGTGGGAGGTCGCGTTCCACACGAGCGACGTCGATCCGCAGCGCAAGACGGGCTCGGGCCTCAAGTCGATCGTGATGTGGGATCCGGTGTCGGGCACGAAGTTCGCGAACAACGAGCCGGCGCGCCCGTTCTTCAAGAGCTCCCAGATCAACATCTTCAACGAGGAGCTGCGCGGCGACGGCGTCCAGCACGTCGCGCTGACGGTCAAGGACATCATCAGCGCGGTGCGCGGCCTGCGCGCCACGAACGTCTCGTTCATGCCGACGCCGGGCTCGTACTACGACATGCTGCCGGAGCGGATCGCGCGGAGCGGCATCCAGAAGATCGACGAGGACCTCGGCATCCTGCGCGAGCTCGAGATCCTCGTCGACGGCGATCACCACCACGCGTACATGCTGCAGATCTTCCTCAAGGAGGCGGCGGGGCTGTACGGCGACGCGGGCGCGGGCCCGTTCTTCTACGAGATCATCCAGCGCAAGGGCGATCGGGGCTTCGGCGCGGGCAACTTCCGCGCGCTGTTCGAGAGCATCGAGCGCGAGCAGCAGAAGTCGCCCGGGGACAAGGCGCCGGCGGCGGCGCCGGCGCCGGCGACCGAGGACCGCACGTAATGCTCGATCGGATCTGCGCCGGAGATATCCCGCGCAAGCACCACATCCAGCTGCGCGGCCCCGGCGGCGAGCTGCGCTACGAGGAGTGCTTCACGCGCGACGGCTTCGACGGGCCGTACACGATCCTCTATCACCTGCGCCGGCCGCACACGCACCGGCTCGCGCCGGCGGAGCACGGCTGGCCCGCGCCCGAGGCGGCGGACGCGCGCGCGCTCGCGAAGCGTCACTACAAGAGCGGCGAGCTCGCCGCGCGCGGCGGGCCGCAGATCGACGCGCGCGTCCCGCTCCTGTTCAACGCCGACCTGATCGCGGGCGTCGCGTTCCCGACGGCCGAGGATCCGGTCTACATCGCCGACGGCGACGCGGATCAGCTGATCTACATCCACCGGGGCGGCGGCGTCCTGCGCAGCGTGCTGGGCGATCTCGCGTTCGCGCAGGGCGACTACGTGTTCGTGCCGCGCGGCCTCCTGCACCGGTTCCTTCCAGACCTGGGCACCGACCTGGGCACCGACCTGGGCACCGATACGAGTGGCGCGGGCGCGCAGCACTGGCTGTGGTTCTCGCTCGCGGGCGGCGTCCACGTGCCGCGGCAGTGGCGCAACGAGGTCGGCCAGCTGCGCATGGACGCGCCGTACTCGCACCGCGACTTCAAGCGGACGGAGCTCGTGGGCCCGCGCGACGAGGGCATCCGCCGGCTGATCGTGCGGCGCTCCGGCGCGTGGCACGGCTTCGCGCTCGAGGACTCGCCGCTCGACGTGGTCGGCTGGGACGGCACGGTGTACCCGTGGGCGTTCCCGATCCTGAGCTTCCAGCCGCGCGTCAGCTCGGTGCACCTGCCGCCGACGTGGCACGGCACGTTCGCCGCGCGCGGCGCGCTGATCTGCAGCTTCGTGCCGCGCCCGGTCGACTTCCACCCCGAAGCGATCCCCTGCCCGTACCCGCACAGCTCCCCGCACTGCGACGAGATCCTCTTCTACTGCGACGGCAACTTCACGTCGCGCCTGGGCGTGGGCCCCGGCAGCATCTCGCACCACCCGATGGGCGTGCCGCACGGCCCGCACCCGGGCAGCTACGAGCGCTCGATCGGCTCCACGCGCACCGACGAGCTCGCGGTCATGGTCGACACCTTCGCGCCGCTCGCCGCGACGCCGGCCGCGCTGGGCATCGAAGACCCGGGCTACCAGGACTCGTTCCTCTAGCGCCCCCTCTAGCGCCGTCAGCGTCAGCTGGTCCGCGGCGCGTGGCGCTCGATGTAGCGGACCAGCGCCGCGCCGAACTTCGTGAGCCACTCGCGCGTGACGGTGTCGATCAGCCGGCCCTCGGCGTCGAAGCGCTCATACGCGCGCGCGACGAGGATCTCCGGCTGCGAGAGGACCGGAGAGTCGCTGTACAGCAGGATTTGACGCATGTGCGCCTGGGCGCGGATCGTGCCGCTCATGCCGGAGGCCGCTCCAATGATCGCGCACGGTTTGCCCCGGAGCGGGGACTTCGCGGGCGGGTTGGAGATCCAATCGATCGCGTTCTTGAGCCCGCCTGGGATGCTGTAGTTGTACTCGGGCACGGCGAACACGACGCCATCGGCCTCGGCGATCGCGCGCTTGAGCGCTACAACGGCCGGCGGATCCTCGAGATCGGTGCTGAAGATCGGGAGGTCCAGGGAGTCCCACTGTCGCAGGGTCGCGCCCTCGGGCAGGGTCTCGCCGACCGCAACGAGCAGCGCGCGATTCAGCGAGCCCCGCCGCATACTGCCGCAGATCCCGAGCAAGGTAATGGGCATCCACATGCTTTACACCATCATCGTCTTCGGCCACCATGCCGGCCGCGCGGGTGTGGTGCTTTCCAGGCCCGCGATGGCTCGTCGTCGAGGCGCTACATGAACCCCGTGCCGCAAGACCAGCTCTCGCGAGATCTGGCATCGCTCAAGATCGATCGCAGCGCGAAGCCGCCGGGGCGCGGCCGCGGGGTCGTCCTCTGGCTCGCCGCGCTGGCGGCGGCCGGCGCGGCGGTCTACTTCATCGCGGTCCCCAAGATCCGCGATCAGCTCGTGACGCAGGAGGTCCGCACGGGCGAGGTCGCGATGGTGTCGCCGACGCAGGCGCAGGTGCAGGTCACGGCCACGGGGTACGTCGTCGCCGAGGTGTCGGCGAAGGTGGCGGCGAAGGTGCCGGGCCGCATCGCCGAGATCTTCGTCAAGGAGGGCGAGCGGATCGAGAAGGGCCAGAAGGTCGCGCGGCTCGAGGACGTGGACGGAAGGAGCGGGCTCGCGGCGGCGCGCGCGCGGGCGGCCGCGGCGCGCTCGCGGATCCAGATCGCGCGCGCCACGCTCGAGGAGACGAAGCTCCAGGTCCAGCGCGAGAAGCCGCTCGTCGAGAAGGGCGTCACCGCGAAGGCGACGCTCGACGACCTCGAGGCGCGCGCGGGCTCGCTCAAGGCATCGGTGGCCTCCGCCGAGGCCGAGGCGCTCGCCGCGGACGCCGATGCCAAGAGCCTCGAGACGCAGCTCGGCAGCTACGTCATCACGTCGCCGATCTCGGGCACGGTGATCGACAAGCTCGTCGAGGTGGGCGAGGGCGTATCGCCGGGGTTCGGCACGCCGGGCGTGCTCGAGGTCGTCGATCTGGAGTCGCTCGTCGTCGAGGTGGACGTGCCCGAGGTGCGGCTGTCGCAGCTCGCGGTGGGCCGGCCGTGCGAGGTGGTGCTCGACGCGTACCCGTCGGATCGGTGGGAGGGCGCGGTGAAGGAGATCGGCCGCCGCGTGAACCGCTCGAAGGCGACCGTGCCAGTCAAGGTCGCGTTCGCGGGCAAGCGCCCCGAGCAGGTGCTGCCCGAGATGGCGGCGCGCGTGATGTTCCTGTCCGGCGACGTGGATCCGAAGCTCAAGGCAGGCGCGCTCAAGCGCGTCGTGCCGGGCGCCGCGGTGGTCCAGCGCGCCGGCGCGGACGTGGTGTTCGTCGTCGACGAGGAGCACCTCCGCATGACGACGGTGAAGCTCGGCCCCCCGTTCGGGGATGGCCGCGAGCTGGTGACGGAGCTCCCGGCGGGCACGAAGGTGGTGCTCGATCCGCCCGCCGCGCTGGCAGACGGACAGAAGGTCAAGGAGAAGCCCTGATGAGTGTGTCGAGTGTGTCGAGCGAGTCGAATGAGTCGAGTGAGCCTTCGGCAGAGACGAAGGCGAAGGCGGACCCGGACGGCGCCTACCGGCCGATCCCCGACGCCGATCGGGTGCCCCCGCGCGCCCTCGGCGGCGGGATCGTCAAGCTGACGAGCATCGCCAAGACGTTCTATCGCGGGAAGGAGCCGATCCACGTCCTCGAGCGGCTCGACCTCGACGTGCCGGAGGGCTCGTTCGAGGCGCTGATGGGCCCGTCGGGCTCCGGCAAGTCGACGCTGCTCAATATCATCGCGGGCCTCGATCGGCCGACGAGCGGCACGGTGCACGTGGCGGGCGCCGACCTGACGCGGATGTCCGACGGCGAGCTCGCGAAGTGGCGCTCGCAGACGATCGGCTTCGTGTTCCAGTCGTTCAACCTGATCCCGGTCCTCACGGCGGCGCAGAACGTCGAGCTGCCGCTGCTCCTCACGCCGTTGTCGGGCGCGGACCGCAAGAAGCGCGTCGCGACGGCGCTGCGCGTGGTCGGGCTCGAGGATCGCATGGAGCACTACCCGCGCCAGCTCTCCGGCGGCCAGGAGCAGCGCGTCGCGATCGCCCGCGCGATCGTGAACGATCCGAAGATCATCGTCGCCGACGAGCCGACGGGCGACCTCGATCGCAAGAGCGCCGACGACGTGCTCACGCTGATGGAGAAGCTCAACAAGGAGCTCGGCAAGACGATCTTCATGGTCACGCACGATCCGGCGGCCGCGGAGCGCGCGGGCGTGCGGCGCAAGCTCGACAAGGGAGCGCTGCTGTGAACGTCGCGACCTACCCGACCCGGAACCTGTTCCGGCGGCGGGGCCGCACGATCCTGACCTTGATCGCGATCGCGCTCACCGTGCTGATCTTCAACGTGCTCCGCACCTGCGATCACGGCTGGCAGGTGGGCGCCGAGGAGGCGGCCAAGGACCGCCTCGCGACCCGCCACAAGGTCTCGATCACGATGCAGCTGCCGAAGCGCTACATCGACGATCTCCGCGACCCGGCGAAGCTCCCCGGCATCAAGGCCGCGACGTGGGCGAACTGGTTCGGCGGCAAGGATCCGCGCGAGCGCGTGCCGTTCTTCGCCGCGTTCGCCGCGGATCACCTGAGCTGGTTCGAGGTCATGGACGAGATGAAGGTGGAGCCGGCGGCGCTCGATGCGTGGAAGCAGACCAACAACGGCGCGATCCTCGGCGACGTCCTCGCCAAGACGCTCGGGGTCAAGGTCGGCGACGATCTCACGATCACGAGCGACATCTACCCGGGCGACTGGAAGTTCAAGGTCGTCGGGATCTACATGCCGCTGCGCAAGACGGCCGATCGCAACAGCATGGTGTTCCGCTGGGACTACCTGAACAACAAGCTCCACGAGAACCCGCAGAGCGCGACCCCCAAAGATCAGATCGGCTGGGTGATGTCGCGGATCGACGATCCGTCGAAGAGCGCCGAGATCTCGCGCAGCATCGACAAGATGTTCGACGAGCGCGACGACCAGACGGTCACGATGAGCGAGCGCGCGTTCCAGCTGTCGTTCCTGGGTGGGGCCTCGGCGATCATCAATGCGTTCAAGTGGGTCTCGCTCGGGATCCTCCTCATCATGCTGCTGATCCTCGCGAACACGGTCGCGATGAGCGTGCGCGAGCGGACCCACGAGTACGGCGTGCTGCGCGCGATCGGCTTCTCGCCGCGGTACGTCTTCAACTTCATCATGGGCGAGGCGGTGCTGGTCGCGCTGCTCGGCGGCCTCGCCGGGGTCCTGCTCACGATGGTCCTCATCAACGGCGTGGTCGGCCCGTTCATCGAGGAGAACATGGGCGCGTTCTTCCCGTACTTCCGCACGCCGATGCACGTCTTCGGCCTCGCGCTGATCGGCGCGGTGGTGGTCGGCGTGATCTCAGGGGTAGTGCCGGCGATCGGCGCGTCGCGGCGCAAGGTCACCGACGCGCTGAGGAGGGTCGACTGATGGTGCCTGTTCGTTACAACACGCGGAGCCTCCTGGTCCGCAAGATCACCACGACCTTGACCGCGGCCGGCATCGCGCTCGTCGTGTTCGTGTTCGCCGCGGCGCAGATGTTCGGCGAGGGGGCCAAGCGCGCGATGCTCGCGAGCGGGCGCGCCGACAGCGTCATCATCCTGCGCAAAGGCTCCGACGCCGAGCTATCGAGCGGGATCGGGAACGACTACAAGAAGCTCGGCGATCTGCCCGGGGTGGCGCAGGTGGCGGGCGTCGGCGCGATCGGCGAGATCGTCATCGTGATCACCGCCGAGCTGGCGGACGGCTCGGGCGGGATCTCGAACGTGCTCGTGCGAGGCACGCCGCCCGAGGGGCTCGCGTTCCGCCCCGAGGTGAAGATCGTGAGCGGCCGCGCGCCGAAGCCGGGCACGAACGAGGTGATCGTCGGCAAGGCGATCAGCGGCCGGTTCAAGGGCGTGGGGCCGGGGCAGAGCTTCGAGCTGCGGCGCAACCGGCCGCTCCAGGTGGTCGGCGAGTTCACGGCTGCGGGCGCGTCGTACGAGTCCGAGGTGTGGGGCGATCTGGACGTGATCCGCAAGTACCTCGGCCGCGAGAGCGTGGTGTCGTCCGTGCGGGTCCGGCTCACGGACTCGTCGAAGTTCGAGGCCTACCGGATGGCGGTCGAGGCCGACAAGGTCTTCAGCGTCAAGGCGATGCGCGAGCGCGACTACTACCGGAAGCAGTCGGAGGGCACGCAGTTCCTCGTGTACGGGTTCACCGGCATCGCGATCTTGTTCTCGCTCGCGGCGATGCTCGGCGCGGCGATCACGATGAACGGCGCGGTCGCGAACCGCACGCGCGAGATCGGGACCTTGCGCGCGCTCGGATTCTCGCGGGGATCGATCCTGGTGTCGTTCGTGCTCGAGGCGATGCTCCTCACGCTGATCGGCGGTACCGCCGGGGTGGTGCTGGTGCAGATCCTGTCGCTGTTCAGCTTCCGGACGATGAACTTCATGACGTTCTCGGATGTCGTGATCACCTTCCAGGCCACGCCGGGCATCGTGATCGGCGCGCTCGTGTTCTCCGCGGTGATGGGGCTCCTCGGCGGCCTGATCCCGGCGATCCGCGCGTCGCGCGTGTCGCCCGTCGAAGCAATGCGCGGGTAGCCCGCGAGGGTCGAAGCAATGCGCGCGGCAGCTCTCGGCCGGCGGGAGGAGGGCCGCGCGTGACGGGGCAGGAGCGGTTCTTGCTCCTCTCCTTGGCGTCTGCATGGCGTCCTGGAGGTCTCCGTCATGAAACGCGCACGAGCTTCACGGCTGTATCTGATGTCGCTGTGCGGCTGTGCCCTGGTGCAGCTGCCTGCCTGTGGCGAAGCTGCCGGCGACGGCCCCGACCCGGGCGCGCTGGCCGACGCTGCGAATAGCTCCGATGCCGGGCCGCTGGATGTGATGGACGGCTGCCTCATGCGCGCGGCAGGCGGCGGCTTCGCGAGCATGCCGCTGGGCCCGGCGAGCGCGATGCTGACGGTCCAGCTCGAGGCCCGCACAAGCTCGCTCGAGGCCGATGGCGTGTTCGGGCTCTCGCACGGCGCGGCGACGAGCCATGGCCAGCTGGCGGCGGCGGTGCGGTTCGCGCCGAGCGGCGTGATCGACGTGCGCGATGGCGCGAGCTACCGCGCCGAGGTGGCGTTCCAGTACCGGACCGGCCGCGCGTACACGTTCCGCCTCATCGCCGATCTGGGCTCGCAGACGTACTCGGTATATGTCCGGGATCCGGACACGGACGATGTCGTGCGGCTCGCGCGCCGCTACGCGTTCCCGCTGCCTCCGGCGGGGGCGCCGGTGCTCGACACGCTGGCCGCGGTGACGGACGGGCCGGCGGGGCAGCTGGCGGTGTGCGACGTGCGCAGCGCCGCCCCGAGCGCGGTGGTGTACGGCCGCGAGGGCGCTTACGCAGTGGCGCCGCTGCCGGACGATCAGGTGATCATGAGCGACGGCGTCGCGACGACGTGGCGGCTGGACGCGGCGGGGCAGGTGCTCGATCAAGTGGCGCGCGGCGGCGAGGTGGCGGCCGATCCGATGGGCAACGCGTACGTCGCGCGCGCGGTGGGCGGGCAGCTCTCGCTCACCGCGCTCACGGCGGGGCTCGTGCCGCGGTGGAACCGCATCGAGACGGTCGAGCCGGGAGCGGTGGTGCAAGAGCTCGCGGCGGACGCGGCGGGCGTGTCGGTCGCGCTGACGACGGCGCAGGGCAACGTGGTGATCCGGCGCTACCCGGCGGCGGGCGGCGCGGGCACGCAGGTCCTCGCGGCGACGGCGCGGGCGGCGCTCGCGCGCGACGGGTTCGCGGTCGCGCGGACGTGGGCGGGCGGCGCCGCGATCTCGCTGCACGAGCCGGGCGGCGCGGTCCGCTGGATGCGCTCGTTCGAGAGCACCGTGACGGTCCAGGTCATGACGCTGGGGCTCGACGGGCGCGTCGTGATCGGCGGGCACTTCGCGCAGCCGATCTCGTTCGGCGGGCCGACGCTCGAGCCGGTGTACGACGGCGAGGTCGATCTCAACAGCTTCGTCGTGGCGCTCGCGCGCGCGGATGGCGCGCACGTGTTCACGCGGCGCATCCCGACGACGCTCCTCACGGGCGCGGGCGGGAGCGGCGGGCGCCTGGTGATCTCGGGCGAGACGTGGGTCACGCCGATCTTCCCGCACCTGTGGCAGCTGGGCGGCGCGGGCGACCTGTTCCCGGGCGAGCCCTATGTAGGCTTCGACGAGCAGTGGGGGCGCAGCGGCCGCGTCGTGGTCGGGGCCGGAAGCCGGATCTACTGGGAGCGGCTGATGGTCTGGCCGGGGCCGAGCTGGCCCGATTCGCCCGCGTTCCCATATCTGCTCGCGATCCGGCCGTAACTCTCGCTGCGCTGCGCTGCGCTGCGCTGCGCTGCGCTGCGGGTGAGCGTAACTGTTTCGCACTCGGTCGTCCCACAGGGACTCCCTCGTGCCAGGGAGGCTCGTCCTCGCTGCGCTGCGGGCGAGCGTAACTGTTTCGCACTCGGTCGTATGGTAGGCAGTATCTATGTTCTTTTCCTCGAAGAAGCTGCGGATGCCGCGCCCCGAAGAGGCGCTCCCCGGCCGCGCCGCGCAGATGCGCGTCGGCGATCGGCACTTCGTGAGCGGCAACCGGATCACCGATCCGTTCCCGGACGGGATGGCGCGCGCGATGTTCGGGATGGGCTGCTTCTGGGGCGCCGAGCGCAAGTTCTGGCAGGCACCGGGCGTGTACGCGACGGCGGTGGGCTACGCCGCGGGGCTCACGCCGAACCCGACCTATGAAGAGGTGTGCTCCGGGATGACCGGGCACAACGAGGTCGTGCTCGTGATCTACGATCCGAAGCAGATCTCGTACGAGCGGCTCCTCGCGATCTTCTGGGAGAGCCACGATCCGACGCAGGGGATGCGGCAGGGCAACGACGCCGGGACGCAGTATCGATCCGGCATCTACACGTACGACGCCGCGCAGCTGCAGGCGGCCGAGGCGTCGAAGGTGGCGTACGGCCGGCGGCTGGCCGAGTCGGGGTACGGCCCGATCACGACGGAGATCCTGCCGGCGCCCGCGTTCTATTACGCCGAGGACTACCACCAGCAGTACCTCGGCAAGAACCCGGGCGGGTACTGCGGGCTCGGCGGCACGGGCGTGAGCTGCCCGATCGGCCTCGGCGCCAGCGCCGGGACGCCGTCGACGTAACCGCGCGGCGCGGGCGACGGCGCCCATCACGCCCATCAATGATCTCGCGCCGCCGCTAACGCGCTAGCCCGCTGGCGGGCCGCCGCGCAGCTTGAGCCGGCGGATCAGGCGCTCGAGCGACTTTCGGTGGATCTGGGCGATCGCGGCGGCCGCGTCGAGGTCGCCCTCGGTGTGCGCGAGGAGCTGGGTCAGGTACTCGCGCTCGTGCTCGGCGCGCGCGGCGCGCATCGAGTGCTGCTTGTGGACGGCCATCTCGATCGAGCGGTGCAGCTCGCCCGCGGCGACCTCGAGGGCGGGCGCGCCGAGCAGCTTCGGATCGGCGAGGATCATGGCGCGCTCGACGACGTTGCGCAGCTCGCGCACGTTGCCCGGCCAATCGTGCCGCGTCAGCTCGCCGAACAGCGCGTCGAGCGTGTCGGCCGGCAGGGCCGGGCGCGCCGCGTCGCCGAGCACCTCGCGCGCGAAGTGCGCCGCGAGCAGCGGGATGTCCTCGCGGCGGTCGCGCAGCGGCGGCACGGCGAGGCGGATCACGGCGAGCCGGTAGTAGAGGTCGGCGCGGAACCGGCCCTCGGTGATCGAGCGCGGCAGATCGCGGTGGGTCGCCGCGATCACGCGGAAGTCGACGCGGATCGGCCGCTCGCCGCCGACGCGCGTGACCTCGCCGCTCTCGAGGCAGCGCAGGAGCTTGGGCTGCAGCTCGAGCGGCAGCTCGCCCAGCTCGTCGAGGAAGACGGTGCCGCCGTCGGCGCGCTCGAACACGCCGGCGCGCGCGGCGATCGCGCCCGTGAACGCGCCCTTCTCGTGGCCGAACAGCTCGCTCTCGATGAGGCCCGGCGGGATCGCGGCGCAGTCGAGGACGACGAACGGCCGGTCGTGGCGCAGCGAGCGGGCGTGGAGCGCGCGCGCGACCAGGTCCTTGCCGGTGCCGGTCTCGCCCTGGAGGATGACCGGCGCCTCCGTCGGCGCGACCTTGTCGCAGATCGCGAACAGCTCGCGCATCGCGACGGAGCGGCCGAGCAGGCCCTCGAAGCGATCCTCGCCGGCGAGCCGGATCTCGAACGGCTCGTCGGACAGCCGGAAGGTGAGCTTGGTCGCGCCGAGCTCGATCACGTTGCCGTCCTCGAGGCAGGCCTCGCGGATGCGGGTGGCGCCGACGCGCGTGCCGTTCGTCGAGCCCAGGTCCCGCAGGACGTAGTCCCGATCCTCGACGTCGATCCGCGCGTGCAGCCGCGACACCATCGGATCGTCGAGGACCACGTCGGCGGACGGGTGCGTGCCGAGGAGGAGGCTCCGCTTGTCGCCGCGGACCGGGGGCCGGCCCTCGATCTCGAGCACGAAGCCGCGGATCTGGATCGCGACGGCGCGCTCGGCGATCCGCATCACCGTGGTCGCGTTCGTCGAGGTAGCGCGCTCGCCCATCGACGCGATGGTACGCTGACGAGCGTGCCGGACGCGAAGGCGGACTCGACCCTGGCGCGGCCGCTCGCCGAGCTGGTGGGCCGGGAGGTCGGGGGGCGCTACCGGATCACCCGGGCGCTCGGGCGCGGCGGGACCGGCGCGGTGTACGAGGCCGTGCAGCTCGCCGACGGGGCCCCGCTCGCGATCAAGCTCGTCCTGCCCGGCGGCGTGCCCCCAGAGCTCGTGGCGGAGCGGTTCCGGCGCGAGGCCCTGGCGGCGCGCCTGCTCGATCACCCGAGCATCGTCGGGATCCGGGAGCTCGTCGAGGAGGGGGGCGAGCTCTACATCGTCATGGAGCTGCTCCACGGGCGCTCGGTGGCCGCCGAGCTCATGGGCGGGGCGCTCGCCGCGCGGCGCACGCTCGTCATCGCGCGCCAGGTGCTCGAGGCGCTGGCGCACGCCCACGGCCGGGGCGTGATCCACCGCGACCTGAAGCCCGATCACCTGTTCCTGACGCAGGCCGGCGCCCCGGGCCGCGAGTACGAGCGCGTGAAGCTGATCGACCTCGGGCTCGTCGAGCTCGTCGGCCCGGCCGCCGCGCTGGCCGGACCGGCCCCGCCGCCGCCGCCCGGCGTGATCTTCGGGACGCCCGCGTACATGGCGCCGGAGCAGGCGCTCGGCGAGCCCGTCGACGGCCGGGCCGACCTCTACGCGCTCGGCATCACGATCTTCGAGATGCTGACCGGCCGCGTCCCCTTCCGCAGCCCCGATCTGACCACGCTCGTCCGCATGCAGGTGTCGATGCCCGCGCCGCCGCTCGCAAGCAGCGCGCGCGGGCGCCCGTGGTGCACGCCCGCGCTCGAGCACCTGGTGGCGCGGGCCCTCGCGAAGCGCCCCGCCGATCGGTTCGCCGACGCGGCCGAGATGACCGCGGCGCTCGAGGCCGCGTTCTCGTCGCTCGATCACCTCCCCGCGGGCACCTGAGCGCGGCTCCTGCCGATTGGCTATAGTGCCGGCGCGTGTCGCGCGAACCGTTCTCGCCGGGCTCGGTGGCCCGCCAGCTCGACTACTGCACGTTCTGCCCGAAGATGTGCCGGCACGCGTGCCCGGTGTCGACGGCGAGCGGGCGGGAGACGTACATCCCGCAGCAGAAGATGGATCGGATGAACCAGCTGCGCCTCGGGCGCGCGAGCTGGACGGCCGAGTCGGTCGATCCGCTGTACGCGTGCACAGGCTGCCGCCACTGCACGATGTACTGCGATCACGGCAACGAGCCGGGGCTCGTGCTGCTGGCCGGGCGCGCCGCCGCCGCCGCACGGGGCGCCACGCACCCGGCCCTCACCGGCTACCCCGAGCGGTTCCGCGCGCGCGAGCAGCGGCTCACCGCGCAGCTCGCGGCGATGTTCGAGCCGGCGCAGCTCGCGGCCGCGGGCGACGTCGGCTACTGGCCGGGCTGCGACGCGATCGACAAGGGCGCCGCCGACATCGCCGCGGCGCTCGCGCTGTTCGAGCGGGTGGGCCTCACGGAGGTGAAGCTCGCCCTCGCGCCGCAGGCGTGCGCGGGCTACCCGCTGCTCGCGGCCGGCCACCGCGATCTGTTCCGCTGGCACGCGGGCCGCGTCGCCGCGTCGCTGCGCGGCTTCCGCAAGGTCGCCGTCAACTGCTCGGCGTGCCTGTACGCGCTGCGCGCGCAGTACCCTGCCGAGGGCGTCACCGTGCGGACCGAGATCGTCTCGCTCGCGGATCTGCTCGCGCCGGCAGCGCAGGACCTCGCGTGCCCGATCCAGCGCCGCTCCGTCTACTATCACGACCCCTGCTACCACGCGCGCTACAACGGCGTCGTCGAGCAGCCGCGCCGCGCGCTCGCGCAGCTGACCGAGGTCCGCGAGCTCGCGTGGAGCCGCGCCGACACCGAGTGCTGCGGCGGCGGCGGCCTCTTGCCGAAGACGATGCCGCTCGTCGCCGATCAGATGGCGCGCCGGCGGCTCGCCGAGGTCCAGGCCGCGGGCGGCGGCATGGTCGTGACGTCGTGCGCGACCTGCGCGTTCATGCTGAAGCGCAACGCGCCGGCCTCCGTCGAGGTCGCGAACCTGGCGACCGCGATGGCGCAGCTCTCGGACACGCCGTTCACGCCGCCCGCGAGCCGCGCTGACGACGAGCCATAGACGAGCCATAGACGAGCCATAGACGCGTCGCGGGCGGTCGCAGGCGGTCGCGGGGCTGCGGGCGGTCGCGCGAGCGGCGGGCAACAGGTCCGGTGTGAGAGTGTCGGGAGGCCATGGCTCACCTTCGCCTGCTCGTGCCGTCCGCGCTCCTCGTCGCCGGCTGCGCGAGCCGCCCGGCGTCGGCGCCGGCCCCGGCGGCGCCGGCGGCCCCGGCGACTCCGGCGACTCCGGCGACTCCGGCGGCCTCAGCAGCCGCGCCTGCGCCCGCGCCCGCGGATCCGTTCGCCGCGCACAACCTCGGCTTCGAGGACGTCGACGGCACACAGCCCCGGGCGTGGGCGCTGCACGACGGCCGCCCGGTCGCGGTGGACTCCGCCGAGAAGCACGGCGGCGCGCGCTCGCTGCGCCTTGAAGGTTCCGCCGACGGCTTCCGCGCCGCGGTGACGAAGCTCGACGTCGCGCAGCTCCGCGGCAAGCGGCTCCGGCTGCACGGCTGGCTCAAGACGCAGGCCGCGAGCGTCGGCGCGGCCCTGCTCATCCGCGCCGACGGCGCGCAGGTCGCGATCGAGGCCATGCGCGATCGCATGATCACCGGCACGGCGGCGTGGACTCCTGCCACCATCGAGCTGGACGTGCCGGCGGGCGCCACGGGGGTCTCCGTCGGCGGGCTGATCCTCGGCAGCGGCACCGCGTGGCTCGACGATCTGCGGATCGAGGTCGCCGAGCCGAAGGCCCCCGCCGAGGTCGCGATCGAGGGCGTGGTGACCGACGCCGCTGGCGCGCCGCTGTCGGGTGCCGAGGTCGCGCTGATCGGCGCGTCCTCCGACGTCGCGCAGCACGTGCGCACTGGCGCGGACGGCCGGTTCCGGTTCGCGGCGGTCCCCGCCGGCACGTGGGGGCTCTCGGCGCAGCGGGCCGGCGCCGTCGGGGCGTTCGTCGCGCAGCGGCGGTTCGACGCGCCCGGGGAGGTGCGGATCGCGCTCGGCAAGGACGGCGGCGTGACCGTGCGGGGCAAGCTCGCGGCGGGGACCAGGCCCGCGGCCTTCGTGGAGATCTCGCCGGTCAGCCAGAACGACGCCGACGTGTTCGTGGTGCCGGTCGCGGAAGGCGGCACGTTCGAGGCGATCCTGCCGCGCGGCGATCAGTACAACGTCTCGGTGCTCGGCGGGTCCGAGGTCGCCGTGGCCGAGCGCGCGGGCGATCGCGCCCTCGTCACGCTGGCGTTCGGCCCGCCGCCCGCCGAGGTGGTCACGTACATCGGCGCGCGCGGCATCCCGCTGGCCTCGGTGGAGGCCGGCACAGGCTTCGCGGACCTGGCGCCGCTCGGCAAGCTCGTCGGCGGCGCGCGGATCGTCGCGCTCGGCGAGGCGACGCACGGCACGCGCGAGTTCTTCCAGATGAAGCACCGGCTGCTCGAGTACCTCGTGGCCAAGCAGGGGTTCACGGTGTTCGCGATCGAGGCGAACCAGCCGGAGTGCCGGGCGGTCAACGACTACGTCTTGCACGGCACGGGCACGGCGCGGGACGCGCTCGCCGGCATCGCCTTCTGGAGCACCGAGGAGGTGCTGGCGATGATCGAGTGGATGCGGGCGTGGAACGCCGATCCCGCGCACCCCCAGAAGGTCTTGTTCACCGGGTTCGACATGCAGATGACCTTCGTGCCGCACGCGAGCGTGACGGCGCTCCTCGAGAAGGTCGCGCCAGACCAGGCGAAGGCGTGGCTCGCGCCGATCGCGGTGCTGGGCGGACGGTTCGCGATGGAAGCCATCGCCAAGGCGTCGCCCGAGGAGCGCGGCAAGATCGGCGCCGGCCTCGCGGCGCTGGCGCGCGCGTTCGACGCAAACCGCAAGGCGTGGACCGCGGCCGCGGGGGCCGCGGCCTACACCGACGCGCGCCACGACCTCACGATCCTCGCGCAGGCGCTGGAGATGCACGCGGCGGCGGGGGCGGCCAAGCCCACCGCGCGCGATCGCGCGATGGCAGACAACGTCGGCTGGCTGCTCGAGCAGACGCGCGCGAAGCTCGTGCTGTGGGCGCACAACGGCCACGTCTCGAACGTGCTGCCCGCGTTCCCCAACATGGGGGGGCTCCTGCGCGCGCGGTACAAGCAGGCCTACGTCAACATCGGGTTCGTGTTCGGCGAGGGCTCGTTCCGGGCATCTGACCTCACGAAGCCCGCGCGGGGGGCCATCGACGTCAAGCTCGGGCCGCCGCCGGAGTCGCACGGCAGCGTCGCGTTCTCGCGTACCGGCAAGCCGCTGCTCGCCCTCGATCTGCGCGCGCTGCCGCAGCGCGGCCCGGTGCGCGACTGGTTTGCCCAGCAGCACGCGGTGCGCGAGGTCGGGTACGGCTTCTCGAGCGAGCGGGAGATGACCGGTCCGCAGGTGCTGCCGCAGCGCTACGACGCCGTGATCTTCGTAGACAAGACCACGGCCTCCCGCCCGCTTCCGCCGCGGGCGAGCCCGCGGTGATCCGCGACCTGTCTGGAATGCCCGGCCGGTCTGAATGCGCGTTCAGAATATATAAAGAATGATCTGCATTCAGATCGAACACGGTCTCCGTTCATGAACTGCGGCACGCTTCGACGATTTTTTGTAAAGGCCAGCATTTAGAATACATAAAGTAGAGGATGGACCAGTGATGCAATTGGGCGGCACTCTCTGCCATTCTCTGACTGCTCACTTTCGCGGCAGGTCTAGATACGCACGCGCGTGATAGGAGTCGAGCATGCGCTCTGCCCCCGCCGCGCTCGCCGCGTCCGCGCTCACCGCGCTCGCCGCGTGCGCGCTCGCCCTCGCCGCCTGCTCGGGCCGTCCGCCCATGCAGGCATGGCAGCCGCCGCCGGAGATGGCGCCGCCGCCCATGGTGCCCGCGCCGCCGCGCCCGGAGCCGCCGGATCCGTTCGCCGCCAATAACCTCGACTTCGAGATCGTCGACGGCGAGCTCCCCCAGGGGTGGCTCGGGCGCGACGCCGCCGCCCTCGCCTCCGTCACCGACGAGCGGCACGGCGGCGCGCGCGCGCTGCGCATCCGCGCGGCCGGCGGCGACTTCCGCGCGGCCTCGACGGTGCTCACCGCGCGGGCGCTCGCCGGCAAGCGCGTCCGGCTGCACGGCTGGATCAAGACCGAGCAGGCGACCGAGGGCGCGGTGCTGTGGCTCCGCGTCGACGGCGCCGCCGAGACCGGCGTCGCCTCCGACACCATGTTCGACCATCGGATCACCGGCACGGCGCCGTGGACGGTGGCCACCGTCGAGGTCGACGTGCCCGCGGACGCCCAGGTGGTGCACGCGGGCGCGATGCTCTTCGGCGGCGGCACGGCGTGGTTCGACGACCTCGCGCTCGAGGTCACCGAGATCCTGGCTCCGGAGCGGATCGCGATCGAGGGCACGGTGACCGGCGCCGCCGGCGCGCCGCTTCCGGACGCCCAGGTCGCGCTGATCCACGCATCGCAGGGCATCGTGCAGCACGTCTGCACCGACGCGCGCGGCCGGTTCCGGTTCGACACCACCGCGGGCGTGTGGGGCCTGTCGGCGCACAAGGCCGGCGCCGTCGGCGGCTTCCTGGTGCCGCGCCGGTTCGCGGCGTCGGAGCGGGTGCAGCTCACGCTCGGTCAGGACGGCGGCGTGACCGTGCGGGGCAAGCTCTCGAGCCCGCCGCGGCTCGGCGCGTACGTCCAGATCTCGCGGCTCAGCCCGGACATCGCCGACGTGTTCGCGGTGCCGGTCGCCGAGGGCGGCGCGTTCGAGGCGATCCTGCCGCGCAGCGACAAGTACGTCATCGCGCAGCTCGGCGGCTCCGGCAGCGGGGTGTTCGAGCGCAAGGGCGATCGCGTGGACGCCGTGGTGGAGGTCCCGACGCAGGGGCCGCCGCCCGCCGAGGTCGTCGCGTACATCGGCGCGCACGGCATCCCGCTGGCCTCGGTGGAGGCCGGCACGGGCTTCGATGACCTGGCGCCGCTCGGCAAGCTCGTCGGCGGCGCGCGGATCGTCGCGCTCGGCGAGGCGACGCACGGCACGCGCGAGTTCTTTCAGGTGAAGCACCGCCTGCTCGAGTACCTGGTGGCCAAGCAGGGGTTCACGGTGTTCGCCATCGAGGCGAACCAGCCGGAGTGCCGGGCGATCAACGACTACGTCTTGCACGGCAAGGGCGACGCGCGGGAGGTGCTCGCCGGGATCTACTTCTGGACGTGGAACACCGAGGAGGTGCTGGCGATGATCGAGTGGATGCGGGCGTGGAACGCCGATCCTGCGCACCCCCAGAAGGTCTCGTTCACCGGGTTCGACATGCAGGTGACGTCGGTCGCGCACGCGACGGTGGCGGCGCTCCTCGAGAAGGTCGCGCCGGCCGCGGCCGCCGGGTGGCTCGCACCTCTCGCGGTGCTCGCCTCGCCGCACGCGCAGAGCCTCGTCGGGAAGGCTTCGCCCGCGGAGCGCGACGTGCTCGCCGCCGGCCTCGCGGCGCTGGCGCGCGCGTTCGATGGCAACCGCAAGGCGTGGAGCGCGGCCGCCGGCGCGGCGGCGTACGCCGACGCGCGCCACGATCTGACGATCCTCGAGCAGGCGTTCACGATGTTCACCACGCCGGGCCCGCCAGCGTACGAGGCGCGCGACCTCGCGATGGCGGACAACGTCCGCTGGTTGCTCGAGCAGACGCGCGGGAAGATCGTGGTGTGGGCGCACAACGGCCACATCGCGAACAAGCTGCGCTCGTTCACGAACATGGGCAGCCACTTGCGCAAGCGCTACCAGCAGGCCTACGTCAACTTCGGCTTCGTGTTCGGTGAAGGCTCGTTCCAGGCGCTCGATCTCATGAAGCCGGCGCGCCCGCTCACGTCGCACACGCTCGGGCCGCCCCCCGAGCACAACGCGAGCGTGGCCTTCTCGCGCACCGGCAAGCCGCTGCTCGTCCTCGATCTGCGCGCGCTGCCCCGGCGCGGCCCGGTGCGCGACTGGTTCGCCGCGCCGCACCCCGTGCGTGACACCGGCGCCGTCTTCTCCAGCGAGCAGAACATGACGTTCCCTCAGGTCCTGCCGCGGCTCTACGACGCCGTGATCTACGTCGACAAGACGACGCGCGCGCGCCCGCTGCCGTCGAAGCGCAACCCGGGCTGACCCGGACGGCGCGCGGGCGCGACGCCGACGCGGTGGTGGTGGTGGCGTCCGGGTGCCGCCGGACGTGGCGCCAGCGCACGGCGCACGCGTCGAACGGACTGTCGCGGCTCCTCTTGAACTGGGGTGGGCTCGCTGTGGTAAGCCGGGGGATGATCGAGCTCGAGCTCATTTCAGCTTAGTCATTTCTTACATGGAGGAAGGGGTATGTCGTCTGTTTACGATGTCATTGCAGAAGATTACAAGAAGTCGCGGGAGCAGCTGCCGTTTCGCCGGTACGTCGAGGAGTACACGTATATGGCCGCGATCGGAGACGTCACCGGAAAGACGATCCTCGATCTGGCCTGCGGCGAAGGGCTCTATTCACGAGAGCTGAAGCGGCGGGGGGCCGCGAAGGTCGTCGGCGTCGACCTGTCGCCGGCGATGATCGCCTTCGCGCACAAGGAGGAGGCGCGAGCGCCGCTGGGGATCGAGTATGTCGTCGAGGACGTGCGCAAGCTCGGCCGCCTCGGCGACTTCGATCTCGTGGTCGCGTCGTACCTGCTCAACTATTCCCGGAGCAGCGAGGAGCTCGCGGAGATGTGCGCCGCGATCGCGGCCAACCTGCGGCCCGGCGGGCGCTTCATCACGATCAACAACAACGCCGAGCAGCCTGTCTCGACCTTCGAGAAGATCTCGAAATACGGATTCACCAAGAGCGTGCACACGCCTGCGCTGCGAGAAGGATCCGAGATCACGATCAGGATCCGGATCGAAGATCGAGAGATCTCGTTCGAGAATTATTATTTGACCAACGAGTGCTGCGAGCAGGCGCTCCGGGCCGTTGGGTTCCACTCGATCCGCTGGCAACCGTTCCGGGTCTCCCCCGCGGGGATCCAGGAGAAGGGCGAGGAGTTCTGGCGAGACTTCCTGGATCATCGGCCCATCCTCGTCCTCGAGGCCACGCGGGGCGCGCCGCCGGAGCGGTGAGCGCGGCTGGAGCGGTGAGCGCGGCTGGAGCGGTGAGCGCCACCGCCAGCGCCGGTCACGGCGCCAGGCGGACGCCGATCCGCAGCGGGGCCTGGCAGGCCGCGAGGCGGTGCTCGACGGCGCGCGCGCCGTGGTAGATGCGCAGGCGCGCTGGCGGCGAGACGGCGGCCGTCTCGAAGCGGCCGCGCGCGTCGGTGACCTCGGCGGCGACGCGGCCGCGGGCCGTCTCGACGACGATCGTGGCGCCGGCGAGCGGCGCGCCGGTGGCGGCGTCATGGACGATGCCGGTGAGGCGCGCGGGGCATGACGCGGAGACGGCCGGGCCTGTGCCTGTGCTCGTGCCTGTGCCTGTGCCCGTGCTCGGCGCCGCGGCGTCCGGCGCGCCGCCCGTCCAGCATGCCGCCGGGGCTGCCGCGAGGCAGAGGCCGAGCGCCCGCGCGAGCGCGCGGCGGTGCCGCGCGGCCCGGCTCACCCGCGCGGCCCGTTGGTGAGCTGGATCTCCGAGTGGCGCGCCTCGGGCAGCTTGTCGGGGTAGTCGAGCGTGTAGTGCAGGCCGCGCGACTCCTTGCGCCGGCGCGCGCTCTCGATGATGAGGTGCGCGACGAGCGCGAGGTTGCGCAGCTCGACGAGATCGCTCGTCACCTTGAAGTCGAGGTAGTACTCGCGGATCTCGTCGCGCAGGATCTCGATCCGGCGGCGGGCGCGCTCGATGCGCTTGTCGGAGCGCACGATGCCGACGTAGGACCACATGAAGCGGCGGATCTCGTCCCAGTTGAGCGTCACGACGATCGCGTCGTTCGAGTCGGTCGCGACGCCGTACGACCATGCCGCGACCTGCGCGGGGCGGACGCGCGGCGCCTCGCGCACCGCCTCGGCGGCGCGGCGCGAGAACACCATGCCCTCGAGCAGCGAGTTCGACGCGAGGCGGTTCGCGCCGTGCAGGCCCGTGAACGCGCACTCGCCGATCGCGTAGAGGCCGGCGATCGTCGTGGCGCCGCGCGCGTCGGTCTTCACGCCGCCGCACATGTAGTGCGCCGCCGGGACGACCGGGATCGGCTGCTTCGCGATGTCGATGCCGAGCGAGAGGCACCGCTCGTGGATGTTCGGGAACCGGCCGTGCACGAACGCGGCGTCCAGGTGCGTCATGTCGAGGAACACCGAGTCGGCGCCCGACTTCTTGAGCTCGTTGTCGATCGCACGCGCGACGATGTCGCGGGACGCCAGCGACTTCATCGGGTGGTAGTGCTCCATGAACGTCTCGCCCGTGTGCAGGCGGAGCACGCCGCCCTCGCCGCGCATCGCCTCGGTCAGGAGGAAGTTCCGCGCGTGCGGGTGGTAGAGCACCGTGGGGTGGAACTGCACGAACTCGAGATCGCAGACAGCCGCGCCGATCCGGTACGCCATCGCGATGCCGTCGCCCGTCGCGACGTCGGGGTTCGAGGTGTAGACGTAGACCTTGCCGGTGCCGCCGCTCGCGAGCACCGTGGCGCGCGCGCAGATCGTCTTGACCTCGCCCGTCCGGCGATCGAGCACGTAGGCGCCGAAGCACGCCGGATCGCCGCCGTACTTGGCCATCGAGAGCAGGTCGACCGCGATGTGCTCGTCGAGCACCGTGATGCCCGCGTGCCCCGCGACGGCGGCGAGCAGCGCGCGCTGGATCTCCTTGCCGGTGAGGTCCTCCCAGTGCACGACGCGGTGCCGCGTGTGCGCGCCCTCGCGGCCCAGGTCGAGCTCGCCCGAAGCGTCGCGCGCGAGGCGGACGCCCAGATCGAGCAGCCGCTGGACGGACGCCGGGCCCTCCTGCACGCACGCCTCGACGACGTCGCGATCGCACAGGCCGTCGCCCGCGGCGAGCGTGTCCTCGATGTGGCGCTCGAAGCTGTCGTCCTTGGCGAGCACCGCCGCGACGCCGCCCTGCGCCCAGTTCGTGTTCGTGTCGTCCGGCGCCTTCTTCGTGATCACGACGACGCGGCCGTGCTCCGCCGCGAGCAGGGCGAAGTTGAGCCCGGCGATTCCGGAGCCGATGACCAGGTAGTCGGTCTCGAGGGCGTGAGGCATGTACGGTGCCACCATACAGCGTTTGCCGGCTCGCCGGAGGGCAGGCTACCCTTTCGCGGTGCGCGGGCTCGTCCTTCTCCTGCTGGCGCTCGGGCTGGCGCTCGGGCTGGCGCTCCTGTCGGGCGCGCCGGCCTACGGCGACATGTACCAGTACACGGACAAGGACGGTGTCGTGCACTTCACCAACATCCAGCCGCGCGGGGGCGCCTGGAAGAAGGTGCTGACGTCGGAGCCCGATCGCGGCACGAAGCAGGCGGCGCAGCGCGGCGCGTGCACTGCCTGCGACAAGGTGCCGGCGATGGACGCGTCGCCCGAGCGGTTCCACCGCTTCGACAAGTACATCTCCGAGGCCGCAGAGCTGTACCGCATCCCGGTGCCGCTGATCCGCGCCATCATCAAGCAGGAGAGCGACTACGATCCGCGCGTGGTGTCGTCGGCGGACGCCAAGGGCCTCATGCAGGTCATGCCCAGCGTCGAGATCCACATGGGGATGACCGGTGACGTGTTCGATCCGCGGACCAACATCTTCACCGGGACGCGGCTCCTGCGCTGGCTCGCGAACCACCTCGACGGTGATCTGGTGCTGACGATCGCCGGCTACCACGCGGGCCTCGGCTCGGTCGCCAAGTACGGCTACGCGGTGCCGCCGTACGCGCAGACGCGCGACTACCTGAAGAAGGTGCTCGACTACTACTACAAGTACAAGGCCGAGGAGCAGCGCGCCCGGGCCAAGTGATGCTGCGGTTCACCGTCAGCGAGGCCGGGCAGCCGCCGTTGCCGGCCGTGGATCTCGACGAGCCGCGCGTGGTGATCGGCAGCGGCTCGGGCGCGCGGATCCGGCTCCCGGCGGACGCGGCGGGCGAGGCGCACGTCGAGGTGACGCCGTCCGGCTGGCGCGCGCTCGCGGCCGTGATCGTCGGCGGCGCGCCGCACGAGGGCGGGGCGATGGGCCCGGTCGGCGACGGCGTGGAGCTCTCGCTCGGCGCGTACCGCGTGCGTGTCGAGCCGTCGCCGCCGGGGGCCATCGCGACGCCGCCGCAGCGGACCGAGAGCCTCGCGCGCGAGCTCGTGCGCGGCCTGCTCGGCGCGGGCGCGGCGCCGACCCTGCGGATCGAGCGCGGCCCCGCGGCTGGCGCGGCGCGCATGCTGCCGCCGCCAGAGGCTGTGCTCGTGATCGGCCGCGGCGACGAGGCCGGGTGGGTGATCCTCGACGCGGATCTGTCGCGCGCGCACGCCGAGATCCGCCGCGGCTGGGACGGCGTATGGATCCGTGACCTCGGCTCGAAGAACGGCACGCGGGTCGGCGGCGCGCGGGTCGGCGCGGCGAGTGTGCCGCTCCACGACGGCGCGCGGATCGAGCTCGGCGACATCGAGTTCTCGTTCAGCGATCCGGCGGAGCGCCACCTGCGCGGCGCGGTGGGCGCGGGCGCGAGGGCCGGTACGTCGTCGTCGGCAGCGGCGCCGGGCGCGCCGCCGGGGCGCTGGGTCAGCGCCGTAGCGCTGGCGATCGCGGTGGCTGCGGTCGCCGGGCTGATCTGGATCCTCGCGAGCTGACGCCGGCCAGCGCCGCGCGATCGTTGAGGCCGCGCAGGACCACCGTGCAGCTTTATGCGGCAGTCGTACGTATGGTGCCAGTGCTCGAATTTTTCGAATATCGGAGGCGGTATTGATTCCAGGAGAGGTGGCATGCGGGGATCGCGCATAGCGTCCGAGAAGTCGAAGGAGCAGTTAGAGGCGAAGTCAGGACACAGCGGGCAATCAGTAGGCAAGTCCACCTTGGTGGAAAAGGCTTACGGAAACGCTGCTGGGGCTGGCCACGGTGGCACAGCCCACGCGCGGGCGCCGCGGCGCCTGGAAAAGGCTTCTGAAAACGCTGTCGAGGCCGGCTCTGGATGGACTCCTACATGGGAAGTAATCGATCCGGCGGAAGTATCGAGTGCAGATCCACACGATCCCTCCGTCGTGGTGCAATGCAAAGCCAACGACGCAACCGGAATGGCCGATGATGGCGCAAGGTCCCATGGAGCTGCCGAGGCCGGTGTTCGTGGTGCAACTGCTGACTTCCCACACCACCGCACGATCGAGGCCTTGTTCGGCCGTCCGATCACGGCACGGGCTGCGCTCGGTGGTGCGGCGGCATCGGCGTGCAACGAGCTCGGCGCAAATGCTTACACGCGCGGCGATCAGGTCGCGTTCGCCAACACCAATCCGGATCTCCATCTCGCCGCCCATGAAGCCGCTCATACGCTGCAACAGCGCCAAGGTGTTCGCCTCCCCGGCGGGTTTGGTCAGGCCGGGGATGACTACGAGCGCGTCGCGGACGAAGCTGCCGACCGGGTAACGCGCGGTGAGTCGGCAGCGGATCTGTTCGGCGATATCGGTGTCGCGTTCGTCGCTCCATCGGTGGACGTGCAGATGCAGCAGCGTCCGAACAGTAACAGCGGACAAGGCTGGCGAGCCGTGGTGGCGGCGCTTCGCCGGGCCGATCCAGTTGCCGGAGCTCGCGACTACACAGGCGCGCTCCGCGCTCTCGATGCGCTGAACATGTTCGACATGCTGCACGCACTCCAGGAAGTCGAGCACATGGGCGAGCTCGATGCCTTTATCGGTGCTGTGGGCGCTACTGCATCGCCTCGCGTGCGCGTTGCATTCCGTGCCGCGCAGCTCGAGCGTAATGTGCGAGGTGCCGACCGCGCGATCCTCGATGCACTCAATCAGTCGATCTCCAGCTTGCCGCTGATCGAGCAGATCCATGTAGTTACGCATATCGCTCAGGTCGCAGGCCAGGCCGGCGACGAGATCCTCGCCGAGGGTGTCGCCGCAACATTGCAGGCCGCGACCATGCCCATGGCCGCGGCTACTGCATCCGCACCCAACCCGGTGGGGCCCGGGCCATGGAGTCCTCCTGGTAATCAGCCGATTCCCTTCTACATCGGCAACGAAGCACACACGACGATTGCTTTTCGTTATGCCGCCGCACACCCTGGACATCTGGTGCTCTCCAATTCAGTCCCATTTTCGAAGATCCTCGACCAGATACCGGGGGCACGACCATCAGCTGTTGGAGCGACCGACTTGGCCCTGCGCCCTGATATCACGAACGTCACTCTGCGGCAGATCTACGAGATCAAGCCGGCCAGCCAAGTTGCCGAGGCTCAGACCAAGCTCAATCTGTACCTGGGCATTTTTCGAACTGCCGGTGTGCCGATGAATCCAGGGAGCCATACCGAGCCAGGCACGGCGGGCGTCGTGGAAGCGCCGGGCGGTTACTATACCTACGAGTGCCCCGTTCCTGGCATCATCCTCTATCAGTACCATCGTGGCCCGTACGTTCCGGTTCCGGTGCCGGCTCCAGTGCCCGTCCCTCAGCAGCAACAGGCGCCACAGCCTGCTCGAAGTGGTTTCTGGCAGCGCATGCAACAGCTAACGGGATTCACTGGCACTGCGCTTGTAATTTATGTGATTATCTCCGAAGGTAGCCGCATCGCGTTCCCTCCCCGTAACCTGATCCCGGCCCCTTAGTGTCCCGCTACGCAACGGGGTCTTCGTCGCGATTCCTGATTAAGCCATTCCTACAAGTTATGCAAATTCCCAGATCTCTATATGGATCAGCAAAGTCCGTGGCAGCCGTGTATCGTAGACACGTCACTCGGTTCTTGCGAGGTTCGCCATGGATCGATGCCGATGTCGAGCTCGTCTCTGATCAGGATGCACCGGGCCTCATCATGCTGAACGGATCTTCTCCGCTACTGGGCGGAGAGGACAATATCCATGCTTACGCTCCGTTCTGGGAGCTGGCGACAGCCATCGGCAGCGGCCGGGCCACACTGGCCATCGCCGCCCGGGCGTTCGAGGAAGCTCTGGAGCAGCCGTGGAGTATTCTGGGCTTGCTATCCCAGGTGAATTACCGTTGGTTCGACGAGCCTGGCCGAGCAGAACATTTTTTGGCTGCGATGGCTCGCCACTGGGACATCCTCGATGCGGTGGGCGCTCGCTACACGATGGGCTCGCGGACCGGAGCGCGCTTGTGGGCCATGCCTCTTATGCTCAAGTATGTTCTCGCGAACCGAGGCGTTTCGCATGCGGATCTCGGTCGGCCACTGCCTAGTGGTGGTCTCGGCGCCCTCCTGCGCGCCAGTGCGGCACGAAGCTAACTCTCAGTGCGCGCGCTTCGCGGGAAGCTCCTGCGGCGGCTCGTACGTCAGAACAGGCTGAGCTGACCTGTCTTCGGGGGCGGGCGCCGGAACGTGGTCGGCTCGGCGTCGTCGTGGTCGCCGTGCTCGCTCGCGCGCGCCGCGCCGCCGTCGTACTCGACGCGGCTGCGGCCGCGGTGGCGGCGGTTCAGGCCCAGCCGGGCCACCGTGGTCTCGAACATCGTGGCGATCATGGCGGCGTACGGGCCCTCGCCGCGGCCGCGCGTGTGGAAGCGCGCGTCGTAGAGCTTGCCGCCGCCGCGCGTCTCCCGGATCCGGTGCAGGATCTTGTCGGCGGCGAGCGGCAGCGCGCCGCGCACGCGTTCTTCGAACACCTGCTGGACGGCGCCCGGTAGCCGCAGGAGCACCCAGCCGGCGCTCGTGGCGCCCGCGGCGGCGGCGCGCTCGAGCAGCCCGACCAGCTGGCTGTCGTTGACGCCCGGGATGATCGGCGCCGCCATGACGCCGACCGGCACGCCCGCCTTCGCCAGCGTCTCGATCACCTTGAGCCGCCGCTCCGGCGACGGCGCCCACGGCTCGATCGCGCGCGCGAGCTCCGGATCGGTCCACGCGAGGCTGACGCTGAGCGAGAACCGCGCTTCCTGCGCGAGCGCGAGGAACAGATCGACGTCGCGCTCGACGAGCGCGTGCTTCGAGATCACGCTCACCGGGTTTCTGTACTCGAGGCACACCTCGAGGCACCGCCGCGTCAGCTCGAGCTCGCGCTCGATCGGCTGGTAGCAATCGGTGACGCCCGAGAACATCACGTGATCGCCGCGCCAGCTCGGCCGATCGAACGCCGCGCGGAGGAGCTCCGGCGCGTCGCGCTTGACGACGATCTTCGTGTCGAAGTCCGTCCCCGCGCCGAGATCGAGGTACTCGTGCGTCGGCCGCGCGTAGCAGTAAGCGCACGCGGTCTGGCAGCCACGGTACGGGTTCACGCTGTAGCGGAACGGCAGGTCGGGCGAGTCGTTCTCGCTGAGGATCGAGCGCGAGCGATCGTCGATCAGGGTGACCTGCGAGGGCGGTGGGCCGTCGCCGTCGTCGTACGCGACGATCTCCTTGCGGAAGCGGTTGTGCGGGTTCGACGTCTCGCGCGGCTTCAAGGCTCGACGAGCATACTGAAGGTTAGTTCAGTCGTCACGCACGAGCTCGAGGAGGCGATCGAGGAGTGCCTGCGAGAGCGGCGGAGCGGAGGCCGCGGCGATCGCCTCGGGGATCCGCTCAGCGCGGTGAAGGCGCGGCAGCGCGATCGCGCCGCGATCGAGGACGAAGCGCAGCGCGAGCTCGGCCAGGGTGAGCGCCTCGACGTGCTCTGGCCGGTGGCCACGCTCGAGGGCGGCGCGCGCGGTCTCGCAGGAGCGCGCGGCTGGCGGCTCGCGCTCGACGAGCGGGGCGAGCTTCGCCGCGAGGACGGCGAGCCGCTCGAGCGCGGCGTCGTCGAGCGAGCGGCGATCGTCGCGTATGGACATCCGCGCGCCGGGGCCGAGCGTGCCCGCGAGCGCGCCGCCCGCGAGCGGCCGGCGGGCGAAGATGACCTTGGGCGTGGAGCTGCTGCCGGTGGCGCTGCTGCCACCGGTGCCGGCGGCGCTATCGCCGGGTGGGCTGACGAGGCCGCCGCTGCCAGCGCCAGCGCCGCCGGGGCCGGCGCTGGCGGCGCTGCTGCTGGCGACGAGGTCGCCGATCAAGATGATGCCGCTGCCGCCACTGCCGGCGAAGCTGCCGAGGTCGGGGAGGCCGGGGAGGCCCGGCAGGCCGGGGAGGCCGGGGAGGCCGGGGAGGCCACCCTCGCCGCTCTTGCCCTCACCGTCGGCGCTGCTCTCGCCGCTGTCGCTGTTGAGCACGGCCTCGGCGCCGCGCTCACACAGGCTGAACGGGATCGAGATCGACGCGAGCCACGGCTCCCGAGCGAGCGCCGCATCGCCGCTGCTGCCGCTGCCGCTGCCCTCTTCCTCGCCGCCGCTGCCGCTGCCGTCGCCGTCGCCGCCGTCGCCCTCGCACAGCGCGCCCCAGGCGAGCACCTTGCCCTCGCGGACGAGGCGCGCGCAGGTGCCGACGAGCTCCGGCCACGCCCGCGACGCTCGCCAGGCGCCCCGCAGCGAGAGCTGCGCGAGCGGCAGCGCGTCGAGGCGCGTCGAGCGCAGGCTCGCCTCGATCCGCTGCTGCACGTAGGCGGGCGGCAGCCGCTCGGGCAAGACATCGCGGCGCGGGGCGCCCGGCCGTGCCGGCAGCTCGGGCACGCGGCACGCGATGACGGCGCGATCGCGCAGGCGCATCGCGCGCACGGCGTCGCCGCACAGGCGCTCGGCCGCCTCCTCGTCGCTTGCCTCGATCAGCGTGATCCCGAGCTCGAGGGCCGCGTGGACGGCGCGCTCGACGTCGCGCGCGTCGACGCCGCGGTCCGCGGCCGTCGCGAGCCGCACATCGCCGCACCCGACGCACGTGACCGTCCGATCGCCGAGCTGCTGTTGCCGCACGCCGCGATTCTACGCATCGTCACCCTATCACCGCGCGGGCCGGCGGCGTTTACTCGGCCCTCCCGCTGCGGTTAGATCCCGCGATGGATCGATCGCAGGTCACTCCACTCGTCGGAGCCCCGGTGCCGCGCGTCGACGGCGTCGCGAAGGTCACCGGCCGCGCGCGCTACCTCGACGATCTCGACGCGCCGGGGGCCTGGCACGGCATGACCGTGCGCTCGAAGGTCGCGCACGGCGTGCTCGAGGCCATCGACCTCGATCCCGCGTTCGACTGGTCGAGCGTCGTCGTGGTGACCGCCGCCGACATCCCCGGCAAGAACGTGATCCTCCTGATCGAGGAAGATCAGCCGGCGCTCGTGCCGGTGGGCGGGCGCGTGATGCACGTCGACGAGCCGATCGCGCTCGTGGCCGCGCCGACGCGCGCCCTCGCCGCCGCGGCGGCGCGCGCGGTCGCGCCCCGCATCTCGCCGCGCCCGCCGGTGCTCTCGATGGACGACGCGCTCGCCGTCACGCAGCGGCTCTATGGCGACGACAACGTCTTCAAGAAGTTCTTGATCCGCAAGGGCCACGTCAGCGACGACGAGCTCGACGCTGCGTTCGCGGGCGCCGCGCAGGTGATCGAGGGCGTCTACGCCACCTCGCCGCAGGAGCAGATGTACATCGAGCCGCAGGCCATGATGGCCGAGTGGAGCGATGGGCGGTGCTACATCGTCGGCTCGATGCAGTGCCCGTACTACGTGCACAAGGCCATGAAGGCGCTGCTCGGGTGCGACGCCGACGGCGTCGTCGTCTCGCAGGCGGTGACCGGCGGCGGCTTCGGCGGCAAGGAAGAGTACCCGTCGATGATCGCGGCGCACGTCGCGCTGCTCGCGGCCAAGGCCGGCCGCGCCGTGAAGATCGTCTACGACCGCGACGAGGACATCGCCGCGACGACGAAGCGGCACCCGTCGCGCACGCGGCACCGGCTCGCGGTGAACGCCGCCGGCGAGCCGATCGCGGTGGACGTCGACGTCGTCATGGACGGCGGCGCGTACCTCACGCTGTCGCCGGTCGTCCTGTCGCGCGGCATCCTGCACGCGGCCGGGCCGTACCGCTGCTCGATCGTGCGCGTGCGCGGCCGCGTCGTCGCGACGAACTACCCGCCGCACGGCGCGTTCCGCGGCTTCGGCGCCCCGCAGACGACGTTCGCGTACGAGCGCCAGATGCAGAAGCTCGCGCTCGCGCGCGGCGAGGCGCCCCTCGCGCTGCGCAAGCGGCTCGCGCTGCGCGCCGGCGACACCACGGCGACCGGCCAGCTGCTCGAGGCCTCCGTGGGCACCGACGAGGTGCTCGCCGCGATCGAGCGCGTCGCGGGGCCGCCGCCCGCGCGCGCCGGCCAGAGCCCGTCGGGCGCGCCGCTCCGGCGCGGCCGCGGCGTCTGCTTCTACTTCCACGGCGCGGGCTTCACCGGCTCCGGCGAGCAGCGGCTCGCCGGCCGCGCCACGGTCGCCGTCACCTCCGCGGGCCGGTTCGAGGTGCGCTCGAGCTCGACGGACATCGGGCAGGGCGCGATCACGATCTTCGTGCAGATCGCCGCGGGGGCGCTCGGCGTCGCCACCGAGGACGTCGACGTGATCGATCCGTCGACGGCGCGCGTCCCCGACAGCGGCCCGACGGTCGCGAGCCGCACCGCCATGGTGGTCGGCGGCCTCGTCGAGCAGGCCGCGCGCGCGCTGCGCGGGCGGCTCGAGGCGTGGGCCAAGGAGCACGGCGCCTCCGGCTCGCTCGTGGAGCTCGCGCGGGCGCACGCCGCGTCGGCCGGCGAGCTCGCCGAGACGGTCACGTACGCGCCGCCGCCCGGCATCCAGTGGGACGACGCGACGTACACCGGCTCGGCGTACCCGGTGTACGGCTGGGCCGCGTGCCTCGTCGACGTCGCGGTCGATCTCGACACCTACGAGGTCGCGATCGAGCGCTGCGTGCAGGCGATCGACGTCGGCAAGGCGATCAACCCGGTGATCGTGAAGGGGCAGATCGAGGGCGGTACGCTGCAGGCGCTCGGCTGGGCGGTGCTCGAGAACGTCGTCTACAAGGAGGGCCGGGTCGCGAACGCGAACATGACGAACTGCATCGTGCCAACGTTCGCCGACGCGCCCGAGCTCGAGACGATCCTCGTCGAGGTGCCGTACCCGCACGGGCCGTCGGGCGCCAAGGGCGTCGGCGAGATCCCGATGGACGGCCCGGCGGCCGCGGTCGCGAACGCCGTCGAGGACGCGCTCGGGTGCGCGTTCGACGAGCTGCCGATCTCGCCGGAGCACGTGGCGGCGGCGCGCCCGCGCTGGTCTGCCGAGGCGCGCGCGGCCGCGGGCGCGGAGGTGGCGTCGTGAAGATCGAGATGCAAGTCAACGGCGAGCCGCGCACCGTCGAGGCGTCGCCCTGGAAGCGGCTCCTCGACGTCCTGCGCGAGGATCTGCGGCTCACCGGCACGAAGGAGGGCTGCGGCGAGGGCGAGTGCGGCGCGTGCAGCGTGATCCTCGACGGCGAGGTCGTGAACTCGTGCCTCGTGGCCGCCGGCCAGTGCGTCGGCCGCGCGGTGACGACCGTCGAGGGGCTCGCCGCGCGCGGCGACGTCCTGCACCCGGTGCAGCGCGAGCTCGTCGCGTGCGGCGGCGCGCAGTGCGGCATCTGCACGCCGGGCATCGCGATCTGCGCGGCGCACGTCGTCGATCGGGGGCTCGTCGCGGCCGCGCTCGCCGCGGGCGACGAGGCCGCGGCGCGCGCGAAGGTCCGCGAGCTGCTCGCCGGCAACATCTGCCGGTGCACCGGCTACCAGCTGATCGTCGATGCCGTCCTCGCGGCGGCGCGCGAGGCCGTGCCCGGGGCGAGCGCGGCCGCGCCCGCTCCAGGAGGTGCACCGTGACCGCCTACGCCCGTCCGCGCGATCTCGACGAGGCGCTCGCGCTCCGCGCCGCGCACCCCGACTGGATGGTGCTCGCTGGCGGCACCGATCTGATGGTCAACGCGAACCACCGGCCGGAGCCCGCCGGCATCCTCGATCTGTGGCGGCTCGCTGGGCTGGGCGGCATCGAGGTCGGCGCGGACGCCGTCGTCATCGGGGCTGGCGCGACGTGGAGCGAGGTCGAGCGCCACCCGGTGATCCAGGCGCGCCTCGCGCCGCTCGCGCTGGCGGCGCGCGAGATCGGTGCGCTGCAGATCCAGGCGCGCGCCACGGTCGGCGGCAACGTCGGCACGTCGTCGCCCGTCGGTGACAGCCTGCCGGTGCTGCTCGCGCTCGACGCGGTGCTCGAGGTGGCGTCGGTGCGCGGCCGGCGGCGCGTCCCGTACCACGCGTGGTGCACCGGCTACCGCACCACGCAGCTCGCCCCCGACGAGCTGATCGTCTCGGCGGCGCTGCCCTTGCCTGGCGCGGCGACGCGCACCACCTGGCGCAAGGTCGGCACGCGGCGCGCGCAGTCGATCTCGAAGGTGATGGGCGCCGCGGCGATCGAGCTCGACGGCGACACCGTCACCTCGGCGCGGGTCGCGCTCGGGGCGGTCGCCGATCGGCCGATCCGGATCGCCGCCGTCGAGGACGCCGTGCGCGGCCAGCGCCTCGGGGCCGCCGCCGCCGAGGCCGCGCGCGCGGCGCTGCGCGGCGCGATCCGGCCGATCGACGACGTGCGCTCGACGGCCGCCTACCGCCGGGACGTCGCGGAGAACCTGGTCGCGCGCTTCTTCTCCATGTCATGATTCGCCGTGTCCTCGGATCGCGATCGCGATGAGAAGCCGCCCGAGCCGCCCCCTGCGGGCAGCGGCGCGGGCGACGTCGCGAGCTCGAGCGCGGGCCCGCCGCTGGCCGGCTCGAGCGAGGCGAGCGAGCGCGCCGCGTCTGCCGGCTCGAGCGGGTCGATCGACGTGGTGCTCTCCGGCGAGCATCCCGCCGCGCCGGGTGCTGTGCCCGCATCCGCGGCGGGAGTGAGCTCGCCATCGGCCGGCGCGCCGTCTGCCGGCTCGAGCGGGTCGATCGACGTGGTGCTCTCCGGCGAGCACCCGGCGGCGCCGAGCGGCGAGCACCCGGCGGCGCCGAGCGGCAAGCCCGGGCGCGCCGGTGCGTCCGCGGTGCCCGCCGCCGTCTCCGACGCCGGCTCGGCGCCAGTCGCGAGCGGCAGGGTCGCGGCGCCCGTCGCCATCACCGCCGGCAACGAGACGCCGCGGCCGCACCGGCTCTCGGCCGCCCGGGAGGTCGCGAAGGAGGTGATCGGCGAGGGCGTCTCGAAGCTCGGCACGGGGATCGAGACGCTCGGCACCGGCATCGCGCGCCTGGGCTCCAAGTCGCACAAGGTGCCGATCGTCGGCGCGAGCGTGTCGGCGATCGGCGAGAGCCTCGCCACCGTCGGCGAATCGATCCACGAGCTGCCGCGCGTCGCCCGCACGCGCCGCGGCGGCCTGCTCGTGCGCAGCGCGATCGTGGGCTTCCTCCTCGTGTTCGCGTGGATCGTCGTGATCATCGCGCTCCAGGTGCGCGGCATCGACGCGCCGGACTTTCGCCCGACGGCCGAGCACATCCTGGCCGAGCTCAGCAAGGGTCCCGCCGCGATCGAGCAAGTCTACGAGGACGCCTCGCCGCGCTTCCACGAGGTGGCGCGCAAGGATCGGTTCGTCGACACGATGACCGACATGCACGCGACGATCGGCCGCTTCCTCGAGATCGCGGCGATCAACGAGTCGCTCGTGACGACCGGGCCCTCCGGCCGGATCGGCCGCGTCTCGCTCACGGTCGCGTACGAGAAGGGCAAGGCGCGCGCCTCGGTGAGCCTGCACTGGGATCAGGGCCGCTGGAAGCTGCTCGGCCTCGGCGTCGACGTGCCGCCCGAGCTGAAGATCACGAAGGCGCAGCGCGAGCAGCGCGTGCAGGCGTGCAAGGATCCGATGGATCCGAAGAAGTGCGATCTGTTCGTGGCCGCGAACAAGATCCTCGAGCAGCTCCGCGACAGCCACGCCGACCGGGTCTGGGACGAGGCCACGAAGATCTTCCAGAAGCAGGAGGAGAAGGGCCGCTTCGTGATGCTACAGGCCGAGCACGTCGCCGCGCTCGGCGACTACCGCCGCATCATCGACGTCACCGAGGCCAAGCTCTACGCTGGCGGCAGCACGGCCACGTTCGACGCCCTCACCGAGTACACGAAGGCGCAGGGCGTGCGCGCCACCTTCGGCTTCTACCGCAGCACGCGCCAGGACCCCTGGAAGCTGACCAGCCTCAAGGTGGTCTTGCCGATGCCGCGCGCCGACGAGCCGCTCGGCACCGCGCCCGAGACCAAGCCGACCGACCTGCCGCCGCCGCCGCCCGGCGGCAGCAACGCGCCCAGGCCGGCTGACGACGCCCCGCCCCCGCCCTCCAAGCCCGCCGGCGCCCTGTCGCCCAAGCCTGGGGCCGGCTCTGCGCCCAAGCCCGCAGCCGGCTCTACGCCCAAGCCCGCAGCCGGCTCTGCGCCCAAGCCCGCAGCCGGCTCGGCGAAGCCTTCCGCCGCGCCAGCGCCCACCGCCGGCTCGGCGCGTTGAGCGACGGGCGCCGCCGGAGCACGACGTGACAAGCACTCGGAAAACCAAGTACTGTCTGTGCGGCATTTCTGCCGCCGCCGAATCGCGAGCATGCCTGTCGAATGGGAGCGCAATGAACGCGAGGCCGTCGAGGTCGTTTTGAGCGCATACCCGGCTGCTAGCGGTCGCTGTTTCGAGGCCGCGCGCGCAGTTCTTCCGATCGCGCGGGGCCGAGATCCGGTCGCGAGAGGGTGGAAGATCCGCCCGCGTATGGGCCGATTCGTCGTCCCGAAGCAGGAGCTTGGACAGCGCTGGTTCCACCACTTCACCGTCGAGGTGGAGCGCCATGGCGTCGATGCCCTCACCGGTCCGGACGGCACGCTATGGGATGCATACCTCGAGGCCCACTGGGAGCACCCGAGCTATCTGAGCTGTACGGAGACGGATTTGGAGGACGAGGATCGATGACGTCGCTTGCATCCAGGTTGCTCGACTTCGTGGACGAGCGGCTCGAGCACATGCTCGAGGCGCCCTTGATGTGGGGATCCGGCGAGAGCATCGAGCTCCAGATCTTGCAGCTGCTCGAGCTGCGAGCCCTGATCCTCGAGCCGGCGCACACCGCCAGCTGGCGCGCGGTCCAGCCCGAGTACGAAGGGTTCCTGGCGACGCGCTTTCCGGGCGCGCCTCCAACGACCCTCTCGGCGCTCCTGGGGGCTCGACAGGATCAGCTGATCCCGGTGCTGGCGCAGTTCGTCCAGGCGCAACGTGCCGCGCACCCGCGCGCCAGCACCGAGCGCAACGCCGACGAGATCAGGGTCGTCGAGCGGTTGCTGGAGCTGGGGCGGGTCGCGGGCCAGCGAGAGACCGGCCGGCGCGACACCCACGGCGACCGGCTCGTCCGGCTCATGGAGACGCTCCGATGAGCAAGTCCAAGGGGCAGCTCCAGGTGGAGTTCTTGCGCAGCGTGATCGGAGCCGGCGGCAAGATCGCCAAAGCGAGCTTCTCGATCGAGCGCGGGCCGGGTCCGTGCAATCCCACGTACGTGCTCGCGCTCGATCAGCGCGGGGCGCTGACCCTGCAGGAGCTGCCGTGGACGCAGGAGCTCGAGGAGTACCTGCTCCACGAGCACCCGACCCGCATGGACATCCTCGACGAAGAGCGGGACCGGTTCGCCAACCTCATCAGCAACAACCTGCGGGCGCTCGAAGCCAGGTTCGGGCGCGACTACGCCGAGGCCGTGTTCGTCGAGCTCGTGGCGGAGCATCCCGAGTACGATCTGCAGCGGCTGTTGAAGAAGGTCCCGACACCGAGGCCGAGCCACGACAGCGTCGCCTACCGGGACTGCCGGATGCTCGTGGATCACGCGATCGCTGGGCTCCAGAACACGGTCATCTCGAGCCTTCGTTATCCGGACGGGCAGGACACGATACGCCTGATCGGAGAGGCACTCGGGCTCGTGCTCGACGAGCGCTTCCACATCTCGCTGCGCTCAGAATTGTTTCCAGACTGAACGCTCATCAGCTTGCGAGTGCCGCTGCGGCAGAGCTGCGTCACAGCTCACCTGGGATCCGGCCTCGCGTCCGCGATCCACCGCGCGACGATCTCCGCGATCATGCGGTTGCCCTCGGCGCTCACGTGAGGGCCGAGCGCGCCTCCCACGTAGAGGTCCGCCCGCCGCGGATGATCGAGGAAGCGCCGGGTCAGATCGAGGATCGGGCAGCTCTCGCCGAGCGATGCCCAGAAGGGGCCGTAGTAATCGCCGTGCCGCTCGATCCACTCGAGGTCGATCGGCTGGGGCAGGACCACGAGGAGCGGCGTCCGCCGCGCCCGCCGGCAGGCGGCGGCGAAGCGCTCGACCTGCGCCCGCAAGAGCGCCCGGCACTCCGGGCGCACGTAGAGGCGCGCCGCCGCGCGGGTGTTCTCCTTCATGATCACGGCGAAGGCGCGCCGCCGCGCTGCCGCGCGGTCGCCCGTGAGCCGGCCCCGCAGGAGGTGCAGCAGGATCGGGCCGTGGCGGGGCAGCCGGCGCGCGAGGTGCCATAGATGCGGCGCCCGGAAGACGTCGCGCCGGAACTTGCTGCGGTAGAAGGGATCGAGGGCGCGGATCCGCTCCAGCTCGCGCCGGTAGCTGGCCAGGTCCGCTGCGCGCCGGACCGCCGAGGGGACGTGGACGAGGCGCTCGCCCTCGAGCACGAAGCGGGGCTTGAACGCCAGCGTGTTGCCGTACTCGAAGTAGTGCTTCCAAGAGGAGTGGATGCGGGCCATCGTCTCCGGCACCACCGCCATCACGACGAACCGGCCGCCGAGGCCCGGCAGCTCGCGCTCGAGGCGCAGGAGGGCCTGATCGAGGCCGTAGTTGCCGACGCCGAAGTTCAGGACGTTCGTGTCGAGCAGCGACGAGAGCCGGTGGGGGAAGGTCTGGTCGTCCGCGGTCAGCCGGCAGAAGGCATAGGAGTCTCCGAAGACGGCGACGTCCGAGGGGCGACCCGCGAAGCCCGGGTTGCATCGCCGCCCCTGCTCGTCGATGTGGAACGTCACCGGCCCGCCCTCCGTCACGTCTCGCCCGGCGCTGCTTGGTTGGCGCACCCACCCCAGCTCGGGGTCGAAGCTCTGCCTGGCGTAGCTGTCGATGACCTCCGGCGGGATCTCCGGCGCCTCGTCCGCCGGCACGATCAGCCACTGGAACTCCTTGCGCAGCGCTCGCACCCCCAGCGCCAGCGCCAGCTCCGCGCCCCCCAGCGCCGCCGCGGCCACGAGCCAGCCATTCACGGGCGCCGCCCCGGCGCCCGGCGGCGCCGATTCCCGATCACGGGCCTGATCACGAGATCGATGGAACAGGATCTCGGTGATCCTCCGCTCCGACAATTCATGATCATCGGTGAATCGACGAGCGCCGCGAGCGCTGGGGCCTCGACGGCGCACGGGGTATCATGCACCCGATGCACTCGACTCCCGCGGTGAGACTCCTGCATATCACCGATCTCCATATCTTGCCGTCCGCGGGTGCGACCATTTATGGCACTGACTCCTTCGAATCGCTGCGCGCGGTGCTCGGTGCCGCCCAGGCGCTCCCCGAGCCGCCGGACCTGATCGTGGCCACGGGCGACCTCTCGGAGGACGGCTCTTCCGGCTCGTACCGGCGGCTCCACCAGCTCCTCGCCGGCACCGGCCTGCCGGCTCACGTGATCCCCGGCAACCACGACGCGGCGAGCGAGCTGCGGCGCTCGCTCCTCGGCGGCTCGGTCCAGGCCGGCCCCGTGGTCGAGGTCGGAGCGTGGCGCATCGTCCTGCTCGACTCGCAGGTCCCCGGCCAACCCCACGGGCTCCTGGACCGCGCGCAGCTCGACCTCCTCGCCTCGGCGCTCGACGAGGATCCGGACCGACCGGTGCTGGCCTGCCTGCACCACGGCCCGGCGAGCTACTGTCCCTCCAGCGGCTGCCAGCTCCAGAACGCCGCGGCGCTGCTCGAGCTGCTCGAGTCGCGAGCCAACGCGCGCGGGGTGATCTGCGGCCACGGCCACCTCGAGCTCGAGCGCGCCGCCCGGCACGTGAAGCTCTTCACGACGCCGTCCACCTGCTCGCAGGCATGGCACGCCCAGCTCGGCGCGCCTGTCGATCACGAGGACTTCTGGGCCTCCCACCGATACGAGCCAGGCCGTCATGGCTTTCGCGTCCTCACATTGGAGTCCGGGGGAGAGATCGAGAGCAGGGTGCACTGGGTGACGAGCGCAACCGGAGATCGACCAGGACCGGGAAGTGATCCGACGGGTACCGGGGCGCTCGACCATTCTTGACGATGTCCGCCTGCCCGACGTCGAAGTGCTTCGACACGAACACCCAGTCGATCCGCCCCTCGCCGGTCAGGCGCTTGCCGGTGAACCGGTGGATCGTGAAGGCCTCCTCGTCGTCCTCTCGCCCGGCCTCCAGCCACGCATCGCGAAGCCCGCCCGCCGTGAGGAGCTCGTAGACCTGCCCGGCGGGGTCTTGATTGAAGTCTCCCAGGAGCACCGTGGGCACGTCGCCACCTAGCGCCGCCAGCCGGTGCAGGATCAAGCGTACCGCCTCGACCCGAGCCCGCCGGCTGGCATTGTCCAGGTGCACGTTCACGCACCGGAACGCGCCCGCGCTCGTGACGAGCTCCGCCCACGTGGCCGTCCGGATGTGGCGCGAGCCCCAGCTCTTCGAGCGCCGCTCCGGCGTGGCGCTGAGGTAGAACGCACCCCGGGCGCCGGCGCGGACCGAGTCCGTGCGCCAGCACAGCGGATTATAAGGTCCCGATAACCGATCTCCGCTACGCAATCCGTGGTACCAGCCTTTGCTCCTCCACCGCCGGAGCGCGAGCAGGTTCAGCGGGTGGGCCTCCTGGAAGCCGGTCACGTCCGGTGCGTACGCCCTGAGCAGATCCAGGACCAGGGGGATCCGCATCGGCCACATGTTCCAGCCGTCCCATGAGGTGGCGCCGCGCAGGTTGAAGGTCATGAGGCGGATCCGCGCGGTCATCCTCGTTTGCCTCGCCCGGCGCGCTCGCTTCGCTCGCATGGATGGATCGGCTCGCTCAGATCGAACGCCCGGATCCCCCGCAGCTCTCCGCTCGAGCCGCCGCGGAGCATGAACCTCCGCGGGGTCGGCTCCACGAAGATCCGGAGGAGATCGAGCGGGTCGTCCGCAGCCGGGTCTTCGCGCTCGGGATGCCAGAGCACGCCTAGCTGGGGCAGGTCCACATGGCCGACCGCCTCGACGCTGCCATCGTCGGCGAGCGCCAGCGGGACGAGCCGCGCGTCCAGCGCCCCCGGCGAGATGGTGAATGAATGATAGCTATTCACCTCGAAGCGCGCCGGCCAGCGGAGCGCCACGCGGCCCGCCGCCGACGTGAGATGGCCCCCCACCAGGGTCACCGCGTGCCGCCGCGCCACGTGGTCGGTCACCGGACTGACCCGGCCACCGTGAAACAGGGCCAAGAGCTGCGCACCTCGACACACGCCCAGGATCGGCAACCTGCGCGCGCTGCCGGCCGCCAGCAGCGCGCGCTCGAAGCGATCGCGCTCCGGCGCCGGGTCCGTCGCCCCGTCCAGCGAGGTGATGTCGTTGCCGCCGGTGAGGATCACACCGTGGAGCGCGAGCGCCTCGACATAGTGCGCCACGTCCTCGACCTCGTTGCACAGCGGGACCGGGATGAACCCGCGGGAGGCCAGGAGCCTCGCCCAGCGCTGATCCAGGCAGTCCCGGCGTTCGCCGTGGCCCGCCGCAATTTCGACTCGCTGCGTGATCCCGATACGCCTCATTGGATCCTCCGGATCTGCTGGCCCGCGCAGTCCATCTCGAGCACGTGGGCCCGCGTCAGGTGCTCGTAGCAGGACTCGCCAACCCCGATAGCCGCCGGGAGGTTCGCCTCCGCGGCGCGGATGGCCAGGTGGCTGTTGGCGCCGCCGTACATGGTGATCAGGCCCGCGAGCGGGTGACCGAATAGCCAGTCGTAGCCCGGGTCGGCCCGCGGCACGAGCACGAGCCGGCCGCCGATCTCGATGCCCCCGCCCCCCGCCTCGGGGGGCCCGGTCAGCTCGACGAGCGGAGCCACGACTCGCTTGCTGGTGACGAAGTTGGGCTGGCTCCTGAACCGCTCGAAGACGCGGAGATCGCGTTGCTCGAAGACGAGCGGCGGCAGCTGCGCGCAGAGGGCCACGCGGTGCGCGCGCCTCTCCTCGCCGGCTCGTGCCGCGATGAAGGCCGCGATCTCGCGGCTGGACGTCGCATTGCCGATCTGGAGGAGATCATGAATATCCATGTGAGAGAGCTGCTCGCGATCGCAGCCGTGCCGCAGGGCGAAGGCCGCCAGGTCGTCCAGCGCCTGGCTCAGGTGGCGGGTGAAGACGAACTTGGACCGTTCGCGGCCCTCGATCGTGGCGCGGAGGAAGCGCTCGAGGTCGGGGACCGAATCCGGCAGGCCGAGCCCGCGGAGCCGGCCGCCGATCGTCCGGCACATCGCCTCGGACCACACCGGGCGGATCTCATCACCGGCGGCTGGCCCGCCCGCCGCGCCTGCGGCCTTTGCGCCGAGGGTCGCCGGGCGCAGGTAGCGCTCCGGCTCGTCTCCGTAGCTCGGAGAGGTGATCTCGTAGGTGCCCGGGCGGAGGTGCCGGTAGCGCCGGACGAAGTCATCCCAGGACAGCCGCCCTGCCGCGACGTGGTCGCCGTCTCGTTCGAAGTCCCGGGAGACCGTGCTGAGGGAGCTCAGGAAGGCGGCCTGCCGCTCCAGGTCGAGGATGCCGACCGCGGTCATCGAGCGCAGGAGCGCGACCGCCACGAACGCGCCGCGCGCGAGGTGCGCGAACGGGAGGGTCCCGTAGCGGTGGCAGTCCTCCAGCAAGGCCGCCGCGCGCTCGAGCGGCTCGAGGCGGCGCTGCATGAGCGCGTCGAATCGCCCTTCCAGCTGCTCGATGCTCCGGAGATCCTCCGGATACCGGCGCATGATCTCTTGGGTGACGTGCCCGAGGCCGGCCGCGAGGCTGTCGATCTCCGCGGTGGTGAGCCCGAAGGTGCGCAGCCCCCGGGCGCGCCGATCGAAGTCGAAGTCCAGGCACGTGACCGCGACCTCGAACTCCACCTTGTCGTGGAGGTAGGGATACCGGCGCAGGCGCAGCAAGTAATGGTCCACGAGGCGCTCGGCGAGGCCGTCGTCGAGGGAGGCCGGCACGAATGAGTTGAAGCTCGCCCTGATATCGATGTACGGATGGCCGGCGAGCGTGATCAGCAAAGGATTGGGGCGGACGTCCCGATATCCGCACTCCGCGCGCTGGATCGCCCAGACCTCGTCGGTGATGAGGTGCTGGTACAGGCTGAGGGCCAGCCGCCGCGGGCAGGTGCCGATGATCTCGGCCGGGTTCCAGTCGGGCATGACCCCGAAATAGGCCCGCCGGCCGACGAGCCCCGGGCCTCGCGTCCGGGCGCGCTCGAGCGCGGCGCCCGCCGCCAGGAGCTCCCGATCGAGCGCCTCGTCGGAGATCTGCGCGCCGGTCCGGGCCGCCGCGATCGGTCGGAGCTGCAGGATATGGACCTCCCCTGCCTGGCCGAGGGCGAACTCGATATCGAGGGCGTCATGCCCGACGAGCTCCTCCAGCTCCAGGACCGCGCGCATGACCGGGATCAGGCGCGGGTCCTGCTGCGGCGCTCCGGCCGCAGCCGCGCTGCGGTGGATCACGACGGTCCGGAGATCCTTGCCGGTCCCGCCGGTCACGTCCCCCGTGTGGCAGCTCGTGTCGTCGTAATTGATCGTGTAGTACGGCGTGCCGTGGGTCAGGGTCCGGGTGAACACGACCCCGCTCAGCTGCACCGAGTCGACCATCTCCTGGATCAGGACCTGTTGATCGTCTGCCCCCTGTCCATAGGAGGCGATCACCTCGCCGATGGCCCGACTCAGCGCGTCCCGATCGGGCGCGACATCGACGACACTCGTGAAGTGCCCCGCCCGGGACGCGGCCCAGCTGTCCTCGCTCCTCGCGCTGCTCCGCACCGCGAGCGGGCGGGTGCCGAACCTCGCCGCCACCCGCGCGAGGACCTCCTGCGGCGCGGCGCGCCACTCCGCCACGCTGCAGCGCACCTGGTGACCGATGGTGCACTGGCTCACGAGGGGGCGGAGGCGCTCCAGGGTCTCGGCCTTGGTCCCCAGCACGAAGCGGGCGAGGTCCTGCGGCGCGGCGAGCCTGGCCCAGTCGCCCTCGTCCTCCACGGCGCGGAGCTCCAGGCCGCGCGCGGCGAGCTCGCGGAGCAGCGCTGCCAGGGACGCCGTCGCGACCCGGCCATCGTCTCTGCCCCGGAGCGCGAGCAGGCACTCGACCGCCCGGGGCGACAGCCTGGCGATCCCGACGAGCGCCGCGCCGGCTGCGCTGCCGCTGGCGCCCGCGCCCGCCACGGCGATGGCCACGTCGCCGCCCGCCGCGGCCAGGCGATCGATCAAGCGGCTCCGGACGACGAGGTCGGCGCGGGTCACGTAGCACTCTCGATCTGCGCGGAGCGGCGCGGCGAGCAGCGAGCCGATCCTCCGAGCTCCATGATGTGGCCGTCGGCGGACAGCCTGAGGGTCTCCGCGTCTGCCAGCGGGTCTTCCATCCTGAGCGACCAGTACCGATGCCAGCTCCGATCGATGGTGGTCGACAGGGGCGCATCCTCGGCGAGCAGGGCTCGAACGATCCGGGGCTCGAAGACGAGGTCGCCGTAGACGATCAGGAGGTCCGCCGTGTCCGCCATGCGCTCCCGGGCGCAGAACAGGGTGGCCACCATGTTGGTCGTCGCGAAGCTTGGGTTGTGCACGGTCGGATAACCGAGCGCCTCGATGTCGGCCGCCCGGTACCCGGTAATTACATGGATGTCGTCGATGCCCGCATGCCGGAGTGCTTGCCATTGACGTGCGAGTAGGCTCTGCCCGGCCAACTCCACCAGACACTTGGGGACATGATCGGTGTGCGGCCTCAGGCGAGAGCCTCGTCCTGCTGCAAGAATCAACGCGGTCGTGCTCATGCGCGGCGTGCTCCCTCCGAGCCATGTCATGCGTGGTTGGTGCGTGGGCCTGCATTGCATCTCCGGTGCCGCGCGCCGCGGCCGGCCGAGGCCCGCGTGACGCAGGCCGGCGCGAAGTTCTCCCGGACCTCCGCCCGTGCAGGCGCACGGCCCCGGCGGTGGGCGCGCTCGGCCCAGATCACCGACGGCGCCGGAGCATCGATCGAAGCGCCGGCGCGGCAGCGCGTTCGGCGCGGCCTCCCTGCGCGAGGGCCCGTGGAGCGCTGCGTCCAAGCACCGCGTTCGGGTTCTGGCCGCGCGGTCGGTGCGCGGGCGTTCGTGTCACTTCACTGCATCCTCACCACGCGTGATCGTACGTACGCCCGGTATCGGGCCGCCGCGTCGCCGGGCGCCATGCGTGATTGTACGTACAGGCGCGCTCGGGATCGTATTCAGATTGTGCGACGAGCCGATCTGTTTTCTCGTGGTAGCGTAGCGGCGTGTTGACGAGTGCCATGGAGCGGGGGCTGCCGGTCCTGAGTGACTATCTGGATCGGATAGGCTTCGTGCAGCTCTACAAGTCCATCGCGACAGCGCGCCTCTATCACACGAATCCGAACGTCCTTGGCTGGGGCAGCCTCGAGCGGGCGGCCGACCTCGAGTCCTACGTGACCGGCGACCGCGCCGCGCTCGGGCTCGCGGTCTGCCTGATGCTCAAGGTCGCGGTCTCCTACGACGCGCTCCCCCCGCTCGAGCAGCAGATCGCCGGGCGCCTGATCGACGCCGGGCTCCTCATCCGATCCGGCGGGGACCTCGAGATGGGCGCCTATCAGCTCATCTCGGCACAGGACATGCCGCTCCTGATCGACAGCCGCATCAACTACCCCGGCGGGGCAGTCCAGGAGAGCTATTTCGGGAGCGATTCGCTGCAGCTCGCCTTCTATCTCGATACGCGCAGGGTCGCGCCGGGGGACCGGGTGATCGATCTGGGGACCGGCTCGGGGGTGATCGGCCTCTCCTTGGCCCGGTACTCGAACCACGTGACGATGACCGACGTCTCGCCGCGGGCCCTCGAGCTCGCGCACGTGAACCGCCTCCTCAACCGCATGACCGCGGGCGTCGAGCTCCGGCTGGAGCGCTGCGAGGAGACGCTGGGCAGGCGCGAGCGATACCACGTCGTGGCGTTCAATCCCCCCTTCCTGCCGCTGCCGGACGGGCTCGCGGTCCCGGTGTTCGCGAGGGGGCTCGGGCGGGACGGGCTCGGCTATTGCCGGATGTTGCTCGAGCAGCTGGACCACATCTTGCTGCCGGAGGGGACGGCCTACATGGCCGCGAACCTCCTCGGTACCGCGGCCGGGCCGTTCTTCGCCGAGGAGGTGAACCGGCACGCGGTCCGGCACGGCCGGCGGATCGACATCTACATCGATTCGTCGACCCGGCTCACTGCGGGCGCGCCGGTGTTCCGGGCGCTCGGCGCGTTCCTGCACCGCGAGAACCCGGCGGTCGCCCCGGAGGAGTGCCAGCGCAGGATGGAGGAGCTGCAGCTGCGGCTCCTCGGTGCCACGCACGCGTACCCTTCGGTCCTGGTCATCCGAGCCACCCAGGACGCCCAGGCCTCCGTGCGCGTGGCGCGCTGGTCGGCGGGCGCGCCGCTCCGGCCGTCCGGCGCGCGCCGCTCGAACGAGGATTTCCAGCAATGAACATGTCTGAATTCCTGAGTCGCAAGGGCGTGGATCTGCCTTCCGTCGTCACCGGCGTGGAGGCCGCGGTCGGGCTCCACGCCGACGACGTCCTCCTCGGCGTCGGCTCGATCGTCGAGGGTCTGGGCAACAGCAAGTCGGACATCGATCTGCTCCTGATCACGGCGCGCGATCAGCGCGAGCTCCCCTCGCGCGACGAGCTCGGGCTGGTGATCAGCCGGTGCCTGATCGACCTGCGGATCCTGCGGACCAGCTGGATCGACGAGGTCATCGGTCGCCTGCGCCGGTGCGGTCAGGCCCGGTGGGCGGTCACCCACCCGGTGACGTTCACGCCCGACGAGCGCTCGCTCCTGCACCGGCTGCTGCACGGCCGCGTGCTCAACGGCGTGAGGCAGGCGCAGATCGAGGCGCGGATGCCGCCGCGGGCGGATCTGGCGCGCCTCAAGTTGCAGGTCGCCCGGCAGATGGGGCGGACGATCCAGGTCGACATGGTTGGATACTGGGAGAGCGGGGACTATCGATCGCTCGTGTTCGCCGCGCAGGAGCTGCTCGGTCACGCCGTGGATGCGCTGACGGCGGGCTACGGGCTCACCAACCCGACCCCCAAGTGGCGGCATCGGCTGCTGGACCTCCTCCCCGCGAGCTGGGCGCACGCGCTCGTGCTCCGGCCCACGCAGGCGTCGGCCAGCCAGCAGTACTGGCGCCTGCACCGCGCGCCGGCGGAGCCCGACGAGCGCACCGCGCTGGAGCACGCCTTCCGGATCGCGACCTTCACCCGCGCCGTGTTCGCGTGGGCCGAGGGCCACCTCGTCGGGCCCTCGCGCCCGATCTGGCAACCGGACCCCTGGCCCGCGCTGGCCCGCCGGCCGGACGATATATTGTTACCTTATCTCGACTTCGACGTGGACTTCGCGTTTGGCGAGGATCGCGTGACCCTCGCGCGCCTCAACGAGTTCGGCGAGACCGTCGAGGTGACGCCGCGCGAGCTCGCCGTGACATTGTTGTGCGACGGCACGACCACCGCGCGCGAGGCCGAGGCCCTCCTGCAGGCGGGCGACGGCGCGGCGGCGGCGCCCCGCGTGGGCCAGCTGCTCACCCGGCTGGAGCAGGCCAGCTTCACCGTTCCGGCGATGAGCAGATGAGCAGATGAGCAGATGAGTAAATGAGGCACGGCAGATGATTAGATGATGATTAGACAGGTTTAACATCTGCGTTCCTTGACGCCAGTACACACTGCTCTCATGGTGTAGACGATCCGAAACCCAGAAACTGGAGATATCCAGATGACCAAGCACGATCATGATTTCGACGAGCGGGCGAAGCGCACGGTGACCAAGCTCGAGCAGGACGGCCAGAAGGTGCAGGTGCTCGGGCGCATCCGGGACGGCAGGCTCGAGATCGATCAGTCCAGTCTCAAGGAGCTGGCCGACAAGTACCCGAACACGAACATGGTGTTCGTCGCCCTCAACTCCCCGTTCGATCCGGTTCCGTGCAAGGACGCGTAAGGCGTCCGGCGAGAACCTCGGCCATCGCGACGCTCCTCCTACGGTAGAGGCCCGCATGTTAACGAATGTCCCCAGCATCAGCGCCGCCTCCAGCACGAGGGACGTCTACGTCCGCTTGAAGGACGAGCCCATGGCCGATCAGGTCGGTGCGGTGGCCCGGGTCGCGCTCTCCGAGCGCGCCCCGGCGGACGAGTGCCCGGCCTACCTGGCGGCCGTGGAAGGAGCGGTGGCCGCCGAGCCCCCGCCGTTCGGCATGGAGGTGTACCGCAGCGTGTATCGCCACGCTGCGGCCAACCCCACGTGGTTGATCCTCTCGCTGGTGAGGAACGCACAGCGCGAGGGCCAGGGCGCCACTGACCTGTGGTCGCTCGCCGCCTGCGCCACGGACGGCCACGAGCAGAAGCTCCTCAAGCGTCACGCCGTGGACGAGTCGCGCCACGCGAAGGTCTACCTGGCACTCCTCGACCTCTCCTTCCCCGACGCCGTCGACCCCATCTTCCGCAGCGAGATGAATGCGTTCTCGCCCGACTACGCGCTTGCACGAGAGCCGCGACCCGTCGCGGGATCGCTCTACGCGAAGCCCCCGACGCTCGACGACTTCGTGCAGATGAACATCGCCGAGATCCGCACCACGATTCATCACCTCATGCAGCGCGCCGCGCTCGAGACGCATTGTCCCGCTGCCAACCTGCCGCGGGCGATAAAGCTCCTGAACGCGTTGCTCCGCGACGAGCTCAGCCACGTCGCGTATACCGCGGTGTTGATCGAGCGCAAGGCCGCCGCCCTGGGGCCAGGAGAGCTCTCCAGGCTCTACAGCAGGCGCCTGCGTGACTTCAATCGCATCACCACCGAGGAGATGGGGAAGTCGACCTACGATTGACGGGTGGGCACGGCCCGGCGGGCGCGCCTCGCCGCCCTGGGCCAGCCAGCCTGTCGCGTCGGCCGGTCGGGCCCCGTATACGAGGAATGACGCCGCCATGAGGCTCGAATGTCGAAGCAGCTCATCATCACGATCGATGGTCCCAACGCCGTTGGGAAGACCGCCGCGGCCCGATCGCTGGCGAGGCTCCTCGGCTACAAGCACGTGAATACCGGCGCCATCTACAGGGCCGTGGCGTACGCATCGCTGGCGAAGGGGCTATCGGCGCGAGACCTCTGGAGCATCCTGCAGGTCACCCGGGAGATCGAGATCTCCTTCGAGGCGTCGGGCGCCATCCTGGTGAACGGGCGCGATCTGACCCGCGAGCTCTACACGGCGAGGACCCTGTCCTTCACCTCGGAGATCGCCGAGCTCGCGCCGGTCAGGGAGGCATTGTTGCCCGTGCAACGGCGGCAGGCTGACGGCGGCGGGGTGGTGGCCGAGGGGCGTGACACCGGAACGACGGTGTTTCCAGACGCGGATTGGAAGTTCTACCTCGACGCGGACGACCGGAGGAAGGCGGAGCGGGTCGCCGAGCTCCTCGATGAGGACGAGCGGCGGCGATATCCTGATCAAGCGGCCATCATTGCGTATATCAGGGAGATCGATCGCAGGGATTTGACGCGGCCCAACTCTCCGCTGCGGCGGGCCGACGACGCCATCTTCCACGACACGACGCATAGCCCGACGGCCGAGCATGATGCTTATGCTTTGTATCACTACATGTTCAATACGGACTGTATCCTGAAGAACAGCGAGATCCTGCGTGGCAAGCTCGAGCCCGCCGGCCGCAGGATATTCCGCTAGACCACGCGCGCTGGTGGCAGCTGCGGCGTGCGGCGCCGCTCGAGCAGCCGCAGGGCGAGCCACGCGAGGAGCGGCACGGCGGGCCAGGCGAGCCAGGAGGCGTGCGCCCACCAGGGGCGCTCGAAGCGGAGCTGGATCAGGTGGCGGCCGGCGGGCACGTCCACCGCCGGGAAGTCGGGCGTGACACGGCGGACCGGCGCCGGGGCGCCGTCTAGGTACGCGCGCCACCGGGGGTGCCAGCTCTCGCGGAAGACGAACGACGACGGGCGCGCCGCGTCGACCTCGGCGAACAGATCGGCGTGATCGCCGGGCGAGCGGGTGCGGCCGGTGCGGAGCACCCGCGCGTCGGGCGGCAGGCCCGGGAAGCCGTGGCCGCTATAAGCGAGGTGGCGGTTCGCGAGCCCCTCGCGCATCTTCAGCCACTCGATCCCCGCCTGGCGGGCCTCCTTGCGCCCGGGCGGGAGCTCGCCGGTGATGTGGATCGGCGACACCACGCCGGGCGCGGGCAGGCGGCGCAACTCGTAGCGCGCCGTCTGCGCGATCAGCTCGCCAGCGGGTTGGCTCGACTCGCTCGCGCGCGCGAACAGCAGATAGGGAGTGTCGTAGACCCACGCGAGCTTCGCGAGGTCGCGCACCGACCACACGAAGTCGTAGTTGGGGCTCGCCTGCAGGCCGCCGCCGCCCATCTGGAGCAGCGCGGGCCGGCGCGCGTAGGCGTAGCTGAGCTGGTTCCACCAGTGGTTCTCGGCGCCGCCGCCGACCTGCTTGCGCCCCTGCGGCTCCTTGGCGATGGCGTCGATCAGCTCGATCATCTCGTCGCGGTAGCCGTAGTCGGAGAGCACGCGCACCCGCGAGGCGAGCGCCTGGCTGCCGGGCACGACGAGCGCCACGACGAGCGCCGCGAGGAGCGCCGCCAGCGCGGTGCGGACCGTCGATTGATCGGCGAGCGCGCGCCACAGCGGCAGCGCGGCGAGCGCGAGCAGCGCGATCACGGCCACGCCGCAGAGGCGCAGCGCGAGCGGCGCGAGCTTGCCGAGCGTGATCGCGTCGAGCACGCGGAGCGGGGCGAAGCTCGGGGAGCCGAAGAGCACGGCGTAGGCGAGCAGGCCCTCGATCACGCCGAGGGCGGCGAGCGTCGCGATCCGGAGCCCGCGGCGCGCCGCTGCGTCGTCGGGCGCGTTCCACAGCCACGCGCCGGCCGCGAGCGTGCCCGCGCCGACGCCCATCGCGAGCACGACCTGCATCGCGCCGAGGAAGCGCACCGCCGGCAGGAGGTCGTCGGCGGTCTTCGGCATGTGCGGGCCGACGGCGAGCAGCACCGCGAACGAGAGCGCCGGCAGCCACAGCCAGCGCAGGAGCGGCGCGCGCGCGAACAGCGCGACGGCCGGCAGGAGCCACGTCAGCACCGGCGGGCGGTGGAAGTCGAGGATCGCGCCGCGCAGCTGCCACCGCATGAGCTCGCTGTAGCCGGGGCCCACCTCGTCGCTCACGCGGTGGGGGAAGCCGCCGAAGCCGTCGTAGTCGACGAGCACGGTGAGCCACACCGGCAGCGCCGCGAGCAGCATCGCGACGCCCAGGATCGCGAGGCGCGGGACGTACGCGAGGGCCAGCTGTCCGAAGGGCGGACGCTCGGTGCGCTGCCCGGTGGCGACCTCCCAGCCGAGCCGCGCGCACATCGCGGCGAAGAGCGCGATCGGCACGAGGAAGAGCGCCTGCCACTTCACGATGAGGAGCGCGACGTGGACGGCGAGGGTGCCAAAGCAGAGGGTGAGCAGGGCGGCCTTCATTGGCACCCCGCGCCCCGTCAGCGCGCCGGCGAGCGACGCGGAGAGGTGGAACGCGGCCCCCAGGACGAGCACCACGCCGAGCGAGATGCCGGCGAACGGGTGGCACAGCGTCACGAACGCGCCCCACGCGATCGCAGCGGGGAGGCCCCGGCCGGCGGAGATCCAGCGCACGCCGTGGCCGAGCGCGAGCGGGAACGCGGCGAGCGCCCACGTCTGCGTGTACAGGCCGACCTGGAACGTGCCGTCGGCGCCGGTGCCCCAGCGCGACTCGCCGGAGAGGAGCGCGACCGCGACGGCGGCACCGCACGCCTGCCACGGCGTGGCGCCCATGAGGCGCGCGCCCCGGTACGCGGCGGCGGGCGCGAGCACGTGCGGCAGGTAGACGCTGAGCTGGAACCAGAACAGGAAGTGGCCGAAGAGCGCCGCGGGGAGCGCCGCCGCGAGCTGCGGGATCGCCTGGTAGTAGTAGAGCGACGCGAAGCCGCCGTTCGCGCTCGGGTTCCAGAAGTCCCAGTCGCCGTCGCGCAGGCAGTCGGCGATGCGGCGCGCCTCGGCCATGTGGAACGTGAGGTCGTCGCCGACGACCTCGCCGCGGAACACGCCGGAGAGCAGCGCGCCGACGAGCACCGTGAGGAGCCCGAGCGCCGGCAGCGCGCCGTGCGCGGCGATCCACGCGGCCGTGCGCTCCCACGCGTCGGGCGGGGGCGGCTCGGCGTCCGCGCGCCGGTCCCGCGGCTCGCTCACGCGCCCTCCAGGAGATCGGCGATCTGCTCCTCGGAGAACGCCGGCGTCGCGCCGCGCGCGCCGGCGACGGCGGTGGCCCACCGGCTCGCGGCGCGGCCCGAGGCGGCGAGGTCCCAGCCGAGCGTCATGCCGTGCACGAGGATCGCGAGGTACGCGTCGCCGCAGCCGACGTGATCGCCGCCGGGGGCGGCGGGCGCGCCGGGGATCTCGATCGGCGCGCGCGCGCCCTCGCCGAACAGCGTCGAGCCGTCGGCGCCGTGCGTGACCGCGACGACGCGCGCGCGCCCGCGCCGCAGCGCGGCGATCGGATCGGCCCACCCGAAGCGGTCGCGCAGCGAGGCGAGCTCGCGGTCGTTGACCTTCACGACGTCGGCGGCCTCGAGCGCCTCGCGGATCGCCATCACGCCCTCGTCGGTGGGGCGCAGGTTCAGGTCGCACACGCGCAGGCAGCTCGCCGCGGCGGCGCGGGCGGCCGCGCGCCAGCCGGCGAGCCCCTCGGGCGCGCGCTGCGCGAGCGTGCCGTAGACGAGCACGCTGGCCTCGCCGAGCGCCTCCCGCACGGCCTCCGTGCACTGGATCCGCTCCCACGCCCGCCCGGGGTGCAGCGTGTAGCGCGGCTCGCCGCCCTCGAGCCGCACGGTGACCTCGCCGGTCTTGCGCTCGGGATCGATCTGGACGAGCGACGTGTCGACGTGCTCGGCGAGCCGCGCCACCGCGCGGCGCCCGGCCTCGTCATCGCCGACGCGCGACACGAGCCGCGCCCAGCCACCGGCCATGC
>DATMCI010000375.1:0-31304 GCA_035558535.1 Kofleriaceae bacterium
CGCCCCGAGCCGGGAGCCTGCTACTCGGCGCCTCACGGCTTACCGAGACGGGACTTTCACCCGCTGGATCACCACAGCGAGACGGCGGTTGCGTCCTCCCTCCGGGAGGACGGTCTCCGTCGTCGTCGCGACGCACCATGCAGTCAGTCTAGCGCCGGGATCATCTCCCGGGGCGCCTGCACCAGCTCGATGAGGACGCCCTCTCCAGAGAGCGGCGAGGTCGCGTCGCCCTTGGGATGGATGAAGCAGACGTCGTAGCCCGCGGCGCCGCGGCGGATGCCGCCGGGCGCGAACCGCACGCCCTGCCCGCTCAGCCACTCGACGGCGGCGCGCAGGTCGTCGACCCAAAGGCCCAGGTGGTTGAGCCGCGGCTCCTGCACCTTCGGGCGCTTGCTCGGATCGATCGGCTCCATGATATCGATCTCGACGCCGCCGACCGACAGGACGTCCTCGTCGACGTTCTCCTGCTCGTTGCGGAACGTGGTGCCGGTCGGCGTCACGCCGAGCAAGTCGACCCACAGCCGGCGCAGCACGGCCTTGCTCGGCCCGCCGATCGCGATCTGCTGCACGCCGAGGATGCGAAATGGGCGCGGGCCCGCCGCCACGAGATCCCCTGAAGACACCGACGCGAGTGCACTCGACACGATGCATCATCGTACGCCATCCTCGCGGCGGCCGAACCGGCGGCTCGCGCCGATCTCCGTCGATCTCCGTCGATCCCCGTCGATCTCCGTCGATACTCCGTCGATCTCCGTCGATCTCCGTCAGGCCGGCCGCAGCGCGGGCACCACGAGCTCGACGGTGACGTCCTCCGTACCGACGGTGATCTCGCGAGACACGACCGGCTGCTCGTCGTGGGCCCCGCCGTACCGCGTCGATGGCGTCACGCAGACCGTGTAGACGCCCGGCGCGACGTCGAGGAACTTGCACCGCATGTGCTTACCGTCGTTCGTCGTCGAGTTGGCGCTGCGCCACAGCGTCTTGTCGAGCCCGCGCCAGAGCGCGCGCAGCTCGATCGAGTCGCGCGGCGCGCGCGCCCCTGCGAACAGGTAGACGTCGCCCCAGTGCTCCTGGTCCTGCACCGCCGCCACGACGCGGATCGCCGTGCCCGCGGTCAGCGCGTAGTCGCGGCGGAGCCGCTGCCCCGGCCCGACGACGAGCTCGTCGAACGTGGGCGTCCCGGCGACCATGGACGTCTCCGGATCGATGCCGAGCACCCGGACCTCGTAGCGGCCCGGCACGACGCCCTCGACGCGGTAGCGCCCCGCGTCGTCGGTGCGCTCCACGGCGAGCGTGCCGCCCTCGATCCCGACGAGCGTGATCTGCCCGCGGGCCGGCGCGCCCGACCGCGTCACCACGCCATCGAGCGTGCCGAGCGGCTCGAGCGCGAGCTCGACCGTCCCGCTGTCGGGCACGTCGACGAGCTGCGAGCCTTCCCGGGCCCCGCTGGCGATCGCGGCGATCGGCTCGCACGGCGCGAGCGGGAACTCGCACCGGCCGGCGGCGTCGGTCGTCCGCTCATCGAGCTTCGCCAGCTCGCGGCTCGGCCCGAACACGTGGCCGATGCGGACGCGCACCCCCGCGACCGGAACGCCGCGCCGGTGCACGAGCGCGCCCACGGTGCGCGACGGCTTGCCGCGCGGCGGCGGGATCGGCTTGCCCTCGAAGTGACCGATCCACGGCGGGTCCTTCGGCAGCCCGAGCCGCAGCGCCTCCTCGGCGCCGATCGGGCTCGCGCCGAACGCGTCCGGCCGCCGAAACGTGCGATTCGGGTGATCGATCGCCTCGAGGATCTGCTCCTGCGGCGGCGGATCCCCGACGACGATGCGCCCCTTCGCGGACGGCCCCGCCACCCGGTCGACGTACGTGAATGCGAGCACCCGCGCCTCGCCGTCGGGGATCCAGACCCATCGCGTATTCGCCATCCAAGGGCGGTTGTACCGAATCCGCCCCCGCCCGTGTCGACCTCGCGGGTGAGCCGTACTGATCCGGACGGCCCGGCCGTGAGCGCACCTGGTGCGGCGGCAGCTCTACAGCTTCAGATCAGAGCCCGGGCGCAAGCGCTGCGTGGACCTCGCCGCAAGAAGCGCCGGCCCTCGCACAGGCATACGAGGAGACCGGCTCGCAGCTCATTGCAGGATCGAGCGATGCTGCCTTACCCAAGAGGCATCAGCGAGAGCCAGCACCCGCCGACGGCCGAAACCGCGCCGCGAGCAGGAGGCCACTTGGAAAGGCGGAGATCAGGATTGACCACACCAACCCATCCGCAGTCATCACTGGCAATGCAGCTCATAGACATTCGCTCTCGCTCTGCCAGATTTCCGCCAATTCAAGATCGCGCCTCGCCCTCGCCCTCGCCCTCGCTCCGATACGGCGAGCGAAGCTGGCGTCGCGGCGACGCGAATTGCCCCCTCGATGTCCTTGCCTCGGTCAGCGTGCCAAGGAGTCGCGCCTGTGCTCTCGCCACGCGCGGCGCCCCGCCCGAGGGGACCTCTTTGGAGAGCAAAGCCGAGCGCGCGGGGCCCCCGAGCGGCCTGGCGCGAAGCGCACAGGCCGCGGGGCTCACCGGTCGTGCGTGCACCGACGATCGCCGTGGCCGCGAGCACCACCCCCACTGCGAAGCAGTGAACGCCCGGGGGGCGCGCGAGGCGGCGCGGGTCCAAAGAGGTACCCCGAGGCACGGCGCCGCGCGCCGCGCGCAAGCACCACCCCACGCGTCCGCGCGACAGCACCACCTCACGCGTCCGCGCGCAAGCACCACCCCACGCGTCCGCGCGCAAGCACCACCCCACGCGCCCCCGCCGCCCTCCACGCGCCCCCGCCGCCAACCGCCCGCCCCCGCGCCGCGGCGCCGCCGCGGCGCCGTCAGTCGGCGTCGTCGGGCTCGACGAAGCTCCAGCGCACCTCGGGGCAGCGCTCGTGGAGCCGCTCCTCGAACTGGTTGATCGACTCGACGAGCGTGACCGTCGTCAGGTCCGGCTTGAACTGGAGCTTGAGCGCCACGACGATCTCGCCGGGCCCCTGTTGGACGGTCAGCGTGCGCAGCACCCGGACGATCCGCGCGTCCTCCGCGGCGCACTTCTCGATGATCTCGAGCAGCGCGGGATCGGCCGATTCGCCGAGGAGCAGCGACTTGACCTCGACGGCCAGGAACACCGCGACGCCGATCAGCACGGCGCCGATGGCGAGCGTGCCGAGCGCGTCGAACAGCGGATCGCCGGTCAGCGCCGAGATGACGATGGCGATCAGCGCGAACGCGAGGCCGATGACCGCGGCGAGGTCCTCGCCGAAGATGACGACCAGGTCCGAGTCCTTCGTCTCGCGCAGGTACTGGACCAGGGACCGCTTGCCGCGCCGCTCCTTGACGGCCTTGAGCGCGCCGGTCATCGCCCAGCCCTCCGTCGCGAGGCTGAACGACAGGATCACGATCGCCACGAACGCGTTCGACAGCGGCTCGGGGTGCCGCAGCTTGTGGATGCCCTCGTAGATCGAGTAGGCGCCGCCGCCGAGGAACAGCAGCATCGCGACCATGAACGACCAGAAGTAGAGGTTGCGCCCCTCGCCGAGCGGGTACTTCTCGCTCGGCGGGCGCGCCGACTGCTTGAGCCCCACCAGGAGCAGCAGCTGGTTCACGCAGTCCGAGAGCGAGTGCAGGGTCTCTGCGAGCATCGCGCCCGAGCCGGTGATGACCGCGCCGACGCCCTTGGCGACCGCGATCGCGAAGTTCGCCCCGAGAGCGCGAAAGATATAGCCGACGCCTTTCCCTGCCATGGGTCCTTACCTCGTCCCTAATCTGCGTGATCCGGCTCGATGAAGCTCCACTTCACGTCCGGGATCCGCTGCTTGAGGTTGCGCTCGAACTGGTTGATGGCCTCGACGAGCTTGTCGCTGTCCACGCCCGAGCGGAACTGGAGCTTCATCGCCACCAGGATCTCGCCGGGCCCCTGCTGCACCGTCAGGACGCGGATCACGCGCTCGATCACCGGATCGGTCACCGCGAGCTCCTCGGCGGTCTTCAGGATCGCGGGATCCGCGCACTCGCCGACGAGCAGCGCCTTGACCTCGCGCGCGAGGAAGATCGCCACCGCCACCAGCACGCCGCCGATCGCGAGCGAGCCGATCGCGTCCCACCGCCCGTCATCGGTGACCTTCGCGGCGGCGAGCGCGGCGATCGCGAACGAGAGGCCCAGCACCGCGGCGCTGTTCTCGCCGAACACGACCACGAGGTCCGAGTCCTTGGTGTCGCGCAGGTACTTGAAGAGCGGAGTCTGGCCGCGCCGCTCGCGCATCGTCTTTATGTTGCCGAGCGTGGCCCACCCCTCGAGGACGATCGAGACCGCGAGGATCACGAGGCCGATCGTCACGTCGCCGACGGGCTCGGGGTGCTCGAGCTTGTGGATGCCCTCGTAGATCGAGAACACGCCGCCGCCGGTGAACAGGAGCAGCGCGACGATGAACGAGTAGAAGTACATCTCGCGCCCGTAGCCGAGCGGGTGCGTCGCGTCGGGCGGCCGGCGGCTGCGCCGGATGCCGAACAGCAGCAGGAGCTGGTTCCCGCAGTCGGCGAACGAGTGCAGGGTCTCCGCCAGCATCGCGCCGGAGCCGGTGATCGCTGCGCCGACACCCTTGGACGACGCGATCACGAGGTTGACGATGAGTGACTTGATGACCTCGCTGGAGGAGCCTGCCATATCGTCCCCTTCGCTACTTCTACTTGATGGCCTTCGAGAGCGCCCGGAACTCGTCAGTGCCGGCGCGGCCGAGCAGATCGAACACGCAGACCTCCGTCGCGGTCAGGATCGCGCCGGCCCGCTCGGCGAGGCCGAGGCCGATCCGCCAGTTCGACTTCGCGCGGCTGCACACCGCGTCGGCCACGACGTGGACCGAGGTCCCGCGCGCCGCGAGATCGCGCACCGACTGGTAGACGCAGACGTGCGTCTCCATGCCGGCGACGATCCACTGATCGCGACCGAGCCGCGGCGCGAGCGCCGCGAACGCGGGCGCCGCGGCGGCCGAGAACTCGAGCTTGTCGAAGCGGTGGATCGCGGCGCCCGCGGTGCCGACAGCCGCGAGCGCCTCCTCGATCGCCGGCACCGTCCCGCCGAGCCCCTTGGGGTACTGCTGCGAGACGACGATCGGCAGGCCGAGCCGCGCGGCCGCATCGATCAGGATCGACGTGTGGCGGATGACGCGCGCCACCACCTCCGCGGGCATCGCCGGGATGAGCCGCTCCTGGATGTCGACGACGAGCAGCGCCGCGCGGCTGCGCGACAGCGCCAGCGCCGGGGACGGAGGCGCCGCGCTCACGCCGCACCTCCCGCGCCGCCGACTCCTGCGCCGCCGCCGCCGCCGGAGCCGGAGGCCGCGAGCGTGTCGAGCGCGTCGGCGAGCCGCTGCCGCCGCGTCTGCTCGTCGGCGAGCCGCGCCCGCTGCTCCTCGACGACGTCCTCGGGCGCGCGCGCCAGGAAGTCGGCGTTGCCGAGCTTCTTCTCGAGCGCCGCGATCTCCTTGTCGACCTTGCCGATGTCCTTCTCGATCCGCCCCTTCTCGGCGGCCACGTCGATGAGCCCCCCGAGCGGCATCAGGACCTCGATGTCCGCGCCGACGAGCGCCTTCGCCGCGCCGGGCACGGGCCCGCCGCTGGCGACGACGGTCGCGGTGATCCGCGCCGAGCGCTCGATCAGCGGCAGGTGCTTCTCGATGAGCGCGCGCGCCGCGTCGGCGGAGGCGCGCAGCTCGACGGCGATCTGCTGCGACGGCGGCACGCCGTACGTGGCGCGCAGCATGCGGCACGTCGTGGCGACGCCCTGCACGAGCTGCATCTCGGCCTCGGCGGCTGCGTCGATCCACGCCTCGTCGCGGCGCGGGAACACCGTGATCATGAGCGAGCCGGGGAGCTGCGGTAGCTTGGGCAGCTTCTGCCAGATCTCCTCGGTGACGTACGGCGCGAACGGGTGGAGCAGCCGCATCGTGGTCTCGAGCGCCGTCGCGAGCACGCCCTGCACGACGTGGCGGCGCGCCGCCTTGGCCGGATCCTGCTCGAGCTCGGGGCCCTGGTGCAGGTGCGGCTTGGCGAGCTCGATGTACCAGTCGCACAGCTCGTCCCAGACGAAGTGATAGATCGCGTTCGCCGCGTCGCTGAAGCGGAACGACTCGAGCGCCGCGTCGACCTCGCCGGCGACGGCCTGGAGCCGCGACAGGATCCAGCGCTCCGGCATCCCGAGCGCCGCGCGCGCCGCCGCGCCCGCCGCGCCCGCCGCGCCCGCCGCGCCGGCTGCCCCGGCGCCGCCCACGGGGATGTGGAGCTGCGCCGCGAAGCGCTCGGGCTCGTAGCCATCGAGGTTCATGAGCGCGAACCGCGACGCGTTCCACAGCTTGTTGATGAAGTTGCGCGAGCCCTCGACGCGCTCGATCGAGAGCCGGATGTAGCGGCCCGACGTGTTGAGCCGCGCGAGCGCGAACCGCAGCGCGTCGGCGCCCATCGCCGGGATGCCCTTCGCGAAGTACTTGCGGATGTTCTTCACAGCCGCCTCGGGCGCGTTCTCGGCGTCGGCGCGCTTCAAGAGCTGATCGAGCGAGGCGCCGTGCACGACGTCGAGCGGATCGATGACGTTGCCCTTGGTCTTGGACATCTTGTCACCGTTCTCGTCGGTGACGATCGCGGTGAGGTAGACCGTGCGGAACGGGACCTTCCCCATGAAGTGGAGGCCCATCATCATCATGCGCGCGACCCAGAAGAAGATGATGTCGGGGCCGGTGACGAGGACGTTGTTCGGGTAGAACGTCGCCAGCTCGCGCGTCTTCTCGGGCCAGCCGAGCGTCGAGAACGGCCACAGCGCCGAGCTGAACCAGGTGTCGAGGATGTCGTCGTCTTGCGAGAGCGTCGCGCCACCGCAGGTGGCGCACGCGGTCGGGGCCTCGCGCGCGACGGTGATCGCGCCGCACGCGCAGTGCCACGCCGGGATCCGGTGGCCCCACCAGAGCTGCCGCGAGATGCACCAGTCGCGGATGTTCGTCATCCAGTGCATGTACGTCTTCGTCCACAGCTCGGGGACGAACTTCGTCTTGCCGCTCTCGACGGCGGCGACGGCCTTCTCGGCGAGCGTCGCGGTCTTCACGAACCACTGCTCCATGAGCATGGGCTCGACGACGGCGCCGGAGCGCTGGCTGCGGCCGCGCGGCACCTTGTAGTCCTTGACGTTGCCGAGGGCCCCGGCGGCCTCGAGGTCGGCGACGACGGCCTTGCGCGCCTCCTCGACGGTGAGGCCGACGTACTTCTCGGGCGCAGGCGCGCACATGCGGCCGCGCGGATCGATCACTTGCAGGATCGGCAGGCCGGTCCGCTGCGCGCACTCGTAGTCGTTGGGATCGTGCGCGGGCGTCACCTTCACGGCGCCGGAGCCGAACGCGGGATCGACGAACGTGTCGGCGACGACGGGGATCGTGCGCCCGGTGAGCGGCAGCTCGACGTGCTTGCCGACGAAGTCGCGGTAGCGCTCGTCGTCGGGGTGCACCGCGACGCCGGTGTCGCCGAGCATCGTCTCGGGCCGCGTCGTGGCGACGACGATCTCGCCGCCGCCGCCGACCAGCGGGTAGCGGATCTCCCAGAGCGAGCCGCTCTCCTCGACGACGTCGACCTCGAGGTCGGAGACCACGGTCTCGCTCGCCGGATCCCAGTTGATCATCCGCTTGGCGCGGAAGATCAGGCCCTCCTCGTAGAGCCGCACGAACGCCTCGATCACGGCGCGGTTGGACTTCTCGTCCATCGTGAACCGCTCGCGCGGCCAGTCGAGCGAGAAGCCCATCAGCTTCTCCTGCTCGCTGATCCGGTGGCCGCTCCGCTCCTTCCACGCCCAGGCGCGGCGCAAAAACTCCTCGCGGCCGAGATCGAACCGCGTCTTGCTCTCGCGGCGCTTGAGATCCTTCTCGAGCAGGACGTGGACGGCGATCGACGCGTGATCGATGCCGGGCATCCACATCGCGTTGAACGAGTGCATGCGCTTCCAGCGGATCAGGATGTCCTGCATCGTCGAGCCGAGCGCGTGGCCGATGTGCAGCGAGCCGGTGACGTTCGGGGGCGGCAGCGTGATCGAGTACGGTACCGTCGGGCTCGACTCATCGGCGTGGAAGTAGCCGTTCTCGAGCCAGAACCGCGCCCACCGCGGCTCCACTTCGGAGGGATCGTACTGCTTGGGCAGTGCCGTCGACGTCGTCACGGCGCGACGCTAGCACACCGCCGCCGCGCATCCGCGCACGGGAAGGGGTAACCTCGGCGCCCGTGCCCCCCGCGCCGCGCACGCACCTCGCGATCTTCATCCTGCTCGCTGCATGCGGCGGATCGGCGGCGGGCGGCGGCGGCAAAGGGAGCCCCGGCGGCACGGGGAGCACCGGCGGCGCGGGGAGCGCGGGGAACGCAGGGAACGCAGGGGACGAAGACGCGTTCGGCCCGCTCGAGGTCGGCGCCGACTACGCGTCGTATCGCCGCGTCACCGACGAGATGTTCCGCTCGCTCGTTCACGGCAACCGCTGGGTGCACGTGTACGTGAACGAGATCGGCGCCGACGCGTACCTGGACAGCGCCGACATCCCCATCGGCACGATCGTCGTGAAGACTTCAGTCCAGAACGTGGATGGCCGGCCCTCGGACATCGAGGGGCCGATCTTCGTCATGGAGAAGCGCGCGAAGGGCTACGCGCCGGAGCACGGCGACTGGTGGTACGCGATCCACTGGGCGAACCCGCCGGCCGCGGAGGCGGCGAAGTTCGGCGGCCCGATCTACTGGCGCGGCCGCTCGCAGCGCGCGGCGTACTGCTGGAAGTGCCACGACGACTACGCGAACAGCCTCGGCGGGCTCGTGCCGAGCAGCCTCTTGCCGCGGTAGCGCGGCGGGCCCGGCGAGCGATCAGCCCCAGCGGGCGATCAGCCGCGGCGGGCGGCCAGCCCCCCGGCGGGCGTCAGCCGCGACGGGCGACCAGATCGTTCAGGTTCTCGCGGATGATCTGCTCGGCGAGCTCCGGCACGACCTCCCAGACGATCCGCTCGACGACCTCGGTCGACAGCTTCAAGAGCGCGAGCAGCTCCGGGCTGCCCGGCTCGAGCCCGGTCACCTCGGCGAGGCGCGCCGCCATCTTCGCGAGCGTCCGCTCGACGAGCGCCGAGCGCTTCGTGGGGTTGCTGCTGATCATCGGCGAGCGGGCGCTCGCGATCGAGATGATCGGCGCGACCGCGGCCGCGGCTCCAGCGCCGCCACCGTCGGCGGCACGCGCGGGTGCCGCTGCAGGCGCCGCGGCTACCGCCGGCGTCGCGGGCGCGCGCGCCGGCTGGGCAGCGACCGCCGGCACCACGGCCGGCTTCGCGGGGGTCGCGGGGGTCGCGGGCGTCGCCGCGGCCGCCGGCTGGAGCGGGACCGCGGGCGCCACGCCAGCGCCCGCCGGCATCTTCACCGTCGGCATGCCCATGATCGTGGCCGAGCGCGGCGGCATCTGCGCGGACGCAGCGGCGGCGGGCGCCGCCACCGGCTTGGCGGCCGCAGCGGCCGGGACCGGCGCGACTGGCGTCGGCGTCGGGGCCGGCGCCGCCGCAGCGGCGCTGCCGGGCTTGGCGACGCCGCTCGCCGCCTTGCCCACGATCTCGACGACCTTGTCGAGCATCGTCTGGGTGTCCCACGGCTTGGGCAGGTTCGCGTCGGCGCCGACCTGGGTGCCGCGCGCGGCATCGTAAGGAGCGCTGTTGCCGACCAGGATCACGACCGGCACGTTCGCCGTCGCGCCCTCGGACTTGAGCGCGAGGCAGAGGTCGTAGCCGTTCTTGCCAGGCATGGCCGCATCGGCGAGCACCACGACGGGGCGCTGCGACTTCGCCTTCTCGACGGCCTCTTCGTAGGTGCGTGCGCCGACGTACGTGAACTCGGTGCCGCGGAAGGTGATGTCCGCGACCTGTTGCATCGTCGCGCTGTCATCGACGCACAAAACGATCTTGCTCACTTGGGTCCTCCGGAAGTTCTCCCACGACGCCACTCTCCGCCGCTCGACGCACCCTCTCAGTATCATGGTCCTCGAAGAGGGGTCAAACCAACTGCCGAGAATGCGCGGCCTTTTGCCCAAGGGCCCGGCGCGCCTCCAGGACGCTGATCGATGCTAGCGTCACCCGCCCTCATGCCCACGCACCACACGCCCTTCCACAAGGCCGCCGCCGAGGCGGTCGCGGCGCACGTTGCGGCGCACGACCCGGCGCACGTCGGCGTGGCGGCCGCGGATCTCAAGGTCGAGACGCCGCCCCAGAAGAAGGCCAAGCCCGGCGAGCCGCCGCCCCCCGATCTGGGCGACCTCGCGGTCGGCTGCTTCGCGATCGCCCGCGCGCGCGGCACCGATCCGGCCGCCCTCGCCCGCGAGATCGCCGCGGCGTTCCAGCCGAGCCGCTACCTGGCGAGCGCCCAGGCGGCCGGGCCCTACGTGAACTTCAAGGTCGATCGCGCCGAGGCGTTCCGCTGGCTCGCGGACACCGCGCTCCGCAGCGAGCTGGTCCCGCGGCAGCACGGCGCGGGCAAGACCGTCTGCATCGATTACTCGTCGCCGAACATCTCCAAGCACCTCGCCTACCATCACATCCGCGGCACCACGCTCGGCCACTCGCTCGCCGAGCTGCACCGGGGCCTCGGCTACCGCGTCGTCGGCATCAACTTCCTCGGCGACTGGGGCACCACGCACGGCATGCTGCTGGCCGCGTGGGAGAAGTGGGGTCCCGCCGAGGGTGAGAGCGAACCGCTCGACATCACGGAGCTAAACAAGCTCTACGTCCGCTTCAACGAGGCGATGAAGCAGCACCCGGAGCTCGAGCAGGAGGGCCGCGCGCGGTTCAAGCAGCTCGAAGAAGGCGATCCGGCTGCGCGGGCGCTGTGGCAGCGGTTCCGCGACGTGTCGTGGGCCGAGTTCCAGAACGTGTACGAGATCCTGGGCATCGAGTTCGACGAGGTGCGCGGCGAGAGCGCGTACGAGCCCGACATCCCGCGCGTCATGGCCGAGCTCTCGGGCAAGGGCCTCGTCACCGAGAGCGAGGGCGCGCAGGTCGTGGTGCTCCCCGAGGAGAAGACGCCGATCCTGCTCCGCAAGCAGGACGGCACCACGCTGTACGCCACGCGCGACGTCGCGGCGGCGCAGTACCGCTGGGACAACTACAAGTTCGACCGCTCGCTGTACGTCGTCGGGCGCGAGCAGTCGCTCCACTTCCGCCAGCTGTTCAAGCTCCTGGCGCTCGCCGGCCACGAGTGGGCCGCGCGCTGCGAGCACGTGCCGTACGGCCACGTCCGGATCGGCGGCAAGAAGACGGCGTCGCGCCTGGGCAACGTGGTCCTCATGCGCAACGTGTTCGAGATCATGGAGAAGGAGGTCCGCGAGCGGATCGCCGCGGCGAACCCCGAGCGGTCGCCCGCGGAGGTCGACGCGATCGCCCGCACCGTCGGCATCGGCGCGGTGGTGTTCGGCAACCTCGCCTCGCAGCGCGAGAAGGACGTCGACTTCGACATCGAGAAGGTGACGTCGTTCGAGGGCGACTCGGGGCCGTACCTGCAGTACGCGCACGCCCGGTGCGCGTCGATCGCGCGCAAGGTCGGCGAGGCGGTGACGTCGGCCGAGGGCATCGACTTCGCGCGGCTCGGGAACGAGGCGGAGTGGACGGTGGCCAAGCGCCTGTTCGATCTGCCGGAGGTCTGCGTGCGCGCGGCGGAGGCGTGCGAGCCGCACCTGCTCTGCCACTACCTGCTCTCGCTCGCCGGCGACTTCGCGCGCTGGTACACGCTCGGCAACTCGGACCGCGCGCTGCGCGTGATCGTGCCCGACGACCCGGAGCTGCAGCGCGCCCGCCTGGCGCTCACCGGCGCCGTCCGCGCGGCCCTCGCGACGGGCCTGGGCTTCCTCGGCATCGGCGCGCCCGACTGGATGTGACGCCGCGCCCGCGCGGCCGGCAGCGCGCGGCGGGGCGCTACTTGCGGTCGCGGCGGCGGATCTGCTCGAGGAGCAGGGCCGACTCGTCGAGGGCGTGGCGCAGCCGGTCGCGGAGGTCGCGGTTGCCGCCGAGGTCGTCGAAGATCTTGTCGCGCCGCGAGATCGAGCGCAGCAGCTGGACGATGCTCTCGGCGTACATGACGTGGCGCGTCGGGTACGGCACCTCGACCTGCGGCTGTGACTGCGGCGGCCCTGGTTGCCCGGACGCCGCGGGGGCGGGGGCCGGGTTCTGGCCGAGCACGACCTGCTTGGCGTGCTCGCGCCCGACCGGATCGACGTACGGCGTGGTGCCGCGGGCGCCGAGCGGCACGATCGCCGGGGACTCGGACATGCCGCGCGGCGCCGGCATCGCGACGCCGGAGGCGGAGGCCGGGAAGCCGCCGCCGGAGGGCCGCTCCCACGGGCTGCGGTCGACCTTGCCCTCGATGCCGACGGCGGCGACCGCCTCGGGGTCGGCGGCGGCGACGACCGACTCGATCGTCGACGACGTCATCGTCGCCACCTCGAGGACGTGGCCCGCCCACTCGGTGATCGGCAGCTCGAACATCGAGTGATCGCCGACGCGCGGATCGCTGTCGCGCACGACGACGTGCTCGCGATCGGTCCCCACCGCGCCGCGCACGATGACGAACTTGCGGCCGCGCTGCTCGTGGAACCCGATGATGTACTCGCTCGACTGCGTCTTCACGCGATAGACGGCGATCGCACGCTGCCGGAGATCTCCGAAGACCGTGTGCTGGCTCACGCCCCCCATTCTACTGCGCGCGGCGGCCCGCCGTGCCATCCATCGTAAGCTCACGGCCCCGGATGCCCCGCCCCGCACAGGGTCTGCGGTCGCAGCACCGTACCGGCAGGGCTCGCCCGGGACGCCGACGGCGATCCCGACCGCCCCGCGCCGCACTCGGGCGCCATGACCGATCTTCGAGCGGGCACAGCAGGGAGGGGCGCAGGACTGCTTCGTGTGAGTCGGGCGTCAGTTCGCCATGAAGAATCCGTACAGCGTCGATCCGGCGGGCAGATAGTTGTACACGACCGGCATGGACGCGCCGTTGGCCCAGGCCGAGACGCTCACGCCGTACACGCCGCCGTATCCAGCAGCCCAGTACTTCGCGGTCCCGCAGGAATACGCAGACGTGTTGTACTCCTTGGCGCATGCCTGGGAATAGGCAGAGAAAGCCGACGGCGAATAGCCGTGCACATTCAGCGTGGTCGTCGACGAGTGCGGCAGCGTACTGTCGGATGGCGCGGGGCAGTAAATACCACGGCTGACCGAGGTTGAGAGATAAGCGCCGTTATACAGCCCGGTCCCCGCGTCATCATAGAAATAATGACATTGGGCCGAATGGACCCGGCGATAAGCGGCCGAGGCATCGTTGATGCCAACGTGCCCGATCAAAGCCACACCCACCAGAAGCGAGCCGATTCCAACGGCCAGCGCATTTCTTACATTCATGGCAATTCTCCTGTGTGATGAGAGTTAACGTATGTTAACGTATAATATCGGCGATTCCTGCGCGTTGCTCACTGCAGTCCAGATACAGGCTCGAAGAATACGAGCCGGCCGGATTCTCCGGCTCCTTGAGCCAGATGCTCTTGGCACAATTCAGCCCGGGGATCGCCCGCTCGGGCAGGCGCATGCCCGTCTTGACGGCAGCCTCATAGTTCTCCCATTGCAAGGTCGCGCGGCACATCTCCGTCCGACATTCCACTGTGACCAGGTTGAACCCATCCTTCCCTGTGATCCCGCTCAGGTCGTTCCGCAGGAGCTCCGCCGCTCCGCCCGACCACGAGGGGTCTACAGGATCGGCCAGGAGATGACGCTCGAGCTCGCCAAACTGAGCCTCCACGCGCTTTCGCTCCTCCTCCGGATTCTGGATCTCCGTGACAGGGGGGTCGTTGCGCTCATTGCGCTCATTGCGCTCATTGTGCTCGTTGCGCTCGTTGCGCAGATGCTCGACCTCCTTCTCCAGAGCTTCCAAGCGTCCCGGGGACGCCTGTACTACGATCTGCTTACTCGTTTGCTGGTATTGCGGGGTTTGATTGGCGTGCGTGCTCGTGGCTCGCTGATCGCTGTCCTCCACGTTCCACAAGGCCGTCACGATGAGTGCTACGCCTGCGCCAACGAGAGCCGACAATGTCACCCATACTTTCGATCTAGCCATGGTGGCCTTTCGTGATCCGGCTGTCCGGCCGGCCGGTGATCGCCTCCACTGCATCATGATCGCGGATCATCATGATTCTGCAGCGCCCTGCGTAGCAGCCGACATGAACCCGACCTCCTCCTCCACTGTCGCCGGACGACCTTGACTTACAAGGTTATATCAGACAACACATCAATGTCAAGATGCATAGTTGTACGTTTGATTACGCACAGTGGCTTTCCTAGATAAGGATTCATTGGCCCTGGAGGTGACGCCCGCGCTGGCGGCCGGGAAGTCGTCGCCACCTCGAGGACGCGGCCCGGCCACTCGGCGCGCGGCAGCTCGAAACATCGAGTGCTCGCCGGCACGTTGCCGGAGCTCTCCGAAGACCGTGTGCTGGCTCACGGCCCCCTCCTGCTGCGCGCGGCGGCCCGCCGTGGCCGCCATCGTAGGTTGACGCCCCCGGGATGCCCCGCATAGGGTCCGCGAGCAGCAGCACCGTGGCAGCACCGTGGCAGTACCGTGATCGACAGCATCGAGGCCTCCGTCGGGATCTACCTGGCCACGCTCATCGTGAGCGTGCTGTCGGGGCTCGTCCCGGTGGTCAACGGCGAGGTGTACCTGGCCGCGGCGATCCTCGTGGCCGACGATCCGGCCGTCGCGCTGGTCCTGGCGGTGCTCGTCGCGGTCGGCCAGATGATCGCCAAGATCGGCCTCTACCACGCCGCGCTCGGCGCCACCCGGCTCGGGCGATCGACGCGCCTGGGCGACAAGCTCGCGCGGGCGCAGGAGCTCGCGCACCGCTGGCGGAACAAGCCGCTCACGGTGCTGTTCGTCTCGGCGGTGACGGGGCTCCCGCCGTTCTACCTGGTGAGCCTCTGCGCCGACGTCCTGCAGATCCGGTTCGTCACGTTCCTCGTCCTCGGCCTCGCCGGGCGCCTGATCCGCTTCGTGGCGCTGGCGCTCGTGGTCCTCTACTGGTGACGCAGATGCAGGTGCAGATGCTGGTGCAAATGATGGAGCGCGCGTGACCTGGGACGCCGTGATCGTGGGCAGTGGCTTCGGCGGCGCGATGGCGGCGCACCGCCTCGTCGAGGCGGGCGCGCGCGTGCTGATGATCGAGCGCGGCGACTGGGTCCCGCGCGGCGACGCGGCGTGGCGGCCCGAGGCGTCGCTCGAGCTGACGGAGAGCTACGCCAAGGACATCCCGTACCGCTGCGACAGGAACGGCCACGGCCCGATCATCGGCGGCTACGCGTGCGTCGGCGGGCCGTCCGTCTACTACGGCTGCGTGGCGTTCCGCTTCCGCGAGCGCGACTTCATGGGCGATCCGGACGTCGTCGGGCGATCCGGCGCGGCGTGGCCGTTTGGCTACGACGCGATCGAGCCGTACTACGGCGAGGCGGAGCGCCTGCTCGGGATCGCCGGGGACGACGCGGGCGATCCGACGGCCCCGCGCCGCAGCGGCCCGTTCCCGTACGCGCCCGCGCCGCTCGCGCCGATCACGCAGCGCGTGGTCGTGGCCGCCGCGGAGCTGGGGCTGTCGCCGTTCCACCTGCCGCTCGCGATCAACCACACGGCCACGGCGGCGCGCCGCGCGTGCATCGCGTGCCGCACGTGCGACACGTACGCGTGCGCGATCGAGGCCAAGAACGACGTCGCCACGACGATGATCGCGCCGCTCGTCGCGCGCGGGATGACCTTGTGGCCCCGGACGGTCGCGCTGCGGCTCGAGGCCGAGGGCGGGCGCGTGCGGCGGCTGCACGTCTTCCGCAAGGACACGGGCGAGACGGAGGCGATCGAGGCGGCGCGGTTCGTGCTCGCGGCGGGCGCGCTCGGCACGCCGCACCTGGTGCTGGCGTCGGGGCTCGAGGCGCTGTCGCCGGCGCGCGCCGCCGTGGGGCGCTACCTGATGCGGCACGACAACGCGATGCTGTTCGGGTTCTTCCCGGCGCGGCCGGATCCGGACCGCCGGTTCCACAAGCAGGTCGCGATCCACGACTGGTACTTCGGCGATCCGGGCTCCGACGACGTGCCGGACCTCGGCAAGCTGGGCGGCGTGCAGCAGATGATGACGCCGCCCAAGGAGCTCGTGCGCGCGCACCTGCCGCTGGGCACCAAGGGCGTGATCGGCGCGCTCACCGAGCACCTGACGGGCCTGCTCTGCATCGCCGAGGATCAGCCGCGCGCGGAGAACGGCGTCGCGGTCGACTGGGGCGTGCGCGACGTGTACGGTCTGCCGCAGCTCGTGATCGACCACGGCTACTCCGAGCGCGATCGGCGCGCGAGCGACGCCCTCGCCCGCCGCGCGCGGCACCTGCTCGAGCGGCTGGGCGCGATCTTCGTCCACACGCACCGCGTGAAGACGTTCTCGCACGCGGTCGGCACGGTGCGGATGGGCCGGGACGCGGCGACGGCGCCGCTCGACGAGAATTGCCGGTTCCGGGGCCTGGCGAATCTATGGATCACCGACGGCAGCGCGCTGCCGATGTCGGCGGGCGTCAACCCGAGCCTCACGATCGCGGCGAACGCGCTGCGCGTCGGCGGAGCGATCGCGGCGTGATGCGGCTCGTCTTCCTCGGCTGCGGCAAGGTCGCGCGGGCGCACGCGGGGCGGCTGCGCCGGCACCGCCGCGACGTCGGCCTGGGCTTCGCGAGCCGCGAGCCGGCGCGCGCCCAGGACTTCGCGCGGCGGCTCGGCGGCACGGCCTACGGCTCGTACGAGGAGGCGATCGCGGCGCCGGACGTGGGCGCGGTCGCGGTGGTCACGCCGCCAGCGTCGCACCTGCCGCTCACGCTCGCCGCGCTCGCGGCGGGCAAGCACGTGGTGCTCGAGAAGCCGCCGCTGCCGCGCGCGGCCGACTTCGATGCAGTCGCCGAAGCGGCGACGCGCGCCGGCAAGCAGGTGTTCGTCGCCGAGAACTACTACTACAAGCCGCTGCTCGAGCGGCTGCGCGGGCTTTTGGCCGAGCGCGTCGTCGGCGACGTCCTGTTCGTGCACGCGAACGCGATCAAGCGCCAGCGCGCGGCCGACTGGCGCGCCGATCCAGCGGCCACGCTGGGCGGCGCGCTCTACGAGGGCGGCATCCACTGGATCGACTTCATGGCCACGCTCGGCCCGGCGGTGCGCGCGGTCCGCGGCTTTCAGCCGAAGCTTCCGGCGGGCGCGGCGCTCGAGCGCTCGATGATGGTCGGCTTCGACTACGCAGATGGCTCGGTCGGCATGCTGTCGTACTCGTGGGAGGTCCCGTCGACGGCGAAGGGGCTGCGGCTGTCGAAGATCTACGGCCGCGAGGGCACCATCACGTTCGAGTCGAACGGCCTGTGGGTGCTCTGTCACGGCAAGAAGACGCGCCTCTACGTCCCCGGCCTGCGCGATCTGTCGGGCTACCACGCGATGTGGGCCGACTTCGTGCGCGCGTGGAAGGCGGGCACGGCGCCGCGCATGACGCTCGCGCAGGCGCGCCGCGATCTCGAGCTCGTCGAAGCGGCGTATGCCACGGCCGCCGCCGCGACCGCGGCGCCTGCTTCCCCGGAGGTCCCTTGAGCAGCACCAGCTACGTCCTCGCCACCGTCATCGGCGCCCTCGCCGGGATCCACACCTGCACGTGGGGCATGTACAAGGACGCCCCGCACGAGGGCTTCTCCTGGGGCAAGTACTTCCGCTCGATGTGGGTCGGCGCGATCCTCGGCGGCGCCGCGCACTACTTCGTGCGCTGGGACCTCTGCGATCCCGGCGCGCGCTTCGTGTACTGGGGCCTCATCTACTGCCTCGAGCGCGCCGCGACCGAGTTCTGGAAGTACTTCATCCGCGAAGAAGATCAGAGCAAGTACTTCATCCCGATGCAGTTCGGCCTGTTCGGCAAGCCGATGAAGGACGCGAAGAAGCGGATCCCGATCGGGATCCTCGTGGCGGCGCTGTGCTTCGGCGTGTTCTTCGCGATCCGCGCGCTCGAGGAGGCGGCGGGCGGCGCGTGGCCGCGCTGGCTCGTCGTGGTCACGGTCGGCAGCTTCTTCGGCTGGATCTCGGCGTTCGGCGGCGCCTGGAAGGACGCGCCGATCGAGGGCTTCGAGACGTTCAAGTTCTTCCGCAGCCCGGCGGTCGCCGCGAGCTGGGCGTTCGTCGTCTCGCTGTTCATCTCGTCGTGGACCGCGATCGCGATCGCCGCCGAGGGCTTCACCGTCGCCTCGATCGAGACGTACAAGACGTTCGTCTTCCCGAACAAGCCGCGCGGCAAGTTCGCCGGCAAGCCGATCCACTTCCCCGAGCACCTCGAGCGCCGCAAGCGCTTCCTCCCGCTCTACTTCGGAATCTGGGCGCTGGTCCTGGGCCACTTCGTCTGGGCGCTCGCCGCGCGCTGAATTCAAACCTTATCGCATCGAGATTTAGCCAACAAATCCGACAAGCGTCTTGCCAAAGGCAATGAGAGCAATTTTTGCTTACCGCCTTCATCATCGCAAATAGCTCTCAAAAAGAAGCTACCCCATTCGTCCTTAGCAGTTATCATATCGCCACGTATCTGACGAACTATTGATGCACTGCTTTTTGGGGATGCTTTGCTCTTTTTGCTTCCGGCCTTCATCCTTCGGGCAGACAAGATCGCCTTCTGTAGAAGATCTGTATTCCCTTGGCCCCGCTCATCGATATCCCAATTAGGCCATCGGGGGGCATGTTTGTTTTGAACTCCAAGACTCATTCGGATATGTTTTTCACTCTCCACTAGCAGCCGCTCAAACTCCGGCTCCATGCATATTGGAAGTATTGCACCTTTCTCCAGAGATGGTAATGCATCACGGCTGCTCGGCTTCACTCTCGAAGAGAGATCAAGATACCTTCGTTTAGCGTAACCGAACCAAGGTTGAGGCAGCTTCTCCCTCGCGACAAGATATTTATAAAAATCAAGCGTCTCATTCCACCGGCAAGTGGACGCATTCTTATCCCATGGAGGCGCCAGGTCCCAAGCAACCACTGCGACATCAAAAGGCTTCTCCTTGTTCTCACGAACAAGCAGATCATCCAGCGGCTCTCCAGCACCGCTCATCGGTGGCTGGTTTGGATCAAGTGCTAAAATAGCCTTTTTGCTGATAGGCACTACGCGCTTGATATCCAACAACGAAAGATACGCAGGAAGCTGCTGGCACCATATTTGATACAGATAGGGTGCAACACGGCTCGGCGTGACCCCATCACTCCCCTCAGCAAATATCGCGATGGTCAAGTTATGCGCCATATCTACCTGCCGGCAATATTTACAAATCGCGTACCCGGAGGCACCGACGAAGCGAACTTTCGGACATCTGCCTCGCTGGAGAACTTTTCATACACAGTTTCACCATCCGAACGCCGGACATGGAGTATCGAGCCAATCTCTACATGATCAAGAAGCCACGGCGAATGCGTCGTTATTATTACTTGAACCCCTTGAGTAGATGCCGACTGTAACCTCTTCAACACATACAGCACTGTCCACGGATCGAGACCGTTCTCAATCTCCTCGATGCAAAGCAATGAAGGAGGAGGCGCATGTTCCAGCAGCGCGAGTATGGCCGTTACGCGGCGTGTGCCTTCGGAGAGCATCCAGGACGGAATAGGGAACGTTCCCATCCCCCCCCTGCCGCGATACGGCATCCGCTCCGAGAGGGCATAGTAAGCTCGTTCTTTGCTTTCTCCTTCACGATTGACCGTGACATCTACAATGTCGTCAAGAATCCCACTAATTTCGGCAACCAGACGATCTCGTTGTTCTTGATTCAACTCGTTCAGCAAAGCGGGGAGATCATGCCCTTCTTCATCGAGCAGAGGGGCAAGCCATCGCCGTTCAGTATGCGCGAGATCAGCAAGGCGGTTCGGACTGAGGCGTAGAAATACCGCTCTATTCCAGAAATCGGCAAAAACACCGAACATTCGCTCTCCGCGAGGTTCACCAAGCCTCAGATTACGACTCAGCGCCAGGCGAACAGGATCTTCAAAGAGCACATGCTTCCCTTTGGCGTTGACTGCGGGACGCGAAAATACTCTTCTCTGCCGCCGTGCACTTGCAATGAGATACTTCTTGCCAGCCGTATTGGGCCGGCCAAAGTAGAGATATTCGCGAGCGACGAATGGATAGCGACCACGTTCAGTCTCCGTTTCTTCAACCCTCACGCCGTAATGCCAACTAGCCTCGTATTTAGCGGCAGACTGCTCATCGTCTTCCCATTCAACATCGATCTCGAAAAATCTCGTCTCTACTTGGGATCTCACATTTATAATATCGTGAACACCGTGATATCGTTCGCAAGCCACATGGCAATCAGATCGCATGCTCGCATCGAGCCATTGCAGCGCTTCTAGCAAGGTGCTCTTCCCCGAGCCGTTGCGGCCAACGATGACCGTGAAGCGCTGAAGCGGGATCGACGGAGGTTGAAACGCTGCCTTGAAGCGTTGAAGACGGATAGACTTCAACCACCGTGAATCATGGTCGGTCCCGTTTGGTTCGAAGTCACTCATGTTGCATCCAGGAGCCGATCAGCCGAGGCCTCACGAGGTGACGGTATCCGAAACCACCTTGTATCGCGAAAGTAAAGCCGAAGTTTACGCGCCTGCTGGAGATCTCTTGGTCACCTCCCCCGCACCTCACACCCCGAACCGGGAGGCAACAAGAATTAGGAAACCTGCGCGGTCGCTCGGCTGGCCTTGCTGGGGACTGCTTCGCGGCTCGTCCACGGGTCGGCCTGGAATCGGCCAAGAGCCGAGGCCTGCCACCCAGTGCATGGCGCTAGCGTGAGGGTGCCGCGCTTCGAGTCGCCACGCCGCAATTGCCAGATTGGCGTGCGCGGCGCGGAGGCACGCGCCATCTGGCCACGCGTGACAGGGTGGCGGCTCGGCGGATCGCGTGAGATCGCGTGGTTTCGGGCGGGCATGTCGCGTGAAGTGCGAGGCGGCATGCTCGAGATCGTTCTGGCCGGCGTCGCGATCGTCGCGGCCGCGTACTGGGTCTTCATGGCGCTCGCCTCGCTCCGCACCATGGGGGCGGTCCCACTGCTCGCGCGCCTCGCGCCGAGGGAGCCAGCGCGCTGGCCGCGGGTCTCGGTCATCATCCCGGCGTGCAACGAGGAGGCGACGATCGAAGCGGCGCTGCGGTCGCGGCTCGGCGAGGGGTACCCCGACGCCGAGTACCTCGTGATCGACGATCGATCGACGGACCGCACGGGCGAGATCATCGATCGACTGGCGGCGGAGGATCCGCGGATCGTGGTGCTGCACGTGCGCGAGCTGCCGGAGGGCTGGCTCGGCAAGGTGCACGCGCTCCACGCGGCGGTCGGGCGAGCGACGGGCGCGTGGGTGCTGTTCAGCGACGCCGACGTGCACCACGAGCCCGGGACGCTCCGGCGCGTCGTCGCGCACTGCGAGCAGCAAGGGATCGACCACGTCGCGGTGTTCCCGTCGGTGTGGTCCTCCTCGTTCTGGCTCGACGGCGTGATGAACCTGTTCTTGCGCCTGCTCGCGGCGGGGTCACGCGCGTGGAAGGTGCCGGATCCGCGGTCGCGGATCTCGGCGGGCGGCGGCAACTTCAACCTGGTGCGGCGCGCGGTGCTCACGCGAGCGGGCGGCCTTCTGCCGCTGCGCATGGAGGTCATCGACGACGCGGCGCTCGGGCAGATGCTCAAGTGGTCGGGCGCGCGCCAGCGCGTGCTCAACGCCCGCGGGTTCGTGGGCCTCTCGTTCTACAGCTCGGTGCGCGACATCGTGGTCGGCATGGAGAAGAACGCGTTCGCGATGCTCGGCCGGTTCGACGTGCCGCGGTTCGCGGTCGCGCTCGCCGCGCTGTCTGTCTGCGAGCTCGGCCCGTGGGTGGTCCTCGCGGCCGGCGCGGGCTGGACGTTCGCGCTCGCCGCCGCGACGCTCGCGCTCGCGGCGATCGTGCAGCTCGCCGTGGCGCGCTGGCTGGGTCGGCCGCTCTGGCCGACCGTGCTCGCGCCGCTCGGCTGGCTGACGTTCGTGTTCGCGGCGCTGCGCTCGATGGTGCTCACGCTCCGGCGCGGCGGCATCACCTGGCGCGGCACGCACTATCCGCTCGCGGCCCTGCGCCGCGGCCGACGCTACGTGCACGCGTGATGGGCTCGTCGAGGCGCCGGGTGGGACGAGTGGGATAACGCGGCGCGTCTCTCCTTATATAGAGGTAGAGGCGGCACGGCGCCGCGGGCGCGCGCGAACGAGGGCGACCGCGCCCGCCACGTCGAGGATCACGAGGACGAGGAGCGCGAAGGTCGCCATCTGCAGCATGTACATCCACGCGAGCTGGATGACTCGATGAATCGAGAATCCGCGGCCAAACTCCTCGACGATACGCACCGGGCCGCCCGGATCGGCCGCGTCGCCATCGTCGGCGCCGAAGATAAGCGCCTCGCCGATCTCGCGCGCCTGTGCGAGCGGTAACGGGATCGCGAGCATGGCCGCCGTCGCACCACTCGCCACGAAATCCTCGGCGACGGCGGCGACCTGCTCCATCGGGTACCGGATCGCGAACGCGGCCGCGGGCCCCGCGTCGGTCACGACGTCTGGTTCGCGCGTGAGCCGCACGCCGATGAGCCACACCGGGATCGCGCGGCGCTCGTCCGGACGCGGCTGGATCGTCACGTCGAGCAGCGCGTCCGCGCGGCGGACGGTGAGCGTCACTGCCGCGCCCCCCTTGGCGGTGACGCGCTCGGTGAGCGAAGGGGAGACGTACGCCAGGAGCGGCTCGCCGTCGACGGCGAGGATCCGGTCGCCCGGCTGCAGCTTCCCGACGGCGTCGAACCCGTCCATCACCTCGGCGATCACGATGCTCGTGGTCCCGGTCTGGAGCCCCTCGCAGCGCGCGAACGCGAACGCGAGCGCCGCGATCGCGAGGTACGCGGCCACCGGGCCGGCGACCAGCGCGCCGAGGCGCGCGGTGGTGCGATCGGCCCCGGCGATCCGCACGAACACGTGGAGATCGGGGCGCCCGACCGGGAGCCGCGCGAGCCGCGCGACCGCGCGGCGGCCGAGCGCGTGGGCCAGGAGCACGAGGATCGGCGCGAGCGCCTCCGCGAAGATCGTGGTGAGCATCGCGAGCGCCACGTAGCGGCCGCCGAGCAGCGCGGCCAGGGGAACGCCCAAGAGGCCCGTCACGTCCACATCTCCCGCATCGGGGCACTATAACCGGCTGCCTCGGCTGGGCGCTCGCCCGGCGGCCCGGCGGCCTACTGGATGATCGGCCCGGAGCAGTCCCGGATCAGCTTCGGATCGAACGCGATCGACCACTCGAACATGAACCCGTTGTCCGCCGGCCACAGATCCGTCACGCGCATCGTCCAGGGTCCGTTGAGCGGCGCGCCCTGCAGCGACGCCCACGGCGTGACCGACGCATAGTCCCCGGTCGGCATCATCTGGTGGCCATTCATGTTCACCGTCGGCGAGCTCAACATGGTCGCCGCGCCGGTCGGCGTCCAGCAGTACTTGTAGCCGACGCCCGGGACGGGGTTGCCCGCCTGATCGCCGTCATTCGCCTCGCCGAGGTAGATCTCGCCGCCGGTCCGATCGACGAACGCGTGGAGCGTGAGCACGCGGCCGTCGGGCGGGATCAGGTCCATCTGCAGATCGCGCAGCCAGGAGTGCTCCATCTTCACGCACACCGAGAACACCTGGCTCGGGTCGGGGAGCGTCCCGCCGGCCACGAACCCGATGAAGTTCAAGGTCGACGTATACGAGGCGTGGCACTCGTTGTGGACGCAGTTCGGCAGCGAGCCGCTGCACTGCGCGTTCACCGTGCACGCCGTCGACTGGCCGATGCCGTCCGGCAGGGCGAGCGGCTGGCTCTCCGGCGCGTTGACAGAGCCGCAGACGGGGCATCCGCCGATGCCGGAGCAGTCGTTGTCGTTGCAGTCAATCTGGACGTCGCAGTCGTTGTCGATGCCGTCGCCGCAGATCTCGGGCGCCGGGTAGCAGAGCTCCTCGGAGGCATCGATCTCCGGGGGCGCATCGGGGGGAGAGCTGCCCGGCTCGCGGCCCGGCGTGCCGCAAGCCATGAGGGCGGCTGCCATCGTCGCGAAGAACAGAGCGAAAGAACCGGCGCGCATAGGTGCAACTATCGGCGGCAGGCGCCGCCGCAAGCAAGCGAAACTCGCGCCGCCCGGTGGATCCCGCCAGGGCCCCCCAGCCGTGGCCGAGCGCTGAGAGCACCTCGCGCCCGAGCGCGGCCCGGCTCACCTAGAGGCTCGAGACGGTGCGCAGCCCGCCGATCAGATCGTAGTCGACCCCCTGCACCTGGGAGGCATCGAAGTGGAACTTGAGATAGTCCACGTCGCCCCAGTTCACGGAGCCAAAGTCACTGAAGCGGAACTTGTACTGGCCATCGTTCAGGAGCGTATAGGTCCGGCTGACCGCGGCGACGCCCCCGCTCTTGACGGTGATCGTGAGCTGCACGGGCCGCGGCGAGCCGCCGCTGTTCAGGTCGCCATCGAGGTAGAGCGAGAAGGCGCGGTCCGACGCCACGTTCATGTTCAGATCGGCTGTGACGCCGTACTCCAGCGTGAGCGCCCCCGAGGGCGCAAGCCCGGTCGCGTAGGTCAGCGTGCCGCCGGACAGCGCCGCGTAGACGAAGTTGGAGAGCGTGGCCTCGCGAACCTTCGTGGTGCGCGCGCCGCCGATGACGCCCGAAAGGTTCGTCTGGCTGGCGATGTCGAGGGGCTGCGAGATCTCGCCGAGCGTCCCGGCCCAGAGGTAGGGACCGGGCGTCGACGAGTAAGGCAGTGTCTGGTCGGGGAGCGGGCTCGTGAACGCGTCGATCACGCGATCGGCGTGCGCCGCCGTGGGCAGCACGAGGCAGAGCGACAGGCTGATACCGGCGAGGACAGACGTGGAGGACATGGACATTGCGAGCTCCTTGCGTTGGATCGAGGCTTCGTTCGAGGCGAAGGAGCCGAGTGCAGCCGCGATGCCACCGCTTCCGCGGGCGCTGCCGTGGCCTTGAAAACGCCGAGCGCGCGCAAACCTCCCGGAGCGCGGCCCGCAGCGTCCGACCTACGCCCGATCTACGCCCGATCTACGCCCGATCTACGTCCGATCTACGTCCGGATCTACGTCCGGATCTACGTCCGATCTATGTCCGGCCTGCGGCTGGCCTTACGTCCGGCGCGCCAGCTCACCCATGCGCCGCCGCAGCGCGCGCACGGACACCTCGAGCCGCACGGCCATCAGCTCCTCGTCGCCGTTCGCCGCCGCCTGGGCGGCGCGGATCTCGTCGGCGCCGAGCTCGGATGCCTTCCTGACCCGCGGCGACCGATCCATCAGCCGGTAGATCGATGCGCGGGGGATCCCGAGCGCCGTCGCGGCGCGCTCGGGGCTGAAGCGGTGCGCGCGCAGCGCGGCGACGAGCTGCTCGTCGGTGATGTCGGCCGGCCGTTGGGCGGGCGGCGGCCCGGCGGCAGCGGGCGGCGGGCCCGCGACAGGCGCAGGCACCGCGGCAGCGGACGGCGGCGCGGCAGACGCAGGCGCGGCGTTACCGCGCGGCGAAAGCTCGTCGAGCGCCTGGAAGTGGGCCGCGGGCCGCGCGCCGCGGTTCGCGATGACGAGGTGGCGCACCAAATTGGCGAGCTGCCTCACGTTCCCGGGCCAGTCGTACTGCGCCAGACGGGCGACGACCGGAGCGGGCAGCCACGGCTCGGGCGCGTCGTCCAGGACGGCCGCCTCGCCGACGGCCGCGAGCTCGCGGCGCAGGAACGCGGCGAGCAGCCGGCCGAGATCCTCGCGGCGCTCGCGCAGCGGCGGGATGCGGATCACGAACCCGCCGAGCCGGTACAGGAGCGGCGCCCGGAACCGCGCGGCCTCGACGGCGGCCGCGAGGTCGGCGTCCGTCGCCGCCACGACGCGCACGTCGACGTGCCGGGGCCGGTCCGCGCCCACGGGCTGGATCTCCCCCGACTCCAGGCACCGGAGGAGCAGCACCTGCAGCTCCGGCGCGGCCTCGCCGATCTCGTCGAGGAAGATCGTGCCGCCCTGCGCGCGCTGGAAGTAGCCGGGGCGATCCTGGTTCGCGCCGGTGAACGCCCCGCGGACGACCCCGAACAGCTCCGACGCGGCCAGCGCCTGGGGCACCGCGCCCAGGTTGACGGCGAGGTAGGGCCGATCGCGCCGCGCGCCAGCGTCGTGGATCGCGCGCGCGACCAGCTCCTTGCCGGTGCCGCTCTCGCCGCGGATGAGCACCGGGACGCTGACGTCCGCGACCTTGCGGATATCGCGCCGCACGCGGACGACGGCGGCGCTGTAGCCGATGATGCCCAGCGCGGGCTCGCCGGCATCGGTCACGGGATCGAGGAGGTGCAAGAGGAGCACGACCCGCCTCGCGAGGAGCAGCACCACGCCGCGCTCGAGCTCCGCGCGTGAGAACCGGGCGCTGCCCGCGATCGGGTGACCGTCCGCCTCCACGGGCGTCCGGCTGTCTCCACACACAAGCTCCACCGCGCGATCGCCCGCGCCGCCCGCGCCCCGGATCGACAAGGGCGCGCGCGAGATCCGGTGATCGGCGAGCGGCCGGCCGTCCCGACCGCCGGGCGCGACGAACAGCGGATCCAGCCGAGAGAGCTCGAAGGTTCGCCCGGACTCGAGCCCGGTGAGCAGCGCTCGCTCGCCGATCCGATCGAGGCTCGGGTGATAGAGGATCGTCAGGCCGAAGACGCGCGTGTCCACGCCCGCGGAGGCGAGCGCCGGGCCGATATCGGTGCTGGTGGCCTGCGACCGTGCATCCTCTGTATGCTTGCGCATGGCCCGCTGGTTGCTCCTGGGGGTCGGGGAGGTTTCACATGGCAGATTATACGATTCACCTCGGGTACAACCTGCAGAGCCCCACGATCGGCGCGGTCTGGGCCGAAGCAGATGCGCCGCTGGGCAGCGCGCTCGCAGACAAGGGCTATCAGTTTCTTCAATACGCGCTGGGGTCGGGACAGGGGGTCGGCACCGACGGCACGGCCCCGCCGGCATGGTTCACGAGCTTCCAGGACGGCGATAACCTGTACGTCCAGCTCTGGGACCTCTCGACCGCGGCGAACGCGATACCGAGCAGCTGGACCCCGAAGCTGAGCCTGTCGGCGCTCGCTGCCGCGACGACGTATGATCCTTCCGTGTACTTGACCTATAGCTCGAGCACCGCCGTCCGGAGCTCGGAGAGGGTCAATGATGTCCAGAACGATTATCTCGAGCTCTTGTCTATCAGCTTCGAGTGGAAGCCGAGCTCGGGATTTCTGGGCCCGTGGGGTCTCTGCCGGGGCCAATCCCAGCTGATGGGACCGCTGACCTGGAGGCTCCCCGACGGCACCACCCCGCTCCAGTGCAAGCTGTCTTTCTATCTGGAGACTGTGATCAGCAATAACGGCGACCGTATCCCCGATGTGTTCCTCGGAGACCCCGAGGTCATCGTGGGGTCGATGGGTTAGATCTGCTCGAAGCCGCGCTGCGCCGACGCGTCATCCGGGGGTAGGCGGGGTCCGCGCGCAGCGCCCGTAGCTCGGGATCGTTATCGATCTCGGCCGGCGAGAAGCCGCGCGCGAGCGCGCTCTCGAGCATGCTGATCGCACGCTCGCGATGCCCGCAGATCTCGAGGGCCACCGCCACGCGAAACATGGTGTACGGCTGGACATCGCGGACGTCGCGCAGCGAGGTCAGCGCGGCATCCGCGGCCCGGCAGTCCCCGCGCTTGGCCAGGTACAGGACGCGGCGGCTGCGCAAGGTCAGGTCTTGCGGTGACCGCGCGAGCTCGGCGTCGAGGAGCTCGATGGCATGATCGTAATGCTCGCGCGCCTTGGCGGCGGAGTCGGGGAGCTGTCGATACGCATCCGCGAGGTTGGCCCAGCGCAGATGGTTATGTGCCCCACCCCCCATCGCCAGCGCGCGCTCGAATGCGCTGGCGGCGGGGCCGTAGAGCCCCTGCGCGAACAGGACTGTCCCCAGGTTGCTGTACAGGGATGACGACGGACGGATCTTCAGCGCGTCCTGAAATCGCTGCGCAGCCTCACCGTAACGGCCCTGGAGCAAGTACACCGCGCCGAGGTTGCTGTACCCGTAGGGGCTATCCGGGGCCAGCGCGATGCTCTGCTCGAAGAGTGGAATGGCCTCCTGGTACTTGCCGCGCTGGACCAGGATGGCGCCCAGATCGTCGTAGAGGTGGCGGGCCTTCGGCGCGAGCTCGATCGCCTTGCGGTACGCCGCCTCCGCCTCGTCCAGGTGCTGCCGGCGCTCGTGTAGCCGCGCCAGGCCCGCGTGGACGTCCGCGCTCCTGGCGTCGAGCGCGAGCGCTGCCTGGAAGTCCCGCTCGGCTGCTTCCACGTGCCCGAGCGCCAGCACGACGAGGCCGTGGCTCACGCGCGCGTCCACCAGGAACTCATCCAGGGAGATCGCACGATCGGCGGCGGCCCGGGCTTGCTCCAGGAACATCGGATCGCGGCTCGTGTCAGGGGACATGTACCGGAGCCAGTGCGCGCGCGCGAGCCCCGCATAAGCTGCGGCGGAGCGATCGTCCTCGTGCAGCAGGTGCTGGAAGATGCCGGCGGCCTCGTCGATCGCGCCGGCGCGGTGGAAGTTGCGCAGGAGCGCCATCCCGCGCTCGTACTCGGCCTTCGGATCGAGGACGGGCGCGGGAGCCGCCTGCGAGCCGGCCACCGGCGCGGGCGCAGGAGCCGCGAGCGGGCCGGCGCTGCCTGCCGGCGAGCGCTCGCCACCGGTGCCGAGCGCCGCGACGGTGACGGTGACGGTGACGGCAGCGACCACGGCGACGCCCGCGAGCAGCACGTGCGTGCGCCGCACCCGCGACCGGCGCGGCGGCGGAACGGCCGCCGCAGCGGGCGCAGCCTCGGCTGGCGCAGCAGCCTCGGCTGGCGCAGCAGCCTCGGCTGGCAGCGGCACGGCGGCGGCGGCGGGCACCTCGGTCGGCGCGGTGTCCAGCGCCGCCCAGCGTCCGCGCGACGGCTCGGCCTCGGCGGCGGCGCCGTGCGCGGCCGGCGGCCGCGGGCGCGCATCTGCGATGGCCTGCAGGCGGGCGCGGACCTTGGCCGCGCTCGCCGGCCGCTGCTCGGGCGCCTTCTCGAGCAATTCGTCGACGAGCTCGGACAGCGCGCGCGGCACGACGTCGGTCAGGCCGGGCAGCTCGACGAGCGAGGCCTGCCGGTGCGTGCTCACTCGCACCAGCGTGTCCAGCGTGGAGGCGCCGACGAACGGCGAGGTCTGGGACAAAAGCTCGTAGAGGAGGACGCCCAGCGAGAACAGGTCCGAGCGCTCGTCGACGGGCAGGCCGCGCGCCTGCTCGGGAGACATCGCGCGCACGGTGCCGAGCACCTGGCCCTCCCCGGAGAGCGAGGGCGAGAGCGAAGGCGAGAGCGAGGACGAAGACTCGCTCGGCAGAAGCCGCTTCGCGAGCCCGAAATCGAGGATCTTGATCTGCCCGCTCGACGAGAGCATGACGTTCTCGACCTTGAGATCGCGGTGGACGATGCCCTGCCGGTGCGCGGCGTCGAGCGCCGCGGCGATCGCGACGCCGTGGCCGAGCACGTCGTCGACGGAGGCCGGCGCCGCGTCGCGCACCGCGGCCAGGGAGCGCCCCTCGATCAGCTCCATCACGATCCAGGCGCCGTCCGCGTCCTCGAAGATGTCGAACACCTGCACGATCGCGGGGTGCCCGAGCTGCGCGAGGACGCGCGCCTCCTGCTCGAGCCGGGCGCGGAGGTGCTGCTCGTCATCGCTGGCGGCCCGGATCCGCTTGATGGCCACGCGGCGCCGCAGCCGCTCGTCGTGCGCCAGGTACACCTCGCCCATGCCGCCGCGCCCGAGCAGCGAGCGCAGCGTGTAGCGCCCTCCGTCCCGCGCGGGGGCCACGGGCAGCGGCGAGGCCGCGGCGCTGTCGTCACTCACCCGGCTCAGATACTCGCAATCCTGCGAACCGGCAGCAAGGCGCTTCGGGCGAGCGCTTGGCCTGTGTGCTACCTTCAGCGACTCTCACGGCGCACGGTGATGCGCGCGGACCGCAGAGGAGGCACTCGATGGGAATCATCAGTTTCATCAAGGGTGGAGTCGCCGAGCTCGCGATCGCCCGACCCGACTCGGCCAAGGATCAGTGGGTCTACAAGCACCCGGATCAGACGATCCCGATGAAGGCGCAGCTCACCGTCGACTCCGACGAGGTCGCGCTGTTCTTCAAGGACGGCAAGTACGTCGGCAGCTTCTCGGCGGGCCGCCACACCCTCGATGCCTCCAACATCCCGTTCCTCGGCCAGCTGATCGACAAGTTCACCGGCGGCAACGTCTTCATCTGCGAGGTCTACTTCGTCACGACCCGCGAGCTGCCGTCGATCAAGTTCGGCACCTCGATCGGCGACGTGCAGGACCCGCAGACCCGGATTCGCGTGCGCCTCATGGTGCACGGCGAGTTCTCGGCCCGGGTGATCGATCCGACGAAGCTCGTGATCGGGCTCGTCGGCCAGCGCGCCACCACGAACGAGGCGTTCCTCGGCTGGTTCAAGAGCCAGGTCCAGAAGACGATGAAGGACGGCGTCGCCGAGCTGATCGTCAAGCAGAGCTGGCCGCTCATGAAGGTCACGTCGGGCGCCTACACCGACGAGATCGAGGAGTCGACGCTCGCCGCGGTCCGCCGCCACATCGAGCCGTACGGCGTCGAGATCATCCGGTTCGGCGACTTCACGGTCGGCATGGACCAGGCCGACAAGGAGCGCCTCGACAAGCTCGTCGACCGCATGGCGTACGTCGAGGGCATGGGCTCCACCACCGGCGGCATGGCGGCGTACCAGCAGCTCGCGCAGGCCGAGATGATGATGGGCGCGGCCGAGGGCATGAAGCTCGGCGGCGACGGCGGCGGCGCGTTTCAGGGCGCCGGCGTCGGCATGGGCTTCGCCATGGCGGGCCAGATGGCGAACATGATGGGCGGCGCGAACGCGCAGCAGGCGCAGCGCCCGCCCGAGAGCCGCGAGCAGATCCTCGGCACGCTGAAGCAGCTCGGCGAGCTGAAGGCCGCCGGCATCCTCACCGACGCGGAGTTCGAGGCGAAGAAGAAGGAGCTGCTCGCGAAGCTCTAGCTCGCACCGAGCTGTAGTAGAACGCGCGCGTGGACAACCGCGCCTACTACGACGACTTCGCCGGCTGGTACGAGCGCGAGCGGCACCTG
>DATMCI010000376.1:0-4533 GCA_035558535.1 Kofleriaceae bacterium
GCCCCAGTAGGCGTAGAAGCCGTCGTCGGCCTTCTTCCAGCCGGCCGCGACTTCGGGCATGTGCTCCCGGAGCCAGCGCACGAAGTGGGGGCGCGAGCCGTCGGCGTCGGTGACGCCGTATTCGTCGCCGAGGTCCCAGGAGGCGACGACACGGCCGTTCTTGTTCGCCGCGGCGGGATCGGCGGCGAGCGCGGCGATCCCGCGGCCGACGAACAGCGGGGTCTCCGACGCGATGAACTCCTTGACCTTGTCGGCGGCGGTGCGCCAGTTCGCCTCGGTCACGCCGAAGTGATCGAGCATCCACTCCAAGCGCAGGCGGCGGGCAGCGCGTCGATCCCGGAGGCGTGGATCCGGTCGCGAGAGTCGCTGCAGCTCGCGGGATAAGGCAACGCGCGCGCGCGGTGGCCGATCGAGAAGTGCCGGGGGCGCGTCGCGCCGACGACGGCGACACGATCCCGAACGAGTCGTTCGAGAGCGAGGACGAGGCCGAGGAGGAGGGGAGCGAGGGCGAGGCGTAGGGCCGGACGGCGCGCGGCTACGGTCAGAACTGGATGTACTCGAGCGCCGATGGATCTCGGCCGGGAGCGTTCGAGCCAGAGGCGCCCAGGAGCACCACTCTCGGCGAGAGACGAGCCGTAGAGAAGATCGATCGCCCGGTCGTCATCCTTCCCTTGAGCATCGTGGAGCGCCGAACATGGTCGAGATCTTCGTGGCATCCCCGCCGATCTGGAGCGCGGAGATCGTGACCTTGGTCTGCCGGTCGAACTTGGACGACGCCTGCCTGAGCCGCGCGTCGAGCCCGACGAACGGCGAGTCGAGCTTGAAGGCGGCCTCGAACACCTGCTGCTGCGCTTTCGAGGTGAAGTCGATGCGGATGGTGAAGTACAGCGCGGCCCCGCGAACGATCTCCTGGACGAACTGATCGCCGCAGATCGTGTCCCACCTCATGCCCGAGAGAGCTTGCGAGGCGGCCTCTGTCATCTTGGGGTCGGTGAGGATGGCGTTCTGGAGCCCGTACTGTGCACTATAGATCAGGCTCACCGAGCGGTCGCTCGCGCGGCTCGCTCGCGCGAACTTCGCGCTCGCGCTCGCCGTATAGAGGCCATAGCGAGCCTTCGCACCCACGGAGAATCCGAGGGAGCTCTCGAGCTCGCCCTGGCTCATGGACATGACGAGCGACAGGGTGGCGGACTGAGCGCCCGCATACGTGACCGTCCCCTGGACACACGGTTGCTTGAAGCTCTCACCTTGGGTGGAGTAGCCGTACCCGAGGATCGGTTTGCTGGCATCGGTGGACGCGCGGACCACGGCCGCTCGCGCCGACGAGGCAGGCCCCACGAAGGCGAGCAGGAGCGCGAGCATCAGCAGGCGAGGTGTGAGGTAACGCTGAGTCATCCTGTCCAGTGTGAGCAAGAGATGTACCGGCGCTCTCCACGGCCTCGATCCGTTATCTGCTGTCTCAGAGCGGGTGCCGGCGTGTGCCCTCCGTGCCCTCCCACGCACGGCTTGCCGGCGGCTCACGACCGTGCGCAAATTCTTCGCGATCCCCTGCGGCCCTCCTGCGCGAAGTGGTCGGCGAGGCGCCCAGCGGAGCCTTATCGACAACCTGTCAGGACACCGTCGGAGCGAAGAAGCGAAATGATGCTGCTCGCGAACTCCTCCCGGCGCTGGTGCCCTGCTCGTTCACTTCGAGACGCGCAGATGCCTGCCAGATCACCTTGTCACGTTTGTAGTCGCGGAGCTCAATCTCGAAGGACAGACTCATCTTATTGAAGACCAGACCAACGTCCTTGTGCATGGCGGGTGGTCCGGACCAGGGTTGATTGTCAGGAGCGCGAGTCAGAGCGCCGGCCCACTCACCGGCTTGCACCTGCGCGATGCGAGCCACTCTCGATCACGGCGCGATGGGCGCAGCGCGACGAACCCAGCGGCCCTACTCGAGCCGCTGCGCCGTCACCGCGCGTGCCTCGGTCTCAACGAGCCACGCGCGAGCTACGCCGCACCTCGGCATGCAGTGGTGCCGCCGACGTCGGGGACGATCTCGGGCGTGTCGTTGGGCAGCTCGGTGCCCGGCGCCCCGATGCCTCATCAGCCGCCGGAGATCACCGATGCCGTCGTCGAACGACGCTGCCGGCGATCTTGAGCGCGCGCTGGTGCCGGGCCCGCGGCACCGGGTCGAGCGCAGCGCGAACGATGCCCTGGTTGGCCATGCCGGATCTCGCGCCAACCGGAGCCGCAGCGCCTTGGGTACCGAGAACCCCACTGGCGATACGACGCGCGCGGCAACACGCGATCCGCGTGCGACGCGGTGCGTCCCTGGGACCGCACTCCCGAACATGGGCGGCAGTCCACGAAACGTCAGCCGAATCGATACAGTTGGCTGACGTTTTCACGGTTGATCACGAACCAGACACGCTCTCCATCGGTGGCAAGATCGCCGGGCCAGACGCGATGATCGGAGGCGGCGTCGGTCTTGAGCAACCGGAGCAGCCAGCCCTCGGGAGTCACCTCCTGCAGCGCGCCATTGCGCCAGAATACGATGCTGCCGTCATCGAGACGCGCGGCGCTCGAGGTGTAATAGCCGTCGAGCCACGGTCCGCGCTCTACGGTGCCGTCCATTCGCAGCGTGGTGAAATGCATCTTCGAAGGCAGCCTATTTTCCATTTCGACCACGTGCACCTGGCCGCCCGCGTCGGGCAGATAGCGGCCCTGCCCGGGCCAGGTGCGCGAGAGGTCACCATCGCGCTCGACGAGCCAGCTCTCGAACGCGCCGTATCCCTGTACACCGACGAGGAAACGGCCTTGGCCGAGCGAGATGGCCTCGGCCGGGGGATGAGGCTCGCTGGTGAATAGATGCGCGCCGGTCGCAAGGTCGAGACCGTACGCACGGCTGATCCCGCTGCGCGGCATGTCGAAGAAACGCGCCAGCACGCGATCCTGCGAGACGACGAGCGGAGGATTGCAGGGGATCCAGGTGTGTGGCTGCCAGGGTGGCATGGCCGTTGCGCGCCAGCCGCTCGCGGCGGTCATCTGCACGACCCCGCGATGGCTCACGTCGGTCACGGGCAAAACGGTGCTCCAGCAAATCGCGCCGCTCGCGTCCAGGCGGAGCACACGCGATGCGAGGCGGCCGATGCCGAACACGCTCACCAGAAATCCGTTGGCGAGGAGCGCGAAGCCGCCGCACTGCTCGTCTTCTTCGCGCAGGATCAGGTGCCGCGCGTGCAGCCGGCCGTCGGCGGCGATGCCCGTCAAGCCATCGGCGTAGAGAACCCAGGCGATCCCTGCGGGATCGATGGCGAGCTGCTCCGGTGCGTAAAGCTCTCCTAGTCCCCGTGGCTCGAGCGCGTGCTGCCAGCGGCGGCCGCCGCTCTCATCGAGACACTCGAGGATTCGCCGCTGATGGATCTCACCGGTCGACGCCGCGCAGGGGGTACTGTGCCGCACCATCAGCAGCGCATCGCCGCGCCAGACGAGGCGCGTCACAGACCCCGGGAGGTGCACCGACATCGCCGCCAAGTATAGGGTTATTCGCGTTGGCAGAGCGGGACATACAGATTATCGCAGGCGCGATCCTTCCACCCCTGAACGGGCGTGATGCGCGCGGACAGAGGAGGGTGCTGCTCTCGTGGGGCTCGTCGCTGGCAAAACCGTGATAGCGCGGCGGATTGGGGATGTTGCTGCCCACCGCCCACGCGTCGAGCCGTGCGGCGGTGGCGTGCTGGACGGCTCCGTCGCGCCCTGACAGCCCCTGTGCGAGCATGTCGACGCCCTCATCCGTGCTGCCGTCGCGCGACTCGTCGGCGAGCCGACGCGCGATCCAGGGCACGTCCGATCGAGGATCGTCACCACGCCGGTGCTGGTGGCATCGGGTGGAGCGCGAACACCAGCCGGCCCTCCTCGTCGACGAACACACCATCGGGCACGATGAGGTGGAAGTACACGTTGCGGTTCACCAGACACTGAACCACTGCACGAACGCGATCGCCCCGGCCCACGGTCGATGACAGCCCCTTCGAGACAACGTAAGCTCGCCTCCGGATGGCCGACCTGGTGTTTCCGCGTTGCCCGACGTGCCGGATGTTCGTTGCGTTCGGTACATCGATGTGTGGGATCTGCGACACCTACCAGGAGCCGCATGAGATTCCACCCGAGTACGCGCTTCCGCGGTGTGCGGGGTGCCAGTCGCTCCTGGCGTACGGGACCAAGATCTGCCCGGTATGCGGCGGAGAGATTCCTGCGCATCCCGTGCCGCCACCGCCTCCACCTCTCCACGAAGTCTACTTCGGCGGGGGAGTGACCTCACTGAACCCGCCGTGGGCGAACATGGCGCCAGCCACGCTTGCTCGGATGCGAGAGCCGCCGCTCGTCGAGCTCGAGCGCGCACCGGTTATCAGACAGGGACTTCGGCCCATCCAGTGGTAGAGGATCAGATCACTCGGACCGGCCGTGCCTCGGCGGCGGCGGCTCGACGACGAACCGGAGCTGTCGGCCATCGCGGCGCAGCTCCCGGCGGTTGATCCGGTCACAGGC
>DATMCI010000377.1:0-48722 GCA_035558535.1 Kofleriaceae bacterium
AGCGCGCGGCGCGCCGCTCGCGCGACTTCTGCAGATCCCACCATGCGTGTCTCCTGCTCTTCTTCGTGAGGAATGTGCCGGCGGCACACGGCCGGGGCGCCCAACAGCACGCTACTGGGCGACGCCCGGCAGAGATCCTGACGCGCGAGTCGCTGACCATTCCTGACACCGGCGCAAACGCCGTGAAATCTCCGTTCGGAGCAACACGGTAGGCGCGCCCGGTGCTGCTGACCTCGCGGCGACAGCTACCGGCTTCGCCGCGTCGATGGTGCGCCTTGACCGCGAACTTCCGCCCCTGACATCGTGCGCCATGACCACTCGCCGTGAAGCGCTCGGCGCCCTGATGTTGCCCGTGCTGCCGGGTGCCTGCACTCCGCGCAGGCAATGGGTCGGGCCCGGCCCTGGCGCAGCGCGCGTCCCCCCTCCGCCGGGCAGCAGCTCCCCGGAGGAGATCGCGCGCAACGAGGACTACTGGGCGGAGGTGGCGCGAGCCTTCACGATCGATCGCTCGTCGATCAACCTGAACAACGGAGGGGGATCCCCGTCACCCGCCGTCGTCCAGCAGGCGATGCTCCGTCACCTCTCGATGGCCAACTCCACGCCGACCTGGCAGGCACTGACGTCCGCGGTGGCGCCGCAGCGGGAGGTCGTGCGACAGCGGCTCGCCACGCACTGGGGCGTGGACGCCGAGGAGCTCGCGATCACCCGCAGCACGACCGAGGGGCTCGAGATCTGCCAGCTCGGCATCGATCTGGCGCGCGGCGACGAGGTGCTCGCCACGACCCAGGACTACCCGGGCATGATCGCGACGTTCAAGCAGCGCGAGCGCCGGGAGGGCATCGTGCTGCGGCAATTCAAGCTCCCCGTGCCTCCCGCCGAGGACCCCGCGCGGATCGTCGCCCTGTACGAATCGAACATCACGCCGCGGACGCGCCTCATCCTGGTCACCCACGTGAGCAACTACACCGGACTGGTCATGCCGGTGCCCGAGATCGCCGCGATGGCGCGCAAGCGCGGGATCCCGGTGATGGTCGATGGCGCCCATTCGCTTGCTCACTTCGATTTCAAGATCTCCGACCTCGGCTGCGACTACTTCGCGGCGAGCCTTCACAAGTGGCTGTTCGCGCCGCATGGAACGGGGCTGCTTTACGTGCGCCGCGACAAGATCCGCGGGCTGTGGCCCCTCATGCCCGCCTCGCCGAAGCTGGACGACAACATCCGGAAGTTCGAACAGGTCGGCCTCCAGCCCGCCGCCAACGCCCTGGCGGTCGCCGAGGCGTTGACCTTCCATCAGGCCATCGGCGGCGCGCGCAAGGAGGCTCGGCTCCTCTACCTGCGCAACATCTGGACCAAGCGCCTGCTCGCCTCCGGGCGCGTCAAGCTGCTCTCCAGCCTCCGGCCGGCGCCTCCACGGGTCACCAGCAGCATCGCCATGATCGAGATCGAGGGCATCGATCCGGCCAAGCTCTCGACCTATCTCTGGGACAAGCACCGGATCCATACGATCGGCATCCTCCACGACGAGTTCCGGGGACTGCGCGTGACCCCGAGCGTGTACACGACGCTGGAGGAGCTGGACCGGTTCTGCACCGTCGTGGAGCAGGTGATCCGGAACGGCCTCCCCGCGTAGCGACCGTCCATGAGCCGAGGTGAGCGCGACGATCGCGCTCCGCGGCGCCAGGCTGATCGATGCGCCATGGCCATCGCCACCCCGCGATCGCGGCTGCAGACGCGCCTGGATCGCGCCCGCCGGGGCCGGCGCCGCCAAGTGACCCCGATGACGCCGACCGCCAGCCTCGGTCGCTGACCAAATGGTTTCGATCAAAGGTCCGCTTGGGTGACCGGGCTCGGGCCACCTGCCGGACAGCACCGTTTGAGCTCGGCATCGAACAGTCCGTCCCCCGGTGCGTAGAGCCAACCATGCGATGGACCCAGCATCCACGCCTGCCACAGGTGCAACGCGAACCATGCGTCCTCGTCGAGCTCAGCGCGATCTACTTCCCACTCGAGCACGAGCTTGGACTGCTCCACTGCGGCCGCGATATCGTCGCGACCACACACGTGCGCAACATCGATTGCTTCAGCTCGAGCCGCCTCGGCGTCCTCTCCGGTCAGGCGTCGCAGCACCATGGGGCTGCGCTCGTGGTCGTAGCGCAGCTCCATCCGCTCGAATGAACCATCGGGCGCGTCGTGAACCGCGATCTCAGGTCTCTCGTCGAACAGCGCCCCGTCGAGCAGATACTCTCGTGCGTCGCGGGCGGCAGGCGGCTCGCTCGTCTCCAAGAATGCAGTGAATAGATAGCTCAGAAGATCATCTCCATACCGGTATCGCGCGCCATTTCCGCCTTCGGCGTGATCCGATGGTGCTTGTACCGATACCAGCTGGGTGCGACACGACGCACCCATTGCATGACCCTCTTCCCCCAGCGGATGAAGTCAGCGGGTTTGTCCATGACCGTCTTCTGGTCATCAGCCAGGTAGTCCCAGCCGGCGCTCAGCGAGGTGGATAACAAGCGCTGCGGGGTCACGAGCCGCCCTCGCGTGTAAAGCAGTGCTGGGGTCACCACAACGTCGGCGGCGAATCCTTCCTCGTTGCGATGCACCTTCATCTCCGGCGCGAATCGCGCGGGTGTGATAAGGAATGCATCGTCCTGTTCGCGCAGCGCTTCGTCGATCGGCTTCCAGACGATATCTTCCACCCTCGCCACCCGCCGCCCAGGAAGCGCCACGGTTGGCGCGACCGACTGCAGGTACGCGACCATGTCCACCTCTTCCTCGGGTAAACGCCAGTATTGAACCGAAGCCGTCATTGATGACTCACTCCACGGGTTCAATGTTGGGAGTGCCGGGCTTCAGGCGCCCGCCAGGAGGCGGTTGGGCACCCGGTTCGTAGACCACAATGTTGTTCGGGTTGGCGACGTCCTGAACGACGATCGTTGCGTTGGGATTGTCCGCACGGAGCTGGCGGACCTGCTTGCGACCTTCCGCTACCATCTGGGATCCATCCTTGTAGAAATTCTCAGCTTCGTATAGCACACGGCCACCCTTCTTGGGTGTGATCGTCCGATCGCCCACCTTGATCGCCTGGTCCACCTTCCCGACCGCATCTGGTCGCCGCGTACCCCTCGTTTCCGTTCCGATGAAGTTGTCTTTGTGCACCTTATTGACGAGCGCCTTGTGCTGGGGGCTACCGGGCTCACCGGGACTCTGACCGCGAGCTTTCGGTGCGACGTGGCGTTCGAAGTACTCCTTCGGTCCCTTGAGGCCTTTCGGAGGCGAGGTGCTCTTGTTGCTCTCCAGCCACTTGTCGTACCTGTACCGGTCGTAACGGTAGCGTGTGCCTCCGGGCTGGTCCCAACCAGGCTTTGCCTTTGCTGGCTCCGGCGGTGGCCACTTCTGCCAGCCCTGGTCAGTGGCTGGGAACTCCTCCGCTGGGTACGGCGTGGCGGCCTTTGGCGCGTCCTTCTCGAGCTTCTCCGGTTCGGCCTTCGCCTTCTCCGGTTCAGCCTTCGCCTTCTCCGGTTCAGCCTTCGTCTTCTCTGGTTCAGCCTTCGCCTTCTCCGGTTCGGCCTTCGCCTTGGCAGCCTTCTCCTTGGCGAGCGGGTCCTGGGTCGTGGTCATTTTCTGGCGCTCTTCGAACCACTTGGCCAGACGTGTCTCGCCGACCTTCTGCGCGAACTTCGTCTTGTTGAGTGCCTTCGCGCCACGTTTGAGCAGCCACGCGGCGACCACCACCAGGAGGGCCGAGCCAAAGATGCCCAGCGCCTCGGCGAGGGCTTCACCGGCCTTCTCGATCTTCGCCTTGTCGCCGTTGGCCTCCCACGCGAGAGCGATGAACTGGCCAAGCTGCAACAGGAGCTGGTCGGCGACCCCGAGGACCGCCTCGGCGAGCATGTACAAGCCGTAGTAGTGGAGGATCAACAGTCCAACCTCGAAGCCGATCTCCGCGCCCGGTACCGCGCCGACACCGCCGAAGAACGATCCCAGCAACGCGCCGACCGCGGTGCTGCCCGCGAGGATCTTCGCTGCATCGAGCGCGAAGTCGACGAGCCCCTGCAGCATGCCCATCGCCATTTCACCAGCGTGGCGGCCGATCGCGGGGAGGATGTACTTTCCGGAGGCGCGGCAGGCTGCTCCGAAGTCGTCGATCTTTTGTTGGAACTTCTTGGCGTAGCGGGCGACTTCGCCGGTCACGGTGCCGCTGCCCACGTCCATCTTCGCCGCCACGCCGAAGCTCGGGATCCACAGATCGACCCCCGCGATCAGCTCGGTGTCCGACGCGTCGCGGCCGGAGACGGCCGCGTTGCCGATGTCGTCGAGGATGTCCGTCTTGACCTTGAATGCCTCCGGCTTGGGGTTGACCGTGCGGATCGCATTGATGAAGTGATTGATGTTCTGGTCCCTCGAGCTCTCGTTGCCCTGGATCCCGTAGGTCTCCTTGACCAGGCCCCAGAACGTCTGTCCCGGCTTGACCTTGATGAGAGTCAGACCGGGGTCCTTCTCGATGAGATCCTGCGACGGGAAATGAACCCTCGGCTTGTATACATAGCCCGTCTGGCCGAGCACCGCGATCTTCAGCCACTCCCCCGTGCCGGAGTCCTCGAGGACGTGGACCCGCTGTCCGAACTTCATTTTCTTCAACGACGCCGCCTTCTGATCTGGTCCGGCGCGCAGGTTCAGACCTGCTTCCCGCACGAAGGCCACCCGGGCTGCCGAAGTCTGCGGCGGAGTCTGCGGCGGATCGTGCGGCGCGCGCTGGATCTCCGCGACCGCCGGCCCGGTTGCCGTGGTCCGGGCCGGCGGCGCCGGCACCGGCTCCCGGAGGTGCTCCTTTGGCGAAAGACGGCTGGCGCTGTCCTCGGCGGCGCGCGCCTCCCGCTCGGTGGCGCTCCCGGGATCGGAGACCTTGAAACCGCCGTCGGCGTGGGGCAGCCGTCCCTCGTCATACTGCACGACGTGCGTCAGCTCGTGAATGAGGAGCCGCTCGCCCAACGGCGTATCAGGGGCGAATTGATCGCGATTGAAATAGATGTGGTCGCCGAGGGTGAATGCCCGCGCGCCGAGGGCGGCCGCCGCGCCCGCGGCCGCCGCGCCCGTGTGGAGGCGCACGTGCGTGAAGTCGTGGTGAAGCAGCTCGCGCATGCGCGCCGCGATCGCGGGTGGAAGCGGCTCCCCACCGTCGCCCTGGTCAACGAGCGCAGGCTCGACCTCCCCGAGGTCGCTCACATCGCGCGCGGGGAGATGGGCGGCGAGATCACGGCTCACAAAGGAAGGACCGCCGCTCCTGACGAAGGACCGGCGGGGAGGTGCTACCGCGCTGGCGTCGTGCATGGGCCGGAGGTGCGCGGGCGTTACGTCGCGCGCAGGGGGATTCGCCAGCAGCCGCGAAGCTTGCCCGGCGGTAACGTCGTTGAGCGCCTCCAGCGCGCTTTGGGTCGGCGCGCCGCCCGGCATGTGCCGGAGCAACGACAAGGCCGCGCGGGCGACCGGCGGCTCGACCGCCGAGAGGAGCAGCGCCACGTCGGCAAACTCGCCTGCACGTTCCGGCGCCAGCAGGCGCGCCAGGCAGGCCGCCAGGTGGCCCGCGCGCGCGGCGTCGTAGATGACGGCGCGATCACCTTTGCTTGATCCCGACCTTGATGAGCCATCCGCCATCGTCGCTGACGCATGGCCCGCCCAGTTCGCCCACCGTCGCGCCTCGACCTCGACCAACGTCTGCCGGCCTGGCACACGAGGCTTGAGCTCGTCGGCGGCCCAGGTTCCCGGCCATTCACCATGGATCTCGGTGCCCACGCGCGTGAGCCGGCCGGGGTCTGGTCGCAGCCGTCGGCCGCGTGCCGTGATGCGCGCAGCTAGCTCGCGGAACTGCTCCAGCGCTTGGTCCTCGTTGCGGCGCCCAGAGATGTCGGTCGCATCTTCGGAGACGCGCTTCCAGATCGCGAGCGACAGCTCGGGCAATAGCCCGTAGCGCTCTCCTTCGCGGATCGGATCGAAGCTGTCGCGCTGGCGCGAGTAGTCGAGCTCGGGTGGGTAAAATACGCGCGTCACTGGCCACCCGCTCGCTGTTGCTGTGCGCAACGGGCGATGCTGGTCACCACGGAACCGATCTCTCGACGCATCTCGCCCCGCAATCGCCCTCGCCGAAGTGAGAGGGTAACTGCGAGCCTACCGACGCCGATGAAGCGACCGCCAGCGCGACCTATGCTGCAAATTGCTGCGCTGCTGCCCCAGGACGCTGCAGTAGATTTTACGTAGTCGCCAGTGCAACCTATGCGACTGGCCCTAACCCCGCGGATCCTCGCGGCGCGCGCGGCGGGTCACCGCGACCGCCGATCGCCCGGTGATCACGCCGGAGCCGTGCAGCTTTGCGGCAGCGATCCGCGGCGGATCGTCAGATCAGCTCACGGGCAGCGGAACTGGCGCGTGAGGTAGTTATCTACGTTGTTCCGATCGATGGCGCTCACCAGGCCGGCCAGCGCCTGCAGGTGGCGCTGGCGCACCCCGGCCAGCGCGCTCGCCAGCTGCGGCGAGAGGCTGCCCACCTGCGCCAGGTACTGGCCACCATCCGGAAACGCGATCCAGTCGTTCTCCGGGAACGCGACCCCGGCCCGGGCCGTCGTCGGGCTGCCGTGATTGTTCAGCGTGGCGTAGGCGGCAGCCGGATCGACGCGCGCCGCCTCCGCCAGGCCATCGATGAACTGCTGCTTCGAGACCGCGGGCTGCAGGAAGAACATCGAGCTCCCGACCTGCGTGAAGCCGGCATAGAGCCCGCTCCACAGCGCCGGATCGATCGTGCCCACGAAGTCGAAGAACTGCTTGGCGCTTTCACCGCTCAAGGACGGCGCGAACGTGATGACCGCGTAGTCCAGTGCAAACTGATATGCATTCGCGCTGTCCGGCGTGAAGTACGCCGTGCCGTCCTGATTCAGCACGTATCCGAGCGCGTTGGCGAGCACGTCCAGATCGGCGGCGCTGGCGGCGCCGGGGCCCGTGTCGCGCACCGTGAGCACGTAGGACGGGTGCGAGACGGCCTCGAAGCCGCCCGCCGCCACGGTCGCGCTCGTGTTGGTCGCGTCGACCGTGCTGATGGCGCGGTGCGCCGCCAGGACGCCGATCGTCTGGTCGACGATGCGGCACTCGTCGAGCAGGCGCCGGCTCCAGCGCTCCAGCCGCGCGTAGCCGATGCTCTCGAGCTTCGCGAGGCTCCCGGCGCCGACGACGTCCGGCGTCGGGATCGGCTCCGCGGAGAGGTACGTGGTGGCGAGCGCGGGCTCGGCGCCGAGCGTCGCGACCAGCAGCAGCGCTACGACACGATATCGGCCATTCGTCATGTGTCCGAGGCTACCCCGGTCGAGCGCGCCCGGAAGCAGCATCCATCGAGCGACCGCGCAGCATGAAGCGGCCAGCTGCATCGTGGAGGATGGTGCGATCATCCTGCTGTAGGAACAAGCGCGCGCGCGCGCTACGCTCATTGCCGATGCGCGCGATCCGGCTGGTCCTCTCCGCTGTCACCGCCATGGCCATCGCCGCCTCGCCGCGGCTCGCGGCTGCAGACGCGCCCTGGATCGCGCCCTCCGCCGCGGCCGGCGCGATCATCGATGCTGCCGGCAAGCCCGATCCCAAGGCGCTCGTCGGCGCTGGCGTCCTGGTCGCGCGGCTCGAGAAAGGCGACCCCGCGAAGGACGGCGCGGCGATCCGCGGCGCCCTCGTGAAGGCCGGCTTCACGCTCCTCGACGATCGGAGCGAGCCCGGCCTGTTCGTCGCCACGCTCGAGGCGAAGTCTGGCGCGCGGGTGCGGGTCGCGCTCGACGCATACCAGGGCTCGATCACGCTGGTCGCGCGGCCCGCGAAGACGACCCCGCCCGGTGCGTGCGTGGCGATCCCGAGCGTCGATCACCCTGTCTATGTGAACAGCAGCGTCATCACGCACGACGGCGAGCTCGCCGACGGCCAGACGTTCTGGGGATTCAAGACCCGGCGGCTCGCCGACGTCGATGGCGACGGGATCGACGACGCGTTCGTGCCGGTCGCGAAGAAGCACGCGTGCCCCGAGGCGGTGGCGTGGCGCGTCTACGCGGTGCGCGGCAGCTGCGGCCACGACCTCGGCGTCGTCGGCCCCGGCTCGATCGATCACGCCGCGGTGATCGCGACGCCGCTCGGCGCCTCCGGCGTTCGCCCGCTCGTGCTGGTCGCGGAGACCACCGCGCACGGCAGGCGCGGAGTCCCCGAGCACACCACGACCACGCGCCGCTTCGAGGTCCGGCGCGGCGCGTACGCCCTGGTCGACACCAAGCAGCTCACCGGCGCGTGCCACCACTGCGGCACGTGGACCTGCCACTCTCCGTGATCAGCCCAAAAACTCGGTCACCAGGCGGTTGAACTTGGCCGGGTTCTCGAGGAACGGGAAGTGGCCGCCGCCCTCGGCCTCCTCGAAGATCTCGACGCGGCTGCCCGGGATCTGCTGCGCGATCCATCGCTGCGACTTCGGGTTGAAGATGCTCGCTGTGCCGCCGACCACGAGGGTCGGGAGCCGGATCGTGCGAATGACGTCGCGCCAGTCCTGGGTGCAGTGGTCCACGAGGAGCCGCGCGGCATACGCGCGCGGGAGCTTCAGGCTCTCGGCGAGCACCCAGGCGAGCTGCTCGCGCGGGTACTGCTTGGTGAAGAACGCGTTGTAGATGAACCCCTCGGTGACCTTGGCGCCGTCGGCTCCCGCGAGCCCGCCCGCGATCTCGTAGAGCGACTTCGAATCCACGAACGTGCCCGCCTCGGCCTTCTGGTCGTCGGACCAGCCCGGCCAGGCGGTGACGCACGGAGACCCGTCGACGAGGAGCAGCTTGGAGATCCCGGCCGGGCCATAGTGCTCGAGGTAGCTCCAGACGACCGCGCACCCCATCGAGTGAGCGCCGAGCACGAAGTCGCGCAGGCCGAGCGCCGCCAGCGCCTCGTGCGTGTCCTGCGCCAGCCGCGCGACGCGGTAGCCGCCCTCGGGCTTCGCCGACTCGCCGTGCCCGCGCAGGTCGAGGGCGATCACCTGGTATCGACTCGAGAGCGCGGCCAGCTGCTCGCGGAACAGGGCCGCCGACTGGGACCAGCCGTGGATGAGCACCAGCGGCCGTCCGGAGCCGCGCGCGATGTAGTGCAGGCGCACGCCGTCGCTGGTGGTGACGTAGCCGTCGCTCGCGGCCACGGGCTGTGCCACCGGCTGGTCGTGGGCCCGCGCGGCGCACCCCGCGCCCAGCGCCAGGACGGCCCCGGCCCCGGCAGCGCCCGCCTTGAGGAAGTTGCGTCGATTCGGCTCCAGCAGATTCGTGCGCTCGTCGTGCTTCATGGTCTTTTTCTCGCAGTGCTCTTCGGGACGATACCAGCCAAGCTCCCGCCTTACGACATCCGGCCGGGCCCTGGCGGGCGCGGCTCCGTGGTTGGATCGATCCAGCAGGCGCCGGGACGACGGTGAATCCGACAGCGATCCGATCCATCCGATCCGGCGGAGCCACGCGCCTAATCGAGATCTAGAATGCGTGTCGGTTTAGATTTGGAAGTCGAGCACACCGGCGTACCATCGCCGCGTGCCCGATCTGCTCCCCTTGGCCGCGCCGAGCTACGAGGCGCTCGCCGCGCGCCGGCTCCGGCCGCCGGACCCCGATGACGGCGACGGGCTCGAGGATCAGGTCAGCCGGTATCGGCTCCACACGCGGATCCCGGCGGGCCCCGGCGACGAGTGCTTCGTCGGGATGTTCGGGGGCTCCCAGTTCACCCAGTTCGTGTTCGTGCGCCGGCTCCCTGCCCTCCCGCCTGGCGCCGCGCTCATCGACGCCCTCAAGCGCCGCGCCATGATCACCCACGACGGCATCGAGCAGATCTTCGAGTTCACCACGCTCGGTGATCACAGCTACATCGTGAGCGAGCTCGTCCAGGGCGTGGGCCTCGATCACTTCGCCGCCGCGCTCCGCCACGAGCGCCTGCCGTGGACGGCCGCGCTCGCGATGCTGCACGACGCCTGCGAGCGCATCTCGCACCTCCGCGCCGCGGGGATCCACGCTGATGTCACGCCCGCGCGCCTGCGCCTGTCGCTGACCGGCCGGCTCTACGTGTGCCACGGCCTGCCGGCGCTGGCTCCGCCCACGTGGGGCGGCGTGCTGTGCGACGTGGCGCGCCCGATCCTGCGCCTCGCCGCCACCGACGACGAGCGCGCCCTGCTCGACCAGCTCTTGCCCGACGCCGACCTGGCCGCGCTCGCCGTCGCGAGCGACGCCCTCGTGCAGCGGCACCGCGAGCTCGATCCGATCCTGCCGCTCTTCCTGCGCTCCATGCTCGAGGGCGCGCCAGCGCTCGACGACATCGCTCACATGCTCGTCGAGCGCCGCCCGCAGGGCGCGATCCACCGGCTGTGGCAGCTCGTCGCCAATGCGCTCGCCACGCCGCGCCGCGCGTGAGCACCTCCGCTCTTCAGCGGCGTCGCCACCGCCATGCACGCGCGCCGCGTACTCCACTTGCTAAATTTTTAGCACCCGGCTAATTTCTTAGCATGCCGACGCCCCCGCTCAGCCGCCGCGAGCGCCAGATCATGGAGATCCTGTATGCCGCGCGCGGGCTCACCGCCGCGGAGGTCCGCGAGCAGATGCACGACCCGCCCGGGTACTCCGCGGTGCGCGCCCTCTTGCGCATCCTCGAGGAGAAGGGGCACGTCCGTCACGAGCAGCGCGGGCCGCGGTACGTCTTCTCACCGGTGGTCTCGCAGGCCAAGGCGCGGCGGTCGGCGGTGAAGGCGCTCGTCCAGACGTTCTTCGGCGGCTCCACCGAGCAGGCCGTGGCGGCGCTCATCGACGAGTCGCGCGCGAAGCTGAGCGGCACCGAGCTGGATCGGCTGGCCGACCTCATCGCCGCCGCCCGGAAGGAGGGGCGGTGATGACGGCCGGCGGGCTGGCGTGGCTCCTCGCGGCGGCCGCCAAGGCGGCGCTGCTCCTCGCGGCGGCCGGGCTCGGCGCCGCGCTCTGGCGGCGCGGCGCGGCGGCCACGAGGCACCAGATCTGGGCGCTCGGCGTGGCCGGGGCCCTGCTGCTGCCGCTCTTCGATCGCGTGCTGCCGTCGCTGCTGCCGCTGGAGAGCTCGCCGGCCGCCGGCCGCTCGCTCCTCGCGGCGGCCGTCCTCGTGACGGGCGGCCGCACCACCGGCGAACCCGCGTGGCCCGCGTGGCTCGCCGCTGTCTGGGCCGCGGGCGCGCTGCTCGTGGCGCTCCGGTTCTTGCGCGGCCACTGGGCGGCGCACTGCCTGGCGCGTGCCGCCGAGCCCGCCCGCGCGGAGGCGTGGCTCCTGGCGTGGAGCGAGGCCGCGCGCGCGCTCGCCATCGCCGCCAAACGTCCACCTCGGCCGCAGCGAGGCGATCGGCTCGCCGATGACCATCGGTGTGTTGCGCCCCTGCGTGCTGCTCCCCGCCGCGGCGGACGACTGGTCGCCCCAGCGCCTCCGCGCCGTCCTCCTGCACGAGCTCGGGCACGTGCGTCGCCGCGACACTCTCATTCAGCTCGGCGCCCAGCTCGCGTGCGCGTTCTACTGGTGGAACCCGCTCGCGTGGCTGGCGGCGGCGCGGCTGCGGATCGAGCGCGAGCACGCCTGCGACGATCTCGTGCTCGGCGCCGGGGTCCGGCCTTCGAGCTACGCGGCCGATCTCCTCGAGGTGGCGCGCTCGCTCTCGCCCAGCCAGCCGGCCCACCCCGGCGCCGTCTGCATGGCTGAGCGCTCGTGGACGGAGGCGCGCCTCCGCCGCATCCTCGACTCCGGCGTGCAGCGGCGGCCGCCCGGCGCGTGGCTCCGGTTCCTGGCGCGCGGCGCCGCCCTCGCGTGCGCCGTGACGCTCGCCTGCACCTCGGTCCGGCCGGCGCTCCCCCGAGCCGGATCCCCGATCGCCTCCCCAGGCACTGAAGCCCATGCGTCGCGCGGCACCCTCTCGCTCGGCGCCCCCTCCGTCCAGGGCGCCCATTCCGACGCCTTCCGGCCGCCCGCCCTGGCGCCCGAGGACACCATCGATCTGGCGCTCGTCGCGGACGAGGTGCAGCGCCACCTCGGAGACCTGAAGCAGTGCTACGAGCGGCGGCTCCTCGCCCGCCCCGCGCTCTCGGGCCAGGTGGTCATCCACTGGATCATTACGGCGACCGGCGAGGTCTCCGACCGGTGCATCACGCAGGACACGCTCGGCGATGCCGATGTCCGCGCCTGCGTGAACGAGCTCGTCGCGTCGGCGCAGTTCCCCGCGCCGCGCGGCACCGCGGTGGATGTCACGTTCCCGTTCGTGTTCGCCGCCCGATGATTTCAGTTCTTCATCGCGCGAGGCATTCGATCGATGCGGGCCGTGACCGGATCTGCACCCGCCACGCGTCCGGATCGATCTTCGAGAAGATGATCGCGAGGCAGATGCGCTCGTTCGGGCTGAGATCCTCGATCGAATATCGCAAGACATCTCTCATCGGCGGCAGCGGGTCGCCATGACCGATCCTACCCGCCGCCGCCGCGGTCCCGTCCTTGCCAGCTGGCTTGCTCCTGGGGCCAGCGAGTCCGTACGATGCGGCGATGCGCGTCTTGGCGATCCTCGGTATCGTGCTGTCGATGATGGCGTGTAGTGGTGCGCAGTCCGGTGGCCCCTCCTCGGGGCTATCCAAGGATGACGCCGTGCTCGAGACCGTGCTGCTGCACGAGATCGCGGCGGCGAGTCCCCGTCCCGACGAGGCGCTGTGCCTACGCGTACGTGGCGGTCCCGGCAACGAGCCGAGCGTCGCCTTGCTCTCGGCGATCCAGCGCCGCCACCCTCGCGCGATCGTCGGTTCGGCGTGTGGCGGTGGCGGCCCCGATCCGGTGCGCGTGAACGACGGCGGCGGTCCCGGCATCGTGTTCGATGTCGGCCCTGTGAAGTGGCTCGGCGACGTCGCGCTGATCGAGGGTGGCGGCGGCAGTCGCGGCGGGGCCGCCTCGGTCCGCGAGGTCGAGTATCGGGTCGAGCGTGCCGGGGCCGGCTACAAGGTCGTCTCCGAGCGCGTGCTGCGCCAGATCTGACGCTCGTCGCTCTTGCGCACTACCCACCACAGTATCGCTTAACGCGACGAGTCGCTCCTTTATATAGAGGCCCGCGCGCTCGCTCCGCGCGCTCGCTCCGCGCTCTCGACACGCGCTCTCGACACGCGCGGCGCCGAGGCGAGTCGGCCTCCTCCGAGAGCGCAGCCTCGCGTGCGGGGGTCCCCCAGCGGCCTGGCGCGCGGAGCGCGCACAGGCCGCGTGGGCTCGCCGGTCGCCCGAGCAGAGCATTCGCCGTCCCGCGGTCCGGGAGGCCACTGCGAAGCAGTGAAGCCCGGGGGCGCACGCGAGGCGGAGCGGATCGGAGGAGGCCGCGAGCACCGCGCCGCGCGCCCACGCGCGAGCACCACCGTGCGCGCTCTCTCCTCTGCGCTCTCCGCTCTGCGCTCTCCGCCCTGCGCGCTCCGCTCTGCGCTCTCCCTCTGCGCGCTACGCGGCTACGCCGCGGCCGCCGCGCCCGCCGGCTCCGTCCGCATGTACCGCCGGATCAGCGGCGTCGCGATCACCGTCGTCAGCACTGCCATGTACACGAGCTGCGTGAACAGCGACTTCGGCAGCACGCCGAGCTCGTAGCCGACGTTCAGCACCACGAGCTCCATCAGGCCGCGCGTATTCATGCAGATGCCGAGCACGCTCGCCGTCCGCGGCGACTCGCCCGCCAGCCGCGCGCCGACGTAGCCGCCGCCGAACTTGCACACAAACGCCAGCCCGCAGATGAGCGCGCACTGCACGAGCTCCGCGCCGCCGCCCAGGCTGCCGACATCGGTCCGCAGCCCCGTCTGCGTGAAGAAGATCGGCAAGAACAGCGTGATCACGAGCGGGCCGATCCGGCTCCGCCACTCGGCGACGAACCCCTCGTGCTGGTGGAGCGCGACGCCCAGGACGAAGCCGCCGATCAGCGCGTGCAGGCCGAGCACGCTCGTCACCAGCGAGCAGGCAAACAGCAGCACCAGCACCAGCGAGATCCCCGCGTACTCGAGCCGACCGTGCGCCGCCAGGTGGCGATCGAAGTAGCGGTGCAGCCGCGGCCGCAGGACATAGACCGCGATCGCGCCGACCGCGCACAGGCCGACCACGCGCAACGCCACCCAGTCCAGGGAGAAGTGACCCGAGATGAGCAGGATGATCGCGCCGAGCAGCGACCAGCCGACCACGTCGTCGATCGCGGCCGCGCTGATCGCGATCGCGCCCGCGCGGGTCCGATCGAGCCCCGTCTCGGCGGAGATCCGGCCGAGCACCGGCAGCGCGGTGATCGACATCGACACCGCGAAGATCAGCGTGAAGCCCATCTCCTCCGGGCGCGGCTCCGCCAGCTGCTCGTAGAAGTAGACCGAGGCGACGCCGCCGAGCACGAACGGGATGACGATCCCGAGCAGGCTCACGCCGAGGACCGTGCGCCGCGCCGCCACCGCCGCACCCAGCTCGAACTCGAGGCCGATCTGGAACATGAGCAAGACGAGCCCGACCTGCGCGAGCCCGCTAAACACGGGCCCGGTGCCCGCCGAGAACACGTACGAGAACGCGTCCGGCGCGAGGTAGCCGAACAGGCTCGGGCCGAGCATGATCCCGGCGAGCATCTCGCCCACCACCACGGCTTGCCCGAAGCGCTTGCCGATCACCGCGATCAGCCGCGCCGCGGCGATCACGACGATCAGCTGCAGGAGGATGCTCTGGACCGCCAGCTCCGACGCCGCCGCCGTTGTGACGTGCTCGGTCATCGGCCAACATTAGCCCGGATCAGTGGTGGTATGTTGGCGCAGCTCATGGTGCGCCATCTCGCTCTCGCGTCGCTCGTCGTGCTCGGGGTCGTGCTCGGGGCCGCGTCGCCGACCCGGGCCGCGCCTCGAGGCGCTCCCCCGGTCACGCGGCCGGCCGCCGCGCCAGCGGCCCGGGGTGCCGCGGCACCGTCCGCGGCGACGCCCGCCGCGACGCTCCCGGATCCGCCCGCGGCCAGCGGCGCGAGCAAGACCGTGCTGCGCATCGATCCGCCGTTCGGCTGCGATCGCCTGACGATCGCCGAGGGCCTGCCGAACGCCCACGTGCGCAGCATCGTGCAGGACCAGCGCGGCTTCATGTGGTTTGGCACCGCGGATGGCCTCGCGCGCTACGACGGCATCCAGATGCGCGTGTACCGGGCCAACGAGAGCGATCCCAAGTCGATCTCGTCCGGGTTCGTCGCGGCGCTCGCGCTCGACCCGAGCGGCAAGATCTGGATCGGCACGCCCGAGGGCGGCATCAACCTCTACGATCCGGACACCGATCAGTTCACGCGCTTCTTGCGCGGCAAGGGCGGCACCGGCACCGAGGGCGCCGCGGCCATCGCGAAGGACGCCAAGGACCGCGTCTGGTTCGCCCTCTCCGGCGGCGGCCTCTCCCGCTTCGATCCGGCGACGAATTCGTTCACCGACTTCGCGGCCAAGCCGCTCGACACCACGATCACCTCGCTCCACGCCGATGCCGCCGGCAACCTCTGGCTCGGCACCGCGAGCGAGGGCGTCATCCGCTGGAACCCCGACACCAACGCCGCCACGAGCTTCAAGGACGAGCTCGACGTCAACAACGTCGCGATCAACGCGATCTTCGCCTCGCCCAGCGGCAAGGTGTGGATCGGCAGCGACGGCGAGGGCCTGCTCGCGCTCGATCCCGCGACCAAGAAGATCACCCGGTACGAGCACTCGGCGCAGAGCCCGACCACGATCAGCGACGATCACATCCAGGTCCTGTTCGAGGACAAGAACAAGATGCTGTGGGTCGGCACCTCGAACGGCCTGAACCGCATCGACGCCGCCGGCAAGATCGTCCGCTACATGCACGATCCCAAGGACCCCAAGGACCCGACCCGGATCGCGTTCCCGACGGTGGAGGCGATCTACCAGGACGCCGGCGGCGTCATGTGGATCGGCGGGTTCACCGTCGGCGTGTGCAAGGTGAGCGAGCTCCGCCAGCGGTTCGGCCACCACCGCACGCAGAGCCAGACCAAGTCGATGTTCGAGGACAGCGACGGCACCGCCTGGATCGGCACCTACAACGGCCTCTACAAGTACGAGTGGGCGGCCCAGCGCGTGACGATCTATCACAGCCTCGGGCGCAACCTGTCCGACGAGGATCCGGCCCCGCTCGAGTCGGTCTGGATCAACACGCTGCACCGCGATCGCCGCGGGACGCTCTGGATGGCGCTCCTGCGCAACGGGCTCGTCGCGTTCGATCCCAAGACCGAGACCTACCGGCGCTACCTCCCCGATCCCGAGAAGCCCAACAGCCTCCCCGTCGACACCATCTTCGACATCTGGGAGGACGAGCGCGGCATGCTGTGGCTCGCCTCGTGGGGCGGCGGGCTCCTGCGCTTCGATCCGCAGCTCGAGACGTTCACCGCGTTCACGACCGAGGCCGGCGACGACGCGAACAGCCTCAGCTCGAACCACCTCTACCGGCTCTACCTCGATCCCACGGACAAGAAGGTGCTCTGGCTCGGGACCGGCAAGGGCGGCGTCATCCGGTTCAACACCACCGCCGGCACCGCGCAGAGCTTCCGCTACCGGGCCGACGATCCGGCGAGCCTCAGCAGCGACGACGTGCTCAGCATCTACCGCGACGCGAGCGGCAGCGTCTGGGTCGGCACGTTCGGCGGCGGGCTCAACAAGCTCGATCCGAGCACGGGCAAGGCCGAGCGGTTCAACACCACCAACTCCGGGCTCACCAACAACACGGTGCACGGCATCCTCCCCGACGCGGACGGCAAGCTCTGGATGAGCACCAACGGCGGCGGGCTCGTGCAGCTCGATCCCAAGACCGGCAAGTTCATCGCCTACGACACGTCCGACGGCATCCAGGACGCCGAGTTCAGCCAGAGCTCGTTCATGCTGAGCAAGTCGGGCCGGCTGTTCTTCGGCGGGGCCGGCGGCTTCAACGCGTTCCAGCCCAAGGAGATCACGCGCGACCCCTACGTGCCGCCCGTGGTCATGACCAACTTCAAGGTCTTCAACCAGGAGGTCAAGCTCGGGCGGCCGATCTGGACCCTGCCGTCGCTCCAGGTCTCGTACTCGGACTCGTTCGAGCTGCAGTTCGCGGCGCTCGCGTTCGCCGCCCCGCAGAAGAACCGCTACGCGTACAAGCTCGAGGGCTTCGACGACGACTTCATCGAGATCGATCGCCCGTTCGCCACGTACACGAAGCTCGACGGCGGCAACTACACGCTGCGCGTCCGCGCGGCCAACCGGCACGGCGTCTGGAACGAGGCGGGCATCGCGCTCAAGCTCAAGGTGACGCCGCCGCTCTGGCGCACGTGGCAGGCGTACGGCGTCTACGTCCTGCTCCTCGCCGGCGCCGCGTACCTCGTGATCCGCCTCCAGCGGGCGCGCGTGCAGCGCGCCGAGCGCGAGGGCCGGCTCGCCGTCGTCGAGCGCGACCTCGAGCTCACCGGCGCCGTGCAGACCGGCTTCCTCCCCGACCACAACGAGATCACGACGCACCACATGACGCTGTTTGGCTACTACCGCCCCGCCGACGCGTGCAGCGGCGACTGGTGGTGGTACGAGCCGCTCCCCGGCGGGCGGCACCTCATCCTCGTCGGCGACGTCACCGGCCACGGCCCCGGCCCCGCGATGGTGACCGCGGCGGTCGCCACGGCGTTCCGCGTGCTCATCGAGGACGGGCTCGACAACGTCCAGCACGGGCTCGAACGGCTCAACCGCGAGGTGCTGCGCGTCGCCAAGGGCAAGTACCACATGACCATGGCCGCCCTCGAGCTCGAGGAGGCCACGGGCCGGTGGGTGTTCTACAGCGCCGGCGCGCCGCCCATCTTGGGCTTGAACCAGCAGGGCAAGCACCGGGTGCACTTCTGCCCGGGCTCGCCGCTCGGGACCGAGAGCGGGTTCGAGATCGGCCGCGTCGAGGGTCAGCTCGACTCCTCCGAGCGGCTCCTGCTCTACACGGACGGTATCCCCGAGATCATCCTCCCCAACGGCAACGTGATGGGGATGCGGCGGTTCGCGCAGCAGTACGAGCTCACCAGGGGGCAGCGCCTCAGGGACGCGGCGGCCTCAATCCTCCTGCACGCCGACCAAACTCGAGGGAACCAGCCACAGACCGACGACTGGACATTCGCCATCGTCGAGTGGCACTGACCCGCGCCACTCGATCGATTTGCTAGCTCGATCGCTAGCTCACACTACGGGGCGACGAACGGCGTCGCGTAGCACCAGATCGTGAGGAGATCGATGCGCTTCCCCGTCGGGCCGTTCCGGTCCATCAGCTCGCGCACCTGGTGCGTCAGCGTCTGGCGGGCCAGCGTGCCCGTGTTGGCGCCGATCTTGGCGCGGGCGATGTCGATGAAGTTCGCCGGGACGGTGATCGAGCCGTCGTTCGGCTCGATGCAGAGCACGGCCGGACCTTGCCCCGGGACGATGAACGCCACCAGCGACACGATCTCGTAGCCCGCCGGCTGGTCCGACGGCGGGGTGGTCCAGGTGAACGTCTGCGGCATGCCCGCCGGGATCGGGAACGGCGTGGTCGAGAGCGCCGGGCTGATGACCGAGAAGTCCGCCGGCATGTACATCACGTCATCGAAGATCTGCGCCGGCATGCTCGGGCTGCCGGTGACGATGAGGTCGTACTTGGTCTTCTCGGTCAGGTACGTCCCGCCGTCGGTATCCGCCGAGGTCGCGGTATCGAAGAACCACTTGTCGGCGGGGTGCACGCGGCCCGGCACGTCGGGGCCCATCGCGGGGTTGCGCTTGAGCGTGAAGGTCTGCGGGCCGCCCGAGAGGATGATGTTGCCCGGATCCAGGTAGGTGCGCTCCGCGATCGGGTTCGCCGCCGTCGGCCAGTTCATGTCGGTCGACGAGTCGGTGCAGCCGTTCGTGTTCACGTACTCCCAGAACCGCTTCGTGCCCGGGTTGTCGTAGAAGAACGCGCCGGCACGAATGCCCGCGTTGCCGTTGCCGAACTTGACGTACTCGATGCGGACCTCGCCGCCTTCGTCGGCGTCGTAGCCCTTGAACACGGGCTTCGGCGCGTCGGGCGTAGTCGCGGCGTCGGGCCGCTTGATGTCGTTCTCGTCATCGCCGCAAGCGGCGAGTCCAGCCATCGCGAAGAACAAAGACAGACTCAGAGTGCGTAGACGCATAATGACCTCCCCCCGAGGTTAGGCGCAGCATGCCGCTAATCCGACGCGATCCTCAAGTCTTGATGCTCGATCAAACGTCGATTGTTTGACGTCCCTCGGGTACGACAAACGCGTAGTGGTGATCATCACGCAAAACCGGTCGCCGCGCGAATTCTCGTCAGTCGCGCGCGAGAGCGCCGAGGCGGTGCCGCATCGCGATGGATTTTCCGCCCGACGGATGAGTCTGCTGCCGGCCCATGAGACGAGGCCTTGCGGGGGGGTAGGTGCTCTGTTAAGAACGGATGCTCTGCGCCGTCGAGGTACGCCATGAAATGGACCTTCGCCGCGGGCCTCCTGGCCCTCTCCCTGGTGGATCTGCACGCGACGCCGCCCGCTGATGCGTGCGGCGTCAAGCTGACTGTCAAGAGTCAGACCGCGCGCAAGGCCGTCGCCCGCACGTCCAACCCTTCGGACGTGCTCCTGCTCGGCGAGCCGCCGCGCCGCCTCGAGCGCGATCTCGCGGCCTCCGGCCACCGCGTCGAGGTCGCGCCGACCCCGGCCGCGGCCAAGAAGAAGTCATACGCGGTCGTGATCGTGGACGCCCAGCAGCAGGAGGAGGCGCGCACCAGCTACCCGGGCGCCGTCGTGCTCGTGCGCTCCGGCGACGTCACCGCCGACATGCGCTCGGTCGAGAAGCAGGTCGCCCGCAAGCCGGTGCGCGCCGACGAGGGCCGGACCGTCGTGGCCGCGCGCCCGACGCGCACGCCGATCGCCGCCGGTCCTGCGCCGGATCCGAACCGCCGCGTCGTCTCCGCCAAGGAGCCGACGGAGACGCCCGCGCCGACGCCGGCCCCCGCGCCGACGCCGGCTCCCGCGCCGACGCCCACGCCGCCGCCGGAGCGAGTCACGACCACGCCGCGGCCAGCCCCGCCGGAAGTGAAGACGAACCCGACGCCCGCGCCGGCTCCCGCCGAGCCCAAGCCGCGGCCGGCCGCGAAGGTGGCCGCGATGCCGGAGGAGGTCTACTTCGGCTTCAACAGCTCCCGGCTCAGCAGCCAGACGGTCGTCTCGCTCGCCCGGGCGGTCCGCTGGCTCAACGCCAACCCCGACGCGCAGGTGATCATCGAGGGCCACGCCGATCCGGCCGGCAACCCCGACGCCAACATGGCGCTCAGCCAGAAGCGCGCGGAGCTCGTGCGCGACCACCTGCTGTCCGCCGGGATCGACGCGTCGCGGCTCGAGGTCACCCCGCTCGGCGACACGCGCCTCAAGTACGGCCGGACCGATGGGCGCAACCGGCGCGCCGCGCTCGTCAAGAAGTAGCCGCCGCCGCCGCCGCCGCCATCAGGGCAGCGCGGGCAGCTCCGTCTTGCCCTTGTAGAGCATGACGCCGTCGATCGTCAGCGCGCGATCGAACTTGCCGCCCACCGCGAACAGGTTGCCGTCCGCGTCCGACCACGCCGCGTGCAGCGCCTCCGTCGTGAGGCCGTGCGGATCGGAGACCCAGCCCTGGGGCGTCAGCCGCAGCACGGAGCCGACCATGCCCACGACGTAGGCGTGCTCGCCCAGCGGCGTGACGCCGCGCCAGATCGGGCCGTCCGGCGTCGGCACCCTCGAGACCCAGCCCTGCCCGTCGTTCTGGTACAGGACGCCGTTGGTGATGTTCGTGCCCGCCGTCATGCAGCGGCTCTCGTGGCAGCCGATCGAGAACAGCGACTCGCCGGTCGCGCCGATCCGCTCGTTCGAGATCGTCTGTCCGTCCCAGTGCAGGACCAGGCCGCGCGAGCACGACATCCAGACGTCGTTGGCCCCGCGCCCCGTGACCTTCCACACGGTGCTCATGTCGAGCTCCGCCGGGAGCCCGGCCACCGGCTCGAACGCCGTGCCGCGGTAGCGCCAGACGAAGCCCTTGCCCGTCGTCTGTCCGCCGACGGCCCAGACGTCGTCGGGCGAGCTGCCATACAGGCCGAAGGTGATGTCGGTCGTCGGCGTCGTCAGCTTCTCGAAGGCGCCGTTCTGGTAGCGCAGGATCGTCCCGTTGGAGCCGCCGAAGAACACCGGGCCGTTCGCGAAGCCGAACACCTGCCATAGATCGATGTTCGTCAGGCCCGTGTCCCGCTTGGTCCAGGCCGTGCCGTCGAAGTGATACACGGTCGGTCCCAGGCCCGCGCCCTCGCGGCCGCCGACGACCCAGACGTCCGAGGTGCTCGACGCCCAGACGGCCAGGAGCGACGAGGGGCGCCGCTGGCCGAGCAGGTGCCACGTGGCCTCCTCGACGGGCGGGCCGTCATCACCACCATCGTCTCCGCCGCCACAGCTCGCGAGCAATAACACTGCAGCAATCATCCTTGAACGCATGATTTCGGTGGGGAATCATACCTCTTGTGCCGTGGCGCGGGCTCGCCTAAGCTCGCGGCGATGTGGCGCCTCGTGATCCTCGCCGCGGTCGCGCTTGCAGGCTGCGGCGAAGACCCGGCCGGCGGGATGGTGGACGCCGGCGTCGACGCGAGCGTCGACGCGCCGGTGGAGCCGCCGACGCCGTGCTGGCCCGATCAGCGCACGCCCCAGGGCTCGGCGGTGCTCGGCACCGGGCGCGACGGCTTCCAGCCGATGCCCGCGGACCTGCCGATCGAGTACGGCGTCCAGGACGGGTACATGCTGATCGCGAACGTGCGAATGACCGGCTTTACGCCCGGCAACCCGCAGGACGTCCTCGATCCCTCGAACCCGCGCACGCGGATCCGCGCCTTCTTCCACGACACCAACGTGCCGCTCAACTACTACGCGAGCGGCTGCGCGTTCCGCGCCGCGTACATGCCGCTCGGCAACGGCCAGTACGAGCTCATCGAGGAGGTGCCGGTCGTCTTCGAGACCTGCTGGCGCTCGGACAACCTGATCGGGAAGAAGATCCGCGTCGAGCTGGAGCTCATGGACCGAAACGGCTACGCGACTGATGTGAAGATCGTCACGGCCGCGCCGCCGACCGGCATCTACCCTGTCGAGCAAAACTCGCCCGGCTGCATCCACTAGCCTGGAGTCGTCACCGATATGGCCTCACGCATCGCGCTCTCTCTGCTCCTGTTCGCGGCCGCGCTCCTCCCGGCCTGCGACGACAAATCCAAGCCGAAGCCCGACGCTGGCATGGGCGATGGCGGGATGTGCGTCGCCGGCACGGCCGGCCCGCTGGAGATGTGCACGACCAACGAAAGTTGCATGTCGTGTCTGTGCCAGTCGTTCGGCCACTCGAAGCTCTGCACGAAGGCCTGCACCGTGGCCGCGGACTGCCCGACGCCGTTCAGCGGCTGCGCCAACGGCTTCTGCCAGCGGTAGCCGGCGGACCCGTCGGTCACTTCGCGGGCGCAGGCGCGGGCGCAGGCGCAGGTGCTGCCGCGACGGCGGCCCGCGCCTCGGCGAGCCCGTCGGTGTCTTCGTCGGCGGCGCTCCAGAGCGCGAGCAGCTGCTGGTACGCGGCGCGCGCCGCCTGCGGATCGCCCGCGCGCGTCGCGGCGCGGGCGGCGCCGAGGATCGAGCGGGCGCGCCCCGGGTGCTTGCGGAGCACGGCTGAAAGCTCGGCGGCCGCCTCCTTCGCGCGCCCCAGCCGCAGGAGCGTCTCGGCGATCTCCTCGCCCAGCAAGAAGCCGCTCGGGTTGCTCTCGCCGCCGTCGTCCTGCTCGGCGTCCGCCGCCGACTGGCGCAGCGCCTCGAGCAGCGCCCGATCGTCGCCGGCCGCGCGGGCGAGCAGCATCTTCTTGCGGCGCGCGTGGGCGGCGTCCAGCTTCGCGAGCGCCTCCTTCGGCTGCGTCGTCGCGAGGAACGGGCGCAGCTCTGCGCGCGCCGCGTCCAGGTCGGCGAGGAGGCTCTTCACCCGAGCCTGATCGCGCAGCATCGCGGCCGCGCGCACGCGGGCCTCGAGCACGGACACCCGCTCGAACAGCTCGAGCGGCGATGACGCCGGGACCGGCGCGCAGTGGCTCGGCGGCGCGGCCGCGCGTCCCGCGGCTGGCGCTGGCTGCTGCGGTGGCTGCGGCTGCTGCTGCGGCGGCGACGCGCTGGCCGTGGCGTCCAGGGCCGCCTTGGCCTCGAGCGGCGCCAGGAGCTCGTCGACGCGCGACCACGCGCCGGTCCGCATCATGTACGAGGCGACCTCCGTCGCGTACAGCGCGCGGTGCTGCCGGCCGAGCCCCGCGCGCACGGCGGCGCCGAACGCGTCGAGCGCGCGATCCGCGTCCTTACGTAGGCCGAGCTCGAACGGCATCTCGACGAGCCAGCCCAGGCTGTGGAAGTCGTGGTAGCTCGCGGACAGCTTCTCGCGCCGCGCCGCCGCCGTCGAGGCGTCCCACGCCGCCTGGCAGCTCGCGATCGCCTCCTTCCACATGCCGAGGCGCGCGTAGATGTGGGCCGGCATGTGCCGCGCGTGGAACGCCGCCGGGGCGATCTGGGCGTACGCGCGCGCGAACGGCAGGCCGAGCGACGCGAGCGCCGGCGTGTCGTAGGCGTGGATCGCGTAGTGCGCGGCGCCCGGGTGCTTGGGATTGCGCTCGAACACGCCGCTCGCCAGCGCCGCGGCGCGCCTGCGCACCGCCTCGGCGTCCGGATCGTCCGGCCGCATCCGCGAGAGGAGCGCGATCGCGAGGAACGTCGCCGACTCGTCGTCGGGGAACTGGGCGTGCAGCGACTCCATCGCGGCCGCGAACCGCTGGCGGCTCGTCCGCACGTCGCCGGCGCGCAGCAGCTCGAGCGTGGCGATCACCCACGCCTGCTCGCGCGGGGTCACGCGATCGGGGTTCGGCATCTGGGACAGGACCTCCCGCGCGGCGTCGAGATCGTCGTCGCCCCACAGGAGCTTGAGCTTGCTCATCGCCAGGCCCCAGAACGCCATGTTCATCTCGCGATCCGCGGCGATCGCGGCACCGAACTCGCGCGCGGCCTCGTCGTACCAGAACGAGTGCAGCGCGAGCAGCCCGCGCGTGAAGTGCGCGCGCGCCTCGGCCGTCCCCTCGGAGACCTGGAACTTGAGCGCGCCGAGCGCGCCGGTGTCGTAGCGATCGTCCGTCGGCGCCGGCGGTGCCGGTGCCGGCGCCGGTGCCGGCGCCGAGCCCGAGCCCGTGGCCGCGCCGCGCGCCTTGGCGCCCTCCGCCGCGTCCTTCGAGCAGCCCGCGGCCGAGAGCGCCAGCGCGCAGAGCCCGATCCACGACACAGACCTTCCAGATCTTCCAGACCTTCCAGACCTTCCAGCCTTTTCAGCTCGCATCAAGCTCACGGTCCTTCTTCCACGACGAGCGTGCCCGGCGGCGGCGTGGGCACCTCGGTGCGCCGCCCCGACGGCCAGCGGACCTCCACCGCGGCGAGGCTATCGCTCCCAAGCCCGAAGAACGCCTCGGGCGGGCCCGCCGAGTGGATCACGCCGCCCGCGCCGACCACCCGCGTGAGCATCCGGCCGCTGGCCAGGCGCGCCGTCACCACCGCGCCCACGCCGTCGCGGTTGCTCGTCTGGCCGCGGAGCTCGACGCGGAGGTACGTCCCCGGCGCCGGCGCGCCGCGGTTCTCGTAGACGAGGAGCGCGCCCTCGCGCTGGCCGATCACCACGTCCTGATCGCCATCGCCGTCGAGATCCGCCGCGACGAGCGCGCGTGCGTCCATGCACGGCAGCCCCGGCGAGACCTCGCCGTACGGCAAGGCCGGCCCGCGCACGAAGAGGATCACCGGCGGGACGTCCCGCGGCGAGGACTCGCCGTTCGCGACCATGAGCTCGTCGTAGCCGTCGAGATCGAAGTCGGCGAGCGCCGCGCTCCACGACAGGACGAGGCACGCCTCGGACGTGGCGTCCGGTCCGCAGCCCGCGTTCCGCCGCATCGCCGCGGCCACGCCGAGCGCGGCCGCGCGATCGACGAAGACGCCCGCCGGATCGCGGGCGAACAGCTTGTTCGCGCCGAAGTCCGGGACGTACAGATCGAGGCTGCCGTCCTCGTCCAGATCGCCGAGGACGCCGCCCATCGAGCTGCGCGGCGCGGTGAGCCCCACCTCGGCGGCGACCTCGGTGAGGCGCGGCAATCCGTCGAGCCCCCGGCCGTCATTGCGGAGGAGGAGATCCACCGGCCACGGCGGCAGCGCGCCGGGCGCGGGCGCGCCGTGATCGGCCTTCAGCGTGTCGTTCGCGACGTAGAGGTCGGTGTCGCCGTCGGCGTCGAAGTCGAAGGCCGTCGCCGCCCACGACAGCCCCGCGCCTGCCGCGATGCCCGGCCGGAACCCGAGCCTGCCCCGGCCCAGGTACAGCCGGTTCTGCGAGCTGTCCGTGCTGCGGACATCGTAGTTGCTGAAGTAGAGATCGAGCAGCCCGTCGCCGTCGAGGTCGACCGGCAGGACGTGCTCGGTCGCGCCCGTGTCCATGAGGCGCAGGGCCTCCTGGAAGCTGCCGTCGCCCCCGTTGGCCATCACGCGGGCGCTCCCCGCCGCCGCGAGGACCAGATCGCGGTCGCCGTCGTTGTCGAGATCGGCGGCCGCGACCGCGCTGGCCGGCGCCGCCGCGTCGAGGCCCGCGCTCGCGAGCTCCTCGAACCGCAGCTCGCCGCGGTTGCCGAACAGCGCCAGGCCGCCGCCCCGCCGGCCCGCCACGATCTCCGGCAGCCCGTCGCCGTCGAGATCGGCCACCGCCAGCCCGCCGCCCTGAAAGCCCAGCGTCGAGTACTCGAAGGCGACGCCGCTCCGCGCCGTCGCGTCCGCGAACCGCGACCAGAGCGGCCCGCGCGGCGGATCCGCGCACTCCGGGCCCGCGCTGTCGGTCGCCGCGTGACCGCAGGCGCCGAGCACAGCCGCACCGAGGAGCCAGCGTGAGAGCCGCACCGGCCGCGAGCATAGCAGGCGCCCGCGTGCGATGCGCTACGGCTTGCCCGAGGCGAGCGCGTTCCGCGCTCGCTGAGACGCGTCGGTGATATTCGCGAAGTCCAGCACGTCGGCCAGCTCCTTGCGCGCGCGCACCTTGCCCATCGCCTCGCCCAGGCGCGCGGTGAACTCCCCGCCCGTCTCCTGGTGGAAGCCCAGCACCACGAACACGTCGCGGGCCGGCGCCTTCGCGAGCCGAGCCTTGGCCGCCTCGAAGATCGCGACCATCTCGTCCGCGGTCGCGTAGTCGGTGAACGCGGCGATCGGCATCTCGAGCAGCGGCCCGACCAGCCACGGCTGCGCCGTCGTCTCCGTGGTCGGCCAGATCTCGCGGACCCGCCGCGGCAGGACCTCGTCCTTGCGCTCGTCGAGCTGGCGGTAGTCGGTCGCCGACGAGTCCACGGTGTATCCCTCCTCGCGGATCGCCTGCAGGACCTTCGGCGTGCCGAGGTAGCCGCCCGCGCGGAACGCCTTCGAGATCGGCACGCCGGCCTGCTCGAGCAGGCGCCGCGACGTGCGCAGGAGCGCGCGCAGCTCGGGCACGCCGTACACGTCCAGATCCGTGTCGAACCCGACGTCGCCGTCCTCGAACTCGAGGAGCTTGTCGGTCCCCGTCAAGAACGACGGCGAGAGCTTCGGCTCGAGGCCGCTCGCCTTCGCGAGCGAGCGCCACGCGTGCAGGTGGACGGCGAGCTCGTCGCCCTGCTTGACCGCGCGCTGGATCGTCGACGCCACCGTCTGGTCCGGCTCCGCCTTCGTGAAGTACCCCGCCGAGACGAAGTGCGTCAGCGGCACCGCGCCGAGCCCCTTGCGGAGCTCGTCGAGCGCCTCGAGCCCCTCGGTCGAGAGGTACGCACCCTCCCAGTCGATGGTGATCGCGACGACCACGCGGCCCTTGCCGGCTGTGGCCGGGGTCTCCTTCGCCGGTGCCTCCTTCGATGACGAGCAGCCCGCCAGCACGAGGGCCGCCATGGCGAGGGCAGGATGACACGCCCAGATTCTTGCGAGCATCCGATAATGGCTCCCCGAAAAGTCTGATAAAAACGGGCGCAAACTCTAGTCTGCTTTACGAGGGAGAGCAAATGAGACCATGCCCCGCCCGGTTCAGCGTCATCATCGCGTGTGTCGTCGCGTGCGGCATCGTCGCCGTCGGGTCGTCGTGGAACGAGGCGCGCGCGCAAGCGTGGGTGGGCGGGAAGGGTGAGCTGGAGGTCGGCCTCGATTACAACCTCGGCATCTCGAAGAAGGTGATCGGCGACGGCGACATCGAGTACGAAAACGCCGGGACGACCACGCACCAGTTCACGCTCGGCGCCGAGTACGTGCCCATCGCCAAGCTGGCGGCGAGCGTGGGGGTCCCGCTCGCGCTGCTCAAGTACACCGGCGACCTGACCATGTACCCGCACAACGGCGGCGGCACCTACGACGACGGCGCCACGCACACCGTGCTGACCGATCTCCGCGCCGGTGTGCGCTACCAGGTGCTCGAGGAGCCCATCGCCCTGAGCCCGCACCTCGCGGGCTCGATCCCGCTCACGAACTACGAGAACGTCGGCAACACCGTCGCCGGGCGGCACTTGAAGGCGCTGCACGCCGGGCTCGGCATCGGCAAGACGTTCGGCGCCGCCCCCACGTACGTGCACCTCCTCTACGAGTTCAGCCTCGTCGAGAAGCTCGACATCTCGGCGGACACCGCGAAGCACAGCCAGAACCGGAGCGACGTGGCGTTCACGATCGGGCACAAGCTGCTCGATCAGCGGCTGGATCTGCACGTCGATCTCAACCTGCGCGAGACGCACGGCGGCGTGAGCTTCAGCGAGCTCGAGGGCGGCACGCTCACGCTCGACGAGGCGACGTACCACGACGCCATCCTGGACGAGGACATCATCCTCGTCGGTGGCGGCCTCGGCTTCCAGGTCTCGAACACGCTCGCCCTGAGCCTGGGTGCGAGGTTCTTCGTGGCTGGGGAGAACACGCAGAACGCCAGCGTGATCGCGTTCGGGGTCGCCTGGAGCCCGCTGAACTGACGGTCGTGGCGGTCGCGGCGACCGTGGTACGATGCGCGGTCGAAGGTGCCGACGCGACGCGATATCGTGAAGCTCGCCCTGGGCACCGGCGCGTGGCTGGCCGGCACGTCCCTCGGCTGCGGTAGCAAGAAGCGGCGCAACCCGCCCGTCGCCGCGCCCGCCACCCAGCCGCGCTACTGGGTCCTGATGCTCCTGTCGGGCGGGCACGACACCCTCTACACGACCGATCCGAAGACCGCCCAGGACGTGGACGAGATCGTCACGCTGCCGGCGGAGAACAAGATCACCGCCGCTGGCGAGCTCCGCTTCGGCCCGCACTTCGCGCCGCTCGCGCGCTGGGCCCCCCAGCTGACCGCCGTGAACGGCGTGCAGGTCCGGACCGTGAACCACGAGACCGGGCAGAAGCAGTTCTTCCACCTGAAGACGAACATCGCCGACGTGATGCCGAGCGCGCTCGACATCATCGCCACGCGGCGGAGCGGCCAGCCGCTCGGCGTGGCCTACCTGAACCTGTCGTCGCGGTTCATGCACTCGCCGGCGTACTTCGGCACCGCCGATCAGTTCTACTTCGGCAAGGGCGACGTCTTCGAGGAGGTCGCGCGCGCGCGCCCCGGCGAGCTCCCGTCGCTCGCGAAGGTGCTCCGCCGCCGGGCCGGCGAGCTCGCGCGGAGCGGGCCCGGCTGGCGGGAGGCCGAGCAGACCGCGATCTACCTCGGCGAGGTCGCCGACTTCTTCGAGCACGCCGCGGCCGTGCCGCCGCTCGTCTCGTCGGAGCGCTCGACCGACTACACCGCGCAGAGCATGGCCGAGAGCCTCGATCGCGCGCTGTGGCTGATCGAGCACGATCTCGCTTGCGGCGTCGTCCTGGATCTCGGCCTCCTCGGCTGGGACACGCACATCCGCAACGAGGCGAAGCAGGGCGAGATGAACGGCAACTTCGCCCGGTTCTTCGACGAGTACCTGGCCGAGCTCCACGAGCGGAAGAACCGCCACGGCACGCTCGCGGACCAGACCGTCACGCTCGTCGGCTCCGAGCTCGGCCGCTTCCCGCGCCAGAACGACATGCTCGGCAAAGATCACCTGCCGCAGACGTCGTTTTTGCTCGCCGGGCCCGGCCTCCGCAAGGGCCGCGTGTTCGGCCGCACCGGGCGGCGCATGGAGGGCCTGCCCATCGCGTACGCGAACGGGGACCCCGCCGCGGCCGGCCGCGTCCCCGTGCTCGACGATCTCGGCGCGACGATGCTCCACCTCGCCGGGCTCGATCCCGAGCGCTACGGCTACAGCGGCAAGGTCTGCAACTTCCTCCTGGACCGGACGTCGTGACGCGCGCGCAGTACCTGGGGCCGCCCGCGCTCGCCGTGGCGCTCGCCGCCGCCGCGCTCGCCGCCGCCGCGTGCTCGAGCGCCGCGTCCGATTCGCCGCCGGCAGGCGCGCCCGCGCCCGCGCCCGCCGGCACGCGCGCCGCGGCGCCGCCCGCCGCGAGCACCACCGGGAGCACGGCCGGGAGCACGACGGAGCTGCTCGGATCGATGGCGACGTTGACCGGCGTCGTCGCCGATCCCGCGCGCCTCGCCGCGTGGGCGCAGAAGCTCGACGGCGACCCGGCGCAGCTGGCCGGCTACATCGACGAGCTCCTCGCGAGCCCGCGCTTCGCGGGCGAGGTCGTGCCGTCGCTCGTGTTCGGCGCGTTCGTCAACATCCGCAACTACTACGCGGCGCCCACCGCGTTCATCCTCAAGCGCGCGCCGGAGCCCAGCGCGCCGCTCTATCTCCAGAACCCGTGCTCCGCGTCGGAGGCCGTCGCCGTCCGGCCGTGGTGGAACCTCGGCACGGAGGTCGCCGTCTGCCCCGAGGCGTACCGGCCCGACAAGTGGACGCTCGCGCCCGGCGAGCACAGCTACCGGACGCAGGCCGTGCTCGCGTGCGACAGCCAGGTCGGCTCGCCCGAGCTCGAGGGGAAGACGCCGTGCGGCTGCGGGCCCAACCTCATCCGCTGCCTCCGCAGCGAGGATCACTACAACGAGCTCAACCAGAGCCTCATGAACGAGCTCAAGCGCACCACGGCGTACGTCGTCGAGCACGACCTGCCCATGGCGTCCCTGTTCACCGGCAACTCCACGTTCCGCGATCGCAACGCGGAGCTGTACTACCGGCGGCAGAAGATCGGCGCGCTCGAGATCAAGCGCGCCGAGCGCGAGCTCTCCGATCTCGATCGGTGGCCGCAGGAGGGCAAGTGGGCGGCGCGCGAGGAGGTCCGGCCCGGCCAGCACGCCGGCGTGCTCACCGCGCCGCAGCTCCTCCACTGGCTGCCCGATCAGCGGCAGCGGCAGCGCGCCTACTACGAGATCCTGTGGTGCAACCTGCGCAACAGCTTCGGCGCCACGACGCACAAGGTCCTCGAGCTCAACGCCGCCGGCAACAACTTCTTCGTCCACGAGTCCTGGAAGCGGCTCGCGCACACCGAGCTGTGCATGGACTGCCACGCGCGCCTCGATTACGGATCGCAGTTCTTCTCCGGCTACCTCGATAGCCGCGCGAGCACGCACTACATACCGGCGCGCCACACGGCCGAGCGCGGCCCGCTGTACGGCCGGGACATCCGCGATCCGCGCGGCGAGGCGCCGCTCACGCCGCTCGGCTTCGCGAAGCTCGCGACCGAGCAGCCCGAGTTCCGGCAGTGCATGACGAGCCACTTCGCCAGCTACGTGCTCGGCGATCGCGCCACCGCCGAGGATGTCCGCGCGATCGATGCCGCTGCCGGAGAGCAGCCGACGTTCAGGGCGTCGATGAAGGTGGCCCTCGAGCGGTACGCCGCGCGGTGGCGCGAGGAGACGCGCGCCGCGGCGTCCGCGCCCGCGCCTGCGCCGCCGCCCGCGGCTGCGCCCGCGCCGCCCGCGGCGCCCGCCCCCGCCGCCGGCTCCGGCTCCGGCTCCGCGGCCCCCGCGGCTCCGGCCCTTGTGGCGATCGGCGCCGCGCTGCGCCGCCAGCTCGATCGGCACTGCATCGATTGCCACGACGAGGCGCCGTACACCGAGAGCGCCGATGGCGACACCCGGCCGTTCGATTTCCGCGGCGCCGCGCTGCCGCGCCCGCTGCTCGTGAGCATGGCCGATCAGGCGGCGTTCGGCGTGATGCCCAAGGGCCAGACGCTCGATCCCGCCGCGCGCGAGGAGGTCGTCGGCCTGCTCGTCGACGCGCTGTGGGCCGAGCCCGCGGCGCGCGAGGAGGCGCGGCGCTACTACCTCGGCCGCGGGCGCGGGCTCCCCGCGCAGCAGATCGACAACGCGCTCCACGCGATCGATCACCTCGCGCGCGCGCCGTCGGAGCTCGCGTGGGGCGCGCTCGAGCGCGGCATCTGGTCCGATCAGTCCACGATCACGCCCGGCTTCTTGGCGATCACCGCCCTCGAGGCGCTCCGCGCGTGCGCGCGCGCCGGCGAAGGGAGCGGCGCCTCGCTCGAGAGCTGCCTGCATCGCGCCGCGCCGACGAGCGTGCTGTCCCGCTGGCCAGCGACGACGGCGCCACCGCGGCCTCCCGCGCCTTGAGGCGCTCTGCCGCTCCCGGCGCGGTGCTTGCCTTCGCGCCGGGGCGGACCGCATACTCGATCACTGCGAGGCTCACGAGATGACGCGTCAACGAGACCTGCTCTGGCTCGCGCTCGTGATCGTCGGCGCGGCCCCGCTGCCCGCCGCGCACGCGAACGGCCGCGCGCCCGTGACCAACGGCGTGTACTTCCGCCCCGCGGACAACCAGACGATCTACGTCCGCAGCACGTTCGGGCTCCTCGTCAGCCACGACGCCGGCTGCACGTTCCGCTGGACGTGCGAGCAGAACGTCGGCTACGGCGGCACGTTCGATCCGAAGTACGCCATCGCCGCCGACGGGACCATCTTCGCGACGACGTTCAACGGGCTCCGCGTCAGCCGCGACGGCGGCTGCAGCTTCACGACCGCGACCGCCGCGCTGCCCGCCGGCACGCCCGGCCGCTTCGCGGAGATGTGGGTCGACGCGCTCGACATCGGCCCGACCGGCGAGGTCTGGGCCGCGACCGCCGAGAACGGCAAGCCCAACGACATCTTCCGCTCCACCGACGGCGGCGCCACGTTCGCGCCGCGCGGCGGGCTCGCCCCCGACATCTGGTGGAAGAGCCTGCGCGTCGCGCCCTCGAGCGCGAGCCGCGTCTACGCCACCGGCTACCAGGTCGCGACCCCGTCGCCGCTCGCGCACGTGTACACGACCGACGACGGCGGCGCGAGCTGGACTCCCGCCTCGCTGACCGGCGTCCAGCTCGCCGCCTCGCCGCTCGTCCGGATCGCCGCCGTCGCCCCCGCCGATCCGCAGCTCGTCTACCTCGTCTCCAGCGGCACGAGCGGCACCGATGGCGATCGCCTCTACCGCTCGACCGATGCCGGCGCGACGTTCAAGGAGGTCCTCGCGACGACCCAGCCGATCGGCGACGTCATCGCCCGCGACGCCACCACCGTGCTCGTCGCCAGCGGCGAGGGCACGTACCGCTCCGCCGACGGCGGGATGACGTTCGGCGCCGCGACCACCTCGCCGCGGCTCGGCTGCCTCGGCCAGCGCCCCGACGGCGGGCTGATCGGCTGCGCCGCCAACTGGGATCCCGACTTCATGGCCGTCGGCCGCTCCGACGACGCCGAGCGGTGGCAGAAGATCTTCCGCTTCATCGAGCTCGCCGGCCCCGTCGAGTGCCCCGCGGGCACCGCCGGCCACGACGTCTGCGAGGTCGATCTGTGGCCCGGCCTCCGCGCCCAGTTCGGCGCGACCGGTCCGACCTGCGGCGCTCAGCCCGACGGCGCGCCCGAGCCTCAGCCCGGCGGCGGCTGCTGCGACGCGGGCGCCGCCTCGCCGCTCGGCATGGGCCTCGTGACGCTCCTGACCGCCGGGCTGCTCCGCGGCCGCCGCGCGCGTCGCGATCCCGATCCCGATTCGCGCCGCGCCGCGTAATCGCGCGATACTCGATCACGATTCGACAGCGCTATTTCTGGGCGTGTTCGTGATTACAGACTTTCCTTGATCCAGAGTCGCGCTCATCGAGAAACTCATCCCCCGCGAGGAGATGTAACTCGTTGTCATCGCGGACTGTGAAGGGCTGTCGTCGCGATTCTGCGAGTGATTCGGAGTCGTCGTGTTATCGCCGCTTCGTGACTCGTGCCGGTGCCGGCCGGCGCTCGAGTCGTGAAAGGCCATGTGATGCGACGCGACACCTCTCTCTCCGTCTGGACCCACACCGTCCGGATCGCGCTCCTCTGCTCGCTCTGGGCGCTGGCGGCCGGCTGCGTGGATCTCTTCCCCGACGATCCCGACGATCCCGACGGGACCGGCGAGATCGCGTCGGCGATCACGCTCGCCGAGGGCTTCGAGTCCGGCTCGAAGACCGCCTACGCCGTCGCCGACGTGACGCTCGGCACCGGCGTGTGGACCCTCGACGAGGCGCTGATCGGGACCAGCACGTCCGATCTCAAGGTCGGCGCGCGGTCCGCGCGCGTCCGCACCAGCGGCCGGATCACGATGAAGTTCGATCGCACGACCGGCGCCGGGACGGTGAGCGTTCGCCACGGCACCTACGGCGCGGACGCCAGCTGCACGTGGGCGCTGTACTCGTCGACGAACGGGGGCGGCACGTGGACGCAGGTCGGGACGTCGAAGACGACCACCAGCTCGCTCGCCACCGCGACGTTCACCGTGAACGTCACCGGGACCATCCGGTTCCAGATCCGCAAGCTCGACGGCACCGCGAACCGCGCCAACATCGACGACATCACGGTCACCGACTACGGCAGCGGCGGCGGCGGCGGCGGCGGCGGCAGCGGCGCCGCCCTCAGCGTCCACACCAAGCTCGGCATCCCGTCGCCGACGTCGACCTCCGACCCGAACAGCTACCTCTCGGTGAAGTCCGGCTACGTCATCTCCTACAACAGCAGCCGCAAGGTCCCCAACTGGGTCAGCTGGGAGCTCAACACGTCGTACCTCGGCAGCACCGCGCGGCAAGACGACTTCCGCGTCGACGACACCGTGTCCGTGCCCCAGGCCTCGCTCGCCGACTACTCCGGCAGCGGCTACGACCGCGGCCACATGTGCCCGTCCGCCGATCGGACGCTCACCGTCACCGCCAACTCGCAGACGTTCTACCTGACGAACATGATCCCGCAGGCCGGCAACAACAACCGCGGCCCGTGGGCGAGCCTCGAGGACTACAGCCGCGGCCTGGCCGAGACCGGCAAGGAGCTGTTCATCGTCTCCGGCGGCACGTTCAGCGCCAGCTCCACCTCGATCGGCAGCGGCGTCAAGGTCCCCGACAAGACGTTCAAGGTCATCGTCGTGCTCGACGCGCCCGGCCAGGGCCCCGGCAACGTCACCACGGGCACGCGCGTCATCAGCGTCCTCATGCCCAACCAGGACTCGCAGATCAGCCTGTCGGCGCCGTGGCAGAACTTCCGCGTCTCGGTCGACCAGATCGAGGCGCTGACCGGCCACGACTACCTCTCCGACGTCGACCCCGCCATCCAGGCCGTCGTCGAGGCGCGCGTCGACAACCTGTAGCCGGCTCCTCGACCAGCAGCTCCGCGGCTATACTCGGCCTATGACCGACCGCGCTCGCAAGCTGTACGAGGACGCGCTGGCGTTGTCCGACGACGAGCGCCTCGATCTCGCCGAGCGACTCCTGTCCAGCTTGCCCGCCGATGCCACGTCGCTCGCCGAGCTGGAACGCCGGGCGCGCCGAGCGCTGGCAGATCCCCAGGGCGGAGAGGCGTGGGATGTGGTCAAGCAGCGGCTGGCCTCGCGCTTCGCGAGCCGATGAAGACGATCCGCATCGATGCCGAAGCGGAAGAGGAGATCGCGCACGCGATCGAACGCTACGAGAACGAGCGCGAGGGGTTGGGGTTCGAATTCTGGAATGAGCTGAGCGCGGCGATGGACGGTCTGACAGCTCCGGGACCGGAGTGTGGACCGGTCATCGGATTGCTGCCCGAGCTCGGTGTTCGTCGAAAACTGCTGTCGCGCTTCCCGTACGCGATCGTCTTCGTCGAAGGAGACACGTTCGTACGTGTCATCTCCGTGATGCACGGGCACCGGCGACCGGCGTACTGGCTCCGGCGCATCTGATAGCGCCCGCCGCGGCGACCACGCCTACGCGCGGCTCAGTTCCAGGGGACCTTCGTCGCCGGGAAGTTCAGGTAGAACCACCAGCCCACGACGCCGTTGTTCACGTCTTTGTCGCTGTAGCTCGGGCACGAGCCCGTGCCGCCCGCGAGCAGCGAGCTCAGCGGCTTGCCGCCGACCAGCGGGATCGTCGCCGGGATGATCGTCGCGTTCGCGTCCGTCTCGCTGATGAAGCCGCGGAGCAGGCCGTTGGTGAACGACGTCGCCGGGTTGCCGACGTAGCGCGCCGCGACCTGCGCGTCGTGCAGCGTGATCGGGATGCCGCCGATGTTCAGCGTCAGCGTGACCGCGTTCGTCACGAAGCACGGCGCCGTGGGCGTCGCGATCGCCGGGCTGTAGGGCCGGGTCGTGCCCGGCAGGGGCCCCAGGCACGTGCCGGTGGTCATGTTCGTCGCCGTCCCCATCGTCACCATGCCGCCGCTCGCCGTGCAGGACGTCGAGCCGATCGGCGCCGTGCAGTTGGCGAAGTGCATCTCGACCGGCATCGTCGCCGCCGTCTGCGAGAACGGGCGGAACACCAGGGTCGGCGAGAAGTCGAGGAGCCCGTTCATGTCCTCGTCGGTCGTGATCGAGACCTGGAGCTCGTTGTTGACCGAGAACCCGGCCAGCTGGGTGTCGGTCACGTCGTTGCAGAAGACGAACGAGACGAAGACGTGCGGATCCCGCACGTCGAGGTCCGAGAACCGGAACGCCGTGGGCAAGATGTTGACCATGCAGTTGTTCGCGCACGCGTCGGTGTTGTTCATGTTGCCGTCGTCGCACTGCTCGCCCGACTCGGGGACCCCGTTGCCGCACATCGGCGTGCAGTCGTTGTCGTTGTTCGCGTTCGCGCCCGACGGGCAGCAGCCATCGCCGTTCGTCGGCATCGTGATCGGCGGGAACAGGCACACCGCCTGACAGGTGCCCGGGTTGCCGAGCGTGTTGGCCGTGCACGCCATCATGTCGTCGCACATCGTCGGGCACGCGCCGGCGCCCATGGTGATCATCGTGTCGCAGGTCTCCGACGGCTCGACCACGCCGTTGCCGCACACCGCGACGCAGTCGTTGTCGTTGGTCGCGTTCGCGCCCGTCGGGCAGCAGCCGTCGCCGTTCGCCGGCATCGTGATCGGCGTGGCGGCGCACATCGCCTGGCAGGTGCCCTGGCCCTGCAGCATGTCCGTGGTGCACACCTGCATGTCGTCGCACGCCATCGGGCACGCGCCCGCGCCGGCGACGATCGCCGTGTCGCACAGCTCGCCGGGCTCGAGGACGCCGTTGCCGCACATCGAGGTGCAGTCGTTGTCGGTCGTCGCGTCGGCGCCCGTCGGGCAGCAGCCGTCGCCGTCGACGCGCGCGGTGATGGTGGAGTGCAGGCACTCGGTGATGCAGCCCGAGCCGCTCAGGACGTCGTCGGTGCACGCCACGCCGTCGTCGCACGACTTCGGGCACGCGCCCGGGCCGCTCGAGATGGCGGTGTCGCACAGCTCCTTGATGTCGATGTCCGTGTCGACGAGGCCGTTGCCGCACGTGAAGTGACAGGTCGCGTCGCAGACGCTGTCCTTCTGCGTGTCGTCGTCGTCGCAGTCCTCGCCTCGCTCGAGGACGCCGTTGCCGCATATGATCGGCACATCGTCGGGCGGTCCCTCTGGCTTGATGTTGTCTCCACACGCGGCCAGCAAGGCGACCACGACAATGATCATTGATGACGCACGCATGCGACCCTCCTCTGATCCGAACCTACGCCCGTGCCGCGCCCGCGTCACCTATTCGATGTAGCGTCGTGCTGCACCTCGGAAGTCGGGCTTCTCCGGGTTTTCCCGGCCGGAGTAGCGCCTCAGGCGCCCTGACCGGCCAGGCGCCAGGGCCAGGCGCCTGGCGGCGGGCGGGCGCGCGCTAGTCGTCGTCGAAGACGAGGCCGCGGTCGGGATCCCAGCGAGCGACGCGATCGCGGGTGCGCACGCGCGCCCAGGTGAAGCCACCGACGAGATCGGCGGGCGCGCACGGCGCGGGGCGATCGATCACGCCAGCGGCGTACGCGAGCAGGCCGCACAGCTCGGCCGCGCCGTGGCGCGCGCGGAGCTGCGAGAACGGCAGCGAGCCGTGCAGCTTCGCGAGCTTCGGCGGCGCTGCGGGCAGCGCGCCCGGCGCCGCGGGCAGCGCGCCCGGCGCGGGCAGCGCGGCCGGCTCGAGCAGGAGCAGGTGGTGCCGGTACCGCGGCGTCGGCAGGCCGAGCAGGCGCTGCAGCGCGATCTGCGTCGCCGTCGACGGCGCGATGTCGCGGCCGCGCACGACGTCGGTGATGCCGGCCGCCGCGTCGTCGACGACGACCGCGAGCTGGTAGGCGACGACGCCGTCGCGGCGGCGGACGATCGGATCGCCCATGTCGCGCGCGGGCGCCTGCGAGAGATCGAGGCCGCCCAGGTCGACGATCGCGAGCGGCCCGTCATCGAGGCGGGCGCGCAGCGCCTCCGCCGAGGCGCGCCAGCCGCCGGGCGGCAGCGGGCGATCGCGGCACGTGTTCTCGTAGGCCCATCCGCCGTCGGGCGCGCGGCGGCCGCCGGAGCGCGCGGCGCGGCTGCACGCGCACGGGTAGAGCCGGCCGGCCGCCGCGAGCGCGTCGAGCGCGGCCTCGTGCGCGGCGCCGCGCGCGCTCTGGACGACGAGCTCGTCCCAGCCCAGGCCCAGCCACGCGCACGCCTCGCGCAGCTGCTCGGCCCAGGTGGCCCGCACGCGCGTCGTGTCGAGATCCTCGAGGCGGAGCAGCACGCGGCCGCCCTGCGCGCGCGCGTCGAGCCAGACGAGCAGCGCCGAGAGCAGCGTGCCCGGGTGCGCCTCTCCCGTCGTCGACGGCGCGAACCGCGAGATCACAGGAGCGTGCGTACCACGGCCGGGCGGGACGAGTCCGGGATGACCCGGAACCCGGGATGAGCCGGGGTCGAGCCGGGGATGAGCCGGGATGAGCCGGGGTCTGGGATTCCGAGGACAACCGTGCACGCCTCGGGACTTTCCGCCCCAGGTCGAGACACCGAGGCTCGAAGTTAGCGGGCGCCGTCGAGTCAGCTTCAGCTGCTGGGGCGGCGCTTGGCGGTGCGCTGCGGCGTCCGTTGCGCCGGCTGCTGCGCCGGCCGCTGCGGATCGTTGCCGCGAGCGACCTCGGCCCAGTAAGGGTTGTAACGGTTCTTGAAGTTCATGAATGTCCACGCGGTATCGGCCTTGCCGGGGCGCGCGTCCATGTGGATGAAGCGCTCGTACGGGTACCAGCCGATGCCGACCTCCGTGTACTTGCGCCAGAGGTAGTCGCGGATTTCACGTAGATCGACGCCCTTGATGCGGAAGTCGAGGGCGCGCGCCGCGCGGTGCGGAGACGTCCACGACTCGCCGCGCGTCGCGCGGTGCGCCGAGACGAAGTCGATCGTCTTGCCCTCGTAGCGCTCGGCCAGGTCCGCGAGCATCGCGAGCGTCCGCTTCGCCATCGGCGCGCGGTGGCCCGTGGTTCGACACCGAAACAGATGAGTAATCTGATTCACGGTCTCCGGGTCGGCTGATCCGTCGCGCTCGAGGACGATGCGCGCAGAGACGCGAAGATTCTCGTCATACAGCTTCACCTCGACGGGAGTGGCGGCGCGAACCTCCGTCACCAGCGCCACGTCCGAAGCCGGCGTCGGGACGGGGCTCGACGCCGCCATCCAGCCGGCCATCATCGCGGTCGCGATCTTCAGCTCTAGAACAGGCACCATAGGGGCTCTCTCCGCACCGCCGCGGGTCGGACCTTCCAGCGCGAAACCCGGTTCACGCCACGGAGATCATCCGTACGGACTGCGGGTAGCGTACGGATTCCGGACAGCTCGTGTTGGGGTTGGTAGCACGGGCATCGCGTTTTGTAGAAGGGGACCGGGGCGGTGTAGCCTCCATGCACGATCCATGCGCTTCACCGAAGAGCACCAGCAGCTGCGCCGCACCGTCCGCGACTTCGTCGAGAAGGAGCTGAACCCCCACGTCGACACATGGGAGCGCGAAGGCGCCTTCCCGGCCCACGAAGTGTTCAAGAAGGCCGGCCGCCTCGGGCTGCTCGGCGTCAACAAGCCCGAGGCCTACGGCGGCATGGGCCTCGACTACTCGTACCAGATGTGCGTCACCGAGGAGCTCGGCACGTGCCGCTGCGGCGCGATCCCGATGGCCCTCGGCGTCCAGACCGACATGGCCACGCCCGCGCTCGCGCGCTGGGGGACGGACGCGCTCAAGCGCGAGTTCCTCGCGCCGGCGATCGCCGGCGACGTGGTGACGTCGATCGCCGTCAGCGAGGCATCCGGCGGCTCCGACGTCGCCGCGATCAAGACGACCGCGCGCAAGGACGGCGACGACTACGTGATCAATGGCTCGAAGATGTGGATCACGAACGGCGCGCAGGCCGACTGGCTGTGCACGCTCGTGACCACCGGCGAGGGCGCGCCGCACACGAACAAGACGCTCGTGATCATCCCGACGAAGACCCCGGGCGTCGAGATCGGGCCGAAGATCGACAAGCTCGGCATGCGCGCCTCCGACACCTGCCCGATCTTCTTCGACAGCGTGCGCGTGCCGCAGCGCCACCGCATCGGCGAGGAGGGGATGGGCTTCATGATGCAGATGGTCCAGTTCCAGGAGGAGCGGCTGTGCGGCGCGATCGGCGCGATCCGCGGCATGGAGCAGGTGATCGAGGCGACCACGCAGTACTGCCGCGAGCGCCACACGTTCGGCCAGCCGCTGATCGCCAACCAGGTGATCCACTTCCGGCTCGCCGAGCTCATGACGGAGGTCGAGCTCCTGCGCTCGCTCGTCTACCGCGCCGTCGAGGAGTACATCGCCGGCACCGACGTCACGCTGCTCGCGTCGATGGCCAAGCTCAAGGCCGGCCGCCTCGCGCGCGAGGTCTCCGACTCGTGCCTCCAGTTCTGGGGCGGCATGGGCTTTACGTGGGACAACCCCGTCGCGCGCGCGTACCGCGACACGCGCCTGCTCTCGATCGGCGGCGGCGCCGACGAGATCATGCTCGGCATCATCTGCAAGCTCCGGGGCACGCTGCCGAGCCGCAAGAAGCAGTAACATCGCCCTCGCGTGCGGATCCTCGTCGCGATCGCGCTTCTCTGCGCGGGGCCGGCGGCCGCCGCGCCCACGCCCGCGCTCGCGTCGCCTGCGCCTGCGCCCGCGTCGCCTGCGCCCGCGGCGACCCCGGCGCCGGCCGCGCCCGCAGCCGCCGCGCCCGCTCCGCGCCGGCCGATCGTCGGGTTCCGCGTCCGCGGCCCGTCGAAGCTCACCGCGCGCACGCTGGGCTACCTCGCGCGCGTCTCGCTCGGCGACCTGGTCGGCGCCGCGGATCTGCCGCGGATCAAGCAGGCGCTGGTCTCGAGCGAGCTGTTCGAGCGCGTCGATGTCGCCCTCGAAGCTGCATCCGGCGGCGTCCTCCTCGTCGCCACGCTCGACGACAAGCACTCGTGGATCATCGCGCCGACCCTCTTCGCCCTGCCCGGCCGCCGCTCGATCGGCGTCGGCTTCGCGGAGAACAACTTCCGCGGCGAGAACAAGAAGCTCCTGATCTACGGCCAGCTCGGCGATCGCGAGTCGCTCCTGTTCGGCACGTACCTCGATCCGCGTGTCCGCGGCACGCAGCTGATCCTGCGCGGCGACATCTTCCTGTACCGCCGGATCAACGAGGAGTACGCAAACCCCGCGGGCGCGCCGACCGACGATCGCATCGCGCGCTCGAGCACCGCGACGTACCTCGGCGGCGGCCTGCTCGCCGGCTGGCAGCACCGGTGGTGGCTGTCGACCGACGTCCGGCTGCGCGGCGCCCGCGTCACGTTCCGCGACGGCCGGTACGGCGACGATCCGGACATCGCCGTGCCCGTGCCGCAATCGGACGGCTGGGACGTCAGCGCGCAGTGGCGCGCCACGCTCGATCGCCGCGGGCACCGCCGCGGCGTGACGTGGGGCCCGTACGTCCAGCTCATGCTGGACACGACGATCCCCGGCCTCGACGACTACGACTACACGGCCGCGCAGCTGCGCGCCTACTACAGCTGGCGCTTCTTCGCCGAGCACCAGCTCGAGCTCCGCCTGATCGGGAACGTCGGCTATCATCTGCCGTTCCACGAGGACACCTCCCTCGGCGGCGCGTCCGATCTGCGCGGCTACGCCGTGGATCGCTACCGCGGCGACACGCGCCTCGTGTACCGGGCCGAGTACTCCGTCCCGCTCGTGAAGTGGCGCTCGTTCGCGCTCCGCGGCATCGGCTTCTGGGACAGCGGCTCCATCGGGTTCGTGTTCCCGCGGCCCGGCGATGATCGCGACTACCTGCCGTCGCAGCTCGGTACCGTGTTCGCGCGCACCGACGTCGGCGCCGGGCTGCGCGTCTACGTCGGCGCCGTCGTCTTGCCGCTGCTCGGCCTCGACTTCGCGTACGGCGTCGAGGGCCGCTCGACGGAGATCGTCTTCGAGCTCGGCCTCACCGACTTCTGAGCGAACGCGGCGTCCCGAGAGCGCCTTGACAGCCACGGAGCATCCAGAGTCTGCTATCCGCCATGGCGGTGGGGGACGCGTCGATCACGGCTCTCCTGCATGCATGGGCGCAGGGCGATCGGGACGCGTTGGACCGCTTGACGCCGCTGGTCTACGGCGAGCTGCATCACCTGGCCGGCGCTTACCTGCGGCGCGAGCGGTCGGATCACACGTTGAGCCCGACCGCGCTGATCTCGGAGGCGTTCCTGCGCCTCGTCGTCGGCGAGCACCCGGCCTACGAGCACCGCGTGCAGTTCTTCGCGGTGGCCGCGCGTCACATGCGGCGCATCCTCATCGATCACGCCCGGGGCCGCACCGCCGGCAAGCGCGGCGGCCGCGACCGGCCGGTGACGTTCGACGAGGCGCTCGTCGCCACCGCCGACCGCCCCGAGGAGCTGGTCGCGCTGGACGATGCGCTCGAAGCGCTCGCCTCCGTCGACGAGCGCAAGGCGCGGGCCGTGGAGCTCCGCTACTTCGGCGGGATGAGCCACAAGGAGATCGCCGACGCGCTCGCGGTCCACGAGAACACCGTCGCCCGCGATCTGCGCCTGGCGCAGGCCTGGCTGCACCGGCACATGATGGAAGCGGCCGATCGCGACGCCGGGACGTCATGACCCCCGAGCGCTTCCGGCAGATCGAAGAAGTATTCGACGCGGCGGCAGACGCCCCCGCCGAGGAGCGCGGCGCCGTGCTCGCTCGGCTCTGCCAGGACGACCCCGCGCTCCGCGCCGAGGTCGAGGCGCTGCTCGCAGCCGCGCCGGACGCCGCTTCGCGGATCCAGCACGCGATCGGCCGCGGCGCCGGCGCGGTGGCGCGTGACGTGACCTCGCCGCGTCGCGGGACCGAGGGTGAGCGGCACGTCGTGGAGGGCGCGCTCCTGCGCCACGGCGCGATGATCGACGGGCGATTCACCATCGATCGGCTCGCCGAGACCGGCGGGATGGGAGAGGTCTACCGCGCCATCGACGGGCACAGCGGCGCGCCCGTCGCGATCAAGGTGCTGCGCAGAGATCGGACCACGGAGGATCGGCGCTTCGCGCGCGAGGCGCAGCTCCTGGCCGGTGTGGCTCACCCGCATATCGTCCGCCACGTCGCGCACGGCACGCTCGCCTCGGGCGAACGGTACCTGGCCATGGAATGGCTCGAGGGCGAAGGACTCGACGATCGGCTCCGGCGGCAGCGCCTGACGCTCCGCGAGAGCGTCCGGCTCGGGCTGGACCTAGCCGAGGCGCTCGGCGCGCTGCACCAGCGCGGGATCGTGCATCGCGACGTCAAGCCGAGCAACGTGCTCCTCGTCGGCGGCGTGCTGTCGGAGCTCCGGCTCCTCGACCTCGGCATCGCCTGGAGCCGCGACTTCCCCTCGCTCACCCAGACCGGCATGTTCATCGGCAGCCTCCGCTACGCGGCCCCGGAGCAGGTCATCGGCGCGCGCTCGTTCGACGCACGGACCGACGTGTTCTCGCTCGGGCTCGTGCTGTTCGAGTGCCTCGCCGGCACACCGGCGTTCGAGAGCGACCAGCCCCTCGCGGTGCTGACGCGGATGGCGCTCGGCGAGCTGCCGCGGCTGCGCCATCGGGCGCGCGGCGTGCCCGAGCCGCTGGTCGAACTCGTCGACCGCATGATCGCTCGCGAGCCGGGGCTCCGCCTGTTCGACGGTAACGAGGTCGCTCGCGCGCTGCGCGCGCTCGGTGACGTCCCCGAGGTCCCGATCGTGCCGGCGACGCCGGACCTCGAGCGCGCGGCGGTTCCGCCAACCAACGCGATCACCACCGACGAGCAGTCGGCGGTCGCGATCCTCCTCCTCGGCCCACCGGCAGGAGGCGCGTCCGGCGCATCGGACGACGCGCTCGTCCGGGAGGCCGCGCGGCATGGCGGGCAGCTCTCGTGGCTGGGCGACGGCGCGGCCACCGTGCTCGTCGCCGGTCCGATGGTCGCGACCGACCTCGCCGCCCGCGCCGCGCGGTGCGCGCTGGCCCTGCGCGGCGCGTCCGGCGCGCGGCCGATCACGCTGGCCATCGGACCGCGGGTGGCCGCGGAACGGTCGGGGCTCGGTCCGACGATCGATCGCGCCGCGCGCCTGCTCGATGAAGATGGCCGCGTGGCGCGGCCGGGCGCGGTCACGCTGGACGCCGCCACGGTCGGGCTGCTGGACGGTCGTTTCGAGGTCCGCCGCGACGCGGGCGGCGACTTCGTCCTGGTCGGCGAGCGAACCGTCGCGGACGTGCGGACGTTGCTCGGCCGGCCGACCCCGTGCGTCGGACGCGACCGTGAGCTCCGCCTGCTCGAGGAGCTGTTCGACGACTGCGTGCGCGACGGCCAGTCCCAGGCCGTGCTCGTCACGGCGCCGCCCGGGGTGGGCAAGACCCGGCTTGGCGCCGAGCTGCTGCAGCGCCTGCGCGGCCGCGACGCGGCGCAGTGGACCGCCCGCGCGAGCCTGATGGGAGCAGGCTCGACGCTCGGCATGATCGTCCAGCTCGTACAGGCAGCGTGCGGGATCGCGGGTAGCGAGCCCCTCGCGGCGCAGCGGTGCCAGCTGCGCGACGCGGTGACCGCCCGGTTCCCGACGCCAGACCAGCAGCGCCTGACCGAGTTCCTCGGCGAGATCCTCGCTGTTCGGGCACCGGACGAGGAGGCGAGCCCGCGGCTCCGCGCCGCGCGCCAGGACTCGAGCGTGATGGGCGATCAGGTCCGCGCCGCCTTCGTTGATCTCCTCGCGGCAGAGACCAGGGTGCGCCCGGTCGTCCTCTTACTCGAGGATCTGCACTGGGCCGACAGCGCGACCGTCCGGCTGATCGGCGCCGCGCTGCGCGAGCTCGCGGCCCGGCCGCTGTACGTGATCGCGCTCGCGCGCCCCGAGGCGCAGGAGCTGTTTCCCGAGCGCTGGACCGGCCGGCTCCAGCAGCTCGTGCTGGCACCGCTGAGCCGGCGGGCGAGCGAGCAGCTCGTGCGGCACGTCCTCGGCGGCGAGGTCAGCGACGAGGCGCTCGCGCAGGTCATCCGGCTCGCCGACGGCAACGCGTTCTATCTCGAGGAGCTGATCCGGGCCACCGCCGAGGGCAGGGGCCCGACCGAGCTCCCCGGGTCGGCGGTGGCGATGGTGCAGTCGCGGCTGGCCGGCCTCGACGAGCCGCTCCGGCGCACGCTGCGCGCGGCGAGCGTGTTCGGCGAGATCTTCTGGACCGGCGGCGTGGCGACCTTGACCGGCGATGGCACACGCCCGGGCGAAACGGATGCGCTGCTGCAGCGGCTCGTGGAGCTCGAGCTGGTCACTCCGCGCAGCGGCAGCCGGTTCGTCGGCGAGACCGAGCTGGCGCTGCGCCACGTGCTCCTGCGCGAGGCGGCATACGGCATGCTCACGCCGGCCGACCGCGCCCTCGGGCACCAGCTCGCGGGCGAGTGGCTCGAGCGCCGCGGGGAGCGGGATCCGCTGGTGCTCGCCGAGCACTACGACCGCGGCGGGCAGGAGGCACGGGCCGCAGTGTACTACCTCGGCGCGGCCACGAGCGCGCTCCGCGCGGGCGACTCGGACCTGGCGCTCCGGCGGGCCCGCCAGGGTCTCGCGGCGGGCGCCGTGGACGAGACCCGCGTCGAGCTGTTCGGCGTCGTGCTCGAGGGAAAGCTCTGGAAGCTCGACCGCGACCCGGACGATGCCGGGATCGCCGACGAGGTCCTCGCGTGTGCCCGACCCGGCAGCGTCGCCTGGGAGCAGGCCGCCTTTACCAAGGTCATCGAGCTCGTGATGCGCGGGCGCATCCCCGAGGCGATCTCGATGCTCCACCGGGTAGTCGCCACGCCGCCCGCGCCGCTGGCGATCACCCCGATGGCGCTGTGCATCAGCGCCGGTGTCTGGTCGCTCCAGCTCTGCGGCCTCACACGCGAGTGTGATGCGATCACCCAGCGCGGGTTCGAGATAATGAACGGGCTCCCGGAGGCCGAACGATTCCCATTCCTGTGGCTCCAGTCCTGCGTTGCATGCCGCGCGGTGTACCGGGATTCCGATCCGTGGCGTGGCCTCGAGCTCATCGAGCACCGCCGTAACGCGGCCCATGACCTGGGGTTCGGGCGGTTAGCCGGACTCTGCGCCGTCTGGGTGGAGTTCAGCTACGCATGCCTCGGCGCCGTGAAGGAAGCCCGGGAGGCCTCCCAGCGCGCCACCATCTCCGACGAGCAGCTAGCGACGGTCTCCTCCATCCGACCTCTCGGCCGCGCATGGCTCGCGTTCCAGCGCGCGGACCTCGAGGACGCATATCGCCAGGCCGAGCGACTCCTCGATCTCGGGCGTCGACGCGGCCTCGCGCTCGACGAGGCGCGCGGTCACTGGATCCTGGCCGAGGTGTCTCGACGGAGCGGGGACTTCGCGGCGGCCGAGGCAGCGGCCGAGGCGGCGCTGGCGCTCGCGGTGCCGATGGATCGGCCGGCGATCCTGGCGACCTTGGCCGGCGCGCGCCTCGCGCAGGGCCGCACCGCGAAGGCGCTGGCGTCCGCGGAAGAGGCCATGACGCGCTACCGCGAGCTTGGCTTCTGCAGCCACTTCCTCGGCACTGCCCTCTTGCGGGTCGTCTACACCGAGTGCCTGCTGGCGGCCGAGCAGCACGAGCGTGCCCGGGGCGCCGCCGCGGATGCCAGGGCCTGGCTCCTCGGCATCGCCGACAAGATCGACGACGCCCGGTACCGGGCGACGTTCCTCGAGGCCGTGCCCGAGCATCGTCGGATCCTCGAGCTGGCCGAAGGCTAATCAGATAGCCACCTTGCGCCGGCCCGACGCCGACGCAAAAAAAAGCTCTTCACCTGTTGTGGTGATCGCGCGTGGCCTGCGCTCACCCGATCGAGACCCGAGGCAGCCGCTACCCGGTTTGCTCGAGTCGCGATCGGCATGAACGAAAACGAATCCATCGCACGAGAGAAAGAGAATCACCATGTTCCATTCCGACATCCGTAAATCCACCCTGAACGACAACCGCTCCGGTGTTGCCATCCGGGCCCTGGTCTCCGGCGTGGCCGGCGCCACGCTCGCGCTCACCGGTTGCGCCTCCGAGCTCGATCCCGGCGACGTCACGGAACCCGCCGCCGAGATCACGCTCGACCACCGCGCGGCCGCTCCGCCCGACTGGGAGGCGGAGGGGTTCTCCCGGGAGCGTGGGATCTCGCTCGCCGAGGCGCGGCGGCGACTCGCGTGGCAGGTGCGTGCTCCGCGCCTCTCCGATCGGGCCGCGAGTGACCTGGGAGACCGGTTCGGCGGCGTCTGGATCGATGTCCAGGATGGTGACCGGATCAAGGTCGGGATCGCAGGCACCGCCGGCCTCGATAAGGCCGCCGTGGTGCGACGCGCGGCCGACGCCGTCGGGCTGAGCGAGGGCTACGACTTCGTCGAGGTCCGTCACTCCCTGGCCACGCTCGAGCGCGCCAACGCCTGGCTCGGCGCGCAGATCGCGAAGGTCAATCACGGAGCGTCGGCGACACTGACGGCTGGCCTCCGGACCGATCTCAACGCGCTCCAGCTCGAGGCGCCGATCGATGGGGCGCTCACCGATGCTCAGCGTGATCTGGTCACCGCCGCACAGGCCCGGTTCGGCGACATGATCGTGGTCGGCACCTACCGCGGCCGTCCCACGGCGCGCGGCTGCTCCTATCCGTACTGCGATGCGCCGCTGCGCGGTGGTATCCGTATCACCAACTCCGGACAGACCTGCACGGGCGGATTCATCGCGCGGAGCAAGGAGGACTCCGTGCTCTACCAGTTCACTGCCGGTCACTGCGCGGACGTGGCGTCCGATGACTGGGAGACCGAGTTCACCAACGGCACGAGCCACGTGATCGGCGCGGTCTGGAACTGGGAGTTTGGCAATGGCGGTGGTGACATGGCCATCTTGCGGATCGCCAACGCGGACGGATGGGACCCGAAGCCGTGGGTCTACGTCACGAGCGGCCCCGACACCACGACCAACATGACCTACGAGATCAACTCCGATGACACCAGCGTCGTGGGCATGCGCATTTGCACCACCGGGGGGGTCTATGGTGCCAGTGACTGCGGGTACGTCACCCAAATCGGCATGACGACCTCATACAACGGTGAGACCCTCTATAACCTGGGTCGGGGATCGTACTGCGGTACCGGCGGTGACAGCGGCGCGCCCATGTATGCCTCCCACGTGGCCTACGGGCTCCAAGTGGGCCGATTCACCGAATGCGACAGCTTCTACCAGGGCATCCAGGCGGCCGAGACGGCGATGAACGTCAACGTTCTGCACGCGCCATAGCGGCCGGGCGGGGTCACGTCACTCCGGCACGACGCCGGAGATCGGCACCCAGATCGTCTGGCCGGAGCTGCCCACCTCGAGCTCGTAGTAGCCCTGCAGGAGCTGGCGCACCGTGGCCGACTGCATGAGGCCGTTCGGGCCGGGGACCAGCACGCGCTGGCCCGGGGCGACCTTGGTCGGGATCTCGCCGGAGACGCCGCCCTCGCGCCCGCCGATCGCGCCCACGCCGATGCCGAGGATCGCGCCGCGCGGCTCATCCGGGTACGGGGTCGTCGGGCGCGCGACGATGGCGCCGGGGAGCGGCGTCTTGGCGGCCGGATCCGTCGTCTCGTCGGGATCGCGCACCCCGTCGGGCTTGCTCGCCGCGCCGCCTGCGCCCGCACCGGGCGCGCCCGCCGCCGCAGCCCCCGCCGCCGCAGCCCCCGCACCCGCGGCAGGAGCCGCAGCTCCGGGGGCGCCCGTCGGCGCGCCCGCTGGCGCGCTCTTGCTCGCCGCGATGGCCGCGGCGGCGGCCGCCGCCGCGCTGCTCCTCTCGCCGCCGGTGGCCCGGGCGGACGAGTGCGCGTTCACTCCATCGTCCGGCTCCGGCCTCGACGCCTTCCCGACCGGGGAGGAGGCGCGCCCGGAGTGCGGCGGCGGCGGAAGCCAGCCGCCCCCGCCCCCACCACCGCCACCTCCGCCCCCGCCCGG
>DATMCI010000378.1:0-35750 GCA_035558535.1 Kofleriaceae bacterium
ATCCGGCGGACGGGCAGGCCGCGCGCGATCCAGTCCTCGAACCGCTCGTACCAGAGGGCGGCGTACGCGTAGTCGTCATATGCCGCCGTATCGGCGTCGACGGGGCGCGCGCGCAGCTGCCGTTCCCACCGGCCGCGGTCAGGCAAGAGGAGCAGCACCTCCTCCGACGGCGTGAGGGGAAACAGGACGTCCTCCGACACCAGCCCCGCGACCACGAGCAGCGTCGGCAGCGCCGCGTGGTCGGGGTGCAGCTCGACGTGCCGCACGGCTTGCACCAGGCAACCGTTGGCGGAGAGCACGCCCTTGCGCAGTCGGAGTTTGTCGACGAGCGGGCTCATCATCGTGGTCAGCTCGACGGTTCGCGGGATCTTGCGTTGCCGCAGGGCGAAGGTGGACTTGCCGGCCCCTGGGGGACCCACGAGCCAGGTGAGCCGGCTCATGACACCGCGCCTCTCTCTCCACCGCGCACGAGCGGGTGGCGCGGCGCAAGCTCAGGGTTCAAATGGGTGCCGGGCGGCAGCCAGGAGCTGCTCCAGCCACGGCGCGGCGCGCCGCTCGTGTTGCGGCCGGAGCGATGCCACGTCCGCGGCCGGAACAGCACCGCATCACCCGGCGAGAGAGTGGGGCACTCGCCGACGAAGTTGGTGCGATTCGGGAGCTGCCCGGCGAAGCCGGCCTGGGGCTCGCCCGTGTGCAGATCGATCGCGGGGCCACGGCCGAGGTGGTGGCTCCCGCGCGCCAGCTCGAGGCCGCCGTTGCTACGATTCGTCGGGTCGAGCGCGCACCACACGACGAGCCCGGCCGGCGCGTCGAACGGCCAGTACGGCTCGTCCTGGTGCCACGGAAACGGGGCGTGCTCGGACATCTTCACCAGGAGGACGTCCTGGAATGGAGTCACGTCGAAACCGAGGCTCGACAGCCGCTGCGCGACGCGTGCCAGCACCTCGGTGGTACCGTCGGCATGCATCCGTCGGTGTGGATTGAGCCACTGCAGCATCAGCCGCTCGAAGGACGGGCGTGGCTTCGTCGGTACGGCGTGCGTGTACAGCACTTGGGTCGTAGTCGGGACCCGATCCACGTGGAGCCGCTCCAGACAGCAGCGCAACGCCTCCACTTCGTCTGCGGTTAGCAAGGCCGGCCAGACCACGAAGCCGTTTGCCTCCAGCTCAGCGTTCGTCATTCGTCCCCCGTTGCAGCATGGAGCACGCCATCGACGACCAGCGCGTCCAGACCGAGAACTCGGGCGACCGCGAAGGCCTGCTCGGCAGTGTGCACAATCGGCTCGCCCGGGCCGTTCAGCGACGTGTTGATCAACAGGGGAGGGTGGCCACGCTCGATCATCCGATCGAGCAGTCGGGCGAGCCTCGGCGCATGGGACCGATCGACGGTGTGCAGCCTCGAGGTCCCATCGACGTGAAGGGCCGACTCGATCATGCACCGCCGCTCCGGACGCGCGCGGACGATGCGCAGCATGTAGGGCGAGTCGTCGTCGCACTCGAACCAGGCGCTCACATGCTCACGCAGGATGGAGCATCCGAACGGACGGAACGGCTCTCGGCGCTTGATCTCGAGGTTCAGCCGATCGCGCATCCCGGTCGTGGTGGGAGAAGCGAGGATGCTCCGGTGCCCGAGCGCGCGGGGCCCCGCTTCGTCCCGGCCCTCGAACCAGCCGATCACGGCGCCACGGTTGAGCTCCTCTGCGCACGTGTCGAGCGCGCCATCGCCGTCGCCGCGCCACGTGAACGCACTGTGCCTGGCGAGCGTACTCGCCGGCTCCGGCCCTAGAAACGGAGAGATACCGCCCTGGATCGGCCGCACGGGCTCACCCTGTTCGTACGCGGCCAGCGCCGCTGCGCCGATTGCCAACCCGCGGTCATCTGTGAACGGCGGCACGAACAGCGTGTCGACCACGACACGCTCCAGCAGATGCTGGTTGACGAGCCCATTCAGCGCAACTCCGCCAGCGAGGCAGACGTCCCGACAGCCTGTGCCTGCGACGGCCGCTCCGACGAAGTCCTCGACGACGAGTTCGGTGAATCGTTGGACGCTTGCTGCCATGTCCTTGTGCGCTTGCCCGGGACAGCGTGGAGCGGCCTGCGGCTCGTCCGTCACCTTCGCCATCCACTCCACCAGCCGTGGTACCTGGCGAAAGAGGTCGGGGTGCTCGTCACCGGGTTCCAGCCGGAACCCACCGTCGCCATGGATCCGCCGGTGGCGCAGGAGGTGATCCAGGTAGACTGCCTCGCCGTACGCCGCGAGCGCCATGGTCTTGCCCGCGGAGTGATGGCCCGGTAGGCCGGCGTATTCGCTCGCCGCCCACCACAGGCGACCGAGCGAGTGCGCAGAGGGCACGGCGATGGCGATGTCAGGGGCTACCGCCCGCGTCGCATAGCCGGCCGAGGCGCTCAGCCCATCGCCCTTGCCGTCGACGGCGACGACGGTCGATCGCTCGAGTGGCGAAGTGACGAACGCAGCTGCCAGGTGACATGCATGGTGCGAGTACACCGAGAGCTGTCGGTCCGCGAAGCGGAGGGGGAGCCACGAGGCGGCGGCGAACCATGTTCGATCGGCGACTGCGACGTGAGTCGCGCGTATCGCGTCGAGCCGATCGAGCAGCGTGTTCAACGCCTCCGGGGTGTCGATCCCTTGGTTCTTCCGGCGGGTCACCCGCTCGAGCTCGAGCATCGCCACCACCCGGCCGTCCTCGACGAGACACGCCGCGCCGTTATGATCGAGCCCGCCCAGCCCGAGGATCATCCCGATTCACGATACTCGCCAGGAGCCGTGATCGCGACAGCAATCGCGATGGGCTCAGCGCGGCAAGAGGGCCGAGGCGATGATCCGCTGATCGGCGCGCTGCGCGAAGGCGACGGCGCCGGTGCCCTTCCAGCCGGGATCGAGGGCGATGCGCTTGGTGCCGCGCTGGCCGGCGGCGGCGATCCGCTCGAGGCGGCGCACGATCCGGTGGTTGGTCAGCTTCTCGCCAGCGTTCTCGCCGCGCGGGACGGCGATCGTGCGGGCGTCCTCCCACACGGCGACCAGGACGTCGGCGTCGGCGGGCGCCGTGGCCGTCACCTCGACGTGATCCGTGGCCCAGGCGGCGGTGGCGGCGAGCAGGGCAGGGCGCGGCGCCGCCGCGATGGCGGCCGCGATCTTCTGGGTGTGCGAGCCGACCATGCCGGCGGCGCCGCCGACCACGAGCTCCGGCGTGTAGACGCGGTCGCCGAGCGCCCGGGCGTACGTTTGCTGGCGCTCGGTCCAGGCGGCCTGCGAGTACGGATCGGTCCAGCCGAGGTCGTTCCAGTAATCGACGTGGAACGACAGCGGCACGACGGCGCGGCCGGAGACCTGGCCGGCCTTGGCCATCGTCGCGAGGTGGCGATCGGCCGGCGGGCAGGAGTTGCAGCCCTGCGACGTGAACAGCTCGACGACGAGCGGGCCCTCGGCGCCGCCGCTCGGCGCGGGTGCGGGTGCGGGGGCGGGCGCGGAGGACGGCGGGACGGCCTGGCCCTCGGCGCTCGCGCAGGCGAAGGGCAAGAACCCGAGCAAGAACGCGAGCATCGTGCGCATGGCTGGCCTACGCGCGCGGGGCGCCGCGGTTACGGCTTGCGGAGCGCCTTCACGATCTCGTCGCGGACGATCGCCGCGAGATCGTTCGCCGCGCGATCATGCGGCGCGCCGCCCGGAGACATCGTCGCGACGCTGGCGTGCGGCGCCGGGGCGCACGCCACGACGGCGCCGGGGGCGCGCGCGGATGTCGCCGGCTGCACAGCCGCGGCCGCGGCTGCTGCCAGGGGCGCTGCCGCCGGATCGCCGAGGAGCTGCGCGGCCGTCTCGACGGCGCGATCCGCGGCGCGGCCGATGCCGGCCTTGGCGCGCGCGGCGAGCAGCGGCTGGATCGCCGCCGCCGGGAGCGGCTCGACGCCGCCGAGCGGCGCCGCGGCGACCGCGATCTTCGCGAGGTGCTCGACGAGCTCGAGCCGCAGGAGCGCGACCTCGAGATCGCGGCCCCACGCCATCACGCCGTGGTTGCCGAGGATCACCGCGTCGACGAGCTCGCACCACGGCGCGAGCGCCGCGCGCGCGGCGTCGCCGGGCTGCGCGTAGGGGAGCTTGGGGATCCGCGGGCCGAGCGACACGAGCGCCTCGGCGATGAACGGCCGCTCGATCGGGTTTCCGCGGCTCGCGCTGACCGCGGTGGCGTACGGCGGGTGCGCGTGGACCACGGCGTGGACGTCAGGGCGGCGCTCGTAGACGGCGAGGTGCAGGCCGATCTCGCCGAAGACGCGGCCGCTCCCCACGACCTGGCCCTTGGCGTCGACCTCGATCAGATCGCGGGTCTCGATCAGCCGCTTCGAGGTGGCGGTCGGCGTGGCGACGAAGCGCGAGCCGTCGCGCGCGGTGACGTTGCCGTCGTGGTTCGCGACCCAGCCGGCCGCGTGCAGGTGGCGCGCGACCTCGGCGACCTGCGCGCGCAGCGGCTGCCCGGATCTCACGCGGTCTCCACGTGATCGACGATGCCGACGATCATCGAGCGGATCGGCACCTGATCGCCCTGCTTGAGGATCTGCCGCACGCCGGTGCCCTCGGTGAGGACGATGACCCGGTCGCCGACGCCCGCCTGCACGTTGTCGATCGCGACGAAGCTCGGGCCGACATCGCGGCCGCTCGCGTCGAGCGGCTGGACGACGAACAGCGGGCGCCCCGCGAACGCCGGGTGCTTCGCGGCGGCCCACAGCGGCCCGACGACGCGGCACGTTCTCACGAGACGTTCCCCCGCGGCGGCACGTCGAGGCCGTCGACGATGCCGACGATCGCCGCGTCGACCGGGACGAACCACGGATCGCAGGCGAGCGCCGCCTCGCGCGAGCCGACGAGGTAGACGAAGTCGCCGACGCCCGCCTGCACGGTGTCGACCGCGGCCTGGAGGTCGCCGGAGGGCGCGCCGTGCTCGTCGACCGGCTGCACGAGGAGCAGCTTCTTGCCCTCGAGCCCGGCCGCCTTGCGCTCGGCGACGATCGTGCCCTTGACGATGCCCAGGTACATTCGCGGGGAGGGTAGTGCGCGCGAGCCGGCGGCGTCAACCGAGCCGTCTCCCCGCGGCAGGGCAGCGCCCGCGGCAGGCTGGCGCCCGCGGCAGGGCAGCGCCCGTGGCAGGTACGATACCCCCCATGAAGCCCGAGGACCTGGCGGACCCTCCGACGCTGCCCGCCCCGAGCGCGTCTGACCCCCGCGAGCCCGACACGCTCGTGGCCGGCGGCCTCGACGCGCGGATCGCGCGTCAGGGCATGATCGTCGCCGAGGATCCGACGAACGCGTTCGGCGCGTACGTGTTCGGCGAGGCCCTCGGGCGCGGCGGCATGGGCGAGGTCATGCTCGCGCACGATCGGCGGATCGGGCGCGACGTCGCCGTGAAGCGGCTGCGCAGCGGGGCGCCGACCCAGGACGAGATCTCCCGGTTCCTGCGCGAGGCGCGCATCCAGGCCCGCCTCGATCACCCCGCGATCGTCCCCGTGTACGAGCTCGGGCGCGACCAGAGCGGGCGCCCGTACTTCACCATGAAGCGCGTCGCGGGCACGACCCTCACGGAGGTCCTCGCGCGGCGCGCGGCGACGCGCCAGCGCCTCCTGCGCGCGTTCGCCGAGGTCTGCCGCGCCGTCGACTTCGCGCACTCGCGCGGCGTGGTGCACCGCGATCTCAAGCCCGGCAACATCGTGCTCGGCGAGTACGGCGAGGTCTGCGTGCTCGACTGGGGCGCGGCCCGCGTCCTCGGCGACGTCCCCGGCGGCATCGCCACCGCCGACATCGACACGCTCGAGGGCGCCGCGCCGCCCGGCCAGGTGCTCGGCACGCCCGGCTACATGGCGCCCGAGCAGCTGCAGCACCCCGAGGTCGGGCGCGCCGCGGACGTCTACGCGCTCGGCACGATCCTGTTCGAGCTCTTGGCCGGCGAGCCCTTGCACGCGCGCGCGCAGGCCATCCAGAGCACGATGTCGAGGACGACCGTCACCTCGCCAGCGGCGCGCAGGCCCGATCGCGCGATCCCGCCGGAGCTCGACGCGCTCTGCACGGCCATGCTCGTGTTCGAGCCCGGGCTGCGGCCGACGGCGCGCCGCTGCGCCGACAGCATCGACGAGTTCCTCGACGGCGACCGCGATCTCGAGCGCCGCCGCACGATGGCGATCGACCTCGTGTGGCACGCGCGCGCCGCGCACGACGCCGGCCTGCGCGTCGACGCGATGCGCACCGCGAGCCGCGCGCTCGCGCTCGATCCCGGCGCCGACGGCGCCGCCGAGCTCGTGACCCGCCTCATGCTCGAGCCGCCCCACGATCTGCCGCCCGAGGCGCGCGACGAGCTGCGGCGCACCGAGGCCGACGGCGCGCGCCGGCACGCGCGCAGCGCGGTCCCCGGCTACCTGCTGATCGCGGCGTTCTTGCCCATCATCGTCTGGAACGGCGTCCTCAGCTGGCCCGTCGTGCTCGCCTCGACGGCGATGGGGCTCGTGATGGCGCTCGGCGCGTGGCTGCTCGTCCGCGAACCGGACAGATCGCACGGCTGGATGCTCCTCTACGCGGTCGGCAACGCGCTCCTCCTCGCCGTCCTGTCCCGGATCAGCGGCTCGTTCACGTTCGTCTCCGCGCTGGTCTGCTTCATCACCATGTCGTCGATCACGTACCCCGCGTTCATCCGCCGGCCGTGGGGGCTGATCGCCATCATGCTCGCCGGCTTCTTGATCCCGATCGCCCTCGAGGGCGCCGGCGTGATCGCGTCCACGTGGTCGTTCGTCGAGGGCGGGATGCTCCTGCAGAGCGGCGCGGTGCGCGTCCACGGCGTGGAGGCCATCGTGTCGATCCTGCTCGCGACCGTGGCGACGGTGGTGATGGCCGGCCTGCTCTCGCTCAAGCTCGCGCGCACGAACCGCGACGCGCAGCAGCGGCTCGTGATCCAGGCCTGGCACCTGCGCCAGCTCCTGCCGGCGCCCGCGGCGCCGCGGGCACCCGCCGGGGCCGGCGGGGCCGGAGCGCCGCTCTTGCCCCCGCCGCCGCTGATGCCGGCCGCCGCGCCGTGACGGACGCTTCGCGCGTGGCCCCGGCCCCCGCCCCTGTCGCGCCGCGCGGCCGATGCCGAGCGACAGATCGCGAGGGAGATCGCGCTGCTAGCTCTGAGCGCGGTTCGCGCTGGAGACCGCGGACCCGAGCCGCCGGCCCGATCTGGGGCTCGAGTCTCCGGACGATCTTGTGCAGAACGCTTCGCAGACCGGGATGACAAGCACGCGATGTGTGCGCAAGTGGGCTTCCCGCCGATCCGCCGCGGCGCTGTCACGGCCGTTGCAGTGACCTCGGCCCATGCGTCGTACCTTCCTCGCGCTCGCCCTCATGGTCGCCGGTCTTTGCGCTCTCGTGCAGCACCTCCAGACGACGTAACAGCCGCGTGACAGCCGCCGGCCCGGCGCGCGCGGCGCGAGTGTCCGCTTACCGGACGTCGACGCCGAGCTTTGTGCGCAGCGGCAGCCAGCCCGGCTGCGCGAACGCGCTGATCAGGTGGGCCGTCGATTCGCCGCGCGCGAGGCACAGCTTCGCGATCACCGCCGGATCGCCGCCCAGGAGCAGCGCCGCCCGGTCCGCCGTGCGGTGGCACGCGGCGCGGTAGGCAGTCACGTCGAGCGCGGCCGGCGGCACGCTCGCGAGCGCCTGCTCGAGGCGCGTGCGGAGCTTGAGCGACAGCGCCGCCTTCACCGTCTCGTCGTGGCTCTGCTGGACCGTGTCGTCCTCGATGAAGTTCTCCGCCGCGGCCCGCAGCGCGGCCCCGCCGAACAGCCGCGCCACCGAGGCGAGGAGCCGCGTCGCGTCGCGGAATGGCAGGCCTGTGAACGCGACGTGCTCCGGCCGCGCGAGCTCGATGGCCCGCGCGAGCAGCGCGCGCGCCTCGGTCGCGCTCACGCCGCCCGCCGCCGGATCAGTGATGAGCCGCGGCCCGAGCACGATCACCGGCGACGACGCGCCGACCACCGTGATGTCGCGGCCCGTGTCGCGCTGGTAGAGCATCACCGCGCCGCTGCCGAGCACCGTCGTCAGGCGCGGGTACATCGCCGTCGCCGGGACCTTCAGCGAAGCCGGCACGCGCCGCGCGCCCGCCGCGTCGGAGCGCTCGATCGTGTCCTCGATGTCCGGCCACAGGAGCGCCGCCGCCTCGGCGAGCGCGGCCGCGACCGGGGCGAGCGCGGCCGTGTCGCCGGAGCTCGCCTTGACGAGCCCGAGCTCGGCCGGATCGAGCACAGCGCGGTACGGCTCGTCGTCGCGCATCACGTGCGGCTTGTGGATCGAGAGGAACGCGACCTGGTGGACGTCCGGCGTGTGGCCGCACGCGATCGCGAGCTCGAGCGCGGCGCGCGCGGCGTTCACCTGCTCGCCGCGCCGCAGCTCGTCGGCCCACGCCACGAAGTCGGACAGGGCGCCCGTCGCGGCGGCGATCGCGCCCAGGTGGCCGATCAGCGCGTCCTTGCGCGCGGCGTCCTCGCTCCCGCGCAGGAGCTCGACCAGGCCGCGCCGCGCCGACGTCGCACCGTCGGAGCCCGGCGCGATCTGGATCGCGCGCTCGTACGCCGGTCCCGCCTGGCGGATGTCACCGCGCTGGTGCCGCGCCTGGCCGAGCCGGAACGACAGCATCGCGCGGCGCGCCGACTGCGCGCCCGTGAACCGATCCTCGCGCGCCGAGAGCAGGCGCGTCAGCATGCCGGTGGCCGCGTCCAGATCGCCCAGATCGAGCGCGAGGCCCGACGCCAGGTCGACCGCGTCGACGTCGTACGGATCGCTCTCGACCGCGCGATCCGCCGCGCCGCGCGCGCGGCCGCGATCGCCCGCGCCGAGGTAGACCTGGGCCGCGCGCAGGTAGCGCCCCGCGCGCTCCGCCGGCGTCGCGCCGAACGCCGCCATCAGCTCCGCGGTGCGCGCCACGCCCGCCGTGTCGCCGGCCGCGTTCTGGCGCTCGAGCAGCTTCTCGAGCAAGGGGACGTGCCTGGCCTCGAGCGGCTGCGCCGCGGACACCGCCGCCCCGTAGCAGGTGAGGGCGCGCGCGTCGTCCTTCAGCACCTGGAGCGCCATGTCGCCGAGCGCCTCGAACAGCCGCAGGCGCTCCGCCGGCTCCTCGGTCGCCGTCGCCTGGCGCGTCAGGAGGTCCGCGGCCCGGCGGTGCTCGCCCTGCTCCATCGCCTGCTCGGCGAGCGCCTGCAGGGCCGGCGCGTAGTTCGGCTTGAGCTCGAGCGCACGCGCGTACAGGGGCGGCGCCTTCTCCGGCCGCAGCGAGCGGATCTCGGCGAGCGCCGCGTGGTAGAGGCCCTGCGCCACCTCGCTCGGGTAGCGCGGCGCGTCCTCGTGCGCCGCGAGCGGCGACAGGTGCAGCGCCGCCTCGCGCCAGCGCCGCGCCTTGTAGCGGTTCTCGCCGATCGCGAGCTTGATGAGGAGGTGGCCGCGGTGCAGCCGGTCGGCGGCGACCAGGGTCTCGTACGCCTCGTCGTCGCGGCCGAGCTTCTCGTGCGCCGTCGCGAGCCGGCGGTGGAGGTCCGCGATCAGGGCCGGCGGCGCCGCGGCGAGCTGCGATTCGCTCAGCACCTCGCGCAGGAACGCCGTCAGGTCGTCCCACCGGCCCGCGTCGGCGTAGAAATCGGCGAGCGCGACGATCGCCGGGACGTGGTCCGGGACGCAGCCCAGCGCCTCGAGCAGCCGGCGCTCCGCCGCCGGCTCGACGCCCGCGGCGCGCGAGAGCGCCGCGAGCTGCGTCATGATGCGCGCCTTCTCCGGCGGCGTGAGCGACTCGTCCTCGAGCCGCTTCTCGAGCAGCCGCGCCGCGGTGTCCGGATCGCCGCCCGCCTCGACCATGCCCGCGAGCGCCCACGTCGCCTCCGCGTGGTACGGCCGGATCGCGAGCACGCGCTCGTACGCCGCGTGCGCCGCGGCCGGGTCGCCGACGCGCGCCTGCAGGACCTCGCCCGCCGCCATCAGCGCGGCGATCCGCGCGTCGTCGTCGGGCGCGCGCTCGGCCTCGCGCAGCTTGGCGTCGGCGAATGCGCGCGGATCCTCGTCGGGCGACGCGATGTCGGCGAGCACCGCGAGCGCGCCCGGGTGCTCGGGCACGAGCGCGAGCGCGTGCTCGATCGCGGCGCGCGCGCCCGTGCGGTCGTCCAGCTGCTCGAGCCGGATCTGCGCGAGCCGGATGTGGAGCGCCGCCAGCTCGCCGCGCGGGATCTGGCGCGGCGCGTCGCCGGCCGGATCCGCCGGCGCTGGCGCCGGCGCGGTAGCCGACGCGATCCGGCCCTCGAGGATCGCCGCCGCTTCGCGCTCGCGCCCCGCCTTGACGAGCGCCGTGACCAGCTGATCGGCGAGCCGCGCGTCGTCGGGCGCGATCGTGCGCGCGTGGCGCAGCGCGGCGGCCGCCTCGTCGGGTGACTCCAGATCGAGCAGGACCTGCGCGCGGCGGGCGAGCAGCTGCGCGCGCTCCGCCGGATCGCGCGACAGCGCGGCGCGCCGGCGCAGGACGTCGCCCAGCTCCGACGACCGACCGCTCTCGGCGTAGAGGGTGTCGAGCGCCGCCAGCGCCTCCTCGTCGTCGGGCCACGTCGCGATCAGCTGGTTGTACGCGTCGATCGCGCGCTCCGGCAGCTCCAGCTCCTCGCGGTAGATCCGCGCGATCGAGCGCAGCGCGTCGCGCGCCTCCGGCGAGCCCTCGGCCACCTCGATGACGCGCGCGAGCGTCTCGATCACCTTCGACCAGCGGCCCACCGACACGTAGATCTCCGACAGCTGGATGATCACCTGCGTGTCGGACGGCGCGAGCGCGCGCAGCCGCTCGAACGCGTCGATCGCGTCGTGCGGGCGCTGCAGCCGATCAGTGTAGATCGCCGCCAGCTCGCGCAGGAGCTGCGGCCGCTCCGCCTCGGGCGCCGCGGTGCCGAGCCGCGGATCCGTGCGCTCCTCGAGCGACGCCGCCAGCTCGACCCAGCGGCCCTCCCCCCGGTACAGCTCCTCGAGCTTGCCGCGCGCGCCCACCGGATCGCTCGGCAGCATGCCGAGGATCCGGCGCAGCTGCGCCTCGGCCTCGCGCGGCCGCTTCTGCTCGCGGCGGATCGTCGCGACCTCGAGCAGGAGATCCGCCGCCTCGGTCGCGGACACCGCCTGCTCGCCCATGCCCTCGTAGAGCGCGGCGAGCCGGTCCCACGCGCGGTGCTCCTGCGCGAGGCGGTGGAGGCGGGCGCGCACCTCGGCGTCGCCGCCCGGCGAGCGGCGCGCCAGCGCGAACGCGCGCGCGAGCGCGTCGAACGCGCGCGCGATGTCCTTGCCGCCCGTCTCCCAGACCTCGGAGGCGCGGTACAGCCAGCGCAGCCGCGCTGGCGCGTCGGGCGCCGGCAGGCTCTCGTACACCGTCGCGAGCTCCTCCCACGGCGACTCGAACGCGCGGCTCGGCAACGCCGGCAGCGGCGGCCGGCGCACCGGGGCCTGCGCCTTGCGCGGCGCGGGCGGCGGCGCGGGCGGCCGCCCGCCCGGCGCGCGCTGGATCGTCGGCGGGCGCGGCGGCGGTTTCGGCGGGCCCTTGGCGCCCGGCGGCAGGCGCGGCGGCACCACCATGCCGCGCAGGTCGCCGGACGACAGCGTCATCGTCGCGTTCTCGGCGGCGAAGTCGTCCTTACTCTTGCCCTTGCCCTTGTCCTTGCTCGCCGCCGCGGCCGCCAGCGCCGCCGCGGGCCCCGACCCTGGCTGTGACGAGTCCGCCACGGCCGCCTCGATCTCGCCCAGATCGAGCGGCTGCGTCGTGTCGCCGACCGCGAGCGTCGCCTCGAGCGACGCGAGGTCCGCGTCGAACAACGGCTCGGTCTGCGCCCGCTGGGGGACCTTGCGCTCGACGCGCGGCTCGGCCGGCGGCCGGCCCGGCGCGGCGCGGTGCAGGGGCGGGGCCGCCTCGGTGAACGCCAGCTCCGTCTGGATCTGCGCCGGCTGCGGCTCCGGCTGCGGCGTGCGATCCGCCTCGCGGTACTTGCCGATCACGCGCGCGAGCCGCCACAGGTGCGACGTCGTGTCGGCGTCGTCGGGCAGGAGCAAGAGCGCGACCAGGTGCGTGCGGAACGCGCGCGGCGCGTCCTTCAGCTGCTCCTCGATCACCTGCGCCTTGCGGCGGAGCAGCTCGACGCGGCGGGCCGCCGTCCCCGCGCGCTCGATCAGCGCGCTGTCGACCGCGATCACCTCGTTCCACGCGCGTGCCTTGCCCGCGAGCGAGACCAGCGCCTCGCGCGTCTCCTCGCGATCCGGCGCCCACGAGAATGCCGCCAGGACGTCGGTCACCGCGCCCTTCGAGTCGCCCGCGCGCTCCTCGAGGATCCGCGCGCGGCGCAGGTGGAGCTCGACCCGCTCCGTCGGCGTCGCGGACGCGAGCGCCACGTCGTAGGCGTCGAGCAGCGCGCGCCAGCCCGGCCGCTGATCGATGTCGCCCGCGAGGCGATCCAGCTCGGACAGGAGGCTCCCGTCGCGCGGCGTGACCGCGAGCGCCTCGGCGAAGACCGCCATCGCGCGCGTGCGATCGCCCAGCCGCCGCTCGCACAGCCCGCCGAGCTCGCGCGACAGCGCCACGAAGCGCTCCGGCTCGGCCGGCATACCCGGCGCGCCCGCCGCGAGCAGCCGCTTGCGCTCGTCGGTCAGGACCTCGGCCAGCTCGCGCCAGAGGCCGTACGCCTCGGCCGCGCGGCGGACGTCGGCGAGCGTCTGCTCGTCGGGCGCCTCGTCGTGGGCGCGGCGCCACCAGCGGAACGCCGCCTTCGGATCGCCCAGCTTGTCGGCCGTCGCGGCCGCGATCCGTTGCACGAGCGTCCGGCGGTGCTCGGCGTACTCCGCCGCCTCGGGCGCGTCGCGGCCCGGCAGGAGCGACAGCATCCGCTCCACCATCGCCACGTGCTCCTTCCACCGCCCCAGGCGCGCGAGCAGCTCGGCCGCCGACGCCAGCGCCTCGTCCTGCTCGGGATCGAGCTCCAAGACGCGCTTGAACGCCTGCAGCGCGCGCGTGGGGTTGTTGAGCCGATCGCGGCAGATCATGCCGATCTCGAGGCCGCGGGCCACCTTGCGGATCGGCTCCGGCGCCAGGTACATCTCGCGCTCGGCGATGCGCACCGCCGCGTCGAAGTCGCCGCGCGCCTCGTGCAGGCGGCGCAGCGCGGTGTGCGCCTCGAGGTGGTTCGGGTTGAGCTCGCCGATCAGGTGATCGAGCACCTTGATCGCGTCGCCCGGCGCGCCCAGCCGCTCCTCGAGGATCTCGGCGCGCTCGAGCGCGGCCGCGCACGCGTGCTCGCGGTCGTCGGGCGCCACCAGCGTCGCGAACGACGCGATCTGCGCGCCCAGGGCGTCCGCCAGCTCGCGCCACTTGCTCGCGCCGCGGTAGAGCCGGACCAGCGCGCCCAGCGCCGTGCGGCTCTTCGGCGAGAGCTCGATCACGCGGTGCCACGCCTTGATCGCGCGCGGCCCGTCGCCCAGCCGGTGATCCATCACCGTCGCGTAGCGCTCGAGCTCGAGCGCGCGCAGCGCGGCGTCCGGCGTGCCCGGCTGCGGCAGCGGCTTGCCGCCGTCGCGGCGCTCGAGGATCTGCGCCAGCTCCGGCCAGCGCTCGGCGCGCTCGTACAGCTCCGCCAGCGCGGTGAGCGCGTCCGGATCCGAGGGCGACGCGCGCAGCGTCTGCTCCCAGCGCTCGAGCGCCGCCATGTCGTCGCCGCGCTCGCCCGCGAGCTTGGCGAGCCGCTTCATGAGCTTGGCGCGCTCCGCCGGGGTGGTCGCCGCCGCCGCGTGGTACTCGAGCGTCTGCTCGAGCCGCGGATCGCCCGCCTTCGTGAGCACGCGCTCCATGCGCTCGAGCGCGTCGCGATCGCCCGAGAGGAGCTCGAGCACCGCGCTGCACGCGTACACGACGCCGTCGACGTCGGCGAGCCGCGTCTCGTAGAGGATCGCCAGCCGGCGGAGCTGCGTCAGCCGCTCGGCGCGCTTGGCGACCGGCCACTCCTTCGGCGCGTCCGCCGGGCGGCCCTGGCGGCGCATCTCGCCGAGGACGCGCCGCTCGTCGAGCTCGAGCTGCCGGCGCACCGTCTGCGCGAGCCCCGCGTCGTCGGCCTCGCGCTCGTACAGCTCGGCCAGCGCCTTGAGCGTCGCGTCGTCGGTCGGGTCGAACGCGATCACCTGCTCGTAGAGATCGATGGCGCGCCGCGGATCGATCTGCCGCTCGCGGAACGTCTGCGCCATCTTCTTCATCACGGACGCGCGCTGCGCCGGGTCGGCCGCCGTCGCCACGTCGTGCTCGAGGCTCGCGACGAGCTGCTGCCACATCTTCGAGCGCGCGGTGAGCCGGCGCATCGCGTCGCCCACCTTCGGGCTGTCCGGCTCGTGAAGGGCGATCCGCTCCCACGCGCCGATCGCGCGATCGATGTCGCCGAGCCTGAGCTCGGCGAGCTGCGCGATCTCCTCGAGCTGGCGCACCAGCTCGTCGGGGGCGGCGCCCGCCTCGCGGCTGTTGTCGAGTCGGAACTCGTAGAGATCGATGAGACCGCGCCAGTCGCGCCGCTCGCGGAAGTGATCGACGTAGCGCGCGAGCGCCTCCTCGTGCGTCGGCATGACGCCGAGCGCCTGGTGGAGCAGCTCGGCGGCGCGGTCGCGGTCGCCCTGGTGCTCGCGCGCCACCGTGGCCAGCTCGAGGATCTCGCTGACGAGCAGCTCTCCCGGCGTGTCCGGGTTCTGGCCGAGCGCGTTGATCTCGGCCTCCATGAGCCGCGCCAGCGCGTCCCACTCCTGATCTTCGCGCAGGAGCTCGCGCAGCTCGCGGGCCGCCTTGCTGCCCGGCTGCTCGTAGGCGACGAGCTCCGTCAGGACCTCGATCAGCCCCTCGCGGTCGGGCAGCTGGTTGCGATACAGCGCGGCGCGCCGGCGCAGGACCTCGGCGCGCTCGCGCGGCTCGGTGACGACCGCGCTCCGGTGGCGGAGGATGCGATCCAGCTCGGCCCACTGGCTCGTGTCCGACAGCGCCTCCTCGAGCGCCGCCGACGAGCCGCTCGAGTACGGATCGATCCCGACGGCGCGGCGCAGGTAGTTGATGCCCGTTGAAAGGCCCGTCGCGTCGTCGCGCGAGGCGATCCGGCGCCGCCCGACCTCGACGAACAGCTCGCCCGCCCTGTGGCGCGTCTGCCCGTCGCGGAAGCCCGGGCTCGCGTAGACCTCGGCGAGCTTCTCGGCGATGTCGAGCGACTTCGGATCGAGCTTGCTCGCCTCCTCGAGGTGCTGCGCGGCCGCCTCGAGGTCGCCGCCGCGCATCGCCAGGGCGCCCAGCGCGAGCCGGATCTGCGCCTTGCGCGGCTGGGCCGCTGGCGCGTTCCCCACGACCTCGAGCTCAGCCTGGTACAGCTTGCCGACCATCTTGTCGTCGCCGAGCGAGTGGTAGAGCCGCCGCGCCTCCTCGAGCGCCTGCGTGTTCTGCGGCTCGAGCTTCCACGCCTGCTGCCAGTGCCACAGCGCGCGGTCGACGCGCCCCAGGTGATCGTTCCACAGCTCGGCCGCGCGCCGGTGCTGCGCGGCGCGCCGCGCGATCACGTCCGCCTTGCGCTTGCTCGCGTCGCTGCGCGCCGGCTTGGCCAGCTCGCCCAGCTCGAGCTCGATGATCTCCACCGCGTGCGCCGGATCGGTCGGCTCGACCACCTCGAGCAGCCGATCCACGGCGCGGTCGTTCACCGGATCCAGATCGATCGCGGTGCGCAGGTACTCGATCGCGGTCGCCGTCTCGCCCAGGACGAGCATCGCCTCGCCCGCCTCCGACCACGCGTCCGCCGCCCGGAGCGGATCCCGCTCGTGCTGGGCCCAGGTCGCGCACAGCTCGGCCAAGAGCTCGCCACGGCCTGCCTGCCGCAGCTCCTGCCGCAGCGTCGCGAAGCCTTTCGGCTCCGGGTGCTGGCGAAACACGGCCAGCCGCGCCTCCAGCGGATCGATCTGACGGCCTGGCAGCGTATCTTCGGACATCCGCGGCGGGCGCGACGATATCACGCCGCATGTAGTTACGTGGACTTGGGGCCGGGAGTTTGCGGGTTGGCCCCGCGGCGCTTGCCTCGGGCACGCCGCTGCCGGACGCTCCCCGGCCATGAAGCCCCTCCTCCTCGCCATCGCGCTCACCGCCTCGCTCGCCGCCCCTGCCGCCGCCGACTACAAGTGTCAGGACAACCGGGTCGAGAAGGGCGGCAGCACGCAGTTCACGATCCGCCGCTCGGGCGGAGACATCACGATCGAGAAGGGCGGCAGCACGAAGGGCAAGGCCACGCAGCGCGGCAGCAAGCTCGAGGTCGAGGTCGGCGGCAGCACCAAGGCCACGATCGAGAACGGCAAGATCTACAAGGGCGGCTCCACCTGGGCGAGCGTCTCGGACGCCCAGCGCCAGTTCAACTGCGACGGCAACGTCGCCGCGACGCTCTGGGTCCTGTTCCAGCTCGGCATCCTGCCCTGAGCCGCGGGCCCGCCGGCCTGAGCGAAGTCGAGCTTCCGTGGATCGCGACGTGTCCATCATCGATCAGATACGTTCGTCTGCTGCCAAGCAGATCCTCTATCTACCTCACGCGATCCGACAGATGACTCGGCCGGACCGTACTATCCGGACGATCCTCGGGGACACAGCAGCCTCCTCATGGGCTTCGGGGACGGGGCTCGTCCGATCCACGTGCTATGTTCACCGAAGCCTGATTTCCTGGCCGTCATTACCTCATACCTTCCAGACCCGGCCCGCTGGAGCGATGATTACAGGAGTCGACGGTGATGCGTGAATGCATGCACTGCAAGGGAGACCTGAAGCGTGGCACCGCGCCGTTCAGCGTGGATCGCGACAGGTACCATGTCGCCTGGAACGCGCTGCCGGCCTGGATCTGCACGCAGTGTGGAGAGCCGTACTTCGAGCCTCCGATCGTTGCCGCGATCGAGGAGTCACTCCGCAATATCGATCGGGCAACGGCCGGCATTGAGGCCGCGGTCGCGGGGTGATGGATTGTACGGTGCGCTGAGCGTCTGCTCGGTCTAGATCGTACGAGCGATGAATTTGCGCTCCGGTGACGGAACGGCTCGGAGCGCCGGGGCGGTGGGGGCGGTCGAGGGCGAGCCGATGCGTGGAGGGCGGCCTCGGGTCGAGTGTCATCGTGTGGGACGGATGTCGCGGGCGGACGGTGCCGGTCCGGCTCGGAGGCTGCCGCGCCGCGTGGGGAGCGGTACAGTGGGGGCCGTGGTCGGGTTGTCGAGGATCGATCGCTCGGAGGCGTTTCCGCGGGTCGAGCTGCCGCGCGCTTACAACATGGCCGTGGATCTCCTGTACCGGCACGTGCAGGAGGGGCGCGGCGACCGCGTCGCCATCATCGACGACGAGGGGCGGCACACGTACGAGCAGGTCGCGCAGCGGGCGCAGCGGGCGGCCGGCGCGTTCCGCGATCTCGGCGTCGAGCCCGAGCAGCGGGTCGCGCTGTGCATGCTCGACACGGTGGACCTCGTCGCGGCCTTCCTCGGCGCGATCACGTGGGGCGCCGTGCCGGTGCTGCTCAACACGCTGCTCACGACCCAGGACTACGCGTACATGTTGCGCGACAGCCGCGCGCGCGTCGTGGTCGCGAGCGACGCGGTCATGGGCAGGATCCAGCCGGCGATCCCGCCGGGCGTCGAGGTCGCCGTCGTGCCGAGCGTGCTCGGCGGCTACAAGGGCTCGCGCGTCGCGTGGCGCTCGCTGCTCGAGGCGACGCGGCGCCTCCCGCTGTCGGCCCCGACCACGCCGGACGACGTCGCGTTCTGGCTGTACTCGTCGGGCTCGACGGGGCTGCCCAAGGGCGCGATGCACCTGCACGGCAGCGCGATCCACACGGCGGCGCTGTACGGGCAACAGATCCTCGGCATCGGGGCCGACGACGTCGTGTTCTCGGCGGCCAAGCTGTTCTTCGCGTACGGCCTCGGCAACTCGCTCACGTTCCCGTTCTCCGTCGGGGCGGCGGCGGTGCTGATGGCGGAGCGCCCGACGCCCGCGGCCATCGTGCGCCGCCTGCGCGAGCACGCGCCGACGATCTTCTGCGGCGTCCCCACGCTGTTCGCGCAGCTGCTCGCGGACCCGGCCCTCGGCCGCGAGTCGCCGCGGCTGCGCGTCTCGACCTCGGCGGGCGAGGCGCTGCCGCGCCACGTCGGCGAGCGCTGGCGCGAGCGCACCGGCACCGAGATCCTCGACGGCATCGGCTCGACGGAGATGCTGCACATCTTCCTGTCGAACCGGCCGGGCGAGATCCGCTACGGCACCACCGGCCGCCCGGTGCCGGGCTACGAGCTCGAGCTGCGCTCCGACGCGGGCGGGCTCGCCGCCGATGGCGAAGAGGGCTCGCTGTGGGTCTCTGGGCCGACGAGCTGCAGCGGCTACTGGTGCGATCGCGCGCGCAGCCTCGCCACGTTCCACGGGCCGTGGACCCGCACCGGCGATCGCTATGTCCGGGACGCGGACGGGTTCTGGACGTACTGCGGCCGCGCCGACGACATGCTCAAGGTCGGCGGGATCTGGGTGTCGCCGTTCGAGGTCGAGTCGGCGCTCGCCGCGCACGCCGCGGTGCTCGAGGCCGCCGTCGTCGGCGCCGAGGACGCCGACGGGCTCGTGAAGCCCAAGGCGTTCGTCGTGCTCCAGGAGGGGCACGCCGCGTCGGGCGAGCTCATCGAGGAGCTGAAGGCGTTCGTCAAGGAGCGCCTCGCGCCGTACAAGTATCCGCGCTGGATCGAGCTCGTCGGCGAGCTGCCGAAGACGGCGACCGGCAAGATCCAGCGCTACAAGCTGCGCGGCTAGCGCTCGCGCGCGGGGCTCAGCGCAGGAGCAGCCAGGCGATCACCGCGGACTGGAGGAGGATGATCGCGACCAGCACGGAGCGCGGGAACATCGTGCTCGCGACCTCCTTGGCGACGCTCTTGGCGAGCGCGGACTGCTGGACCTTGATCGGCGTGAACTCGATCGCGGGCTTGGCCGGTGAGGCAGGCTTCACCGATTCGGTAGGCGCCGGCGCGGGCGTCGTCGCCGCGGCTGGAGCGGGATCGATCGCGGCAGGAGGCTCGGCTTCGGAGACGGGTTCGGGCGCAGGCGCAGGCGTCGTCGCGGCGGGCGTCGGCGCGGGCTCTGTCGGCTCTGCCGTCGTTGCCGCGGGCACAGGCGCCGGCTCTGTCGGCTCTGCCGTCGTCGTCGCGGTGTCCGCCTTCGCCGGGGCCTCGCGGTAGGCGGCCGCCCGCAGCTTGATGTTCGCGTGCAGCCCCTCGAGGCTCTGCGCCACGATCGCGCGCGACGACGCCTCGAGCAGCCGCTGCCCGACGCTCGCGATCTTCCCGCCGACCTGCGCGTCGGCGTCGTAGCGGATCCGCGTCCCCTCGCCCTCGGCCTCGAGCGCGACCGTCGCGGTCGCCTTCACGAAGCCGGGCGCGCCGCGCCCGTCGACGATCATGCGGTAGCGGCGCGGCTCCTCCTTGTCGACGAGCTCGACCTTGCCCGTGAACTTGCCCTGCACCGGCCCGACCTTGATCTTGATCTCGCCGACGTAGTGGCCGTCGATCAGCTCCAGCTTCTCGCAGCCGGGCATCACGGCCGCGAGGATCGCCGGATCGAACAGCGCGTCCCACACCTCCTGCACCGACGCATCAAACCGGTAGTCGCCTTCGAGCTTCATCCGCGCTGCATCCGCTTCATTGCTTCATCCGATCTGCGATGCGGTGTTCATCCCGCGCTTCGATCGTATACACCGCGATCGTGTGCGTGCGAGTGCACCTGGCGCGTCTGCGCATCACGCCACTTCAACAAGAGTTGCTCTGATCGCGTCGCGCCGGGCGCGCGCTCCTCGCAAGATGCGCGGGCGCTCCCTTCGGGAGCCTCGCAACTCGCAGCAGGAGGAATGGATGAAGACCGTCTTCGCGATCGCGTGTACGTCGCTCTTGATCGGCTGTATGGACCCCGCGGAGGACGCGGATGACCTCGGGCTCGGCGAGACCGAGCAACACACGATCTGTGGTGCCACGGACGACTCACAGTTCGTCAACGACTACAACGGCACGCTCGGGCCGACGACCACGTTCGTGCAGACGCACAAGAAGAACAAGGCCGCGCTCGCGTCGTCGGCGACGTCCACCTCGAGCGGCAAGTACTGCTCGGGCTCGCTGATCGCGACGGACCTGTTCCTGACCGCCGGCCACTGCGTCGACTCGACGACGATCGGCGACTACGTCTCGCTCAACTACGAGCGCGCCGCGGGGAGCACGACGCTCTTGACGCAGTCGCATTACCAGGTCACCGCGATCGTCGAGGACGATGTCGGCGGGGTCGACTACGCGATCGTGCGCGTCTCCGGCAGCCCCGGCGCCACGTGGGGCGTCTCGGCGGTGGCCGCGGGCGATCCCGCGACCGGCGCGGCGATCACGATCATCGGCCACCCGAACGCGGCGGCGAAGAAGATCGAGGCGGGCACCGTCGCGAGCTACAGCGGGAACTACATGCGCTACGGCAACGTCGACACGCTCGGCGGCAGCTCCGGCTCGGGCGTCCTGGACAGCTCCGGCCAGATCGTCGGCGTGCACACGAACGGCGGCTGCACGGCCACCGGCGGCACGAACTCGGGTATCCGCATCTCGCGGATCCGCGCCGTGTCGTCCGTGCTCTAGTCGCTAGCTGCTAGCCGCAGCCGGGCGGCGCCGACGGCGCCACGCCATCCCGGCGAGCAGCGCGGCCGCGCAGGCCGCGCAGACCGGCCCGCTCCACGCGCCGAGCGTGACGGCCAGGCTGCCCTGCTCGACGAGCGGCAGCTCGTACGGCAAGACCGCCTCGGCGTCGATCGGCCCCGGCGCCACCACCTCGCCGTCCGGCAGGATCAGCGCCGTGATCCCCGTGTTCGTCGCGCGGAGCTGCGCGCGGCGCGTCTCGACCGAGCGCAGCACCGACGAGGCCAGGTGCATGCGCTTCTCTGCCGTCGACACGAACCAGGCGTCGTTCGTCAGGTTGACGATCGCCTGCGCGCCGTCGCGCACACCGGCGATCACGTGCGACGGCACGAGCGCCTCGTAGCAGATGATCGGCGCGATCCGGACCGCCGCCGGGCGCGGCGGCAGGCGCGGCGGCGCGCCCGGCGCGGGGCCCGGCAGCCCGAGCTCGAGCGTGCGCGGCGTGCCGCCCTCGCCGAACAGGGAGCGCTTCGCGAGCGACACCGGGAACGGGTACGCCTCGGCGAACGGGACCAGCACGTACTTGTGGTAGACGCTCGACGCGCCGCCGGGCGCGAGCGCGATCGCGCTGTTGAACTCGACGTCGCCCACCCGGTGGTAGCCGCCGAACAGCATCGCGACGTTGCGCTCGCGCGCGTACGTCGCGATCTCGCGCTCGATCTCGTCGTCCTCGGCGGAGCGGCGGGCGCCCCACGCGAGCGGGTACGCCGTCTCGGGCCACACGAGGAGCTCCGGCTTGCGCGGGCCGGTGACCTCGCGGTCGGACAGCTCGCCGTAGCGGCGCAGGACGTCCATCACCGTGGCGCGGCTGCCCTGCTCGCCCGCGAGCTTCTCGAGGTTGCCGATGTTGGCCTGCGCGACCGCCGTCCGGATCCGCGGCGCCGCCTCGGTCGCCGCGCGGATCGCGCTGCCCCGGAGCTGGCCGTACCCGAGGGTGAGCGCGAGCGCGGCCGCCGCGAGCGCGCCGGTCCGCCGCGCCGCGCGGCGCCAGACGATCGCCGCGACGATCGCCTGCGAGACCAGCGCGATCACGAACGTGAGCAGGAACTGCCCGCCCAGGTCGATCACCTGGATCACGCGCGCGTCGGCGAAGCACGCCACCGCGAGCGTGTCCTTGAACAGCTTGGGCACGAGCCAGTCGAGGCCGGCGTAGGCGAGCGCGAGCGCGAGCACCGCCGTCGGATCGTGGCGATCGCGCAGCCACCAGCGCAGCATCGCCCACAGCGGCAGCTGCGCCTGGCCGACGAGCGCGAACAGCGCGAACAGCGGCCAGCCGAGCGCCGGCCCGATGCCGTGGTATTCCTCGACGGCGCCGACCAGCCAGTACGAGATGGCGAGCGTCGCCGCGGCGCCGAGCAGGAGGCCCAGGACGAGCGCGCCGCGCCACCCGCGGACGCTGCACAGCGCGAGCCCGCCGGGGACGAGCACGAGCCACACGGCCGGCGACAGCCCGACCGCGGGCGCCGCGAGCAGGAACAGGACGCCGGTCGCGAGCACGGCGGCAGCGAGCGCGCCGAGCCGCGCCGCCCTGCGCGGGGACCTGGGCGGCTCCGCCGCTTCCGGCGGGGCGGTGGCCTCGGAGGCGCGCGGCGTCGTGCCCGCGCCAGCGCCGTCCTTGGCGCCGTGCTTCGCGCGCCGGGGCGCCGCGCGCGAAGCCGGAGCGCGCGGGCTCACTTGCCCAGCGCGGCCATCTCGTCGGCGAGCCGCTGGTGGCCCGCGTTCGTCGGGTGCGTGTCGTCGCTGAGCAGGTAGTCGACCGTGGTGGTCGCCGTCGTGCGCTTGGTGTTCGCGTCGGTGAGGACCGCGCGGTTGCCGTAGATGCGCGAGTAGTAGCCGGCGAAGTTGTTGGTGTCGATCGCCGGGTCCAGGCGGATCTGCGCGTTGTCCACCGCGGTGTCCGCGTCGAGCGTCGTGTCGAAGTCAGCGGCGTTGAACGCGGCGATCCCGTCCATGCACTTGAAGCCGCGCTTCCACGCCTCGTTGCACGTGAACCAGTTCGCCTCGGCGATGTAGTCGAGGAAGATGTCGAAGTGGTTCATGCCGTTGCAGATGCGGGACTTGTCGGAGTTGATGCCCGGGTAGTAGAGCGCCATGATCTGGACCGTCGAGCCGGCCTTGCGCTCGAGCGCGATCTTGTCGAGCGCGCGGACCATCTGGGACTTGCAGGTCGCCAGGGCGTTGGCGAGCGGCGACTCGTCCGCGCAGTTCGACGCGCTCCGGTACGTGCTGCGGGCGTCGAGGAAGTCGTTGCCGCAGCCCTCGAGCGTGACGTAGTCGGCGGCGCGCAGGTCGCTCACGTAGCTGAAGATCTCGTCGGCGATCGACGTCATGACGTCGCCGGAGACGGCGCGGCCGCGGTAGTCGACGCGGGCGTCGCGCGCGTTCGCGACGTGCCGGGCGTAGCGCACCGTGAGCGAGTCGTTGCGGCAGAAGATGCCGCAGTACCCGGCGGCGATCGAGTCGCCGTACGTGGCCTGGACGCGCGTGACGGTGTATGTGCCGTCGCTCGGGTTGATGGTCAGGGACTGGTGCGCGGCGGCGTCGGCGCGGCCTGCCGCCGCCGAGATCGCCCCGAGCACGAGGACAGTGAGAGCGAGCGTTCGTAGGGATTTCACGGGCGTGACGCTAGCCGAGCGGTGATCGGAGCGTCAACGGAATCATCGAATCATTACGGGTCCTTACAGGCAATGAAGGCTCATCACACAGGACGAGCGAGATGCTCGTTCCTTCAGATCCCGGTGCGCTGCGCGCGTCGACGCACCGCGGCCAAGATCTCTTCGGACAGCTCCGGACGGCCGCGCGTGGTCGCCCGCGCGAGCACGACCGCGCCGACCAGCGCGCTCCACAGCTCGATCGCGCGCTCGCGGGCGGCCGCCTTGGTGAGCTCCGGCTGCGCCTCGGCGAGGTAGGCCGCGAGCAGCTCGATCCCGCGCTCGATGCCATCGGCGAAGCTCGCCTGCACCTCGGACCCCTGCCGCGCGGCGTCGCCGGCGAGCGCGGCCATCGTGCACCCGGCTGCCGGATCGTCGCGGTGCTCCGCCGACGCGTAGCGGGCCACGAAGTCCTTCCACGCGCGGGCGCGCCGATCGCCGAGCGTCGCTTCGAGCTCCTCCATCGCGCGACCGAGCGCCGCGGCGCACGCCTCGGCGGCGAGCGCGTCCTTCGACTCGAAGTGGTTGTAGAAGCCGCCGTGCGTGAAGCCGGCCTCCTTCATCAGATCGGCGACGCCGACGCCCGCGAAGCCCCGCTCGCGGAACAGCCGCTCGGCCGCCTCGAGGATGTCGCGGCGGTGCTGGGCCGCCCGTTCCTTGGAGACACGCATGGTTGAAAGATAGGGAGGGGCGGGCCGCTTGACAATATTGATGATGGTCGTAATTGTATCGGCATTGCTGACGCCCATCATCGAAACAGCGCGTCGGCAGAAGGACCGCACATGAGCAAGCACGCAGAGAAAGTGGCCGTCGTCACCGGTGGTGCAACGGGGATCGGGCTCGCGACCGCGCGCCTCCTCGCGGACGAGGGCGCGCACGTGTACATCACCGGCCGCCGGGTGGCCGAGCTCGAGGCTGCGGCCGCCTCGATCGGCCCGCGCGCGACCGCCGTCCCCGCCGACGCCGCGAACCCCGCGGACCTCGATCGGCTGTACGAGACGGTGAAGCGCGAGCGCGATCGCATCGACATCCTGTTCGCGAACGCGGGCATCATCGAGCTCGCGCCGCTCGGCGCGATCACCGAGGAGCACTTCGACCGGGTCTTCGGCGTGAACGTGCGGGGCGTCGTGTTCACGGTGCAGAAGGCGCTGCCGCTCCTGCGCGAGGGCGGCTCGATCATCCTGAACGCGTCGACCACGGCCTCGATGGGCTCGCAGGCGCTCAGCATCTACAGCGCGACGAAGGCGGCGGTGCGGTCGTTCGCGCGGACGTGGACGCTCGATCTGAAGGATCGCGGCATCCGCGTCAACGTGGTCAGCCCCGGCCCGACGGACACGCCGGGCTTCGACGGCCTGTCGCAGACCGAGGAGCAGCGCGCGCAGCTCCGGCAGGCGGTCATCAGCGGCATCCCGCTCGGGCGCTTCGGGCGCCCCGAGGAGGTCGCGCGCGTGGTGTCGTTCCTGGCGTCGCCGGACTCGAGCTTCATCGCCGGCTCGGAGCTGTTCGTCGACGGCGGCTACGCGCAGATCTAAACGGCGGGCGGCGGCGCGGCGGCGCGGGCTACGCGCGCTCGCCCCGCAGCGCGGCGAGCGCCGCCGGCGTGTCGACGTCGACGAGGATCGCCGGATCGTCGATCGGCAGGAACGCGACCTGGTCGGCGTAGCGATCGAGCAGCGCGCGCGCGCCGGTGTCGCCGGTGAGCGCGGCCATCTCGGCGAAGTAGCGCCGCGGCCAGAGCACGGGGTTACCGCGCTTGCCGTCGAACGTCGGCACCACGATCGTCTCGGCGTCCTTGTGCGCGGCGATCACGGCGTCGAGGTGGTGCGGCTGGAGGCGCGGCATGTCGCCGAGGCAGACGAGCGCGGCGGAGGCCGGGCCGACGGCGGCGAGGCCGGCGCGCAGCGACGTGGACATGCCCTCGGCGTAGCTCGGGTTGTGCGTGAACGTGACGGGGAGGCCATCGAGCGCGTCGCGCACCGCCGCCGCCTCGTGGCCGGTGACGACGACGACCGGCCGCGCCCGCGACTCGAGCGCCGCCGCCACCGTGCGCCGCACGATCGGCGCGCCGTCGAGCTCGGCGATCAGCTTGTTTCGGCCCATCCGGCTCGCGCGGCCGGCGGCGAGCACGACCGCGGCCACGCGCCGCTCGTCCGCCGTCCGGACAGCGTGCCTGGGCGCGGCTGTGGGCGCGGCATCGGGCGCGGCGTCGGGCGCGGCGTCGGCCGCGGCATCGGGCGCGGCGTCGTCGGCCGTGCCGCCCTCGGTCGTCCCCGTGGCGGCGTCGCCGGCGCGCGGCTCTGGGCGCACGCTGACCTCGTCGAGCAGGCCGCCGATCCCCATCGCCGCGAGGTCCGCGGCCGGGACCGGCACGCCCGCGCACGCGCGCTCGAGCACGGCGTCGAAGCCAGACCGCTTGAGCGAGCGCGCGCACCCGGGCACGCCGAGCACGGTGGTGCCGCGCAGCTGCCCGAGGAGCAGCAGGTTGCCCGGATCGACCGGCATGCCGAGCCGGACGATCGCGCCGCCCGCGCGCTCGAGCGCCGCGGGGATGACGTCGCGGCGATCGACGATCGCCGACGCGCCGAGGACGAGGATCGGATCCATGCCGGCGGCCTCGGCGACGGCGATCGCGTCGGCGACGGCGGCGGTGTCGTGCGGCACGCGGACCTCGGAGGCGAGCGTGGCCCCGCACCGCGTGAGCCGCGTGCGCTGCGCGGCGGCGGCGCGCTCGAGGACGCGCTCGGTGGTGTCGGCGAACCGGGTCAGGATCAGCGCGCCGCGGCAGCCGTTCCACGGCTTGAGCGCCACCGCGCCGCGGGCGGCCGCGGCGGCGGCCTCGACCGCGGCGGCGGGCACCGCGAACGGGATGATCTTCACGGTGGCGATCATGTCGCCCGCGCACACCGCGGTGTACGGCGCGACGGTGGCTACCGTGATCCCCTCGTGGACGTCGTTCGCCGCGGCGAGCGCGGCGCGGTCCAGGAGGGCGAGGCCAGCGGTCGCCGCGTGCAGGTTCGAGCGCCCCGTGCGCGTGTGATCGAGCACGAGCCCCGCGCCCGCGAGCGCCGCGGCGACGGCGGCGGCCGCCGCGTGCTCGTCGAGCTCGCCCGGCTCGAGGCGCGCGCCGACGATCTCGCGCAGGCCGGCGGCGGCGAGGGCGGCCGCGTCGGCCTCGGACAGCACGCGGCCCTTCTTGAGCACGCGGTCGCCCGCGCGCGTCGTGTGGGCGAGGATCGCGCCCGCGGCCCCCTCGACGGCCATGGGCCCGAAGATCATGGCGCGGTCCTCCGCGGCCGGGCCGCCGGGCCGCCGCGGCTCACGGCGCTCCGCGCAGGGTCGCGATGATCTCGGCCAGGATCGACACCGCGATCTCGGCGGGCGTGCGCGCGCCGATCCGCAGCCCGACCGGCCCGCGCAGGCGCTCGAGCGCGGCCGCCGCGACGCCGCGCTCGCCGAGCCGCGCCTTGCGCGCGGCGTGCGTCTTCTGCGAGCCGAGGCACCCGACGTAGAACGCAGGCGACCCGAGCGCCGCGACGAGCGCTGGATCGTCGAGCTTCGGATCGTGCGTCAGCGTGACGATCGCCGTGCGCGCGTCGGGCCGGATCTCTGCGAGCGCCTCGTCCGGCCAGCGCGTGACGAGCGCGCGGCCCGGGAAGCGCGCCTCGGTCGCGAACGCGCGCCGCGGATCGACGATCGTCACCGCGAACCCGGCGAGCGCCGCCATCTCGGCGAGCGGCTGCGCCACGTGGACGGCGCCGACGACGACCAGCCGGAGCGGCGGGAGGTGCGGCTCGAGGAAGACCGCGCCCGCCTCGGTGTCGACCACGGTCGCCTGATCGCTCCCGACCGCTCCGCGGACCGCCGCTGCGAGCTCGGCGGGCGCGTGCGCCGGATCGGCCGACAGGAGCAGGTGCGCGCTGCCGTCGAGCCACGTCGCGAGCACCGCCGCGCGCGGCTCGCGCCGGGCGGCGATGATCTCGCCCAAGAGCTCGCGCGACAGGCCGCGCCCGCGCTCCGGCGCGACCGCCTCGACGAAGACCTCGATCTTGCCGCCGCACGCGAGGCCGACCTCCCACGCCGACTCGTCGCTGACGCCGAACGCGAGGACGCGCGAGGTGCCCTCGGCCATGACCTCCTGCGCGTCGTGGATCACCGCCGCCTCGATGCAGCCGCCCGACACCGAGCCGACGAACGCGCCGCCTTGCTCGACGGCGAGCCTGCTCCCTGGCTGGCGCGGCGAGCTGCCCCAGGTGCGGATGACCGTGGCGAGCGCGACGCCGCGCCCCTCCGCGCGCCACGCCGCCGCCTGCGCGAGCACGCCTTCGAGATCGTGACCTCCCATCGCCGGCAGCGTAGCTCAAGATCGGCGGCCTCGCGCCCGCGGCGAGGATCGCGCCCGCGGCGCGGGGGCGGCGAGCGCGCGGCCGAGCGCCTCGAGGCTCGCGAGGTCGTGGACCGGCCGATGCTCGTCGACGTTGGGCAGGAGCGCGCGCACGCCCGCGGCGCGCGGCTCGAACCCCGCGAAGCGCAGGAGCGGGTTCAGCCAGATGAGGCGCCGGCACGAGCGGCGCAGCCGCGCGGCCTCGGCGCCGAGGCCCGCCGTGTCGTCGCGATCGAGGCCGTCGGTCACGAGCAGGACGATCGCGCCGCCCGGCAGGACGCGCCGCGACCACGCGCGGTTGAACTCGCGCAAGCACGCGCCGAGCCGCGTCCCGGCCGCCCAGTCGGTGACCTCGCGCCCGCAGCGCGCGAGCGCGTCGTCGACGTCGCGGTGGCGGAGCGCGCGGGTCACGTTCGAGAGCCGCGTCGCGAACAGGAACGCGTGGCCGCGGCCGCGCGCCGCGAGCAGCGCGTGCACGTACCGCAGGAGCATCTCCGAGTAGCGGCCCATCGAGCCGGAGATGTCACACAGGACGACGATCGCCGGCGGCCGCTCGACGCGCGCGCGCCGCGCGAGGTCCAGGATCGCGCCGCCGTGGCGCAGCGCCCGCCGCACGGTGCGCGCCGGATCGATCGATCCGCGCGCGTCCGGCCGCGTCCGCCGCGTGACGAGCGGCGGCGCGCCGAGGTCGATCCGCCGCACCAGCGCGCGCGCGCGAGCCAGCTCCTCGGCGGACATCTGATCGAAGTCGCGCGTGCGCAGCACCAGGTCTGCGGAGTACGCGAGGAGCGCGTCGACGCGCGGCGGCGGCGCGCGCGGCGGCAGCGGCGGCGGCGCGTGCGGCGGGCGCCACGCCTCGCTCAGCCGGCGCGACACGGTGCGCGTCGTCGGTGTCCGCATCTGCGGCAGGAGCAGCGCGAGCGCGCCCTCGGCGCCGCCCGGATCGCGCCAGAACAGCCGGAACGCCTCGTCGAACAGCGCGTGCTCGGCCTGCCTCCGCACGAGCACGGCGTGGAGCGCCGCGTAGAACTGCTCGCGGCGCAGCGCGTCGATCGCCGCGACAGCGCGCAGCGCGTCGATCGCGTCGCCCGGCCCCACGGCGAGCCCCGCGCGGCGGAGCAGCCGCACGAAGTGGGCGACGTTTCGGGCCAGCCGCTCGCCGGTGGGCTCGGGCCGGGTCATCACGTGGGCGCCGCGGGCGCCGCGGGCGCCGCGATCGCGGCCTCGGTCAGCTCGCGCGCCGTCTTGCCCGCCACGCGCGCCAGGTCGTCCTGGTACTTGAGCAGGACGCCGAGCGTGGCGTCGACGGCCTTCGGATCGAGCTCGACCGCGCCGAGCGCGACCAGCGCGTGCCCCCAGTCGAGCGTCTCGGCGACGCCCGGCAGCTTGAACAGATCCGTCGCGCGCAGGCGCTGGACGAACGCGACGAGCTGCGCTGCGAGCCGGGGCGGCACCTCGGGCGCGCGCGCCGCGACGATCGCGAGCTCGCGCGCCGCGTCCGGGTAGTCGATCCAGTGGTAGAGGCAGCGCCGCTTCAGCGCGTCGTGGATCTCGCGCGTGCGGTTCGACGTCACGATCACGATCGGCGGCGCCGCGGCGCGCACCGTGCCGAGCTCCGGGATCGAGATCTGGAATTCGGACAGGACCTCGAGCAGGAACGCCTCGAACGGCTCGTCGGTGCGATCCAGCTCGTCGATGAGCAGGACCGGCGGGCCCGCCGGATCGGGCGGATCGGGCGCCAGCGCCTCGAGCAGCGGCCGCCGCAGGAGGAACCGCTCGCTGTAGAGCGCGAGGGACGCCACCGTGCCGGCCGCCTCGGCGAGCCGGATCTCGAGCATCTGGCGCGCGAAGTCCCACTCATAGGCGGCCGACGCCAGATCGAGGCCCTCGTAGCACTGCAGCCGGATCAGCCGGCGGCCGAGCGCTTGCGCCAGCGCCTTGGCCACCTCGGTCTTGCCGACGCCCGCCTCTCCCTCGAGCAGCACCGGCTTGCCCAGGGCGAGCCCCAGGTAGAGCACCGTCGCGAGGCTCGGCTCGGCCAGGTAGCGCTGCGCCGCGAGCCGCGCCGTCAGCTCGTCGACGGAGCCGACCTCGGTCACGCCAGCGCCTGCACCGCCCGCCGCGCCATCACGGAGATCAGGTGCGCGCGGTACTCGGCGCTCGCCTCGGCGTCGCTGTTGAGATCCGCCGCCGGCACGGTGAGCCCGTCGAGCGCGCTCGGATCCATGCGCGCCGTGAGCGCGGCCTCGAACGCCGGCACGCGGAACACCTTGGGGCCCGCGCCCGTCACGGCGACGCGCACGCCGCCGGCCGTGTCGGCGACCATGACGCCGACCAGCGCGTACTTCGACGCGCGGTGCGCGAACTTGCCGTACGCCGCGCGCTTGGGGATCGGGAACCGCACGGCCGTCACCAGCTCGTCGCGCCCGAGCGCTGTCTCGAAGAGGCCGGTGAAGAACGCGTCGGCCGCGATCTCGCGGCGATCCGTCACGACCGTGGCGCCGAGCGCGAGCAGCGCCGCCGGGTAGTCCGCTGCCGGGTCGGCGTGCGCGACCGAGCCGCCGAGCGTGCCGCGGTTTCGGACCTGCGGATCGCCGATCGCGCCCGCCAGCTTCGCGAGCGCCGGGATCGCGCGCGCGACGTCCTCCGACCGGCTCACCTCGTCGTGCGTGGCCAGGGCGCCGATCGTGACGGCGTCGCCCGCCGCGGTGATCTTGCGCAGCTCGGGGAGGCGCGCCAGCGAGACCAGGTCGCTCGGCTCGGCCAGCTCTAGCTTCAGCACCGGCAGGAGGCTCTGCCCGCCGGCGAGGTACTTGGCGCCGTCGCGCGCCGTCACGAGGCCGACGGCCTCCTGCGCGGTGGACGGGCGGTGGAGCTCGAAGGGCTTCATGGGATCAGGCTCCCTTTCCGGCGGGCTGTGTCGCCTGGTGGGCCGCCTGCTTCGCCGCCTGGATCGCGCGCCACACCTTCTCGGGGGAGGCGGGCATCGAGATGTCGGTGACGCCGAGCGGGTGCAGCGCGTCGAGCACGGCGTTGATCACCGCCGGCGGCACGCCGATCGCGCCGACCTCGCCCACGCCCTTGATGCCGAGCGGGTTGTGCGTGCACGCCGTGACGTGGTTGCCGACCTTGAAGCTCGGCAGGTCCGCCGCGCGCGGCATGCAGTAGTCCATGTACGTGCCGTTCGTGAGCTGGCCCTCGGCGTCGTAGCGGACCTCCTCGTAGAGCGCCTGGCCGATGCCCTGCGCGAGCCCGCCGTGCGCCTGGCCGTCGACGATCATCGGGTTGATGATCACGCCGACGTCGTCGGCGATCGCGACGTCGACCACCTCGACGACGCCGGTCTCCGGATCGACCTCGACCTCGACCAGGTGCGTGCCGCCCGGGAACGTGAAGTTCTTCGGATCGTAGAACGCCGACTCCTCGAGCCCCGGCTCGACGGTGTCGATCGGGTAGTTGTGCGGCACGTACGCCGCGAACGCGACCTCGCCGAACGCCTTCGCGCGGTCGGTGCCGACGACGCGATACTGGCCATCGACGAACTCGACGTCGCCCGGGCTCGCCTCGAGCAGGTGCGCGGCGATCTTCTTGCCCTTGTCGACGATCTTGTCGAGCGCCTTCACGATCGCCGAGCCGCCGACCGCGGCCGAGCGCGAGCCGTAGGTGCCCATGCCGAACGGGATGCGATCGGTGTCGCCGTGCACGATCTCGACGGCGTCCGTCGAGACGCCGAGCTTCTCGGCGATGATCTGCGCGAACGTCGTCTCGTGCCCCTGGCCGTGCGAGTGCGTGCCGGTGAAGACCGTCACCGAGCCCGTCGGGTGGACGCGCACCGTCGCGGCTTCGTAGAGGCCGGCGCGCGCGCCGAGCGCCCCGACGAGCGCCGACGGCGCGATGCCGCACGCCTCGATGTACGTCGAGATCCCGAAGCCGCGCAGCTTGCCGCGGGCGGCGCTCTCGGCACGGCGCCGCTCGTAGCCCGCGCGGTCGTTCGCCGCGAGTGCCAGATCGAGCGTCGCGTGGTAATCGCCGATGTCGTACTGCAACGCGACCTGCGTCTGGTACGGGAACTGCTCGGGGCGGATCAGGTTCTTGCGCCGGAGCTCGACGCGGTCCATGCCGAGCTGGCGGGCCGCCTTGTCGACGAGCCGCTCGAGCAGGTACGTCGCCTCGGGGCGGCCCGCGCCGCGGTACGCGTCGACGGCGACGGTGTGCGTGAAGATCGCCTTCACCTCGGCGTAGATCGCCGGCAGGTCGTACGGCCCCGACAGGAGCGTCGCGTAGAGGTACGTCGGCACGGCCGGCGCGAACGTCGACAGGTACGCGCCCATGTTCGCGAGCGTCTTCACGCGCAGGCCGAGGAACTTGCCGGTCGCGTCGAGCGCGAGCTCGGCGTGGCTCATGTGATCGCGGCCGTGCGCGTCGGTCGCGAACGCCTCGCTGCGCTCCGACGTCCACTTGACGGGCCGGCCCACGCGCCGCGACGCCCACGCCACGAGCAGCTCCTCGGCGTAGTGGAAGATCTTCGAGCCGAAGCCGCCGCCGACGTCGGGCGCGATCACGCGCAGCTTGTGCTCGGGCACGTGCAGCGTGAACGCGGCCATGAGCAGCCGGATCAGGTGGGGGTTCTGCGACGTCGTGTACAGCGTGTAGTGATCGTTCGCGGCGTCGTAGTGGCCGTTGGCGGCGCGCGGCTCCATCGCGTTCGGCGCGACGCGGTTGTTCGTGACGTCGATCTTGACGATGTGGGCGGCGCCCGCGAACGCCGCGTCGGTGTTCGCCGCATCGCCGAGGTGCCAGTCGAAGCAGACGTTGCCGCCGGCCTCCTGCCAGACGAGCGGCGCGCCCGGCGCGGTCGCATCTTCGAGCCGGCCCACCGCGGGGAGCGGCTCGTAGTCGATCTCGACGAGCCCGGCCGCCGCGCGCGCGGCCGCCTTCGACGTCGCGATCACCATGGCGATCGGATCGCCGACGTGGCGCACCACGCCCTGCGCGAGCGCCGGGTGTGGCGGCTCGACCATATTGGAGCCGTCCTTGCCTTTGACGAGCCAGCCGCACGGGATGCCGCCGAGCCCGTCGGCGGCGACGTCGGTGCCGGTAAAGACGGCGAGCACGCCCTGCGCGGCGCGCGCGGCCGCGGTGTCGACGCTGTTGATCTTCGCGTGCGCGTACATCGAGCGCACGAACACGGCGTAGCTCTGGTTTGGCAGCGTGATGTCGTCGGTGTACGAGCCCTTGCCGAGCAAGAACCGGCGATCTTCCTTGCGCTTGATCGCCGCGCCCATGCCCTGGGTCTTGGCCGGGGACTCGGTCGCCATCACTTGCCTCCGCGCATCGCCGTGGCGCCCGCGCGCACGGCCTTGACGATGTTGTGGTAGCCCGTGCACCGGCACAGGTTGCCCTCGAGCCAGTGGCGGATCTCGTGCTCGCTCGGCTCGGGCACGCGCCGGCACAGGTCGTTCGCGCTCATGATCATGCCCGGCGTGCAGAAGCCGCACTGGAGGCCATGGTGCTCGCGAAACGCCGCCTGCATCGGGTGCAGCTCGCCGCCCTTCGCGAGCCCCTCGATCGTGGTGACCTGCGCGCCCTCGGCCTCGGCGGCGAGCATCGTGCACGCCTTGACGGACTTCCCGTCGACTTCCACGGTGCACGCGCCGCACTGGCTCGTATCACACCCGACGTGCGTGCCCGTCAGCCGAAGGTGCTCGCGCAGCGCCTCGACGAGCAGCGTGGTGGGCGGGCAATCGATCGTATGCGTCTGTTGATTCACGGTGAGCGTGATGGTGGCCATGGTCCCCCGCGCGCACTTTCGGACGATCGGCCGTCGCCTGCAATCGGATCGCCGCAGATCGTTCGCGCCGACGCGAGTGAGGCGAGGGCGAGGGCAGCGGGGGCGGCGCGGGCGGCGCGGGCAGCGCAGGCGGTGCGGGCGGCGCGGGCGACGCGGCGCGGGCGGTAAGAGCGGCGCGAGTGCGGGCGAATGCGGCGTGGGTGTGGGCGAATGCGGCGTGGGTGCGGACGCAGGCGGCGCGGGCGTGGACGCAGGCGGCGCGGGCGTGGCGCGTGAGGTGGTGCTCGCGCGGGGACGGCGCGGCTGCCAGGCGCGCGAGGGGATGATCCCTCGCGCGCTCGCTCGGGGGGCCTAATCACGTGCTCAGTCAGGCCCGCGCGAACACGGACGCCGCGCTCGTGACGACCGATCGGCCCCCAGCTCGCATCGCGTCGCTTCGGGACATCCCCTCGCGCGCGGCGCGCCGCGCGTTGGCGTAGCGCGGGGCCCGCGCTCGTAACGATAGGAGCGGGCGACGCGGCCGCCGATATTGCCAAGCTCCAGCTCTTCACCCGTTCGAGCTCACCTGCGGGACGGAGGCTTTGCTCGCTGACCATACGGCGGGGCGCTTCGGCGGCGACTGCGCACGCGTCGATCGGGGCGATCAGGGCAACTCCTGCTGCGTGGGACAGCCGGTCGGATTGGTGGCGATCGCGTTTCGACCTGGTTGGGGAGGCGGAACCCGCGCCGTAGAGATCGGGAATCTGTATCTGATTCCACGTGGCGTTTGCGGCGTCGCTGAACGTCTCGCTGAGGCGATGAGCTGCTCGAAGAGTCCCGCGTGCACATGGACTGCTGGCGGCGCGGTGCGGAGCAATACGGAGCAATACGGAGCAATACGGAGCAGTTGGGCTGTGCGGAGAGCTGCCTGGGAGCTCCGCGCCCACGTGGGACTGCTGGCGCAGCGGTGCGGGGTTGGCATAGGCCAGTGCGGAGGGCTGCTCGAGCTCCGCGCGCACGGGACTGCTGGCGGCGTGGTGCGGAGCAGTACGGAGCAGTTGGGCCAGTGCGGAGAGCTGCTCGAGAGTTCCGCGCCCACGTGGGACTGCTGGCGGCGCGGCGGGGATGGCATAGGCCAGTGCGGAGAGCTGCATGGGAGCTCCACGCCCATGTGGGACTGCTGGCGCAGCGGTGCGGGGTTGGCATGGGCCAGTGCGGAGAGCTGCATGGGAGTTCCGCGCCCACGTGGGACTGCTGGCGGAGCGGGCGGGGATGGCATGAGCGGCCTGGTCGCGCCGGCGTAGGTCGATGAAGTCGTGGGATTGCTCACGGAGCGGTGCGGGTTGGTATAGGGCGGAGAGTTGCTCGAAGACTTCTGCATCCACCGGGACTGCTGGCGGGGCGCGGCGGCTGGCATAGGAGTGAGATGATCGGAGAAACCAGCGCTCACGGAGGGGCGGCTGTCTGGGCAGGAACGGCGGAGTCGATGCGATGGTGCGATTGAGAGGTGGTACTCACGTGAAACTGACCGGTGAGGTGCCTGCGTCCGGAGAGGGGATGACCCGAGCGTGTGAGGGCGCGGTTCGTGGTGAGGCGCGCGAGAGCGGCGGAGCATCGGCGTAATCGTCGGTGACGTTGTGGCGATCTCGTGGCTTGCGAAACTCGAATGTGAGTCTATCGGGCGCGGTGCCACGAATGACGAGTTTTTCGAAGTGGACCGCTCGGTGGTGGAGATCGCAGATGGTCGTGAGATTGCTCAGCTTGTGACCGCCGCCGCGGCTCTGGTACTCGATATGATGTAGATCGAGCCCGACATTGCGACGGCATCCGGGTACGGTGCAGCAGTACCCGTCTCGCGCGAGCACTTGCTCGCGCTTGCGGGGCGTGACAGTAGTGGTCGTGCGCTCTGGCGTGGCGGCATCGAGTGAGCCCAGATGGACAGCGTCACAAGCGGCGCACTCGACCACGGCAGGCTCGACTTCGATGTCTCTGCCACCGCTGTACTGCCATGCTCGTTTGCAGTCTGGGCATTGCTTGATTGCAATCTTGTAGGCAGGTGTGCTTGCGCTCCTTGCAGCAGCAGTGGCGCTGACCGCGGTGGCGGCGGCGTAGGTGCCGGGAGGGCCAGGTTCGATGGTGCCGCTGCCGGCGGTGGTGCTGGTGCCGGCGGTGCTGGTGCCGGTGGTGCTGGTGC
>DATMCI010000379.1:0-31033 GCA_035558535.1 Kofleriaceae bacterium
GACGGACCCGGAGGCGGACTCGGTGTACGACTGCTTCAAGGGCATCAACTGGCAGAAGTGGTCGCTCCTGGCCGGCGCGCAGACGCAGTCGATGGACTGGAAGCTCCCGGAGGGCGTGACCATCCCGCTCGAGCCGCACCAGCAGCTGCTCGCCCAGGTCCACTGGCTCAACACGACGACCGAGAACGTCACGTCGAAGGTCGACATCTCGTTCCACACGACCGAGTACTCGGAGGAGCACCTCGGCGTGATGTTCGGCGTCAACAAGCGCGTCGACATCGCCCCGAACCAGCGCACCCGCGTCGAGCACTTCTGCCAGATGCCGGACGGCGCCAAGCTCCACGCGCTGATGGGCCACTTCCACGCGCACGGCAACAACTACCGCGTGACGCAGCGGATGCCGGACCAGACCGCGGGCACCGAGATCTACTACGCCAAGGATGAGCCCGCGTTCGACTTCAAGCTCTTCTCCCCGGCCCACCAGGTGCCGCAGGGCGCCGGCTTCAACTACGAGTGCTCCTTCTTCAACTACGGCAACACGCAGCTGACCTGGGGCTCGGACACGCACACCCAGGAGCACTGCAACATGACGGCGTACTTCTCGCCCGCCGAGAAGATCTCGACGCTGTGCCTCCTCGAGCCCTCGAAGCTCGCGGCCCTGACGCCCGCCAAGCCGGTCATCAGCGTCGGTGAGGACTTCCTCTTCGCGGTCGAGCTCGTCTCGCCCGAGGCGACCGACACGGTGGTGGAGCTTTCGTCCTCCGACGCGACGGCCATCTCGGTCCCGACGTCGATCACCATCCCGGCCGGCCAGACCCACGCGACGTTCACCGCCCGCTCGCTCCGCCCGTCGAACGTCGAGGTCATCGCCACGATGGCCGGCACGAAGGTCATCACGCCGGTCCGCGTCTCGGGCCTGGTCCTCTCGGAGGTCTTCTACAACTCGGCGACCGGCGGCAACGACCAGATGCAGTGGGTCGAGATCGCGAACACGAGCGACCAGCCGATCGACCTCTCGAGCTACGCCCTCGGCGCCGGCTCGCAGGACCTCCTCACCACGCGCCTCGCCCTGCCGACGACGATCCCGGCCCGCGGCTGCGTCGTGGTCGGTGGCTCGGAGAGCTCGCCCGCCAACTACCTCCCGACCCTCGCCGTCGCCCAGGACTTCAGCCCGGACCTCTCCCTCGGCACGAACCAGGCGGCCGGCATCGCCCTCTTCGCCACCACGCCGTCTGCGATGAACAACGCGGTCCGCCCGGTCGACGTCCTCGTCTACGGCGGCCAGAACCAGCTGCTCCAGGGTCCCGATGGAACGCTCGCGCCCGTGTGGCCCGGCTCTGTGCCCGGCGGCTCGCTGAAGCGCGTCACCAACGGCGTGTGGAGCAAGTCTTCCATCCCGACCCCGGGTACCTGTGAGGTCCTCAATGCGCTCTACTAAGTCGCTCTTCGTCGTCGCGGCGCTCATCACCGCCGCCGCCGCTTGCGATTCGACCGAGGAGACCACCGCCGAGCCGGCGACGTTCGACGCGGTCATGCAGCAGGTGATCGCGCCGCGCTGCACGTTCTCCTCCTGCCACGCCAACCCCACCGTCGCCGCGAGCCTGGACCTCTCCCCCGAGCGCGCCTGCGACACGCTGGTCAACCAGCCGTCCTGCCTGTTCCCGGACCGCCCGCGCATCGTCCCGGGCAGCCCGGAGGACAGCTTCTTCTTCCACAAGCTCACCGGCCAGGGCCTCGACGAGCAGCCGACCGGCAACTGCGGCACCCAGACGAACCTGCTCATGCCGTTCGGCGCCCGCGCGCTGGAGGATGACGAGCTCCAGCTCGTCCACGACTGGATCGCGGCCGGCGCGTCGTGCGCCAGCACCGCCAAGACGGATCCGGGCGCGGCGAAGGGCCCCGTCGTCGCGTCCCTCGCGGCGTCGCGCACCGCGCCGGTCCCCGGCGAGGCGATCACGATCACCGTGACGCTCGACAAGGCCGCGCCCGAGGGTGGCCAGATGGTCGCGCTCGAGATGGACACGGCCGCGCTGTCGGCGCCGGTGCAGGTGGTCGTCCCCGCGGGCTCGACCTCGACCCGGTTCGAGGCGTACGCGGTCCGGCCGACCTCGCGGTTCCCGCTCCGCGCGAGCACCACCGATGGCTCGCGGGAGCTCACGCTCCGCGTCGCCGGCCTCGAGATCGCCGAGGTCCTGAGCGACCCGCTCGGCGACGACGACCAGCTCCAGTGGGTCAAGCTCCACAACACGGGCCACGTGTCCATCGACCTCGCCGGCTATCAGCTGAAGGCGGGCCTCGGCTCCTACGACCTCGTCTCCGTGGATCTCACGGGCTCGATCCCGGCGGGCGGCTGCGTGGTCATCGGCGGTCCGCTCCAGTCGGGCCAGAACAGCGAGCCGATCTTCTCGCAGCTCGTCAACTTCTCGCCGGACCTGCCGCACTCCGCCATCCAGGCCGCGGGCTTCGCGGTGTTCGACGGCGGCGCCTCGCTGGTCGGCGGCATCTCGACGCCGGTGGACGCGATGATCATCGGCGCCAACAACGAGGCCAAGCTGCTCGGTCCCGACGCCGAGATCCCGGCCCCGTACTGCGGCACGCCGCTCGCCGGCCTGAGCGCGCTGCGCACCGGCGCTGGCACCTGCGTCTCGGCGCAGATGCAGCCGCGCGCCTGCGAGTAGCTAGCCCGGCCCGGCCTTCGCCGGCTCGGGCCGCCACGCTGCCAGCGCCGCGCAGACCAGGCCCGCCGCCGCGGCGACGCCGATGAGCTGACCGCCGGGCTGGCTCGTGAACAGCTCGATGAACGCGAGCCGGAACTTGGCGACCACGAACGCAAAGCCGATCAGCGCGACCAGCGCGATCCAGCGTTGCAGCCCCTGCGCCACGCTGAGCGCGCCCATGACGAGGGCCAGGACGAACGCGCCGATCACGAAGAACACGCCGGCTCCGTCCGGCCCCTCGCGCCGCTCCCACCAGGACAGATCGCGCGACAGCGGCAGGAACACGCCGATCAGGCCGAGCAGCGCGGCCGCGAGCACACCGTACTTGAGGCTCCGCATCGGCTCTACGCTGCCACAGGCGCAGGCGCGCGCCCGCGAAATCCGCGGGACGGCCGCCGCCTTTGCGGCTATGCTCGGAGGCACCGGCCCGCGGACCGGATCCGGGCCCTGGCGCCAGCGCTCGGACGGGTGGAGATCGCTACGGGCGCTACGGGCGCTACGGGGCAGCGCCCGGGTCGACTCATCAGAGCTCCTGCCCCAAGCAACCGGGTGACGCCATGACCGAGATGACCGTCGCGCTCGCGGAGCGCATGCTCGAGGGACAGCACCTCGTCACCGCGATGAAGGGACCGATCGCCGACATGAAGGCGCTGCGCGATCGGTGCCTCGCCGCCGGCATCCCGGCGCTGGTCGCGTACCCGCCGGGCGTCGGCAAGGGTTGAGGCACGAAGCCGCACCTCCTGGTCCAGGAGGCAAGCCTGCCTGCCCTCGGCGAGCTGTTCCACAATGACTGGCGCGCGCACCTCGAGCGCGAGGATCTGCCGCCCGTCGAGCTGGATATGTCCAGCGAAGAGCCGCCCTGCCCCGCCTGCGGGACCGCGGCGCCGCTCGTCGCCGGCGCGTGCTCCGACTGCGGCCTGCGCCTCGAGTAGCCGGCTCGGCGGCGGGGCGGCGGGGCGGCGGGAGGCAGCGCGGAGGATCTCGCACGCGACGCCACGCCGCGCTGCGCCGCGCTGCACCGTTGCGCGCGCCCGCCGGGGTTGCGTAGATTGCGCCATCGTGTCCGACGCCGTGCTCCCAGCGCCGATCGCCAAGCGGCGCACGTTCGCGATCATCGCGCACCCCGACGCGGGCAAGACCACGCTCACCGAGAAGCTGCTCCTCTTCGGCGGCGCGATCCAGCTCGCCGGCGCCGTCAAGGCCCGCGGCGACCGGCGGCGCGCGCGCAGCGACTGGATGAAGGTCGAGCGCGAGCGCGGCATCTCGGTGACGACGTCCGTGATGACGTTCGAGTACGACGAGCGCACGTTCAACCTGCTCGACACGCCCGGCCACGAGGACTTCAGCGAGGACACCTACCGGACGCTGACCGCGGTCGACTCGGCCGTCATGGTCATCGACGCGGCGAAGGGCATCGAGACGCAGACGCGCAAGCTGTTCGAGGTGTGCCGGCTACGCGACGTGCCGATCACCACGTTCATCAACAAGATGGACCGCGACGGCCGCGATCCGTTCGATCTGCTCGACGAGATCGGGCGCGACCTCCAGCTCGAGGTCACGCCCGCGAGCTGGCCGATCGGCATGGGCAAGGACTTCCTCGGCTGCTACGACCTGTTCGCCGATCAGCTCATGCTGATGGAGCGGACGCGCGGCGAGTACCTCCAGGAGGGCGTCCGCGTCGAGGGGCTCGCCGATCCGCGGCTCTCCGCGCTCTTGCCCGAGGCGGCCGCCCGCAAGCTCCGCGAGGACGTCGAGATGGTCCGGGGCCTGTGCCCCAAATTCGACCTCGAGATGTACCGCGCCGGGCACCAGACGCCGGTCTTCTTCGGCAGCGCGGTCAACAACTTCGGAGTGCGTGAGCTGCTCGCCGGCCTCGCCCGCCTGGCGCCGCCGCCCCGCTCGCAGCCGACGCGCGAGCGGTCGGTGCTCCCCGACGAGCCGAAGGTCTCCGGCTTCGTCTTCAAGATCCAGGCGAACATGGATCCGAAGCACCGCGATCGGATCGCGTTCGTGCGCCTCGCCTCGGGCCACTTCCAGCGCGGCATGAAGCTCACCGTGCCGCGCACCGGCAAGGCGCTCGGCGTCCACAACGCGATGCTGTTCCAGGCCAACGAGCGCGAGCTCGCCGAGGAGGCGTGGGCCGGCGACATCATCGGCATCCCGAACCACGGCACCCTGCGCATCGGCGACGCGCTCACCGAGGGCGAGGAGCTGCACTTCACCGGCATCCCGAGCTTCGCGCCGGAGTTCCTGCGCCGCGTGCGCGCCGACGATCCGATGAAGGCCAAGCACCTCGGCCGCGCGCTCGAGCAGATCGCCGAGGAGGGCGCCGCCCAGGTGTTCAAGATGTTCCTCGGCTCGGACTTCGTCGTCGGCGTCGTCGGCGCGCTGCAGTTCGACGTGCTCGCCGACCGGATCCGGTCCGAGTACGACCTGCCCTGCCACTTCGAGGCGACGGCGTTCGAGGTCGCGCGCTGGGTGGACGCGGACGATCCGAAGCTCATCAAGCGGTTCGCCGACGCCAACCGCGACAACATCGCCGAGGATCACTCCGGCGCCACCGTGTTCCTGGCGCGCAACGAGTGGCAGCTCGGCCGCGCGAAGCAGGATTACCCGCAGCTCCGGTTCCTGCAGACGCGCGAGCAGGCGCCGCTGACGGCGGCGTCGGCGTAGCGGGCGGCGGCGGGCGGCACCGGTGCTGGCACAGCACCGGCACCGGCACGGCACGGCGGGCGCGGGGGGGGACGGACGCGCGAAGCGCTACCTGGGTAGACGGTCCGGGTAGCTCGAAGGACGCAGCACGGCGGGAGCTGGGGGCAGCGCGGGAGCGCGAAGCCTCGCAGCAAGAGCCGTAAGCGTCACCACGCGAAAGTCGCGACAAGTACCTAAAAAGTCTGGTCAACTGGCTCCAGCGCGACAGCTGACCCCGGCTAGCCGAGCCGCCATGGTCCAGCCAAGTCCGCGGCCGCACAAGCGCCGACACCGCGAGCGCGCGGGCACAGCCTCTGCAATGAATCTCAGGGTGCGCCGGTCTTCGGCGCACGAAGTAACCCGCCGCTTTCGGCGCAAACGTGGGTGGTCCGCCCGCCGCGCCGCAAACCTGGCCTACCGGCCGGAGCCGCCCGCTCCGGCCGGTTTTTTTTCGGTCCGGTTTCGGCTCCGGCGCCGCGCCGCGCCGCGCACGACCCACGCCCGCGCGCCGGCTCCGGCCGCTCCCGCGCCCGCCTGCCCGCGCTGCGCGCCCACGCCCGCGCTGCGCACCGGCCGCGCCCGCCCGCGCTGCACACCGGCCGCGCCGCGCACGGCCCGCTCCCGGCGAACCGGCTGAGTCCGCTGAGCGAGGCTCGTCCGAATTTCGGACACCGCCGTCCGTACACCGGACACGCGCATCGGGTCGGCCGTGCCCGCGGGATCGCCTGGCCCGACCTCGGCAGTCTCCACCTCGCGCCGCGCTCACGCGCAACTCGCTGTTTTGCGCCGCGCGCCGGGCGCGATCGCGCGCGGCACACGCGCTGCACGGCGGTCCGCCGTCCACCTTCGACGGAGAATCACCATGAAGACCTTCCTCTCGCTCTCCATCCTGTTCGCTGTGACCGTGGCCGGCTGCACCTCCGACACCGGGGGCGACACCAGCGGCCCTCCCGATGACGACGGCGGCGGCAGCGGCGGCGGCGGCGATCCCGCGCAGCCGGTGCCCACCCGCGTCGCGGGCGCCTACGCGCTGCAGAGCCAGTTCGACCTCGCCACGAGCGTCCCCGGCACCGCCGGGCAGGTCGTCGGCTACATCATCGATGCCACGGACTCGCCGGACGATCCGACGCTGTTCATCGTCGAGCGGCTCGCGGCCGCGCTGCCGAGCGGCCCGATCAAGAGCGCGGTCGTGGCGGCGACGCCGTTTGTCGCCGGCTACCTGAACGATCGCGTCCTCGAGATCGCGCCGGCGTTCGTCACCAGGATGCTGAAGCTCGCCGGCGGGCTCGGCCAGGTGACGAGGAGCTTCGGCACGCTGGAGACGCTCGAGGTCGACGCCGCGGGCAGCGCCACCAAGGTCGTCACCGGCCTGCACTTCGAGATCGACGGCATCGCGCACGAGCTTCCGTTCGCGGACCACGGCCTCCCCGAGACGCGCGTCGCCGGCCTCGCCGTCGCGCTCGCTCGGACCGGCCTCGTCACGATCGGTGAGCACGCGGTGCCGCTCGGCTACGGCCAGGTGCTGCGGCTCGCCGTCGATCGGGCGCTGATCCCGATGATCGATCCCGCGGCCACGAACCTGGGCCAGCTGCTCCGGGGCGCGGTGAGCTGCAAGGCCGTCGGCAAGTACGTCTACGAGGCGATCGGCTTTGGCTCGGCGAGCACGTTCGAGGCCGCCTGCAGCTCCGGCCTCGCCGCGGGCGCGAGCGCGCTCTACGACCTGCTGAGCCAGCTCGACGGCGCGGCCCTCGAGCTCCGCCTGACCGGCCAGGCGCGCGGCGTGGACAAGGACCGCGACGGCGACATGGACGAGCTCGTGACCGGCGCGTGGAGCGGGAGCGTCAGCTACGCCGGCACCCCGGCGCCGCTCGCCGAGGCGACGTTCTTCGGCGCCCGCAGGTGAGCCGGACGCTCGTCAGCCGCTCGCCGCCGGGCCGGCCGATGCTCAGTACATCGATCGGTCCGGCGCGGGCGCGCCGGAGTGGCGCTCGAGCTCGGCGTTGACGAAGCCGCCCACGACGATCGCGATCACCGACAGGTAGAACCACAAGAGCACGACGACCACGCTGCCGAACGTGCCGTACGTGAGGTCGTACCTGGCCACGCGATCGACCCAGATCGACAGCCCGATCGAGACGATCACCACCAGCACCGTCGCGGTCAGCGCCCCCGGCCAGAGGTGGCGCACCGTGCCGAGCGGGCGCGGCGACGGCGCGTAGCGGTACAGCGCCAGGAGCGTCCCGAACATGACGCTCATCAGGGCCGGCCAGCGCAGCCACTCCACGATCGCGTAGCCGCCGAGGCCCGCCACCGTGAAGACCGTCGGCAGGACGACCACGACGCCGAGCATCAGCAAGATGCCGACCAGCGTGCCGCCCGCCATCGCGAGCGTGACGAGCAGCTTGTGCAGGGCCGAGCGCCGCTCGCGGACGCGGTACGCCCGGTTCAGCGAGTCGATCATCGCGTGCGCCGCGCCGCGCGACGCGTAGATCGCGACGAAGACGCTCACCGCCAGCGCGATCCCCAGCTCGGAGTGCGAGCCCGCCGCCTTGCGCGCGAGGTGCGCGGCCATGAAGTCCGCCACCTGCGGCGGCAGCACGGCCTCGAGCCCCTCGAAGTGCGCCTCGATCTGCTTCGGATCGGCGATCACGCCGTACAGCGCCACGGTCGCCGCGAGCGTGGGGACCACCGAGATCACGGCGAACAGCGCCGTGCCCCCGGCGAGGATCGTCATCTCTCCGAGCAGCGCGTCGCGGCCCGCGCGCAGCCACTGCGCCACGTGCGCATCGCTGCTGTTGAGCCACGCCATCCAGCGTGTCCAGAACCGCACGCCGCGCATCTTATCTCTTACCGGGGAGGCGCGCGCCGCGGTCCTACCGAGGAGATCACGTACGCGAGGACGTCCTCGCGACAGACGGCGCGCGATCGAGGTGCCCACACCCCGTCGAGGTGCCACGGTTCCGATGTCGGCCCTTGAAGGAGCAGAGCTTATGCCTGACAACAAGAACAAGAACCAGAATCAGAACCAGAACCAGGGCAAGAACAACCAGACCGAGCCCCGGCCCAACGATCAGCGCAGCAACGTGAAGAACCCGAACAACCAGGCGTTCGAGGATGATCGGATGAACCGCGAGCAGCAGCGCCAGGGCCAGGCCCAGCCCGACTATCCGCACGCGCCGTCGGCGTCCGTGCCGCAGCCGGGCGCACCCGACAAGCACAAGTAGCGGCCACCGGCGCTACGCTCGCCGCCGCGTGATCGACACCCACTGCCACCTCGACGTCGCCGCGTTCGACGCGGACCGCGACGAGGTGATCGCGCGGGCGGGCGCCGCGGGCGTCACGGGGATGCTGATCCCGGCGATCCGGCCGCGCACGTGGGACGCGCTCGGCGCGCTCGCCCGGCGGCACGCCGCCGCGGGCGTCCGGATCGCCATCGGCATCCACCCGCAGATCGTCCCGGAGCTCGGCGGCGACGAGCTGCCCGGCGACCTGGAAGCAGCGCTCGCGCGCGCGAGCGAGGGCGCGATCGCGATCGGCGAGTGCGGGCTCGACGGCGGCACCGGCGCCCGCGAGCTGCAGGAGCGCATCTTCCGCGCACACCTCCGGGTCGCGCGCGAGACGGGCAAGCCGCTCGTCGTCCACGTCCTGCGCGCGCACGACGCCGCGCCGCGGATCCTGCGCGAGGAGCGCGCCGCGCAGGGCGGCGTGCCGTCGATCATCCTGCACAGCTACTCGGGCGGCGCCGATCTGGTCCCGGTCTACCGCGACCTCGGCTGCGCGTTCTCGTTCGCCGGCCCGGTCACGTACGAGAATGCCCGGCGCCCCATCGAGGCGGCGCGCGCGGTGCCGGCCGCGCTGCTCCTCGCCGAGACCGACGCGCCGGACCAGGCGCCGCGGGGATCGGCGAAGAAGGGGAGCCGCTCCGAGCCCGCGTTCCTGCCGGCGGTGATCGCCGGGCTCGCCGCCGCGCGCGCCGAGGATCCGGCGGAGGTCGCCGCGCGCACCGCCGCCAACGCCGCGCGCTTGTTTCGCAGCTGGTCCCAGGCCATCCTGCCGCGATGACGCACCGCCGGTTCGATCGCACCGCCCGCCTGCTCGGCGACGAGGGCGTCGAGCGGCTCGCGCGCGCCACGGTGACCGTGCTCGGCATGGGCGGCGTCGGCTCGTTCGCGGCCGAGGCGCTCGTCCGCAGCGGCGTCGGGCGCGTGGTGCTCGTCGATTACGACCGCATCTGCGTGACCAACGTGAACCGCCAGCTCCACGCCGCGAAGGGCACGCTCGGCAAGCCCAAGGTCTCGGTCATGGCCGAGCGGCTCCGCCTCATCAACCCCGACGCCGTGATCGATCCGCGCGCCGAGTTCTACCGCGCGGAGACCTCGGCGCGGCTGCTCGTGCCCGAGCCGGACGTCGTCGTCGACGCGATCGACAACGTCGCAGCGAAGCTGCACCTCATCGCGACGTGCGTGCGCGAGCGGCTGCGCATCGTGTCGGCGATGGGCGCCGCCGCGCGCCTCGATCCCACCGCCGTCCGCGTCGCGGACCTCTCGCAGACGCGCGTCGATCCGTTCGCGCGCGACCTCCGCAAGAACCTGCGCCGCAAGCACGATCTCGACTGCACCCGGCCCCTCGGCGTGTGGGCCGTCTACTCCGAGGAGCCGCCGATCGCGCCGCGCGCGCTCGCCTACGACGACGGCGCGTTCCAGTGCGTCTGCCCCGGCGGCCACAACGGCGTGAACGACTGCGAGCACCGAAACCGCGTCGAGGGCTCGGTCGCGTTCGTGCCGTCGGTGTTCGGCATGACGGCCGCGTCCGTCGCGATCAAGCTGCTCCTCGGCCTGCCGCTGCCGGCGCCCCGCGACGCAGACGCCGAGGCGCCGCGGCCGCGCCGCCCGAGCCGGCTCGCCCCGGCCCCGCCGAGCTGACGCGCCGTGCGCGCCGCCCCGGCCCTCGCCGCCTGCTCCGCCCTGGCGCTGGCGCTCGCGCTCGCGCTCGCCGCCTGCCGCCGCGCGCCCGCCGGTCCGCCGCCCGGCTCCGCGGACGATCTCGCCGCCTACCTCGGCCGCCTGGCCGCCGATCCCGAGGCCGCCGCGCGCGAGCTCCCCCGCTGGCCGCTCGATCGCGCCCTCTGGCAGCGCACCGTCGTCGAGCCGTACCGCGCCCGCTGGGAGGAGCTCGCCCCCGCCGCCCGGCTGCGCGCGCTCGCCGGCCAGCTCCGCCCTGGCGCCGTCACCGTGCGCCGGCACTACGCCGACGATCCCCGCCTGACCCCCGGCCAGCTCTGGCAGCGCTGGGCGCTCCCGCCGCTGTACCCGAGCTTCGTCGCCGAGCTCGACGGCCGGCCGCTCGACGCCGTGTTCCTCCACGACGGCGCGCGCTGGCGCACGCTCGCCGGCCTCGACGATCTGATCTACGCTCGCGTCCACGCGCTTGATCCCAGCTGCGCCGCGTTCCTCCTCGCCGTCACCGCCTCGCACGACTGCGCCAGCGGCGCCTGGGCCGTCGCCGACGCCGCGCTCCGAGCGCCACCGCCCACCCCCCCGCCCATCCCCTCGCCCACCCCGCCCACGCCCGAGCCCCTGCCTCCGGCCGCGCCTGCCCCCGCGGACCGCGATCGCTTCGGCCGCACCTGCCACATCGCCGCGAACCTCTGTGGTAAGCGATCGCCATGATCAGCTCAGGCCAGAAGATCCCCTCCGTCACCATCAAGCAGGTCACCGGCGAGGGTACCTCCGACGTCGACACCGCCGCGCTGTTCGCCGGCAAGAAGGTCATCCTCTTCTCACTCCCCGGCGCGTTCACGCCGACGTGCTCGCAGAAGCACCTGCCCGGCTACGTCGAGAAGCACCCCGAGCTCACGGCGCAGGGCGTGAACCTCATCGCGTGCCTGTCGGTCAACGACGCGTGGGTCATGGAGGCGTGGGCCAAGGAGCACAACGCGCTCGGCAAGGTCGTCATGCTCGCCGACGGCGCCGGCGCGTTCTCGAAGGCGCTCGGCATCGACGCCGATCTCAGCGCGCACGGCATGGGCACCCGCGCCCGCCGCGGCGTGCTCGTCGTCGAGGACGGCACCGTCACGTCCGTCGACATGGAGGCGCCCGGCAAGTTCGAGGTCTCGAGCGCCGACGCGTGCCTCGTGAACCTGAAGAAGTAGCCCGGGAAGCAGTCGCGCCCGCATAGCGCGCGCAAGCCCAGCCGCCCCGCGGAGCGAACGCGCCGTGCTAGCGTCCGGCGCGTGCCGCCGCCGCTCTTCCACCGCATCCTGATCGCGAACCGCGGCGAGGTCGCCGTCCGCGTCGCGCGCACGTGCGACGCGCTCGGCATCACGCCGGTGTTCGCCGTCAGCGAGGCCGACCGCGACGCGCCGTATACCCGCCAAGGCCCGGGCGGCGCCCGCCGCGAGGTCGTCGTGCTCGGCCCCGCCCGCGCCGCGCAGTCGTACCTCGATCCCGTGCGCGTCGTGCAGGCCGCGGTGCAGGCCCGCTGCTCGGCGCTGCACCCCGGCTGGGGCTTCCTCTCGGAGAACCCGCTGCTCGCGCAGCTCTGCGCGCAGCACGGCGTGACGTTCATCGGGCCGCCGCCGCACGTCACCGATCTGATGGGCTCCAAGACCCGCGCGAAGGCCGCGATGCGCGCCGCCGGCCTGCACGTCATCCCCGGCAGCGACGGCGTGCTCGCCGGCCCCGAGGACGCGCGCCGCGTCGCCGCGGCCGTCGGCTTCCCCGTCCTGTTCAAGGCCGAGAACGGCGGCGGCGGGCGCGGCATGCGGATCGCCCGCTCCGCCGACGAGGTCGACGCGCGCTACGCCGAGGCGCAGGCCGAGGCGCGCGCCGCGTTCGGCGGCGACCGCGTCTTCCTCGAGCGGCTGATCGAGGACGGCCGCCACGTCGAGATCCAGATCTTCGCCGACCGCTACGGCCGCGCCGTCCACCTCGGCGAGCGCGACTGCACCGTGCAGCGCAACCACCAGAAGCTGATCGAGGAGAGCCCATCCCCCGCCATCTCCGACGCCGTGCGCGCCGAGACCTGCGCGCTCGCCGCGCGCGCCGCGGCCGCCGTCGGCTACGTCGGCGCCGGCACGATGGAGCTCCTCTTCGACGGCCAGGTGCTGCGGTTCATGGAGCTCAACTGCCGCCTGCAGGTCGAGCACACCGTCTCCGAGGAGCGCACCGGCAAGGATCTCGTCCGCGCGCAGATCGAGACCGCCGCCGGGCGACCGCTCGCCTGGCGGCAGGAGGACATCGCGCCCGCCGGGCACGTGATCGAGTGCCGGATCAACGCCGAGGATCCCGCGCAGGGCTTTTTGCCCGCGCCCGGCACGATCACCGCGTGGCGCCCGCCGGAGGGCGAGGGCATCCGCGTCGACACGCACGTCACGGCCGGCTACGTCGTGCCGCCGTTCTACGACTCGCTGCTCGCCAAGCTGATCGTCCGCGGCGCGGATCGCGCCGACGCGATCGAGCGCATGGTGCAGGCGCTGTCCGCGTTCACCGTCGAGGGCGTCCCGACGACGATCCCGATGCACCTCGCGATCCTGAAGAGCGAGGCGTTCCGCACCGGCCGCTACGACACGCGCGCGATCCCCGGCTGGCCTCCCGCGTAGCCCGCGCCGGTATGGCCGCGCCCGGCATGGCGGCGCCCTGCGTAGCCGCGCCCCGGCGTAGTCGCCCCTGTATAGTCGCCCGATGATCGCCGCTGCCACAGCCAGCGCCAGAGCCCTCGCCCCCCTGCTCGCGCTCGCGCTCGCCGCGTGCGGCGGCAAGCCTCACACCGCCGCGCCGCGCCCCGCCGCGCCGGCGCTGTTCGCGTCGATCCCCGCCGATACGCCGTTCGTGCTCGCCTCGTTCGAGGCGATGCCGCTCGAGGTGCTCGCGATGTATCGCGATCTCGTCGGGCCCGAGATCCGCAGCAGCCTCGAGCGCGCGAGCGGCGGCGGCGCGTGGGCCGATCGCCTGCTGCCGGTGCTGCTCGAGGAGCTCGACGGCAAATGGAACGTCGCCGGGTTCGAGTCGCTCGGGCTCTCGGCGACGCCGCGCTTCGCGATCTACGGCCTGGGGCTCGTCCCGGTGCTGCGGCTCGAGATCCGCGACGGCCGCGTGCTACTCGCCACCATCCAGCGGATCGCGAAGCGGGCCGGGCTGCCGCTGCCCCCGCCCGAGGCCCGCGAGGGGCGCACGTTCTGGTGGATCGACGACAGCGAGCACCCCGCCCTCCTCGCGATCACCGGGGATCAGCTCGCGCTCGCGATCGGCCCGCGCGGCGCGCTCGACGCGGCGCTGCCGCACGTGCTCGGGCTCGAGAAGCCGGCGCGCAGCATGGCCGACGGCGCGGAGCTGGCCGCCGCGCGGCAGAAGCACCGCCTCGGCGGCCAGGCCGTCGGGATCGCCGACACCCGGCGACTCCTGACGAACATCCTGGCGGCCGGGCGCCCGTCGCCAGCGTGCGCGGCCGAGATCGATCGCCTCGCGGCGCGCGCGCCGCGCCTGGTGGCCGGGTACGGGGTCACGCCCGCCCAGCACGACATCGACATGGTGCTCGAGGTCGCGCCGGACCTGGCCGGTGAGCTGCGATCGCTCCGCGTCGATCTCCCCGGCTACGCCCAGGCCCTGGCCGACAAGCCGCTGCTCATGGTCGCGGCCGGCGTCGATCTGCCGCGCGGTCAGGCGCTCCTGCGGGCGGCCGTCGAGGCCACGCAGCGCGCCGCGGCCGCGTGTGACGCGACCGCCTTCCGGGCCCGCTACGACGAGGCCGCCGCCCTGTTCGCCGAGCCGCTCCCCCCGCCGCTCGCCCAGCTCCGCGGTGGCCTCCTGAACGTGCTGTCCGCCTCGTACGACGACGACGACGCGCTCCCGTCGCGCCTCGAGGCGTTCGCGGTCGTGAGCTCGCCCGCCGCGAGCTCCCTGTTCGCGCTCGGGCGCGCCGTGATCGCGGACGCGGTGCCGATCGACTTCGAGGCCGACGGCAAGCTGCACACGCTGCCTCTCGATCGGCTCCAGCTCGCGCTGCCGTACGAGATCGCGGGCGGCGCGAGCGAGCGCGCGATCTTCCTCGCGGCCGGCAAGCAGGGACGCGCGCGCCTCGAGCGCGCCCTCGGCGCGCCGCCCGACCGGGCGCCGCTCTTCATCACCGACACAGACTACGGCCGCTTCTCCGAGCTGTCCGCCCGGCGCGGCGGCGAGCGGGCCAGCGTGAACGCCATCAACGCGCAGCTCTACGGCCGGATGCGGATGGCGCTCGACGTCTCCGATCGCGGCCTCGAGCTGCGCACCGCGGTCGAGACGAAGCCGCGCGCGCGGTGATAGCGTCCGCTTTGCCATGGCCTTCGTCCCTCTCGTCCCGATCGGCGCCCCGCTCGCGGAGCTCACCGACGAGCGCACGCTCGCCGCGCAGCGCGCAGCGCTCGCCGCCCTCGAGGACCGGCTGCGCGTGCGGCGGCGCGAGGTCGAGGCCGGCTGGGGCCCCACGTACGTCGACCGCGTGCACAAGAAGGGCAAGCTGACCGCCCGCGAGCGGCTCGCCCGGCTCGCCGATCCCGGCACGCGCACGTTCGAGACCGGCACGTTCGTCAACTACGGCGAGGTGTTCCCCGGCGATCAGCGCTCGCCCGGCGCCGGGGTGGTCACCGCGTTCGCGCGCGTCGAGGGCCGCTGGTGCATGGTGATCGCGAACGACAACACCGTCGCCTCGGGCGCGTGGTGGCCGCGCACGCCCGAGAAGATCCAGCGCGCGCAGATGATGGCGCTGCGGCTGCGCCTGCCGACGATCTACCTCGTCGACTGCTCCGGGCTGTTCTTGCCCGAGCAGAGCAAGAGCTTCCCCGGCGCGCGCGGCGCCGGCCACATCTTCAAGATGAACAGCCTGCTCTCGGCGCACGGCGTGCCGCAGATCGCGGGCGTGTTCGGCGACTGCATCGCGGGCGGCGGCTACATGCCGATCATCTCCGACCGCGTGTACATGACCGAGCAGGCGTACATGGTGATCGCCGGCGCGGCGCTCATCAAGGGCGCCAAGAGCCAGAAGATCACGTCGCTCGATATCGGCGGCCCCGAGGTGCACGTCCACCAGTCCGGCTGCGCCGATGTCCGGGTTCCGGACGATGACACGTTGCTCGCATGCCTGCGCCGCGACGTGGCGCGGCTGCCCTCGTCGGGCGCCGGCTTCTACCGCGGCGAGCTCGGGCCGATCGAGCCGCGCTTCGCTGCCGCCGAGCTCTCGGGCCTGCTCCCCGCCGATCACCGCGAGGCGTACGACGCGCACCAGGTGCTCGCGCGGCTCGTCGATCAGTCGCTGTTCTGGGAGGTGATGCCCGAGGTCGGCGAGGAGATGATCTGCGGCGTCGGCCGGATCGGCGGGCTGTACGCCGGCCTCGTCATCAACCGCCAGGGCCTCCTCGGCGATCCCGAGCACCCCGGCCGGCAGCGCCCCGGCGGCATCCTCTACCGCGGCGGCATCGCGAAGATCAGCGCGTTCTCTCGCGCGTGCAACGACGACGGCATCCCGCTCATCTGGCTGCAGGACATCAGTGGCTTCGACATCGGCGTCGAGGCCGAGGCGCACGGCCTGCTCGCGTACGGCAGCTCGCTCATCTACACGAACTCGACGAACTCGACGCCGATGTTCACCGTGCTCCTGCGCAAGGCGTCGGGCGCCGGCTACTACGCGATGAGCGGCCTGCCGTACGATCCCGTCATCCAGCTCTCCACGTCGCTCGCACGGCTCTCGGTGATGGAGGGCCGGACGCTCGCGATCGCCGCGTTCAACACGAAGCTCGACGACAACTTCCAGATCCTGACGACCGAGCCCGCCGAGCGCGCGAAGATCGAGGCCGGGATGGCCGAGACCGAGGCGCGCATCGAGGGCGACATGGATCCGTTCGTCTCGGCACGGCAGCTCGACACCGACGAGATCGTCGAGCTCGGCGAGCTGCGCGCGTACCTCGCCGCGCTCGTCGAGATGGCGTACCAGGGCACCGGCTACCGCCGCGTCAAGAACCCGCGGATCTGGTCGATGCACGATCTGCGCGAGCTCGTCGGCGGCGTGCGCGGGGGCCTGCGGTGACCCGCCCCGAGCGCGTGGTCGCCGCCGCGGCGCGCCCGGTGTCGGCGCCGACGTCGACGGGTCGTGCTGGCGCCATCGAGCTCGTCAGCCCGGCGCCCGGGCTGTTCCGGCTCGCCGTCCGCGCCGGCGATCTCGTGCACCCGGGCGCCGTGCTCGGGGAGCTCGAGAGCCTCGGCCGGCTCACCGCGCTGATCGTCCCCGATGGCGTCCGCGGCGCCGTGACCGCCATCGTCGGGGATGGCCGCGTCGCGCGGCCCGCCGTCGACTTCGGCGCCGTGCTCGCGACGATCGATGTCCACGCGCTCGCCGAGGGGACGCCCGCGGGCGGGGCCGGGGCTGGCGTTGGTGCCGGTGCCGGCGCGCCCGGCGCGGGCGGCGCGCCCGGGGCGGGCGGCCGGGTCTTCCGCGCGCCGACGAGCGGCCGCTTCTACGGCCGCCCTGCTCCCGATAAGCCGCCGTTCGTCGCCGCCGGCGACGCGCTCGCGCCCGGGACGACGATCTGCCTGCTCGAGGTCATGAAGACGTTCACGCGGGTGACGTACAGCGGCGAGCCCGCGCGCGTGCGCGAGGTCATCGCCGCTGACGGCATGGACGTGAACGCCGGCGACGCGCTGCTGCTACTCGAGTAGCGGCCGCGCAACTCCCGCGCGCGACGATCGCGCGACGATCGTGCGACGGTCGCGCGACCACTGAGCGTCTACGCTCATGTGTCGCGTCGACGACGAGCGTTTGCGCTCACCGTGTCATCCGCGAGTCCTCGCCGCGCATCATGCTGGTGCAGCTGTATCCATCTCGCGTGCAGCTGCATCCCCTGTAGCTACAGCATGCGGTGCACCTGTCGGTGCACCTATCAATCACGGCTGTACCTCGCTGCGCGCTCACTCGATCTATCGGGTTGCGCCTGGCACGTGACCTGCTCACCACCGCGCCATGCAACGCCTCACCGACGACTTCGACCTGCGGAGCATCGCGATCCGACAGCTCATCGTCGGCATCTTCCTCGTCGTCGCTGGCGTCCTCATCACGGCCGCGACGTTCGAGACCGCCCGCACGAGCGGTGAGCGCGTCCTTCCATTCGGCCCGATCTTCGTCGGCGCGATCGCGTCGGTCCGCGGCTTCGCCGGAATGCTCCAGCGCTGACCTCACCAGCGCTGACCCTCACCCCTGGAGACGAGCCTTGCACCTGCTCCACTCGAACGATCCATCGTGTGGTCCATCGCGCAGCCCTGCGCTCGGCCCCGCGCAGCTCCCGTACGCTGACGCGTCTCTCCGCGACGCGCGACCTGCGCCCGACGCGCCCGCCCGCCGCGACGCGCGGCCTGCGCCCGACGCGCCCGCCCGCCGCGACGCGCAGCCTGTGCCCGACGCGCCCGCCCGCCGCGACGCGCGGCCTGTGCCCGACGCGGCCGCCCGCCGCGACGCGCGGCCGCTGTTCACCCTCGGCGTCTTCGGCGACCTCTTGCCCAGCGCCGGCTTCCCTGTCGCCTCCGCCTCCGCTGCCTCGGCCGACGCCGCCAGCGCCGCGGTGCCCACCGAAGTGTTCGAGCCTCGCGGGCGCATCGCCGGGCTCCTGCTGCTCCAGTGCGGGTTGATGCTCCTCCTCGCGCTCGTGTCGCCGTCGTGGTTCACCGGCCCTGGCGGCACGCTCGGCGTCCTCGGGATCGAGGAGTGCAGCGGCCCTGTCTGCCACACGCTGTCGTGGCTCGACGCGACGGACGCCGCCCCCGAGCTCCAGGCGCTCTCGGTAATCGCGCTGCTCGGCGGGCTCGTGGCGGTCGGCTTCCTGCTCCAGGCCGGTGTCGTCCTCCTGGCGGGCCGGCCCGCCCCGCGGGTGCGGGGCCTGGGCATCTCGCTCGGCGTGGCCGCGCTCGGGCTCACCTCGTTCTTCGCGCTCGTGGACGCCAGCGCGCGCGCACGCGGCATCCATGTGAGCTGGGCCGGCGTCCTGGCCCTCGCGACGGTGATCGGCGCGGCGATCCTGCTCGTCGCGCTGGTGCGCCCGCTCGCGCGCGGCGCCGCGCGCTAGCGGTCGTAGCGATCGAGCCGGTCGACGATGTACGGCCCTGACGAGCCGCTGCCCTCGACCTCCTCGTCGCCCTCGTCGTCGATCACGGCCGACGAGGCGAGCGCGCCCTGGAGCACGAAGATCTTGACCGCGGACGCCGGGATCCGGGCGTTCGGGGCGACGCGCCGGAGGATCGACAGGATGTTGCGCTGGATGTCATCGACCTCGGTGACCGCGGGTCCCGGCTTGATGATCTTGCCGATCCAGCGCTCCTTGTCCTTCTCGTCGCCGATCTCCATGATCCGGAGAAACTCTTCGGAGCTGCCGTCAAAGTATTTCTTGTCGCCCGGTTTCGAGAGCGCGAGCCCTTCGCGGAGCTTGCTATCGATCTTGGTGGCGAAGAACAGCGATGTGCTCTTGTCGAGTTTCATATCCATCGTTCCGGGGCTCGCAGCCACCGTTCGTTCGGGGACTAGGATTCGAACCTAGATGAGCAGCTCCAAAGGCTGCTGTCCTACCATTAGACGATCCCCGAATCTGGGCCTGCACCATACCGCACCCATTCCTCATTGGCTAGCCATGTTCCTGATTTCCTTGGAAGCTTCCGCCCCACTCCCGCCCCCCTTGCCCACCAAAAACCCGCGCGCCAGCCCTTGCCTCCCCGCACCGAACCCTTTAGCTTCTCGCCTCTCTCGGCGGGGTAGCTCAGTGGTAGAGCAGGGGTCTCATAAGCCCTTGGTCGGCAGTTCAATCCTGCCTCCCGCCACGACATTCTGGCTCCGGGTCTCGTTACCCACGGACGCCTCCCGGCCGATTCTCTCGCGGATCTTCTCCAGGGGCTGAGGGCTCGCAGCCTCGCCGTAACGGTGTTCGTCGACGGCGATCGCTATTGGGCGGTCCGGGTTACAGGGGAGTGGACCGAGTGGACCGGGAATCCTGGGAATCAGCTCGATCTCAAAAACGATCAGAAGAAGCGACCCGCGAGCAGGCAGAGCAGCTACGCGCCGCCGACGCGGCCTGGTACGTCAGGCCGCGGTGAGCCGCGGGCCCGCAGGCCTGACAACGTCGATTCGCAGCACGAGGTAGCCTGACGAGTGGACGAGCCAACAACGTGGGTCAGCCGATCCACTCGCGCCCCGCGACCACCGGATCGGCGGCGCGCACCGCGACCGCGACCGCGATCGCGCGGACCGGCGAGGTCAGGCGTGCCCCGGGACCTCGTACACGGAGATCAGCGGATGGAACCGGGGCCAGCTCTGGAGCAGCCACGTCCGCGGCCGGAATACGATCAGCGGGTGATACGTCGGCCGCAGCGGCCACAGGACTGGCGAGTCCGCGAGCTCCTGCCAGTCGAAGAAGACGGGGCCGCTCGAGAACGGGTCCACCTTCCAGGTCCGCGCGAAGGAGGCGCGATCCTCGCCGTGGTGGCGCCAGGTCCCGAGCAGATATGCGATCGCGTTGCGCACGGCGCGCGGGTAGGTCAGCGGGCGCGCGTGGTACCGCTCGCCGATGACCCGGCCGGTGCGCCGGTCGCCGCCCCGCGCCGTGATCGCCTTGTTGATCTGCCGCGCGGCGGAGATCGAGAAGCCCTGGACGCCCTTCGAGAGCGCGCGCCTACTATCGGCCTCCACGATCAGGTGGATGTGATCCCGCTGAATGGACATATGCACGATGCGAAAGTCCTCGCGCCGGGCAGTGACGATCGTCGCCTCGCGGACCGCAAGGTAGATGTCCCGGCGGCGCAGACCGGAGGCGCTGCCGACGACCCGCATCGTCACGTGCACCGGATGATGCGGAGCATGCTCGGGCCGCGCCGCGTGGGACGCGCCCCGACGCTGTCCCTTCGGTTTGCGCCCCGCCCCCCGGCGCTTCCCACCGTGCGTCCGGAAGACCATCTCGACTTGGCCGCGCTTCTTGTTCCCAGGGCTCATGAATCGGCGCTCCCTGCTCGCACCGGCACCTCGCTCGCCTAACCTTGATTCGGCGGATAATTTGCCAGTAAAGAAAGATGGCATTTCATACCGAGATGGCAATGCCCTGAATGATGTTCGAACTCATTTTGATGCATTATGAAGATGCGATTTCTCCGCCGTTTCAAGCTCACATAGATCTCCGCGTCCACGTTGAACCGGGGGCACACGAGGCACACCCCTCGATCCGGCGCCCGGGCTGGTGGGGACCACAGGCCCCGACCGCACCCGCGGCAATCTGCTGCCGGACGGCGCCCAGCGTCGCCCCCCGTCGCGGGCCGCCACCAGCGCCTGGGCCCGCTGCGATCGTCCCGGCGGCCTCGGCGTCGCGCCCCGTCGCTGCCCGTCACCGGCGCTTCGGGCCCCGCAATTGTGCTGGCGACGCTCGGCGTCGCGGCAGCGCACGGACAACCCGCGCGCGGCTCCCCCCGAGCCGGCCAGCTCGATCGCGTGCTCGATGCAGCCAGCGCGCGTCCTCGCCCTCGCACACCTCGCAGAGGACGATGACGCCGATGCGACCGCGAGGAGGTACGTCTGCTGCATTGGCTAGGGCGCAAGCCAGGAGGACTACGATGAATACGTACAAGAATGCAGACGGAAGCACAGGCGATCTCGAGATGCAGGCGCCCCTCGATCGCGTCTTCGATCGGACCGTGAAGCAGGAGCGCCCCCTCAGCCAGGGCGAGCCCTCAAAGCCGCTGCTGGGCGTGCTCCCGCTCGCGCGGCTGATCCCGCAGGACGTGCACTCGGTGATGGACTACGCCAACGGCCTCGTCACCGGCAGCGGCGCGTTCCTGGCCGATTGCCCGTCGGCGAAGATCGCCAGCATCGCGCTCGCGGCGGCGGGGACCAGCGTGTCGGCGCTCACCGACTACCGGCTCAGCGCCGCGAAGCTCATCCCGATCGAGCAGCACGAGGTGATCGATCACCTGTGGGGCATCGCCGCGATCGCCGCGCCGTTCGTGTTCGGCTACTGGAAGAAGTCGCCGACCGTCGCCCTCATGCACGTGATGGCCGGCGCCAGCTCGATCCTCGCGTCGCTGTTCACCGACTACCGCTCGTGCAAGCGCGGCCGCTAGCGCCGCCGGCAGACAGCCCCCCGCTCGTACAAGCGCGGCCGCTAGCGCGCCGGCTCGGCCCCGAATCCCCCGGATCCGATGACGAGATCGAGGCCGAGCATCAGCATGTTGTGGAACGCGCCCCGCTCGAACTGGAACGGATACTCGTCGGTCTGGAAGAGCGCGGGGCGCTCGCGCAAAGCAGCCCGCTACACAGCACTCAGCGAGCCCGGCACGAGCCGGCATCGGACGTCGCGCCGGACCGGGCCGGCCGGTCGGCCTGATCCGGCACGGCACCGGCATCGACATCGGCACCGGCACCGGCACCAGCACCGGCAGCGTCCCCGCCGATGCGCTCCCGGCGCCGGCGGTGGCGGTGCTGGCGCGTGCGCGCGAGCTCTGGGCCCACGGCGCTCTCGGCGCCATCGGCACACAGGCGCTCGAACTGGTGCTCGAGCTGGTGCAGTTGCTCGTCCGAGAGCTTCGCGAGATCGATCAGGCTGTTGCGGGCCCCCTTCGTCGCGCGGATCAGCTCGTCGAGCTTGAGGTGCAGGGCCAGCGAGTCGCGGTTCTGCGTGTTCTGGATCAGGAACACCATCAGGAACGTCACGATCGTGGTGGTCGTGTTGATGATGAGCTGCCAGGTGTCCGAGTAGCCGAACACCGGGCCGCTCACGAGCCAGCCCACGATCAGCGCCACGGACGCCAGGAACGCGTAAGGCGAGCCGACAGCGTGAGACGCGCCGCCCGCGAGCTTGTGAAAGAATCCACCCTTCATAAGGAAATCACGGAGAGCTGTAGAGCCCGATTCGCGAGGATGAGAGTACGACTATGCACCGCGCGTGCCGTGGTATGGCGTGTGCAATAGCGCACGTCATGCGAAGTGAGCTTGTGGAGCTCGCGAGCGTGATCGGCAGCGGAGAGGCGATGCTGTTCACCGGCGCCGGATTCTCGGCAGGGGCGCGCGATCTCGGCGGGAACCCGCTGCCGGACTCGGCGCAGATGATCCGCGAGCTGTGGCCGCTCGTGTTCGACACGCAGGGCGAGACCCGTGGGGAGACCGACGCCGAAACCGACGCCGCGCTCGACGCCGGGACCAGCGCCGAGCCGGACGACAGCTCGCTCCCCGATCTCTACGACGCCGCGCTCCTGCGCGCGCCGGAGCGCCTGCGCGCCTACGTCGCGTCGCGCCTCCGCATCGGCGATCACGAGCTGCCGGATCATTACGCGGCGTGGTTCTCCGGGCCGTGGCGCCGGATCTACACCCTCAACGTCGACGATCTCGAGCGCGCGGTCGCCCGCCAGTTCCAGCTCCCGCGGCCGCTCCGCAGCATCTCCGCGATCTGCCGCGACGAGCGCCCCGCCGCCCCGGGCGAGCTCGACGTCGTGCACCTGAACGGCCTGGCGGGCGACGCCGCCGCGGAGGTGACGTTCTCGACGATGCAGTACGCCTCGCGGCTGTGCAGCCGGGACCGCGAGTACGAGCGGCTGGTCGTGGATCTCGAGCGGGCGCCGTTCGTGTTCGTCGGGACCAAGCTCGACGAGGTCGTGCTCTGGCAGCACGTCGAGCTGCACCGGCGCGCGAACGGCGCGAACGGCGCGAACGGCGCGAACGGCGCGGCGCTGCGGCGGCCGCGGCAGTCCCCCTCGTTCCTGATCTCCTCGTCGCTGTCGCGCGCGCGGCAGGTGCTGCTCGAGAGCCTCGGCATCCGATGGATCCGCTCCACGTTCGAGGAGCTCGCGGGCGAGCTCTGGACCGATCCGCGTGCGCGACTTGCCCGCGACCTGCCGGCCCGCGATCTGCCGGCCCGATCCTGAAGATCCTGAAGATCCTGAGGTACGGTCGCCCGGCGGGACATGCCGGGCACCCCAGGGGTCACCGAAGCGCTGCGCCGGCTCGCGCCCGCCGCCGCGACCGCCGAGGACGCGTATCTCTCGGTGTTCCGCGACATCGCCGCGCTGCTCCTCGATCGCGCGACGCTGTACGTGGCGGGGCAGCCGCACCGGCTCACCGAGCTCGAGCTGTACTGGAACGGCCTTTTGCACCGCGATCCGTTCACGCACGGCGATCCGATGCAGCAGCAGCTCGGCGCCTGGTACTTCCATCGCTCCGGGGGGCGGTACCGAGGCGGGACGTACAAGGGGCTCGATATCGCGTTCGGGAGCAGCGAGGCATTCGGCGGGATCCTCCTCCGCGGTCTCGAGCGCGTCGATCGCGCGCCCGACCCGGCGCCCCCGGCGCCCGACCCGGCGCCCCCGGCGCCCGCGGCCTCGCTGATCGATGGCCCCTGCATGGTGGTCGATCACATCCTGCAGCTCACGGCGAGCCCGTCGATCGAAGCGCTGGTGAGCCGCTTCGACGGGATGATCGAGCGCCGCGACCTCGCCTCGCCCCTCGCCTCGCTCCTCTATATCGATCTCGACGCCGGACCGGGCCGGGGCGCGCCGATCTACGCGACGCCGCGGATCGGGCTCACGCTCAAAAAGGGCAGCACGGAGGCGCGGCGGCGGTACCTCGCCCGGCCCTATCGCTTCCTCTCGGAGCCGGCGCGGATCCGCAAAGGCAAGCCGTACCTCGTCACGGCGCTCCACCTCGAAGGCCGATCGCCCGACGAGATCGCCGCCCTGACCGGGACGCGGCGCGCGGTGGTCGATGGCTACCTGGCCGCGTTCGCGGCAGGCCGCGCGCGCGGAGCGCACGGCATCGAGGACCCGGGCGGCGACCTCTCCACCGAGGGGCTGTGCCGGCTCCTCGGCGCCTGCGCGGCGGCAGGCGCGTAGCAGGCTCCTCGGAGCTGGCTCGGGCTGGCTAGCTCGCGCGACGCGGCGGCGCTCCGCTGATCTGCCGCTGCTGCTGCTGCTGCTGCTGCTGCGCGGCCTGCGACAGCGGCGGTTGCGAATGCGAATGCGAACGCGAATGCGAATGCGAATGCGACGGCGCAGGCACATGCAGCGCAGGCGCCTGCGCGTGCGGCGCATGCGGCGCGTGCGGCGCATGCGGCGGGAGCTCGTCGGCGAGCAGCCGCCAGCTGCGGAAGTAGCGGTACGCGGCGCGCGCCGCCTCGATCACGCGCCGCGAGCTCTGCGGCCGATCTCCGATCTCGTCCAGCGCGCGGCCGAAGCTCTTCCACGCCTCGCCTACCGAGCCGAAATAACACTTCAGGTACGACGACGTGAACGCGACCTCGCCGGGCATGATCGCCGCGAGGTGATGGAACAGCTGGGTGTGCCGCAGCGCGGCGCGCTCGATCGGGTACGCCCAACCGAGCGCCTCCTGGGGCGTGTCCACCATGGGGACCGGGCACTGCGAGATGCCATCGATCTGCTCGGTCGTCATCTGGAAGCTCGTCAGATCACGGCGGAGCAGCTCGTGCTTGCGCAGCCGGCGCGGATCGAAGTACCGCTCGATGCCGGGCACGCTCGCGATCGCCCGCTCGACCGGGCACGTGAAGCCATAGGTGCGGATCAGAAACCGCCGGTAGTCCGCCGCCGAGGCGGAGTCGCCGAGCAACGCACGAACGTCCTCATCCGCATCCGGATGGAACGCCGCGGTCTCCGCGCTGAGTCGATCTACGAGCCGCATAGGTGCGAGCTGTGGACGAGCAAAGGGCGGGCCTATCCTCCCCCGCGTGGGGCGCTCCCAACGTTCCGTCTAATGAATCAAAAATAAACGCGTCGCAATTAGCCACACCGGGCGCATCAGCACAGAAGCTTCGGATCCCAGACTGAAAGAGAGCCGGCCTGTGTGGGAGGTGAATCCTCTCGGCATAAAGGGTCAATAAATATGCTGGCCGCTCCTCGGGAGGAGGCTCTCACGCCGGTCCGTTCACGCGTCGTACAAAAGACGAGCGTGACGCGCCGCTTCGCAAAGACGCATGTGCGTCAGGGCCCGCCCGCGCACGAGCGCTCACAACGCGATGATGAATGAGTTTCGTCTATCGGTATCCTGTGGCAAGGTGATCCGACCGGTCCACGGCTCCGAGGGGGCGCTGCTGTGACTCGGAGCCACAGCATTCGATGAACGGTGAGCCGCCAGCGAGCGCTGTACATCCGGGATCCTCGGGATCCTCGGGATCCTCAGGATCCTCGGGGGGAGACGGCCGGAAGAACCTCGAGCTCCTGCACCGGCTCGCGGCGCGGGTGATCGCGGCCGAGCAGGCCGACGATGTAGTCGACGCCGCGATGGACGCCATCGGCGCGGCGCTCGGCACGCCGCGCGCCGCGGTGCTCCTGTACGACGACGACAGCGTCATGCGCTTCCGGCGCTGGCGCGGGCTCTCCGATCGCTACCGGGCCGCGGTCGAGGGCCACTCGCCGTGGGCGCGCGACGCGCGCGCCCCCCAGCCGCTCTTCATCGGCGACGTCCGCGAGGCGAAGGAGCTGGCGCAGCTCCTGCCGATGTTCGAGGTCGAGCAGATCGGCGCGCTCGGCTTCTTCCCGCTGGTCGCCTCGGGCGAGCTCCTCGGCAAGTTCATGGTCTATTACAACGCGCCCCAAGATCTGGAGTTGCCCCAGATCGAGATGGCCAGTGCGATCGCCAACCACGTGGCCTCCGGCGTGGCGCGCTTCGCCGCGCTCGAGCGCGAGCGGCGCGACGCCGAGGCGCTCGAGCGGCTGTACGTCGCCGAGCGCGCCGCGCGGCGCGAGGCCGAGGCGCTGTTCCGGATCTCCGGCGCCCTGAACAGCGCGACGCTCGACCTCGAGGCCATCGTCCAGCTCGTCACCGACGAGGCCACCGCCCTGACCGGCGCGCAGTTCGGGGCGTTCTTCTACACCACGGTCGATCAGCAGGGTCAGGCGCTCCTCCTCTACACGCTCTCGGGCGCGCCCAAGGAGGCGTTCGCGAAGTTCGGCCTGCCGCGGAACACGCCGCTGTTCGCGCCGACGTTCGCGGGCGAGGGCGTGCTCCGCATCGACGACGTCGTGCAGGATCCCCGCTACGGCCGGATGGGGCCGCACCACGGCATGCCCGAGGGCCACCTGCCGGTGACGAGCTACCTCGCGGTCCCGGTCGTCTCGCGCGCGGGCAGCGTGCTCGGCGGCCTGTTCTTCGGGCACCCCGAGCCGGCGCGCTTCAGCGCGCAGCACGAGCGCATGGTGACGATGATCGCGAACAGCGCGGCGGTCGCGGTGGACAACGCCCAGCTGTTCCGCACCGCGCGCGAGGCGCAGGAGCGCGACGCGCGGCGCGCCCGCGAGCGCATGTTCGCGGGCGAGGTCGGCGCCACGTTCACGGAGGGCGGCCCGCTCCAGCGCACGCTCCAGCGCTGCTGCGAGCTGGCGGTCGAGCACCTCGACGTCGCGCGCGCGCGGCTGTGGACGGTCCGCCCAGGCGGGCCCGAGCAGGCCGGCGCGCCCGCCCAGCTCGAGCTCCAGGCGACCGCCGCCCGCGCGGAGGCGGGGGCCGCGGAGGTTGTGGCCGCCGCGGAGCTGGCCCGGATCGACGCGATCGCGCGCGAGCGGCGCCCCTGCCTCTTGCACGGCGAGGACCACGGCGAGGGCCACGGCGAAGCCGCGCTCGCGGGCTACCCGCTGATCGTCGAGGACAAGCTGATCGGCGTGCTCGCGCTGTCCGCCACGCGCCCGCTGCCCCCCGAGACGTTCGAGGCGCTCGCGCCGGTGGCGCGGACGATCGCGATCGGGATCGAGCGCGCGCGCGAGGCGGCGCAGCGCGAGCGGCTCGTCGAGGAGCTCGAGCGCACGGTCCACTTCAACGAGCTGTTCGCCGGCATCCTCGGGCACGATCTGCGCGGCCCGCTCAGCGCGATCATCGCGGCCGCGAACCTGATCCTGCTCCACTCCGAGGACAGCAAGAGCTTCACGTGGGTCCGGCGGATCCTCTCCAGCAGCGAGCGCATGACGCGCATGGTGCAACAGCTCCTCGACTTCACGCGGCTGCGCATCGGTGGCGGCCTCGGGCTGAGCCGGCAGGCCTGCGATCTGCGGGATCTCACGCGCCAGACGGTGGAGGAGATCGAGCTCGCGAACCCGAGCTGGCAGCTCGTGTTCGAGGCGGCTGGCGACCTGACGGGCGCGTGGCACGGCGACCGGCTCGCCCAGGTGCTCTCGAACCTGATCGGCAACGCCGTGCAGCACGGATCGAGCGAGCGCCCGCTGGTCGTGCGCCTCGACGGGACAGACCCGCAGGAGCCGGTGCAGATCGAGATCTCGAACCACGGCGCGATCCCGCCGGCGCTCCTGCCGGTGCTGTTCGATCCGTTCCGCACCGCGAAGCACCGCAGCGAAGGCACCCGCGGCCTGGGCCTGGGGCTATTCATCACCGAGCAGATCGTCCGCGCGCACGGCGGGGAGATCGCCGTGAGCTCGTCCGAAGAGGACGGGACGAAGTTCCGGATCCGGCTGCCGCGGACGTAGCGAGCGCGTCACCCGGCGATCGCCACGCGAGCGCGAGCGCGCCGAGATCTGATCGAGTCGGCCGCACGCGAGCGCGAGCGCGCCGAGATCTGATCAAGTCGGCCGCCACGCGAGCGCGAGCGCGAGCGTGCGGGTCTTCAGATCGTGCTGCGGCCCGAGCAAGCTGCGGAAGCCGGCCTCGACCGCCACGTGCAGGCGCCCGAAGACGCGCACCTCGGCGCCGAGCCCGATCGGGATGTGCCAGCCGTCGTCGAGGATCGCGAGCTCGCCGTCCCAGCCGGTGTGGAGCGCCACGAGCCAGCGGCACGTGGGCTGGACGGCGAGCCAGACCGGCACCACGAGCGCCGCGCGGTTGCCGAGATCGCGGCTCGCGAGGCCGAGCCGGAGGTACGGATCGCCCGTGACCGCGAACCGGCCGCGCGTCCAGCGGACGAGCGCGCCGACGGTGATGGCGGGTTTGGCGGGATCGATGTCGCGCAGGAGGAGCCGCGCGCGCGGCGCCACCGCGAGCGGGCCCTCGCGGAGGTGGAAGCGCGCGTCCACGCCGCTGCCCCGGTAGGCGCGCGCGCAGCCGAGCGGCGGCCGGCCGCGGAAGCACAGCGTCGCGCCGTCGTCGATCAGGCCGAGGCTCCGCGCGCTGTGGACGAGGCCGATCGTGAAGCGTGGCGCCGCGCCGTACCAGAGGTCGGGCGCGAGCGAGAATGGCTCGGCGAGCGGGCGGAGGCTCACCTCGGCGACGAGCTGCGCGTCGAGCTGGCCGCGCAGGAGCCCGAGCGGCCGGGCGACGAGATCGGTCGCGTCGGCCCGCGCCGGCCGCGCGCCGGTGGCGATGGTGAGGGCGGCCGCGGCCGCGGCGGCCGCACGCCACGCCGGGGCCACGCGCAGGCATCGCACCCCGCGGACGGTAGCACCCAATCGGATCTCGGGACGAACCGGGCGCCGCGCGCGGCGGAACGCCCCACGAAGCTCCTCGCAGCCGAGGAAGCTCGGCTGTGAGCGCGCACACAGACGTCACGCGAGTGAAAAAATATGCGACCTCTGCACAACCGCCGGACACTACACTCGAGCCGGGAAGGAGCTCTGCATGCGCGGGCTGCTCTGTGTCCTCATTTCTGTTTCGACCACTGCCTGTTTCTTCACCAGCGAAGATACGGGTGACGACGACGCTACCGAGCCCTTGGGTGGCTCGCGCACCGTCGAGGGCTCCGTCGTCGACTTCGAGTCCGGGCAGCCGATCACCGGCGACGCGACCATCTCGACGTCGGGGCTCACGGGGGCCGTGAACCTGACGATCACCGCCCAGGGCGCGGCGTTCACGATCACAGGGGTGCCGGAGAACTCGGCGTTCCAGGTGCTCGCCTCGGCGCCGTCGCACCGGCCGACGTTCAGCGAGGCGGTGATCGTCGGGGAGACCGATCTCCGCGACGTGAAGGTAGCGGCGGTCAGCGACGGGTTCGTCACGGCCCTCGCGACCGCGTTCGGGGTCAACCCCCGCCCGGAGCGCGGCATCCTGCTCGCGCGCGTCGTCGACGACCGCGGCCAGCCGAAGGCCGGCGTCCCCAAGACCAGCCTCAAGCTCGACGCGAGCGTGACCGGCCCGTTCATCCTGGGCGACACCCGGCAGCCGCTGCCGAACGCGACCGCGACGTCCAACTCGGGCTGGGTCGTCTGGTTCGAGGTCACCCCCGGCGTCGCGCAGCTCGTCGCGACCGCGGGCGCGACCGTCACGCTCGACATGCCGATCTCGCCGGTCAACGGCAACACCGTCACGCTCGCGCAGATCAAGACGGTCGACGGCGCCCCGAAGCTGCCGACGAACGTCTCGTTCTCCACCCAGATCGTCCCGATCTTCGGCCGGCTCTCCGAGGGCGGCCGCGGCTGCGCCGCCTGCCACTCGGGCAACGGCATCGGCAAGGACCTGGGCGGCCTCACGCTCGATGGCGGCGCCCCCAAGATCTACAAGGAGCTGAGGGAGGAGGATCCGGCCCGCGTCCAGCTCCTGATGGCGGAGAAGAGCCAGCTCCTGACGTATCCCTCGCGCGAAGATCCGCCGGACCGGCACCCGAATGTTACATTCACGGGCCCCTTGGATCCGGACTACTTGAAGATCCTGGTCTGGATCAAAGAGGGCGCGAAGGAAAACTAGATGGCATCGAAGGAGCGCCCGGAGACCTCTGCGCCGACGCAGGTCGTGAAGATGAAGAACACGCCCGCGGCGAGACCGAGCGCGCCCCCATCGAGTGAGCCGAGGCTGGCCGCGGGCTCGTCCCCGACGAAGCCGGCGGCCAGGCCCTCCTCCCCCATCCCTTCGCTCGCCTCGGCGCGTGCCGCCGCGGTCGCGGCGTCCGCCTCGGCGCCGCCTGCCGCCGCGATGCGGGCCCCGGACCCGCTCGCCGCGACGATGCCCGCGGACTCGGAGGCCGCCGAGCCGGAGGCCGCCGAGCCGCGGCTCGGCACCGATCCGGCGACGAACCCGATCGTGGCCGGGACCAAGCGGGCGTCGGTCGCCCCGCCCCCTCGCCCGACGCCGCTGCCGCCCGTCCGCCGGCCGCTCCCGCCGACCGCGCCGCCCCCGTTCGGCTCGGCTCCGCCGCGCGTCTCGAGCGCGCTGATCTCGCCGCCCGCCCCCGCCGCGCGGGCGACCAACGCCGCGGTCGAGTCGCCGGAGCCGCTGCACATCGCCGGCACGACGATCCCGAGCGGCTCGACTGATTCGACGGCGGTCGTGAAGCCGCTGCCCCGACCCGCCACCGGCGCCGCCACCGACGCCGCCACGGCGGCCCCCGAGCCCGCGGCCCCCGACGCGGGCCGACAACGGCGCGGCGACCTGGGGAAGTGGCTGATCGGCGGCGCCGTCGCCGGCGGCGCGCTCGTGGTCGCGCTCCTCGCGGGCGCGTTCGATCGGCCCAAGCTGCCGGAGAGCGCCGCGCCCGCGGCCATCGATCCGCAGGCGGCGCCGCGCAAGAAGGCGCGCGTCACCACCGATCCCGAGCTGCGGAGCGAGAGCGATCCGCCGCGCACCGTCGGGAACTCGGTGTCGTCCGCCGCGGCCAAGCAGGAGCCGCCGCCCGAGGCCGTCAAGGTCGCCCCCGAGCCGCCGCCCGAGGCCGCCAAGGTCGCCGCCGAGCCGCCGCCCGAGGCCGCCAAGGTCGCCCCCGAGGT
>DATMCI010000380.1:0-4594 GCA_035558535.1 Kofleriaceae bacterium
GACAACTACGAACTCCGCCAACCTGTTCACCCAAGGAGATCCCTCGACGACAACTACCCGCAGGAAGACCATTCACCGACCGGAGGTCAATGGGGAGAAATAATTGTCGTTAGTGGGTGAATCTAGTTGACGTCAGCCACAAGGCGGCACCCAGCCAAACCCAAGCCTCGGCAAGCTGCGGTCCCTCGACACCGAGCGCTCTCACTGCCCCGGCTGCGCCGGCGTCGTGCTCACCGAGGGCGAGCTGCTCACGGTCGATCCGTCCCGTCGCCGCTGCGCCGCGGCTCACGCGCGGAACCACGACTCGACTTCGAGGCCGGCGAAGCTGGAGAAGTCGCGCACGTTGCGTGTGACGAGCACGAGATCGTTCACGGCCGCGATCGCTGCGATCTGCCCATCGACGAAGGGAGGGGCCTTCCCGAGCCGACTCAGGCGTGCGCGCTCTTTCGCATGCCAGGTCGCCGCGCGGGCATCGTACGGAAGAATTACGAGCACGGTGGAGAGTGCATCGATCATCGTCTCGATCGCGCGGCGACGCTTGCCGGCAGGGAGTCGGAGGCGACCGAACTCGAGCTCATGCCACACAGGCGATGCCGTGGCGACGGTGTCGCGGGCTGTCGCGATGTGGTCCATCACCTCAGGATCGGGCGCCGGCCGCATCGGCTCGGACAGCACGTTCGTATCGAGGAGGTACCGGAGCGCCACGTCACTCCAGAGCGACGTCGCGGCCGGCGGAGGTATCCCGAACATCGGCCCACGGATCGGGACCTCGCAGATCGTCCGTGTTCAGGTTCGATCTCGCTTGCTGGATTGCCTCTGCGAGCGTCACGGGTCGAGATTGTTCGAGCGCGCGTAGCTGCTCGATCGAGACCACCGCCGCGACCGGTTGGCCGTTGCTGGTCACGACGACCGGTGTCCCGCGGCTCGCGGTGCGCAGCACCTTGGCCAAGTCTCGTCGGGCCTGCGCCGTGGTGAGTCGACGTGCCATGATCGATCCTCCGTGTACATACTATGTACACTTGAACGCGCGCTTGGCAACCCGATCCGGTGATACGGTTGCGCTCGATGAAGCGCGCGCTGGCGATCGTGATCATGGCGGCTGCGTGCGGTGGATCGAAGCCGACGCCGCCCGTCTCCACCACCGGGACCGCCGGGGGCCGCGGTGCGGCCACCGTGGCCCCGAAGCTGCCGCCCGAGTGGGCCGAGCTGGCCGCCGGCAAGGAGTACCGCGCGGACCTCGATGCCGACGGCACCGCCGAGGTGATCGCCGTCGCCGGCGAGGGCAACCACCTCACGCTCGCGATCGACGGCGCGGCCTACGCGTGCGGCTCGTCGCGGCTCACCGACTTCGCGGACATCAGCATCGTGGACATCAACCCGGCCGCGCCCGGCCTCGAGGTCGTGGTGAGCCAGCACCTCGGCGATGACGACTGGGAATACTGCTACATCTACAAGGACGGCGGCCGGCTCGACGCCCTGAACGTCGGTAACAGCCGCGTCGAAGGAACGCTCGTGCTCGTCGACGGCAACTGCAGCGACAAGCCTACAATCTACGAGCGCGTCACCGACGGCTTCAGCGAGCGCGAGGAACTCGTGGCCTCGCACGAATTGTACACGCGCTGCTGCGAGGGCCCGGACTGCCCGTGAGCGACGACGGCGAGCCCGACGCGCCCGTCGAGACCCACGAGCCCGACGAAGCCGAGATCCGCGAGGCCACGGAGAGCCTCCTCGCGATGTTCAAGCCGTTCGAGTGCCGCCAAAGAGCCGCACCCATATCACATCGTCGAAAGGAGCGGAATCCCATCTGCGATGTATGCACCGGCGATGGATGGCAACACGTCGTACGCGTTCCCGTCGGTATAGGGAACCCGCGAAACCTCCTCGACCGTCGAGCCGTCCACGAGGTCACCGACGTGTAGCTCGGCAACCGTGCGACCATTGGCGAGCGGGTGAGGCCCAGAGGCCACGAGCGCGCGGCCGTCGGCGAGCCTGATCCGGATGGCGGTGGCGTTGGTTTCGATCGGAATGCGCTGTACGCCGATGACGTGCGCGACGACTCTGCGCCCGTCGGAACGAGCGACCACGAGCGGGTCACCGACCCGCAGGAGACCGATCGCGATCGGACCGGAGGGCGTGGCGATCGTCACGGACGCGTCCAGGCACTTGTTGCAGGAGTGGGAGCTCCAGTTGAGAACAGTCCATGCGCCTGGCGCGACGGTTGCTTCGACCGGCACCGACGAGTCGATGATTTGATGGCAGCCACCGATGCCCATTCCGCGTCGGCAGTTCGCGAACACGATCCGGTATCGGCCAGCGGGGACCTCCAGTCGGTACTGCCCTGTGGCATTGGTTTTGACAAACTTCCGGTCGCCGGCTTCATCGATGATTTCGATCTTGCAGCCAACCACCGGGCTCGCGGGCGTGCTCGCGGGCGTCGTCTCGATGAACGTGATCTTGCCGCGGATGCCGCCCGGTGCCGGCGCGTCGATCGGTGGCGCGTCGATCGGCGGCGCGTCGACCGGCGGCGCGTCGATCGGCGGCGCGTCGATCGGCGGCGCGTCGATCGGCGGTACCTTGGGGCGCAGCGCTACCGATGACGGTGCGGCCTGCGAACCCGGATCTTCGCGCTTGCAGGCACACAAGGCGAGGATAAAGAACGTGACCAGGCGCATTTCGATCATGAATTATACACTCGAATTTGTGGACCAGCGGTTGTTGCGCCGCCACTCTTCTTCTTCGCGGCGCTGGCGCTCGCGTTCGCGCTCGGCTTCCTCGTAGCGGCGCCGGTCATGCGTTTCGTGCGGCGCCCCGGAAAGCCTCCTCGCAATGTTCAAGCCGTTCGAGTGACTGGCGCCCGGAGGACGAGCCCGGGCGCGCTCTCACGAGCGAAGGAGTGCCGCATCATCGAGCACTCGATCGTCGCTTGCGGTAAGCTCTCGCTGTGAGGACGCCATCGCCGGACGAGGTGCGCCAGTGGCGCGAAGAATTCGAGGCGGCCGCTCGCCGGCCGTTGAAGACGCGGCTCCGCTACGCGTTCGTGCACACCTACAAGCCGGTGCTCGACGATGCACGCTATCGATCGTTCGAGACGATGGCCGAGTACCGCACGTGGTGCGAGCGAGCGCTCCCCCGTTGGCTAGGCTATGGCCAAGAGGTTTGAGTACGCCCAGGCCGAGGAGATCCGCGACGCATTCGCGCGCCAAGGCGTGCGCTACCTGTTCCTCGGCAAGTCCGGTGCGATCCTGCTCGGTTACCCGGATACCACGCAAGACGCCGATCTCTTCGTGGAGAAGTCCCCTGCCAATGGCGCGGCCATCGTCGCCGCTCTCGATGCGTTGGGCTTCGAGCTGACGGATAGCGAACGAGCGGAGATCCAGCGGGGCAAGGACTTCATCCAGCTCAAGAATGGGCATTCCCGGTCTGCCACCGAGCAGACATCATCGCGAGCAAACAGGCCGCGAACCGGGCCGGCCTGGAACGACGCGCCGCCGGAGCATCAGGCGGCGCTGGCGGCGATGGATCGACTCGACGATGATGCACTTTGGAAGCTGGCGGGGGGCCGCAGGTCCGAGGCTGAGATGGTGCGATACGACGAGCTACTCGAGCAGAGCGCAGCCGGAGCACTCGGCGATGTGGAACGCTCCGAGCTGGAGAGGCTCAGGCGCGAGGCCGATCGGTTCATGCTCGTCAAGGCGCACGCCGCCGTCCTCCTGCGCTGGCGAGGTCACGACGTACCCGCCCGATAGCTTGATCCACAAGGCCATGTCGACTCGGAGTCCGGAGTCTCTGCGCACGCAGATCGATGCCACTGATCGACGGTCGTGCTGCTACTGCCTCACGAGCGAAGCAGTGAGCGGTATCCCGCTGACGTATGATCTCTCCGGACCGGGGTTAGTTTAAACGCGCGATCTGGGTAGCTGTTGTCCGGGAGTGTCCGAATGCCCGGACTTGCCCGGACAATGCTCTGGGTGAAGTGGATGGCAGAGGCGTCCGAAAGTAAGCCGGGTGGGGGATCTCCCGCGTTGTGCACCGAGGTGAAGGTTGGGCCGGTGGGCGGTAGCAGCACGGCCGGCGGAGGCTCGCCAGTTCCTGTTCAGCATCCGAGGTGCCACCGAATGCTGCGCCGTATACAAGGTCAGGTGTGCAGCCGAATGCTGCGCCGTATATAGAATCAGGTGTGCAGCCAAATGCTGCGAGCCTGCTCTGGAATGCCCCAGATCTCAGCCCTGGAGCGGAGCGCGGATTTGCTCGGAGATCACCAGTAGCGCGTAACTGCCTATGTGGGGTTGCGTGGGAGTCGTCCTGGCGACGAAATCAGTGGCAGAGATTCAATGGTGGCTGGTAGGGTGCCCCGCGAGTCTGGCAGCCGGCTCGAAGGCAGGGGCATCCATGAGCGATCGAGCAGCGGCCTCCAGCGGTCGGGACGACACACCGGCGATGCGCGCCGACGAAACGAATGATCCGGCGATCGGCCGTGTGATCGGGAGCTATCAGATCCTCCGCAAGCTGGGCGAGGGAGGCATGGGCGCCGTCTACCTGGCCCAGCACACCCTGCTCGGCCGGCGGGCTGCGCTGAAGATGCTGTTGCCGGTGG
>DATMCI010000381.1:0-200232 GCA_035558535.1 Kofleriaceae bacterium
GCCCCAGTAGGCGTAGAAGCCGTCGTCGGCCTTCTTCCAGCCGGCCGCGACTTCGGGCATGTGCTCCCGGAGCCAGCGCACGAAGTGGGGGCGCGAGCCGTCGGCGTCGGTGACGCCGTATTCGTCGCCGAGGTCCCAGGACGCGACGACACGGCCGTTCTTGCTCGCCGCGGCCGGATCCGCGGCGAGCGCGGCGATGCCGCGGCCGACGAACAGCGGGGTCTCCGATGCGATGAACTCCTTGACCTTGTCGGCGGCAGTGCGCCAGTTCGCCTCGGTCACGCCGAAGTGATCGAGCATCCACTCCGAGCGCAGAAAGCCCGGCGTCACCGCGATCGCCGTGACGCCGCGGGACGAGAGCTCCTGCGAGAGCGCGAAGGCCATCCGGATGATCGTCGTCTTCACGAGATCGTAGAAGAAGTGACCGCGGTAGTAGTAGGCGTCGCCGTCGGTGATCTCGAAGACGACGCCGCCCCGGCGGATCCGAGGGAGCCCGTGGTAGCTCGTGATGATGTGCGTCTTGAGCGCGCGGTCGATCAGCGTGAGGCCGTCCTCGAGCTTGGTCTCCCAGAGCTTCTTGCCCCACTCGATGAGATCGTCGCCGCCCCAGATGTCGTTGACGAGGATATCGAACTCGCCGACCTGCTCGAACAGGCTCGCGACCTCCGAAGGCACGGTGTGGTCGACCCGGACGGCGATGCCGCGGCCGCCGCGCGCCGTCACCAGGTCCGCCGTCTCCTGGATCGTCTCCGGCCGGTTCTTCATGCCGGGACTGCCCGGCACGCTCCGCCCAGTGCAGTAGACCGTCGCGCCTGCCTCGCCGAGCGCGGTGGCGATCCCGCGGCCCGCGCCGCGCGTCGCACCGGCGACCACGGCGATCTTGCCTTCCAGTGGCTTCGTCATTGAAGGTCTCTATCATGACCAGGCCGGATCGCCGGCCGCGGCGGTGCGATGATGCCGGGATGAGCGAGCCTGCGCTTCCGGGAGATCACGCCGAGCGGATGGAGCGCGCGAGCCTGGCGCTCGACGGGCTCTCCGTCGGAGATGCCTTCGGCGAGCGGTTCTTCGGCGCGCCGGACACGGCCGAGGCGCGCATCGCGGCGCGCGCGGTGCCGGCGGCCCCCTGGCCGTACACCGACGACACGGAGATGGCGCTGGGCGTGATGGAGGTGCTCCGGTCGCACGGCCGGATCGACCAGGGCCGGCTCGCCGCGGTCTTCGCGCGCAGGTATGGCGCGCGGCCGGACCGCGGGTACGGCGGGACGGCGCATCAGATCCTGCGCGACATCGGCGAGGGCGCGCCGTGGCGGGCGGTCTCGAGCGCGGTCTTCAGCGGCATGGGCTCGATGGGCAACGGCGGCGCGATGCGCGCCGCACCGGTGGGCGCCTACTGGGCGGACGATCGAGCGACGCTGATCCGCGAGGCGCGCGCCTCAGCGGAGGTGACCCACGCGCATCCGGACGGACAGGCCGGCGCGGTCGCGGTGGCGCTCGCCGCGGCGTGGGCCTGGGAGCACCGCGCGCAGCTGCCGGGCGATGCGCGCCGCGAGCTCTTGGGCCTCGTCGTGGAGCACACGCCCGACGGCGAGACCCGGACGGGACTCGCCAAGGCGCTGGCGCTGCCGGAGCATGCGTCCGTGACGCTGGCGGTGAGCGCGCTCGGCAATGGCCACAAGGTCATCGCCTCGGACACCGTGCCCTTCGCGCTCTGGTGCGCCGCTCGCCACCTCGGAGACTTCGTCGAGGCGATGTGGACGACCGTCTCGGGGCTGGGCGACCGCGATACGACGTGCGCCATCGCCGGGGGCGTCGTCGCGCTGGCGGCGGGCCACGCATCGATCCCGGAGGCGTGGCTCCAGTCGCGAGAGTCGCTGCAGCTCGCGGGATAAGGCAGCGCGCGCGAGCCTCCGCCGATCGGTCGCGGTCACCGGGTCGGGTCGCGCTTCAGAATCAGGAACCGCACGCTGCTCGTCTTGTTGTCCTCCGTCGGCTCGATGTAGCCGGCGGCCTCCAGCCGCTCGGCCTCTACCTGCTTGCCGACGAGGTAGCCGACGATCAGGCGCGCGCGCCGGTCGGCGATCTGCTGGCGGGCGGCCTGGTCTCCCTCGAGGTAGAACACGCCGACCTCGATCAGCCGGATCTCCTGGTTGTTGGTGAGCGTCGCCGCGACGGCGTCCAGGGTCTTGTGCGACTCCGGCGCCAGCTCGACCTCGCCGGCCCAGGCGATCGGCTCGAGGAGCTCGGGCGCGGTGACGTCGGTGACGACGACCTTGCCGCGCGGCTCCTTCTTGGGCGAGCCGCCGCAGGCGGCGAGCAGCACGAGCAGCGCGATCCGGGCGAGGTGAGCCGTCATGCCATGACGGTACCGCGGCGACGTGCGTCGACCATCGTGCGCGTGCGCCCGGCGCCGGGCTACGGCGCGAAGACCTGCACCTCGGCCAGGGCGAGGGGGTTGAGGTTGCCCAGCTGCACCCGGACGAACTTGCCCTGCTTGCGGATGGAGTGCACGGACCGGGCCGGTGCGGCCAGGGGGACGTGGACCGCGTTCGACCAGGTGACACCGTCGTTCGAGAGCTGGACGTCGAAGTTGGCCAGGCGCGCGCTGCAGCAATCGGTGCGGTTGTAGATGACCACGTCGCCGATGCCGCGCACCGACCCGAGGTCGACCTGCCACCACGCCAACGCCAGCGCATTGAGATCGGTGTGCGAGACCGAGCCGTTGGCATAGTTGCCGTCCGTGTTGCCGTCCACCGCGCGCGAGGCGAGCGCCACCCCCCGGTAGGTGCTGGACTGGCTCGCGGGACGCCCCGCGGCCAGGCTCCGCGACCCGAAGACCTCGACCTCGGCCAGGCTCAGGATGTTGGTGCCGCGCAGCTGCACCCTCACATACCGGCCCACCGCGTGGACGGCGAGCGGGGTCCGGACCGGCGCCACCCCGGTGAACGAGCTCACGACTTGCCAGGTGACCGCATCTTTCGAGACCATGACGTCGAAGTTGGCCAGCCGCGTGCTGCAGCAGTCCGTGCGGTTGTGGATGACCACGTCGCCGATATCGATCTGCGCCTCGAGATCGACCTGCCACCAGGCCTTGGCCTGAGAGGTGGTATGCGTGACCGAGTTGTTGGCGTAGATGCCGCTGGTGTTGCCGTCCACCGCGCGCGAGGCCACCCCCCCCGAGAGCGTGCTGGATTGAGTCGCCAGCTTCCCCCGGGCCAGGTTCCGCGGCCTGACCTGGACTTCGGCCAGGCTCAGGAAGTTGGTGCCACGCAGCTGCACCCGGACATACCGACTCGACTGTAGAATGGAGTGTGTGGAGCGCGCCGGCGCCACCCCCGAAAAGCTGACCGCAGTACGCCAGTTGATCCCGTCATTCGAGAGCTTGATGTCGAAGTTGGAGAGCCTGTTCGTGCAGCAACCATCCGTACGATTGTAAATGATCACCTCGCCAATATCGGCCACCGCTTCGAGATCGACCTGCCACCAGGCACCGGCCTGGGAGTTGGTATGCGTGACCGAGTTGCTGGCGAAGGCGCCGTCGGAGTTGCCGTCCACCGCGTGCGCGGCCTGCCCGCCGGTCGCCGTGCTGGACTGGGTCGCCAGCTTCCGCACGGCCAGGTTCTCGACTCTCCCACCGTAGAGCAGGCTGGCACCGAGGGCGTCTCTCGGCGAGATGGTCAGATCCGAGGTCCGCACTCCGTTGCACCACGGGTAGTGCATGACCGAGCCTTGATCGTACGGCGTCAGCTCCCGCCACGGGTCGACCTCGGAGCATGTGCTCCCCACGGGGCGTACATGCTCGTGGCGAAGGCCGAGGATGTGCCCCAGCTCGTGACGGAACACGCCGACCGTCTTCATGTTCGGCGCGGTGACGCCGAAGTTCGTGTCCAGATCCAGAAAGTTGATCCCGAGGGTCCGGTCCGGGCCGCAGCCGCCGCTGGCGGACGGGAAGAACGCGCACGCGCCTGCGGCCGCCCTGGGAACGACCGAGAAGACCACGTTCGGGTTGGTGTTGTTGCAGTTGGCGTCGTGGGCCGACAGGTACGTGAAGTGGACCCGGGCCACGCCCTCCCACGCCGCCGTCGCCAGCGCCATCTCCGAGACCGCGCGCCCCTTGTTGGCGAGGCCGAACGTGTCACTCACGCAGTACGTCAGGTTCAGCTGCTGATTGTTCGGCCAGATGTCGTCCGCGCCGGCGGGGGTCTGGTGGACGATGCTGGCTTGCTCCGCCTCGGCAAGCCCATCGTCTCCATGCTCGTCCCCACGCTCGATCCGAGCCACGTAGGCATCGTACCGCTCGCGCAGCTCCTCCTCGGTCACCCCGAGATCCCACTCGACGATGTAGATCACCTGCCCGTCGACGTCCTGCGCCGCGGAGCGCTTGAAGTCCTCCCAGGAGACCACCTGCGGTCCGGCAGGCTCGTCCTCGATACAGCCCGGCACGTGGCCCAGGAGCACCAGCGAGAACATGAGCTTTGCGACTGTGCTGGATCCGAAGTGCTTCATTTGCCCTCTCCTCGAACGTGTTGAGCGTCCTCGCTCAGCGCGAGACGACCGCCGCTCCCCGGCGCCGGTCTTCGCGATCTGCCTCGCTCCGAGCGAACACACGCGCCCGTAAGAGCAACCGCGATGCCGCGAGCAGGCGCATACAGTTTCAGCTAGTTATGCCGGTGCAGCCCGGCCCTGCGTCCGTTTCGAACGCGGCCTGCGTCATCGAGAGACGCTACAGCGAGGAGGTGTATGTTCGGCCGCGATGGCAGCGATGGCGAGCTCAGGTACCGTGATGCTGCGCGATGTGGAGGAGGCGGACCTGCCCATCTTCTTCGAGCATCAGCGCGAGCCAGACGCGAACCGAATGGCGGCGTTCCCTGCACGTGCGCAGGACGCCTTCTTCGCGCATTGGCGCGAGCAGGTCCTCGGCAACGCGAGCAACCGCAAGCAGACGATCATCGTCGGCGACGTGGTCGTGGGCTACGTTGCCAGCTGGGAGCACGGCGGCAAGCGGCTCGTCGCGTATTGGCTCGGACAAGCGTACTGGGGACGTGGCATCGGCACCTCGGCGCTCAGGGAGTTCCTGGCGCACGAGACGACGCGTCCGCTCCACGCGTTTGTCGCCGTGCAGAACGTTGGATCGATTCGAGTGCTCGAGCGATGTGGATTTCAGCGTGTCAGCGGTGCCGCGAGCGGTGCCGACGACGTCGAGGAGTATCTCTTCTCCCTGGACGGCTGACGCGATCGGCGGCGGCTGGCGCCGGTGGCGACCTCCGGCCGCTCGCCTCCGACGCCGTGCTCCCTCGGTCAGGAGCTCCCCACCGGCAACTCTTCAAGGCGAGAGTGTTGTAGCGTACGGGGCCATGTTCCGCCTCGCGTTGTGCATCTCTGTGCTGGTCGGATGCGGCAGCTCCAGCTCACCGTCTCCGGCAAACCCGACGACACCCGTCGTGACCAGATCGCCCGAGCCCGCGAAGCCCTCGCCCGAGGCGCAGACCGAGGCGCAGACCGAGAAGCCGATCGAGGCGCAGGCAATGTTCACCCGCTGGCTCGACGCGTTCAACGAGAGTAACAAAGCAGGGCTCGAGGCATTCGCGAAGCACCTCGCACCCGAGCTCGCGAAGAACTTTCCAAACGCCAGCGGCCAGCTCGGCTTCCGAGAGAATACTGGCGGCTTCGACGTCAAGAAGACGGAGGACGCGACGCCGACGAAGTACGTCGCGATCGTGAAGGAACGCGGCGACGATCAGTACGCTCGTGTCGTGTTCGAGCTCGATGCATCGAGCCATGTGCGCGTGTTCGACATCCGTATCGTGCCCGCACCCGCGGAGTACAAGCCAGCGCGCCTCTCGGAGGCAGACGCGATCGCCGCGCTGCGGGCAGAGCTCGATGCACTGGTCGCGAAGGACAAGTTCTCTGGCACCGTGCTCGTCGCGAAGAACGGCAAGCCGATCTTCGCGCAGGCCTATGGCATGGCCGATCGCGAGAAGCAGATCGCGAACACGCTCGACACACGCTTTCGCATCGGCTCGATGAACAAGATGTTCACCGCGACCGCCACCCTGCAGCTCGTGCAGGCGAAGAAGCTCTCGCTCGACGATACCGTCGGTAAGCACCTGCCCGACTACCCGAACAAGAACGTCGCGAGCAAGGTCAAGATCCATCATCTACTCACGCACACCGGCGGCACCGGCGACATCTTCGGACCCGACTTCGACGCGAAGCGCCTCGAGCTGCGCACGCTCGAGGACTACGTGAAGCTATACGGCACTCGCGAGCTCCTGCACGAGCCCGGCGAGGGCAACCGGTACTCGAACTACGGCTTCTTGCTGCTCGGCGTGATCATCGAGAAGGTCGCGAAGAAGAGCTACTACGATCACTTGCAGGCGAGCGTCTTCAAACCGGCGAAGATGACGTCGACGTCGTCGCCGTTCGAGGACAAGCCGATGGCGGGTCGATCCATCGCGTACACGAAGGAGCTCGGCGACAAGCGGCTCGCGGAGTGGACCGATGCAAAGGACACGTTGCCGATCCGGGCGACGTCGGCAGGCGGCGGCGATTCGACCGTCGGCGACCTCTTGAAGTTCGCGAACGCCCTCACCGCGAACCAGCTCCTCGACAAGAAGCACAGCGAGCTCCTGACGGCCCGCAAGACCGGCGAGCCCGCAGGCGGGTACGCCTACGGCTTCGGAACGAGCGAAGAGGACGGCATTCGTTGTTTCGGCCACGGCGGCGGCGCGAACGGCATGAACGGCGACCTGCAGATCTGCGACTCGGGCTACACCATCGCGGTGCTCGCGAACCTCGATCCGCCCACGGCCAGCCGCGTACTGCGATTCATCAAGGTGCGACTGCCGAAGCCGTGATCGCGCTCAGGCTCGCGGGCGCCATGAGCTCGCCCGCCAGGACCACGTCACCGAAGACGCTTCGCGCCCTTGTCCGTCGCAACCGCAGCGCGCGCAGCTGCACGAGGATCAAGGCTCTCCCCTACCCGTCCTCCTCGCGCACCGGGGCGTTCAGCATCGCGCGGATCTCGGCGTCGGGATCCTGGCGCCACTTGCGGAGCGACGGCAGCGGCTCGTCGAGCAGCGCGGCGTCGACCAGGAGCCGGGCGTCCTCGGCGCCGCCGTCGAACAGCTTCATCGCGACGGCGAACCACCAGGTCTCGGCGTAGGCGGCGCCGCCGGCGGCGAGGAAGCTGCGGACCCGGTCGACGAACGCGCGCTTCTCGCTCTTCTTGCGGGCGCCAGCGACGGGCTCGAGCTCGGCGCACAGCGCGTCGAACCGGGCGAGGTCGGCCCGGCGCCGGGCCAGGTACGGGGCGACATCGGGGCGGGCGTACTCGGCGGACTCCCAGTCGAGGCCGTAGCGGGCAAGCGCGGGCAAGAGCTCCGCCTCGTCGCGCAGATCGAGCAGCCACGCGACGCGCCGGGCGCGGTTGCCGCCGAGCCGCGCGTTGTAGGCGTGCAGCCGCAGGTAGTCCGTCGCTTTGATCTTGATCAGGCGCGGCGTGCCGCCGGCGTCGAGGAACCGGGCGACCACGCCCTCCCGGCCGCGCCAGCCGCGGACCTCGGCGAGCGCGGCGTCGGGATCGGCGGGCAGCGGGTGGAACGGCGCGGTCGGGACACCGGTGTCGGACGCGATCCGGCCGAGCGTCCCGGCGTCCCAGCCGGGCGCGATCGTCCGCTTGTCGACGTAGCCGAGCAGGAACAGCGCGGCGCGCTGCTGACGCAGCACGACGGTGCGGTTGGGGGTGACGAACTCGAACAAGAGCGAGCAGCGCTCGAGCAGCGGATCCTCCGCGAGGAGCTCGGGCAGCCGCGGGTACTCGGCGGCGATCAGCGCCTCGATCTCGGCGGCGAAGTCGCCGAGCGAGCGGCTGCCCCGGGTGCGCATACGCGCCGCGCCGCCGATCCGGTCGGCGACGATCAGCGAGCCATCGAGCTTCTCGGGGAGCTCGACCTCGCCGCGCGCCATCGCCGCGGCGAGGCCGCCGTCGTGCGCGGGGTTCTCGCCGAGGTTGCCGAACTTGGGGAAGCCGGCGGACAGCACGTGACCGTCGCGATCGAGGATCAGCGAGCGCAGGTGGACCTCGTCGTCGCGCCAGCGGTACTTCTCCTTGAACGGGAGGACCAGGACCTCGCCGTCCTCCTCGACTACCTTGAACTGGGTGCGGTCGAGCGACGAGACGTCGACCTTGAGCGGTGCCCACATCGCCGAGCGAGGCTAGCACCGGGCTAGCACCTGGCTAGCACCAGGCCGACGAGCGATCTGTCCGAGCGTCGCGGCTGGCGGCGGGCTGGCGCGTGCAATAGTTCTGCACTTCGCACTCCGCCCTCCTCCAGAGGGACGAATCTGTGTCGAGGAGCCCTCTGATGCCGAATGTCCAGATCCCGAGCTCGCTACGCCGCCTCACCGGCGGCAATGCCGAGATCGTCACTACCGCCACGACCATCCGCGACGCGATCGCCGATCTCGATCGCCGCTATCCAGGCATCGCCGCGCGCGTGCTCGACGGCAACGGCGCCGTGAAGCCGTTCATGCGCGTCTTCATTGGCTCCGAGGATATGGAGAGCCTCAAGGGCCTCGATACGCCGATTGGCGAGCACGACGAAATCTCTATCGTCCCTGCACTTGCCGGTGGGGTCGGGCACGTTCCCGGATGACGCGGCACAGAAGCCCGTGTTAGGTTCCGAGGCCCGCTCACGGGACACGGGACGGAGATCCGATGAAGAAGACCACCACGCAGAAGAAGAAGCGGACCGTCAGGAACGCCAAGAAGCCGAAGCACACCGCCACGGATGTGAAGATCATCACCGAGGATGATCTCGTCGTGGTCACCGGTGGGCTCAACTTCCGGCCAAACGCCCGCGACCAGATCTGACGTTCTTCGCGGCTGGCCTCAACCAACTCCCCATCAGACGCGCCGCTACTGGGTAGTAGCCGAAGTCTTCGATAAAGGCGTTGCGCGCCTGTGCATCCGGCATGTCCGCGAGCGAACGCATCCGGAAGAAGCGGATCGAGAGCTCGTGAAGGCCCGCGGCCAGCCGGGGCAACGGAAGGACGACGCGTTGGAACCCCGCCCTGAGCGCGCGCGGTCTGCCGACCGCGCGGCCATCGATGCCGACCACGAGCTTGCCCGGGCGACCGAGACACTCGACGTCGAGACACAGGCTCGCCGGACCTTCGCCGTCCCACGGAAGGATCGCCGTCCCGTGCGAAGCGACGAACAGGATCTCGAGCGCGGGGCGCTCCCACCCATGACGAGATCCTCGACGCTCCAGCGTCGCCATACCGCGATGCCGATCGAGGAAGAACCGGCTGTGGATCCGGTAGTCGAGATCGCGCAGCATGCCTCGGGTCTGCTCCTCGAGTGACGCCTCCGCTTGCGCCCGCGGTCGCCCGAGCACGTCTTCGATCGCCGCCTTGAGCTCCGGGTCGAACCGCGCCTGATAGAAGCACCGCGCGAAGAAAAAGCGATAGTAGAACGGCAGCCCCTTGAACGGCCCGGCGTCCTCCAGGTGCTCGATCGTCCAGCGCTCGCGCCACGCCGTGCAGGCGTGATCGGCGAAGAACGCCAGGATCGACGTGACGCCCTTCCACTGCCGGTGGCTCTCAGCGAGCCAGTAGCGAACTATCTCGATCCCCTGGCTGAGGTTGTAGTTGTGGAGCGCGGCCATGAGCGCGCCCAGCGCCGCTTCACGCCCGGTCGCCTGGAGAGACTGGAGGGGCTGGAGGGGCTGGAGGAGATCGCCCGTTCGAGACCGCCCCGGCGGTTTCACGCCAAACAGCTCTTCGATCATGCGCGCAGCCGCTTGTCCCACGAGCTCGTGGCCCCGCGGGGACAGGTGGCAGTAGTCGATGAAGATCTCGCGATCCGGAATCCCGCTCTGCGCGGCCTCCCGGAACAGCGCCGGCGAGTCGACGAAGGGGACGCCGAGCGCATGCAGTGTCTCGCGCATCGCGTGCGCCACGCCGCTCGTGATGCCCGGCGTGGCCTCGACGAACGGTCCGAGCCCCGCGTCGCGCGCGCGCACGAAGGTCGCATACGCGGCATCGCCGTCGCCGAGCCGGAGCAGACAGCCCCCCTCTCCGTGCAGGCTCCGCTGGCACATGCCGCCGTCTAGCTTCCTCGCCTGGCGGTACGCTGCCAGGGCTGCCTGGTAATCACCGCTCGCGAACGACGCGTCGGCGCGCTCGATCTGGCTCCACCAGCTCATCAGCGTCTCGCCGCCGATGTGGTGCGGCACCTTCTCCACCGGAGACCAGTCCGCCAGGTTGTTCTCCGGAATGATGAACGCGACATCGATCCCGCGCGCGCGGCAGGCGTGGACCGTCCTGTGGACGAGGTTCTTGAAGTGGAACTCCAGGCACTGGTTGATGATCGCGATCCGCTGCTTCGGGTCGTCGCCGTCGAATGCCCATCGCGCGGCGGAGGCATATGGGTTCTCGGTGATGTGCCCCTCGGTCAGGAATCGCAGGAGCGACTTCGGCTCGTTGTTGCCGCAGTAGACGAGGACGAGATCCGGCTGCAACGTCATGCCGTGCTGGATGGCATCCATGCACTCGCCATCCCACGACGCGTTCACGCAGGTAAGGTCGATGAGCTCGAACTGTTTGCGCTTGCCGCGATTCAATCGATGCTCGATCACGGCACCCAGGGAGTAGCCGAGCCCGTATCCGAAGCTCCCGGCTGCCGACTCGCCAATCAAGAGGATGCGGCGCACGCCGCGCTGCTTCACCGAGCTCAGCGGGCGGATGCGCCAGCGGAACGGCTCGGAGATCTCGAGCGTGGACCGGTCGAGCACCACCCACTCCCAGTGCCCATCAGGCGTCTGGCGTAGCTTCCACGGCCCCAGCTGACCCGCGATCGCGGTTGAATCGATCCGTCGGAGCTTCGGCTGCTCTGGGGGCTCGGACAAGAGCTCGACGAGAGAGCGCGTCCCGACGTGCTCGGAGGCGAGCCTTTTGATCAGGACCCGCGAGAGACCATTAGGTGCTTTCATGAACTGGAGCTTCGTGGGGCTGAAAGCCAGACGCGATCAGCGGTCTGGTCCTGGAGGGTCCGACATGTTCATGATACCGTCGCTGCACCTCCGGTGGGTACATGGCCATAAGGTTCTTCGAGCTTACGCATCAGGATGTACGGAAGAATCACACCGAGGGTACTCATCGATTGCGGAGCCCGCGCGCCACGCTGGATGCTTACCTGCCGCTGTGTCCCGCGTTCGGGATCACTCGTCTCGCGAACGTGACTGGCCTCGATCTCATCGGAATCCCGGTCTACCAGTGCATCCGCCCGAACTCGCGCACGCTGGCAGTGTCACAGGGCAAGGGGCTGACCCTCGAAGCCGCGAAGGTCTCAGCGTTGATGGAGTCGATCGAATCGTGGCACGCCGAGTGGCCGGCGGCGCGGACGCGGTTCGAGACGCTGCAGCGCCTGGCTCGTCGGGAGACGGTGATCGACGTCGCGCGGCTCCCGCGGGAATCGCGCCGACAGGTCACCCCGGAGCTCGTCCTGCCATGGGTCGAGGGTTACGATATCGCGCGCGGCGAACGCGTCTGGGTTCCACACGAGCTCGTCAGCCTCAACCGCGTCTACGCCCCGGGCCATTTTCCGCTGTTCCAGAACACGTCGAACGGCCTCGCGTCCGGAAACCACCTCTTGGAGGCGATCCTCCACGGGCTCTGCGAGGTGATCGAGCGCGACGCCCAGACCGTCTGGGAATGCAGCGGGGCCGGGCCGTTCCGGACATCGTCGCTGGTCGAGCTCTCGACGATTGATGATCCTGCGTGCCGGCACGTCATCGACAAGTTCCGCGACGCGGGTGCCGTGATCGGCGTCTACGACCTGACGAGCGACGTCGGAGCGCCCTGCTTCGGCAGCCTCGTCGTCGACGAATCAAACCCGTTTCGTCCGCTCGGGATCAGCGCAGGATATGGTTGTCACCCGGCGCGCGAGATCGCGCTGCTCCGGGCGTTGACGGAGACCGCGCAGGATCGGCTCACCGTGATCGCTGGCGCACGCGATGACCAGCTCTACGCCGACTACACCGCGCGGCGAAACGCAAACAACGCATCAGCGCTGATCGCGATGCTGCAGAAGCACAAGCGCGGCCTCGACTTCCGTGCGCGGCCCTCCGTCGCGACGGACACGTTCGATGGCGACCTGGAGGTACTCTTGAACGCGCTCCGCCGCGTGGGGTGCGACAGCGTCGTGGTGGTCGATCTCTCCCAAGAGGACTATGGCATTCCGGTCACCAAGGTCATCGTGCCTGGACTCGAGGGCATCCTGGGTGACAAGCCGCTCATCATCGGCGAGCGCGGGAAGCGGGCGCTGCGCCGGGGCGGTCAGCGATGAGCGTCTACGTCTTCCTGGGCCCATCGCTCCCGGTGACCGAAGCGAGGGCCATCCTCGATGCCACGTATTTGCCGCCGGTCGCCTGTGGAGACGTCCAGTGCCTGCTCGCGGCGAATCCGCGGGCGATCGGGATCATCGATGGCCTGTTCGACGACCGGCCTGCCGTGTTCCACAAGGAGATCCTCGCCGCGCTGTCGGCGGGAGTCCGGGTGTTCGGCGCGTCGAGCATGGGAGCGCTGCGTGCCGCCGAGCTGCACGTCTTCGGCATGGAAGGTGTCGGACAGATCTTCGAGGCGTTTCGCTCCGGAGCGCTCGAGGACGATGACGAGGTCGCGCTCGTTCACGGCTCGAGCGCGAACAGCTACATCGCCTATTCGGACGCGATGGTGAACCTCCGCGAGGGGCTCATGCGCGCGGCGCGCGCGGGTGTGATCACGGACGCGACCCGCGACGCCCTCACGGCGATCGCCAAGCGCACCTTCTACGTCCAGCGCACGTGGCGTCGCTTGATCGCGGACGGTCAGGCCGCCGGGCTGCCGGTGGAGCGGCTCGCCGATTACGTCGCTCGAGAGCGCCCGGACCTCAAGCGGGACGACGCCATGGCGATGCTGCGCCACATGGCTGTCGCGCTCGCGACAGACCAGCGCCCTGCTTCGGCCGCGTTCTCGTTCGCGCACACGGCGCAGTGGGAACAGCTGATCACCCTGGTGAACCACGCGAGGGGATATGGCCAGAAGCCGAGTGGCGAGATCCCCCCGCGAGCCTTCACCCTCCATGCGCGCGTCCACGCCGACCCCGAGCGGACGCTCGCCCGCGAGGCCTTGTTCCTGAGCCTCGTCGAGGAGATCGCGGCGATCCGCGGTGTCGGCGCGACCGCCGATGAGATCGCGCGCGAGCTGAAGCGACGCGGGCTGGCGAGCAAGGATCTGGCGGGCAGGACCCTCGCCAGGCTCGAGGTGCTCGTACGCAAGCTGGTCGCGGGCACCGCGCCAGACAAGCTGGGCAGCTACGTACCGGCGGTCCTCGCGCGGCAAGGCACGCTGGACGAGCTCGTCGACCAGGTGCAGCAGAAGTGGAGCTGGCTGCTCGAGCAAGGGCTCGCGCATCCCGCTCTCGAACAGGCCGGCATCGGCGTGGACCGGCTGGTTCGCTGGTACAGGCGGATCTCCGGAGCCCGCGAGAAGTCGCTCGACGAGCTGGCGGCCTCACTCGGCATCGCCGTGGACGAGCTGCGCGAGGAGGCGCTCCGGGAGTACCTGTTCGCGGCGCGCCGCCCCCCCCGGCGACGACTCCTTCGCCGCAAACGGAAGGCGGCCCGGACCACACGGTGAGGGGGGCCAGCCACACCCGCGCGGCGGCGCAGGATGCTCCAGCGATCACCATCCGAGGCATCGCTGCGCTCGCCGGCCTGTCGCGCCGCGTCCGCGAGCGGCTCGGGCGCGTCGCCGCGGTCGGTCAGGTCGTTGACGGGACGGTCCTCGCGCTGGAAGGCCGCCCGTCGCAAATGACCTGCATCTTGCTCGATGCGGAAGTGGCTGCCGACCGCGGCATCAGCGAGCGAAGCCGCACCCGCTGGAGACGCGGCACGACGCTCGGATTGTGGAGAAGAGGGAGCGGAGGGGGGAACGCGCCGGCGAGCTTCAGCGTCGTGAAGGCGGGTCTCGTGCTCTTCGTGCCGAAGCGCGACGTCGCTCGACTGGGGCTCGAGGCGCGCTTCGTCGAGCACGCGCCGAAGGTCTCGGCGAACGACTTCGTGGCGCGGCGAACGCTCCCGAACGATCTGGTCGTCGTGAACCAGATCGTGGGCCGGCGGCGGTTCGCGCGCGCGCTCGATATCGGCGCGGCAGGCGGCACGTTCGCCCTCGTCCTGCGGTCGTTCGTCGATCGGGTGGTCCTCGTCGATCCTGATCCGGCGATGCTGGAGCTCGCCCGCGAGCGCCTGTCCGCAGCGGGCGGCCGGCGCTGGTTCGACCTGCGCGTGGCCAGCGCAGAGGAGCTGCCGTTCCGCGCATCCTCGGTCGACCTCGTCGGCTCGCGGCTCGCGGCGCATCATGTCCCGAGCCTCGACAAGCTCGTCGGGGAGGCTCGACGAGTGCTCCGCGCCGGTGGATCGCTGCTCGTCTCGGACATCATCGCGGGATCCGACGCGGCCATCGCGACGCTGGACGGGCTCGAACGGACCGTCGATCCCACCCATCAGAGCGCGCGGTCGCTCGACATCTGGCGAGCCACCCTGGCCGCCCACGACTTCACGATCGATCGCGTCTACCTGACGCGGCGCAAGGTCCTCGTCTCTGACAAACCGTACGGCGCCAGGCGCGTCGCAGCCGCCAAGCGCGCCCTCGCGAAGCTGTCGCCGAGAGAGCGGAAGGCCGTCGGCGCCTTCGGCGAAGACTCGGACGCGCCAGGCTGGACCGACGTGCGGATGGTGCTCCACGCCATCGCCCGCAAGGACCGACGCAAGGACCGACGCAAGGCCGGCTGAGCGTTTGGCACTCAGTAGCTACGGCCGCTCATGAGCTTCGCGTAGCTGTCCTCGAGCATCGAGCGCCACCTCTTGTCGTGGCCGTGCACACCGATGATCACGAGGTTGTACCGATCTTCGTCCGACGCATTGATCACCGAGTGGACCTTGCCGACGTCGAGCATCGTCATATGGCCAGTCCGCTGCGGCACGTAGCCAAAGTCCTTCACCTTCAGGTACGCGCCCTTCGGCTGACTCAACGAGGCGTACATCTCGGAGAGCTCGGGGTAGTGGCGATCGGTGTGCGGCAAGAGGAACGCGCCTGGCTCGAGCACCATGAAGCGAACGCGAAAGTAGACTCCGTGCGGCAGTGTCTTCTTGAGCCACGTCGTGGTCACCGGGCAGCGCTTCGACGCCTCCGTCCAGTGGTAGGGCGCCTCGCACTCCGAGCGCGCGTATGGGTCGGTCACGCCCGCCGGGACCTTGCGCCGCTTTCCCGCGGGCTGCCGGGAGTAATTATGGGCGTCTCTGCTCTGCGTGGCCGAGAGCCCATGCAGCGTGAGCGCGCGCCACCCCTTGCCGAGATACTCGGGGCGACCTTCCTCGCCGCGATGCGCGACGAAGTGGCTCCGCAACCTGCGCGCCTCCTCGAGCATGGCCTTGGCCGGAAACTGCACGTCGAGCGGCAGCCACGGCAACCCGCTCTGCTTCGCGATCCAGTCGGCATTTCGCGCTGGACGGCCACTCGCAGCATGCTGCTCCCGAAATCTGCGGGCGGCCTCGATCATCGTCTTCGCGCTTTGATTGCGATCTGCGAAGAACTGACGAATCGGCTTTGGATAGTGCCAGTATTCGAACGATCGCTCCATTGAAAGCTCCGCGCTCCTGCGTCGCGCCCGTGGATCCTACCGGCGCTGGGCGCGCGTGTGTTACGCTCGCGCCCGCATGCGGACGGATCGGCGCGAGGATCTCCGCGCATGAAATATCAACCGGCAGGGTTCTTCATCGCGCGAACACCGCTCCTGCCGGTGGAGGTATGGCACGCCTGGACGCGATCGACGCCGACCGACGCCGCTGCGCAGCTCGAGCGGCTCGTCGACGATTCGGTGACGAAGGAGGCGCTGTTCCTGGCGTCGCGCTCGCTCTCGACGCGGGCCCAGGCGTGGCGAGCCGGCGAGTCCGCGGATCCATCGGGCGTCCAGGCGGCGCTCGGCCGCTACTTGACGCGCATGGCGACGCGGTGCACTCCGTTCGCGACACTCGCAGGCGTGGCGCTCGGCGAGGTGGCGGACGACTCCTGTCTGGAGCTGGGGCCACGCGAGACCAGCGCCTGCCGCTTCCTCCTCGACCTCGATGTCGTTGAAGAGTGGCTACAAGGCGTCGTACGGAGGCACCGTGATGTCCTGATCTGGCGTCCCAACCCGACCCTGCGAGCGTCCGGCAACGCGTACCGGTTCTCCACGCGAACGCGGAAGGGGGCCGCTGGCTGGAGCTGCGCCGAGGCGGATATCCAGCGGAACGCGAGCATCGAGTCGCTGCTCGCGCGAGCTGCGCGGCGCGGCCTGCGCACATCGGCGCTCCGCGGAGCGTCACGTCAGCTCGCCTACCGGCTCATCGAAGCACAGGTGCTGGTCTCGGAGCTGTCCTCGATCGAGCGCGTGTCGGACGACGACCCGATCTCGCGCGTCACAGGGCGCCTCCAGGCTGCGGGGCTCGAGGAGGAGGCGCGCGCGCTGTCCAGCTTGCTCTCGCGGATCGCCGACGAGGAGTCCGCGCCGTCCCCGCGGACGCCGGACACCTACGAGGCCATCGAGCGCGCGGCGCCCTGGTATCTGGAGGATCGGCCGGGTCTGCGGGTCGAGCTGATCAAGCGGGCGCCCCGGCTCCGGTTGTCGAGCGAGCTGTGCGACGAGCTCGCCGCGGTCGGCGTCGAGCTCGCCCGCATGCAGCCGAGGTTCCCGGCAAGCGAACAGCTAAGGCGCGTCTGGGGCGAGCGCTTCGGCGAGCGCGAGGTCCCGTTCCGCGAGGCCGCCGACAGCGAGACTGGCATCTTCCGCGCGCTCCGCGATGCTCCGCCCGACACGAGCGACCGCGACCCGCGGCGCGACACGTTCCTGCGCCGCAAGCTCGTCGATCTCGCCACGGAGGACGCCTCCGAGTGGCGGCTGTCGGACGCCGAGGTCGCGAGGCTGCTCGTTCACGACGAGGCGAGCTTGCCCACACGCATGGAGCTCATGGGGCTGTTGTGCCGGCGCCCGGATGCCAACGCGACCGAGGAGCCGATCGTGGTGTTCCACCGGGGGCGGGGACTGCACGGCTCCTTGCTCGGGCGATTCACGCGGCTCGGCCCCGACTTCGCCGATGCCGTGCGCGCGTACGTCCACGAGGAGGCGCCGAACACCATCTTCGCCGACATCGACCTCCTGCCGGCCGCGGCGATGGGCACGTCGATCTCGCGGGTGTCCCTGCACCCCGCGCGGATCACGCTGGATGCTCGGCCAGACGGCAGTGCCATCCCGATCCGGCCGGACGACCTTCGCATCCAGCTCGATCGCGGCCGGTTCCGCGTGCTGTCCACGGCGCTCGGCTGCCAGATCGCGCTGCGCTTGACGCACAGCCATGCGTTCTGGACCGAGGACAACCCGCCGGGCTACCGGCTCCTGTGTCACCTCGCCCGCCACCCCGACCGGGTCGGGCTGGTGTTTCCGTGGGGCGAGCTGGAGAACACGCGACGCCTCCCGCGCGTGATCCGCGGCCGACACGTCGTCAGTGTCGCGCGGTGGACATTCGATCGCGCGGAGATCGCCGCCTGGTTCGCCGGCGACCGAGCCGCGGCCCGCGGCGCGCTCGCGCGCGCGCGTGCGCGGTATGGAATCCCCCGGCACGTCGTCCTCGCCGAGGGCGACAACCTCCTCGCCGTGGATCTCGAGAGCGAGCGCAGCATCCTCGCGTGTGAGCGCGCGCTGCCCGCGGCTGGCGACGTGACGCTGCTCGAGGCGCTCGGGATCGGCGACGACGCCGCGGTGCGCGGTCCGGAGGGCCGCTTCGCCTGCGAGGTCGTGCTGCCGCTCCGCGGCGTCGACGCGACCGCGAGCACGGTCCCGTGGCGACCGCTGCTCCGGCCCTCACCGCGGGCGAAGCGCTCGTTTCCACCGGCGAGCGAGTGGCTCTACCTGAAGCTCTACAGCGGCGCGCGCTCCGCCGACCACCTGCTCACCGGCCTGGTCGCCCCGCTCGTCGCCGACGCGCGTCGCGAGCTCGGTGACGTGCCCTGGTTCTTCGTGCGACACGCAGATCCCGATGACCATCTCCGCGTCCGCATTCGCACGCGGTCGGCGGCAGGAGCGAGCTTCGTGCTCGAGCGGCTCGCGAGGCGGCGACCCGCGTTCGAGCGCGATGGCAGCCTGGTCCGGACGGCGCTGGATACCTACGATCGCGAGGTCGAACGCTACGGTGGGTTCGAGGCGATCCCGCACGCCGAGCGTGTGTTCCATCTCGACAGCGAGGCGTGCCTCCAGCTGCTGTCGGACGAGGAGCTCGACCTCCCCTGGGCCCCAGGCACACGCTGGCTGGCGGCGCTGCTGTCCCTGTATCGATTCCTGCATGCTCTGCCGCTGTCCGCGCCGGACCGGCTGGCGTGGCTGGCCGCTGCCCGTGCATCGACCTGGAAGCTGCTCGGCTTGCCCCGGGACTACGAGGGTGAGCTGTCGCGTCGGTTCCGGGCCCGCCGCGCGGCGATCGAGCAGCTCCTCGCGGGACAGGACGCCCGCGCCCAGCACGTGGGGCGCATGCTCGATGCACGCGACGCGAAGATCGCCATCGAGCTCAAAGCGATCGCCCGGCTCGAGCGCGCGGGACACACGACAGCGTCGCTCCGAGACATCGCCCGGTCGCTCGGGCATCTCCTCGTCACCCGGATGATGCGAGCCCCTTCGCGCGTCGAAGAGCTGGCACTCCTCGACGCGCTTCACCGGCACGAGCGCTCGGTCGCTGGACGCGCTCGACAGGATGCACCGAGACCCGAGGCGAGGAACCGACGCGCATGAAGGCGAAGCGACGACCCAAAGGCCCACGCGCAAAGCCGCGCGGCCCGAGGCCCGCTCCGGCGGCCGAGGCCGCGATCCCCAGCGTCCCGTGGCTGCTCAGCCCGCTGGGGATCGACGAGTTCGCGGCCCGGTACTGGGACGAGAAGGTCCTGCACGTGCGCCGCGCCGATCCCGACTACTTCCGGAGCATCCTGACGCTCGATGACCTCGACTCGGTGATTGCCTATTCGATTCCGAAGGAAGATCCCGGCAAGACACTGCCGCTCATGGTGGTGGAGAACCGGAAGCACGGCCCCGCGCCCTTCAACCTGGCCGACGGGGGGCGGTATTACGATGCGTATGCGCGCGGCAGCACCCTCGTGTTCAACTCGCTGCACCGCCGGTGGACACCGGTCGGCAAGCTGTGTCGAGCTGTCTCCGAACACTTCCGCTGCCCCGTGATCGGTAATGCCTACCTGACGCCGCGAGACGCGCAGGGCTTCCCGCCCCACTTCGATACGCACGATGTCTTCGTGCTGCAGCTCCACGGAGAGAAGACCTGGCGCTTGCGAGGGGTCGAACAACACCGCCCGCTCGGACCGCCACACCGCATGGCGGCCATCGACGCCAAGGCGCTGCCGCGCGGATCCGAGGTGACGATGCGCCCGGGAGACGTCATGTACATCCCGCGCGGCATCATCCACGAGGCGAACACCGCGCACACGTCGTCGCTGCACCTCACGATCGCGGTGCTGGCGTTCACGGTCGAAGATCTGCTGCTCGAGGCGATCCGGTCGCTCGCCGAGCGGCGCGCGGATCTGCGCCGCAGCCTCTCGCCCGCGGCGAGCAAGGCGGACCGCGTGGCGATGAAGACGAGGCTCGCCCGGGAGCTGTCGCGCCTCGACGTGCGCGCGCTCGAGGTCGCGGAGCAACGACTGGCGACTCGGCGCGTCCAGGAGGAGAGCTGGTCGGTGCCCGGCGGTCGGTTCGCGGCGATCGACCAGATCGGCGATCTCCGCCTCACGACGCGCGTCGTCAAGCGGTGGGGAATGCCTTGCAACGCGATCGACGATGCGGACTTCGTGGTGTTCGCGTTCCCCGGAGAGGAAGTGGCGAGCCCCCGAGCGGTGGGGCCCGCACTGGAGTTCATCCGAGATCACGATGCGTTTCAGGTCGGCGACCTCCCTGGCTTGTCAGACCGTGCCAAGCAGCTCCTCGTCGGTCGCATGATAAAGTCGGGCTTGCTCGAGGTCGACGCGTGAACGTTCTCGGAATCAGCGCGTTCTATCACGACTCCGCCGCCGCCCTGGTCGTCGGCGGACGACTCGTCGCGGCCTCGCAGGAAGAGCGCTACACGCGCGTCAAGTTCGACCACCGGGTGCCCGTGAACGCCGCCCGCGCCGCGCTCGACTCGCAAGGTCTGACGATCCGCGACGTCGATCTGGTCTGCTTCTACGAGCAGCCGCTGGTGAAGCTCGACCGCATCGTCGCGTCCTTGGCGATGCGGATGGGCGCGGAGCCCAAGGCGCTGGCGTCGAGCTTGCGCGAGAAGCTCGCCCCGCAGGACATCCTGAAGCACGCGCTGTGCTTCGACGGAGAGGTCCGCTGCTTTCCCCACCACCTGTGCCACGCGGCGAGCGCCTTTCTCACGAGTCCGTTCGAAGAGGCCGGCATCCTGACGATGGACGGCGTCGGCGAGTGGACCACGACGGGGACGTTCCTCGGCACCAGCCGCGGTATCAAGCCGATCGCTCGTCAGGAGTACCCCCACTCGCTCGGGCTATTCTACTCGGCCATCACCTCCTTCCTTGGCTTCACCCCGAACAGCGACGAGTACAAGGTGATGGGCCTCGCCGCGTATGGCCGCCCGCGATTCCTCGACAAGCTGCGCAATGTGATGCGCTGGGACGCGCGCGGGATGGTGGAGCTATCGCTCGAATACTTCGACTTCAACTTCCGGATGTTCAGCCCCGCCCTGGAGGACCTGTTCGGGGTACCGCGACGGAGTAAGCGAGGACCGATCACGAAGGACCACCGCGACATCGCCGCGAGCGCGCAGCGGCTGTGCGAAGAGGCAGTGCTCGCGCTCGCGAATCGCCTCCACGCAGACACCGGGGTCGACCGCCTGTGCCTCGCGGGTGGGGTCGCGCTGAACTGCGTCGCGAACGCGCGGCTCCGGAACGAGACCGCCTTCAAGCACGTCTTCGTGCAGCCGGCGGCGGGCGACGCGGGCGGAGCCGTCGGCGCGGCGATGCTCGGCGCGCAGCGCAAGCGGCGCCCGCTGGTCAGGTCCCCGATGCGCCACGCCTACCTCGGCCCGGAGTTCAGTGACGCTCAGATCGAGACGTACGTGCGGCGCATGGACGTCGTCTATCAACGACTGTCGTCGAAGGCCCTCGTCGAGCGCGTCGCCGAGGTCCTCGACAGCGGCCGGATCGTGGGCTGGTTTCAAGGCCGGATGGAGTGGGGGCCGCGAGCGCTCGGCGCGCGGAGCATCCTCGCCGATCCACGTCCTGCGACGATGAAGGGCCGGCTGAACGCGAAGATCAAGATGCGCGAGGGCTTTCGGCCGTTCGCGCCGATCTGCCTGTGGTCGCGCGCGAGCGAGTTCTTCGATGTGGGAGCCAAGGAGCCATTCATGACGTTCACGGTCGGCGTGAAGCGCCCCGAAGTCCTCGGGGCCGTCACCCACGCCGACCGCACCGCCCGGCTCCAGACCGTCGACGACGATGCGGGGCTCTTGGCAGACCTGCTCCGAGCGTTCGCCGCGAGGACGGGTGTTCCCGTCCTCGTGAATACTTCGTTCAACGTGAACGGAGAGCCGATCGTCTGCACGCCGCTCGATGCGTTCAACTGCTTCCGCGAGACCGGCATCGACGTCCTCGTGATGGGACACATCCTCATCGACAAGGCGGAGCAGCCGCCGCGCTCGATGAATCCGGGCACGCACGCCTTCATCTCGGTATTCCGCGAACATCGTCCCCACGAACGCGACACGTACTTCTTTACGTAGCATCGTGCCGTAGAACGTCTTGGTGACCTCGGCGTTCGGGTCGTAGTCAACGCTGCACCTGGCGTAGACGTCGGTGAGCTTCTGGTAGAACCGGCGCTCGGAAGTCCGGATCCGACGAATCCGCTCGAGGAGCTCGTCAAAGTAGTCCGATGCCCCCGGCCCCGGTGGGTTCTCGAGCCGCAGATCATCGAGGGTGAAGCCCTTGACGAGGTACTCCTCCAGACGGGTCGTCGCCCACCGGCGAAACTGAGTGCCGCGCGTGGACCGCACCCGGTAGCCGACTGCGAGCACGATCGGCAGCGAGTAGTGGTCGACCGTCCGGGAAATCGAGCGATTTCCTTCAGTTCGAACTGTCAAGAATTGCTTAACAGTTGCCTCGGGCGCCAGTTCGCGCTCCTCGAAGATCTTGCCGATGTGCTGGCTGATCGCAGCGACGGTCACCTGATACAGCTCCGCAAGCTGCCTCTGGGTCAGCCAGACGGTGCCCTCGTGCAGCCGTAGCTGGATCCGCGTGAGCCCGTCCTCGGTCTGGTAGAAGAGGATCTCGGACGGCGCGGAGCCAACCAGTCCGGTCGGCTCGACCAGGTCCTCTGGTTTCGACTTGCGGCTCACGGGGCTCTGGCTGGGAGGCGGATGCCTAACGGCCGCATCCAGATCGCCAGCAACTCGGGGTGCTGCAAGCTCATGCCGAGCACCGATCTGATCAGCACACTGAGATCCGGATACTGAAGATCGAGGTTCATTGCGAACACCATCCCGAGCGATCGCAGCTCGACAGCCTAAGACCGCGCAGTCTACCGATTCGCTTCGAAACGGCAACCCTTGTTGCGCATCTACTGTCCCAGGGATCTGAACGTCCGCCGAGCCCTGCTCGAAGCAGATGGAGACGCAGCAGCGGCGACGACTCTCTGAGCCGTCGAAATTTCAGGCGGCCCTTACAGGCCTCGTGGACCACTTCGTCATGTCGGCAATGGTCAGCGTTGGTCGGCGTTGACTTCCTTGACCGGGCACTCGTCACTATTTGCGTTTCGGACCGGCGCGGGCGTGCGTCGCGCGCGTGATACGCTGCGCGCCACTGGACACGCGCAGCTATCGCCCAGCAGCCACCATCGCGGTTGTCACGTTCGTGGTGCTGGTCCTCGAGCTCACGTCCACCCGGCTCTACGCCTACATCGGCAGCTCGCACGCGACCTCGACGGCGCTGTCGATCGCGCTGCTCGGCCTCGGCGTGGGCGCGGCGGTCCGCTTGCGCTCCCCGCGCTGGGCCGAGCCGCGCCGCGCAGCGCCTGGGCTCGCCGCGGCGCTGTTCTGCCTGGCGTCGGCTGCGATTTGTGGCGTGTCCTTGCCGGGGCTCGTGGCCCTGTCGCTGGTGCCGTTCGCGCTCGCAGGCATTCTGGTCTCGGACGCATATGCCGCGCGCGGCAGCGAGGCTGCACGGGCGACCTATGCCTTCGATCTCTCCGCAGCGGCGAGCGGCTGCCTGGTGGCCCCCCGTGTGCTCGGCCCGCTCGCGCCGACCGAGATCGTGACCGTGCTCGGCCTCCTCTGTTGCGCGCTGGCGCTGATGCTGATCGAGCGCCGCCCTCGCCCCGTGGCCGCGATCGCGCTGATCGCCGTGGCGCACGTGAGCTTGCTGGTGGCCGGCCGGGCGGGATACCTGCCCGACGGGCCGCTCCAGGTCCTTCTCCGATCCGATCCTGATTCCGAGAAGGCAATGGTCGAGCCGGGCACGACATCGCGCGACGTGCTCGATTCTGTCTGGAGCCCGCTCGGTCGCCTGGACGTGCACCGAGTGCCCGCGGAGCGCGACCGGAGGCTGGGCGTGTTCACCGATGGCATGAGTCCCACCTTCATGGTGAAAGAGGCTCTCGCGAAGGCGGGCTCGTTCGAGAGTACGTGGGGCCTCCTGATGTCGGTGCCCTATCGCGCGCTCCACCCCGACCGCGTGCTCATCCTCGGCGCTGGCGCAGGTGCCAGTGTCTGGCTGGCCAAGAAGTACGGATCTTCCCGTATCGACGCGGTGGAGGTCAATCCCGCGATCCTTGGCCTCTTGGCCCGCTGGAAGCACTTCGCCGGCGATGTCTACCACCAGCCGGGCGTTCGCCTGTTCATCGAGGACGCCCGCCGATACCTCTCCGACACAGCCGAGCGCTACGACCTCATCGAGCTCGCGCTGGCGCTGACGGGAAACGTCCACGCGCAGCCGGCGGGGCTGGAGTCCCACCTGTACACGGTCGAGGCGGTCCGGCTGTATCTGAGTCGGTTGACCCCGACGGGCGTACTGGTGCTCATCCACAGCGATCCCGGAAACGCGTACCGGCAGCTGCTCACGGTGATCGAAGCCCTCCAGACGATCGGCGTCAATCGCGCACGAGCGCTCGAAGGGATTGTCGTCCTGCACGATCCACGGCCCGGGACTGCCTATCAGTACATGCTCGTCGTTCGCGCCTCGCCGATGCCGCTGGAGGTGGCCGACCGCTTCGATCTCGCGCCAGCGGAGCTTTTGTGGGGGCCGGGAGACCCGCCGGAGCGCAGCGCTCAGCTGCTCGATCCGGCGCAGCTCGGCGCCACGGGCGATGACGACCTGACACCGGTCCACGACGAGCGTCCGTACTTCTTTCAGAACACCAAGGGCCTGCGAGCGACCGCGCTCGCAGAGCCGGGCCGGTTGTGGGCCCTGGCGGGCGCGATCCTGTTCGTGCTCGTCCTGATGAGCGAGCACCGGCGCGATGCGCGTCCGTTCCTCCGCCCGGCCGCTGTCGCGACGGGCCTCGGGGCCGCGTTTCTGTGCGTCGAGCTCGCGCTCATCCAGCGGCTCACGCTCGCGGCCGGCGGCACGCTGCATGCCGTGTCCTTCGTCCTGTTCAGCTTGCTCGCCTGGAGCGCCGCTGGCGCGCTGCTGCTGGGGGGCCGGTGGCGCCGCCTCGGCCGCGGCGTCTCGTGGGCGTGCCTGGCGGCGGGGCTCGCCGTCGCCTCGACGGCCCTGCTCGTGCGAGACCTCGCGTGGCTCGAGGGGATCTCGAGTGACGCCGGCCGACTGCTGCTGATCGCGGCGCTCCTCGCGCCCGCCGGGCTCGCCATCGGGAGTCCGTTTCCGGTGCTCCTCGCACACCACGGCGAGCCCGCTGGGCGCATCGCCAGCTTGTGGGCGATCAACGGCGCCGCGTCGGTGGCCGGCGGAGTCGTCGCGGTGCTCGCCTTGCGGGTCGGCGGCTCGACCCATGCCCTCCTCCTCGCAGCCGGAATGTACCTGGCACTGGCGGCGATGGCGCCGGCTGCGGACCGGGGTTGATTCTACTTGTTGGCCTTCTGGCGGGCCTCGCCCTGGAGCTCCTTGGCGCGCCCCTCGACCTGCATTTGCTCGTTGTCGATGACGGCGCCGACGCGGTTCTTCACCGCTCCGACGATCTCCTCGACCTTGCCCTTCGTGCGCTCGGCGGCCTTCGCAGCCTCCTGCTTCGCCTCGCCCTTCTTCTCCTTCACGATTCCCTCGGCCTCCATCTGCTCGTTGCCGATGAGCTTGCCGATGCCCTGCTTGATCTTGCCGCCCAGCTCCTCCGCTTTCCCTTCCGCGCGCTTGCTCTCGTTACTCATGTCGAGCTCCTTGGTTGTAGTAGATGTGTCCAGAGCTAAAGCAAGCCCCAGGCCATGAGGCGTAAGCCATCGAGGAGACGAGCAACCGACGAGCCTGGTTGGAGCCTCAGCGCTGAGCGCGTCCTCGACTCCGTCCCCGAGCGCCCATTTTTCCTGGATCACTGTGCGCTACCGCCCAATCGGACCGGCACGGACGGGAGCCGCCGTCACCCGAGGCAGGCCGCGACCGCCGCGGCCAGGTTCGACGCGCGCGGTTCGCCGATCCGGAATGACCAGAGGTTCATGACGTAGCCGAAGCCGACTCGGGCATCGGGGCTGCCAGAACCAGGATCGCCAGCACCCTGCTACCCTGCGACAGCATGTTCGACATCAAGCTCTCGTTGCCGGATGAGGCGCTCGTTGCGCTCAAGCGAACGCCGAGCGAGATGGCCGAGGAGATCCGCATGGCGGCGGCCATGAAGCTGTACGAGCTGGGCCGCCTGTCTTCGGGGGCGGCGGCCGCGCTCGCGGGCGTTCCGCGCGTTGTCTTCCGCACGAAGTTGGCCGATTACGGCATCCCCACCTTCAAGATGTCGGCTGAGGAGCTCGCCGAGGAGCTCGCGCGTGCGTGAGGTGATCTCGAACACCTCACCGCTGCAGTACCTCTATCAAGCCGAGCTCCTGGACCTGCTCCCTGCGCTCTATGGAACCGTCGTGGGTACCGGGTAGGGTGGCGGACGAGCTCGCGCTGCTGCGGATCGTGGTCGACCTCGATCGCGGGGAACGAGAAGTCCTCGCGATCGCGAAGCAGGTCGCGGATCCGCTCGCACTCCTCGATGATGGCCTCGCCCGCCGCTATGCGCGGTTGCTAGGGATTCCGTTCACCGGACCCTGGGCATCCTGCTGAAAGCGAAGTCGAGCGGCCACCTCGCGCGCGTGTCTCCGGTGCTCGATCGCCTGGAGGCGCTGCGATTCCGACTCGACGCCCAGACGCGTGCCGAGGTGCTGAAGCTCGCGAACGAATAGCCAGGCGTTCCGTCGCCACGAAGCGTGCCAGCGCGCGGGCTCGACGAGGCACACGAAGCGTGCCAGTAAGTTCGCGGCGCTGGCGTGCACGTCGACGGAGATCGTGCACTTTCGACGGATGACGCAAGCGCTGTGTCTGCGGTGCGGTGACATCAAGTTCGGGGCCTTGTGTCCGTGCATGACCTGCCACGCCGAGGCGGATCCGGATCACGATCTCGCGATCGCGCTGTCGGATCACTACCTCGCGGTGCCGGCGCTCGAGCGCATCGGGCGGCTCGTACGCGATCTGGCGGCGCAGAGCCCCGACGGCGACGCCCGGCGCGCCGCGCTCCTGCTGTTCCTCGCGCAGCTCGGGCCGCGTTATGCGCGGCCAGTGTCCGAGGCGCTGGCTCCGCGCGCTCGCGAGCTGCTCGCGTCGGTCGACGTGCCGCGCGTGAGCCACGCGCCGGCGCCTTCGCACGCCACCGCGCGGGTCGCTCGCGTACCGCCGGCACCCGTGGACGCGGACCTACTCGCACGCGTGCGCGAGGCGATCGCGGCCGAGGATCCGGCGCACCCGCTCACCGATCGCGAGATCGTGCAGCGCCTCTCCGACGCCGGGATCACCGTCGCGCGCCGCATCGTCGCGAGGGCCCGCGAGCAGCTCGGCATCCCATCGTCGAGCCGGCGCAGAGTGCTGTGATGGACGGCGAGGCGACGAGCGGCGTCAGCGGCACGCGGGCTCGTGACGACCGTCCCACACGGGCGCTCAGCGCGCGACGAAGGCGGCGACGATCGCCGCGAGCTCCTCGCCCGCGTCCTCGGGGCTGAAGTGGCCGGCTTGCGCGAGCGTCGTGTGCGGCTGGCCCTCGGCGCCCGGGATCGCGGTCTGGAGCAAGAGGTCGGCGCCGCGCGTGATCGGATCGGAGTCGCCGAACGCGGTGAGGAACGGGCGCGTGAACGACCGCAGCCGCTGCCAGGCGGCGCGGTTCGCGGCGCTCGCCGGATCGTCGGGCTGCGCCGGGACGAGCAGGGGGAACTGGCGCGCCCCGGCCTTGTAGCGCTCGTCGGGGAACGGCGCGTCGTACGCCGCGATCACCTCGGGCGCCGGCGGGCGCGCGCAGCCGAATCCAACGATCCGGCCGATCGCGAAGTCCGCCATCGACTGCGACATCGCGCGCCACGTGAAGAACGGGGGAGGCAGCTGCTGATCGCCCGTCGGCAGGAACGTGTTGCTCGCGACCACGCGCGCGAACCGGCGCTCGTCCTCGGCGACGAGCCGCAGCCCGATCAGCCCGCCCCAGTCCTGACACACCAGCGTGATGTCGGAGAGCGCGAGCGCATCGAGCAGCGCCGCCATCCAGTCGACGTGCGCCTGGTACGTGTACGCCTCGCGCGCGGCCGGCTTGTCGGAGCGGCCGAAGCCGACGAGGTCCGGCGCGACGACGCGCAGCCCCGCCGCGACCAGCCCTGGCACCAGCTTGCGGTACAGGTAGCTCCACGACGGCTCGCCGTGCAGGCACAGCACGACCGGCGCGTCGCGCGCGCCCTCGTCCAGGTAGTGCACGCGCAGCTCGCCGAGCTGGGCGTAATGGGGCGTGAAGTCGTAGCCGGGGAGCTGGGCGAAGCGTTCGTCGGGCGTGCGGAGGATCTCCATCCCCGCATCATCACCCGGCGGCGGCCGCCAGCCAGGCGCGGGGAGGCTACAGTCGGCAGCGCGGCGGAGCTCAGCGACGGCGCTCAGCGGACGCGGAGAGACGCTGGCCGGTAGAAGTCGCTCACGAGCGCGTACTGGGATCCGCTGTGCCGCACATGGAGGGAGACGGCGAAGCACGCCGGCACCGCGGCGCCGTTCAGCCGGAAATCGCGATTCAAAGGCTGGCGAGAACCTTCGCTTCCCTGCGGAATCTCTCCTTATCTTCTTCGCTGGGACTTATCTTAAAAATAGGATCGAGGACTTTGATCGCGACGTCACGTTCAAGGACTGTATCTCTGGCCTTGTGGATGCGGCCGAAGCCCCCGTCCCAACATCTTGAGCCACTACCTCATATCGTGTCATTGCGTCCTCGCGATTGAGAGTCAGATCGTGTCAACACGCTCGCCCAGGCTGCAGCACGTGGGCGGCTGCTCGAGGCCGGTCAGGGTAGGTGAGCCTGTTCGGCCGAGACATCGCCCTCGAATTCGTGCCCCTCCGCGTCATGATGCGCGCCACGCGCTCGCCGAGCAGCGCGCCTCAGCGACCCGCACCGCGACCTGCAGCTGGCCGACTCTCCTGCTCGGAACGCAGGCATACTTCGCTAGCCACGGAGCATTCCCGGGCGCCGGGCGCGCCGCGCGGTGGCGCGAGCCCGAGCGATCGAGCCTGACGGATGGGGCGAGCCCGGCGAGCCCAGCCCCACCGAGCCGGAGCCGTGATCGCGACTACGTTGGGTGAACCGCGACAGCGATGTCGCGGCGAGGGGGCCGCGGTGCGAGGTGGCGGCGCGCAAGTGTGGGCGAACGCGATGTTGTTGCTGGCACGACCCGTGGATTTGGGGCCGGCATGATCGCTCGAAAGCATCTCGCTCGGATCGTGTTCGCCGCGGGCGTGCTGGCATCGATCGCCTCCACGCCGGTGATCAACCGGTGGCAGCTAGACGCCAGCGAGGGCCTGGTCCCGCAGGTGCTCGATGACACGACCCCGCTCAACGTCCGCTCCCTGACGGCGACACTGACCAGCACCGAGCCGCTGCCGCTCGTCAGCGGCAACATCGCCGTCCACCTCCAGCTGCGCGCGCGGGACGTCACCGGCGTCAACGCGGCACAACTCGAGGTCGAGCTGGTGTCGATGCAGGGCGCCGGCTCCGATCGGCGGCCGGTCCTGGTCATGCCCGGCAACCTCGCCACGGTTGTCCTCTCGGTGCCGGCGCTGGACCACTGCTTAGACACCGTCGCGTGCACCGAGCGCTTCGAGCTGCGGCTCCGGCGCGAGTCGCTCCCCGAGGATCCGACCATCGAGATCACCGGCATCATCGAGCTCGAGGCGTTCGGCGACGACGTCCAAACCCCGCCGCCGGGCGCCGTCCTCGCGCTCGACGTCGCGGACCTCGGGCCGCTGCCGTGATCGCGACGCGCGCGCTGGTGGCGCCAGCGACGCTGGGGGCGATCGCGCTCCTGGTCGTCAACGATCACCTGCTCAAGACGCACGCGCCGGGCGTCGTCACGGGCAAACTGTCCGACCTCGCCGGCATGGTGTTCTTCCCGCTGCTCCTGGCCGCAGCCGTCGAGGCGTTCGGGGTCCGGCGCGGCCTCGCCACCGTGATCGCGGCGACGGTCGCGACGGGCACCGTGTTCGCCGCGACCAAGCTGTGGGTGCCGGCGGGCGACGCGTATCGCTTCGGGGTCGCCGCGCTGCAGTGGCCGTTCCGCGTGCTCGCCGCCGCCGTCGCCGATGCGGCGCTGCCGGCGCTCGGGCGCGCGCGGCTGACGACCGATCCCACCGACCTCGTCGTCCTGCCGGCGCTGCTCGCGCCGGTGTGGCTCGCGCGGCGCGGGCAGCGCGTGTGGTGCCGGCCCGAGGTTGATTCGCGAGCCAACAGCAAGTAGTCGTTTCGGGCTCCTGCTCGTCCGGACTGTCTGTCATACGGACAACGTCTGGCCGTACTCCCGAACAAAACACACTTTCTGTGACGTGATTTCGCCGCATTCGCGGATGGCCCGCTCTCTGCTCAGCGCGCCCCCGCATGCCGAATGCAATGCCGTGGATGCGCGCAGCGCTGATGCCATGACGCAACCCCGGTCCGCCCGCGGCCGGCCGCGTGCTGCGATTCATCAAGGCGCGACTGCCGAAGCCGTGATCAGAAGGGAGATCCGGACCGGGGAGATCGGCTACGGTCACGTGCACGGATGAATATAGCCCGGCGGTTCATGAAGTACGGCGCGTTGATGTCCGGTGGCGGGGATGAGCGCTCGTGGTAGCGGCGACGCCCCCGCCGCCGCGGGAGCCGGCGAGAGGGCCGGCGCTGCGCATCATCTGCGTGAATGACGTCTACACGCTGGAGAACCTGCCTCGGCTCAAGAGCCTCGTGCAGCACCACGCGGAGACGTCCCCTGCAGACGCGCTCCTCGTGACCCTCGCGGGCGACTTCATCGCACCGAGCATCCTGTCGAGCCTCGATAAAGGCGCCGGCATGATCGATTGTTTGAACGCGATCCCGATCACCCACGTGACGTTCGGCAATCACGAGGATGATGTGGGCATGCCGGAGCTCGTCAAGCGCGTGGGGGAGCTGCGGGGGACGTGGCTCAATACCAACATGCCCGCGTTCCGGCCCGAGCTGCCGACCCACCAGACGATCGAGGTCACGAGCCCCGGCGGGCGCACGGTCCGGGTGGGCCTCCTGGGGTTGCTCGCGCACCATAAGAACCTGTACCGGCCGGGAGCGTTCGGCGGGCACGCGATCGAGCCGGCCAACGAGACCGCGCTCCGCTGGACGAGGCGGCTCGTCGAGGAAGAGGGGTGCGCCTGCGTCATCCCCATCACCCACCAGGACCGCGCGGACGACCACGCGCTCGCCCGGATGCAGCGGGCACCGCGCTTCCCCATCATCATCGCCGGACACGAGCACGAGGTGCTCATCGATGACGTGGAGGGGTGCTGGGTCATCAAGGCGGGCGCGGAAGCGGCCAATGCCGTGGTGGTCGAGCTGGTCTGGCCCGCGGAAGCACCACCCGCCGGGGTGCCTGATCTGCCCGCCGTCACGCTGAAGCTCCAGGAGGTCAGCGAGCTCCCCGAAGATCCGGAGCTGCGCGCGCGCGTGGATCGGCACATGCTGGCCATCCGCAAGCTCGATGAAGCCACGCTCGTCCGGATCCCGCCGGACGCGCAGCTCTCGTCGGTGGGGATCACGTCGCGGCAGACGTCGATGGGGTCGGTCCTGTGCTCGCATATCCGCGACGTCCTCGGGGCGGACGGCTGCCTCCTCCACGGCGGCGGCGTACGAGAAGCGCGCGATTACGAGGAGCGCTTCACGTACGCCGATCTCAAGGCGGCGCTCCCGTACGCCAACGAGACGGTGGTGGTGACCATGTCCGGCCGGGTGGTGCGGGACGCCGTCGCCAGCTCGCGCGCCGCAGCCCGGGGCGTGGCCGAGGGCTCGAATGGGTATCTGCAGGTCGACGATCGCATGACGGTGGAGGGCCCGGACGACGTGGTCACCGCGATCGGCGGGGTGGCCATCGACCTCGAGCGCGACTACCGGATCGCCACCGTGCTGGGGTTGCTCGGTGGAATGAACGGGATCGAGCCCTTGCTCCAGCACGCGCGGGAGCGTCCGGAGACGGTGCCGCCGCGGGACAGCGGGCGGGAGATCAAGATGATCCTCGTGGACGCCTTCTCCGTGGAGCTGTGGCGGCAGCTCGGGAGCTTCACCGACATCGATGCCAATCGAGACTCGGTGGTCACCCCCGACGAGCTCGCGTCCGCCATCACCCGGACGACGGCCGAGGCGCCCTCGGAGATCGTCGTCAGTGACGTGCTCCGGATCCTGGACGCCGACGGCGATGGGACGATCACGCGGCACGAGGCCGACGCGGCCGTCCCGGTCATGCCGGCGTTCACCCCAGCCCCCACGACGACCACCGGCGCTGAACCCGGACCGGCCTCGAGAGGAGAGACAGAGTCATGATCAAGGAACGGCACGAGATCGAGAGTATCGCCGAGCTCGACCTGCACGTCGGCGCGGGCGGAGCGCTCGGAGGCTGCGTCTTCCAGAAGCTGGATCTCCGCGGCCACACATCGGCCCTGATGAGCGCCCCGCTCACGAATACCCTCTTCCTGGGCTGCGAGGTCGAGCCCGCCGCCGCGGCGCACGCGCACGCGACGGGCGCCCTGTTCTTTCCGGATCTACCGAACCTGCCCTATTCGATCTACCGCGGGCTCCTCTACAGCGTGGCGGAGCTCTACGAGGGCTATCAGCACGGCCTGGCGGGGAGCTACGACGGCGCGTTCGATTGCCGCGTCTATCGCCACTTCTCCGAGTCCCGGAAGATCAAGGACATCGTCGAGGATCTGGCGCAGCGCATTCACGATCATGCCGTGACGGACGCCCTCCAGGACTTTTTGGCGGCAGGTAAGCACAAGGTCGCTTCGATCATGGGAGGCCACGCCCTCTCGCGCGCAGATCCGATGTACCGCACGGTCGCGCGGCTCGGCCGCGAGCTGTCCCTGGCGGGCTTCTGCGTGGCCACGGGCGGCGGCCCCGGGGCGATGGAGGCCGGGCACCTCGGCGCTTACCTGGCCACGCGCGACCCGGGCGACCTCGACGCGGCGGTGGCCGTGCTCTCGAAGGCCCCGGCCATGCTCCCGATCGACGCGTGGCTCGACGCCGCGTTCGAGGTGCGCGCGCGGTTCCCCCTGTCACCCGAGGACGAGGGCCGGTGCACGAGCGTCGCGCTGCCCACGTGGCTCTACGGCCACGAGCCCCCGAACGTGTTCGCCACGCACATTGCCAAGTACTTCGACAACAGCGTGCGCGAGGAGGGCGTGCTGGCGATCGGCATGTACGGGATCGTCTTCGCGCCGGGCAGCGCCGGGACGATCCAGGAGATCTTCCAGGACGCGGCGCAGAACCATTACCGGACCTACGGCACCGCGAGCCCCATGGTGTTCCTGGGCGAGCAGTACTGGACCGAGGTGAAGCCCGTCTATCCGCTGCTGAAGCAGCTCGCGGCCGGCCACGAGTACGCGCGCTGGCTGTTCATCTCCGACGACGTGGACGCGATCGTGGCGCACCTCCGGGCGTTCGCCAGCGAGCGCCACGGCGGCGGATGAAGCGATACCGCGGCATTGCATGAGCTGAGCTCCTGGAGTCCATCGACGAGCTCGACCTCGAGCTGCACGCACGCACGCATGCAGGTCGAGCAGGAGTGGATGCTCACGGACGCGACCGTGCGGTCGAGCCCCGCGGGCGCTGATCCACCGCCGCGGCTGGCTCGTAGCTTCCTCGGGGCCCACGTGCGGAGGGCCTCGAAGGAGCTCCATGCGCGTTCGTTTCGTGGTTGCGTCTGTCTCGCTGGTCGCCGCGTGCGGCGGCTCGCCCGAGCCCGAGCCCGAGCCCGAGCCGGGGCAGTCCTCGATCGTCATCGAGGCGCGGCTCGCCAGCGTCTCGGAGAGCGGGACGTTCGAGCTGATCGCGAAGCGGATCGGCGACCCGACCGGCGCGGCCAGCGTCGAGTACCGCACGGAGGATGCGGGCGCGACGGCCAACGTCGACTACGAGGCGGCCACCGGCACCCTCACGTGGGAGGACGGAGACTACGCGGAGAAGCTCCTCAAGATCCGCGTCATGAGCGACCTCATGCTCGAGGGCACCGAGGGCCTGACGCTGATGGCAGGCGCGGCGGTGGGCGCCTCGCCGTTCGCGCCGGTCTCGCTCTCGATCCGAGACGACGACCGCCTGGGCGACGCGATCGCGCTGACCTCGAGCGGCCGGATCGTGAGCTTCGATCGCAAGCAGCCGGGCGCGCTGCTCCACACGGTCAAGCTGGCGGGCCTCCTCTTCGACGAGGAGATCGTCGGCATCGACGCGCGGCCGCGCGACGGCCTGCTCTACGCGCTCACCTCGCGCGCGCGGCTCTACACGATCGACGCGATCACCGGCCAGGCGACGCGGCGGGCGGACCTCAGCGCCGACCCCGGCGACACGACGGCGCCGTTCACGGCCCTCGCGGGCGCCCGCTTCGGCGTCGACTTCAACCCGGTCGCGGACCGGCTGCGCGTGGTGTCAGACACGGGCCAGAACCTGCGCATCGACGTGGAGACCGGCCGCACGTTCACCGACGGCGCGATCACGGGCGGCGCGGCGGGCCTCACGGCCGCCGGCTACACGGGCAACTTCGCGGCGGCGTGCCGCACGCGGCTCTACGCGATCGACGCCACGACCGACCGGCTCCTCCTCCAGGACCCGCCGAATGACGGCGCGACGGCGGCGGTCGGCGCGGGACTCGGCGTGGACGCGAGCGCGGCGCTGCTCGACATGATCACGGACGCGTCCGGCGCCACGCAGGCGCACGCGCTGCTCACCGTGGGCGGCGCGACGGCGCTCTACGCGATCGATCTCGCGGGCGGCGGCGCGGCGAAGGTGGGCCGCGACCTCGAGCTGGCGTTCGGCGAGGCGGTGCGCGGCTTCGCGCTCGCGCTCCCCGCACCGACGGAGATCCCGCAGCAGCCGGGCGAGCTGTACGCGGTCACCGAGTCGCACCGCCTGCTCTCGCTGAACCGCGGCGCGCCGGCCAAGGCGTGCACGAACGCGCCGATCGGCGGGCTCGCCGCGGGCGATCAGATCGTCGGCATCGACGTGCGGCCCTCGACGGGCATCCTGTACGCGCTCACGAACAACGCGGGCCAGGGCAAGCTCTACCGGCTCGATCCGGTGACGGCGACGGCAGCGGCGCCAGTGCTGCTCACGCAGCCGCTCTCGGGCACCGCGTTCGGCGTGGACTTCAACCCGACGGGCCCGGTCGCGCTGCGCATCGTCAGCGACACCGGCCAGAACCTGCGCGTCACCGACGTGACGACGGGCGCGACCACCGCCGATGCCGCGATCAACGGCGCCACCGGCCTGCACGGCGCCGCGTACACGAACTCGGTGCAGGGCGCGGCGACGACCACGCTCTACACGATCGATATCGACGCGGATCGGCTCCGCATCCAGACGCCGCCGAACAACGGCACGCAGGTCGACGCCGGCGCGCTCGGCGTGGACGTCGCCGGGGTCGCCGGCTTCGAGATCGATGGCCGCGACAACGTGGCGTTCGCGGCGCTCGACCTCGCGGGCGGCACGGGCACGACGCTGCACACGGTGAACCTCGCGACGGGCGCGGTCTCGGCCTCGCTCGGCACGGTGGGCGGCAGCGAGCGGCTGCGCGGCCTGGCGCGCCCCGCGCCGACCACGACGGTGTTCGGCTTGCTCGGCGGAGACCAGCTGGTGACGATCCCGCTCGCGGATCCGTCGGCGCCGACGGTGGTGGGCGCGGTCTCCGGCCTCGCCTCTGGCGAAAGCCTGCTCGGCATCGACTTCCGGCCGAGCACCGGCATCCTGTACGGCCTCGGCAGCGCGGGTCGCCTCTACGCGATCGATCCCGCGACGGCCGCGGGCACGCTCGTCTCGACGCTGGCGGCCGACGCGGCGGACGCCACCTCGCCGTTCGCCAGCCTCGCGGGCAACGAGCTCGGCCTCGACTTCAACCCGACGGGCCCGGTCGCGCTGCGCATCGTCAGCGATGCCGAGCAGAACCTCCGCATCCCGAACGTCGCGACGGGCGCCACGGTCACCGACACGCAGCTCACGTCGCCGCTGGGCGCGGCGGACGTCGTCGCGGCGGCGTACACGAACAGCTTCCCGGGCTCGACGGCGACCCAGCTCCTCGTGATCGACACGGCCGCGAACCAGCTCATGCTCCAGGCGCCGCCGAACGACGGCGTGCTCGCCCCGATCGGCGCGCTCTCGCAGACGCTGACGTTCAGCGGCCCCGCGGCGTTCGACATCGCGGGCGGCGCGAACGGCATCTCGCTTGCGGCGCTGCGCCGCACCGGCGAGGCGACCTCGCGGCTCTACCGCATCGATCTCGTCACCGGCGCGGCCACCGAGGTCGGCACCGGCATCGGCGGCGGCGCCGCGGTGCGCGGCCTCGCGATCCGGATTCGCTAGCGTAAAGCCGGCCGATCGGCCGAACCGTTCGATCCAAGCGCCGCTCAGAGCGTGGTGCTCGCCTTGACGAGCGCGAGCCCGAAGCACCACTGGCCCTCGGGGGTGGTGATGCTGATCGATCCGGATCTCATCTGCCGGTAGAACTCCTCGAGCGAGGCGCTCGACTCGAGCGTCTCCTGGCCGGTGGCGCCGGCGTGCCCCTTGGTGCGGGCCACGTACAGGGACGCGGTGCCGCACATGACCGCGATGAGCCGGCGGTTGTAGACGAAGCGGGCGGGGAGCGCGTCGACCGGCGCGCCGTCGTGGGCGGCGAGCAGCCGCTGGCAGGTCGCGTCGTCCATGCGGAGAAAGACGGCGATCGCGGCGAGATCGTAGAACGGGTCGTTCGATCCGGCGGTGTCCCAGTCGATGAACAGGAGGTGCTCGCCGTCGTAGACGACGTTCGTCGGGTTGGCGTCGTTGTGGCTGAGGACGGCGGGCCGCTCGCAGGCGGGCACCGCCTCCGCGAGCGCGCGCGCGACCGCGCCTTCCACGAAGGCCGGCACGGGGAAGCCCGGCACGAGCGCGGACCAGATCGTGCCGAGGAACGTTCGCGGCTCCAGCACGTCCGCGTCCGGTGGCAGCGGGATCTCGTGCACGCGGCGCACCGTCCGACCGAGGAGCGCGAGCACGTCCTCCCGCGTGCGCGGATCGCCGTAGACCGCCGGGAATGGCGTGCCGCCGACGAAGGCGCTCACGACCGCGCGCCGCGCCTCGTCCACATGCACGATCCGGGGCGCCACGCCCGCGTCCGCGGCGAGCCGATGGATGTGGACCCGGCGGCGCCAGCGCTCGATCGGCTCGCTCTCTGCCACGACCTTGAGGACGTATGCCTGCCCCGCGACCTCGACGCGATAGACGCCCGCGCCGGACATCCCCGCGGCGACCCGCGTGATCGTGGTGGTGGGCCCCTGCAGATCCGCAGGCAAGCAGGCTTCGAGGTTCGTCATGGCTAGCTCCGGGGGCGATTCTAGACCTGGCCCGCCGTCTGCGGCACTCCGGGCGCTAGCTGGTATGTTGCAGATCGATGAGTAGCAAGTGCCAGGTGCTGATGGCGACGATCACGCTCGTGATGGTCTCGGCGTGCTCGTCTCCGAGCAAGAAACCGGGCAAGGTCGTCGTCTCCGACTCGGAGACGGAGATCCTGGACCTGGTGTCGTTCAAACCCGGCACCGCGGAGCTGGAACCGAGCTCCGCGCCGATCCTCGACTCGGTCGTATCGACGCTGCAGGGCAACCCGAACATCCTCGAGGTCGAGGTGCAGTCACACACCGACGAGCGCGGCGACGACGATGCCAATCTCAAGCTGTCCGAGCAGCGCGCGCAGGCCGTGATGAAGTATCTCGTCGACAAGGGCGTCGAGCAGTCGCGCCTCACTGCACATGGCTACGGCGAGACGCAGCCGATCGATCGGGCTCAAACGCCCGAGGCGTGGGCGAAGAACGCGCGCATCGCGTTCCTGATCCTCAAGCGAAGAGATTAGCGGGCCGCGCGCGGGCGCCGGCAACCGGCCGCGACATGTATTGTCTCTCCCGCGATGCAGCGCCGCGCGATCACGCTCCTCTTCGTCCTGGCCAGCGCCTGCGGCTCCAAGCCGGCGCCGCGCACGGTCCCAGCGCCGGCCGCGGCCAGGCCGGCGCCCGCGCCGACGAAGCCGGCGCGCGATCCGAGCGATCCGTCGCCGTGGCCGGTCCCGATGCGCGTCATGACGTGGACGCCCGATGGCATCGTCCGGATCGGCGAGCTGCCGTGGTCGCCGCCGCAGCCGGCGCCGACGACGCCCTGGTTCATCGAGCCGTCGGGCGCGGTGGATCAGCCCAAGCTCGCGCAGATCGTCGGGGTGATGCGGCAGGAGCGCACCCCGGGGCTGTCGCTGCGCGGCCAGCGGATCGAGGCGCTGCTCGGCGAGCTGCGCGACCTGCCGGACCTGAAGACGCTCCTCCTCGATGGCACAGCCGCCGACGGCGCCGCGCTCGCGGAGATGGACGTGTCCTTGACGCGGCTCTACCTCGCGCGCACGGCGGTCGACGACGCGGCGGTCGCGGCGATCGTCCTGCGCCACCCGGCGCTCGAAGCGCTCGACCTCGAGAACACCGGCGTGGGCGACGCCGCTGCGAAGGCGATCACGAAGCTCGCCGGGCTGCGCGCGATCAACTTCGGCGGCACGCGACTCACCGACCTGGGCGGCGCCGAGCTGCGCGCGCTCGGCCAGCTCGAGATCGTCGACCTCGGCCACACGAAGGTGGGCCCGCGGACGGTGGCGGCGCTCCGCGACCTGGCGATCCGCGAGCTGTTCCTCGACGGTACGCGCGCCGGCAAGGAGATCGCGACGCTCGCCGGCTTCACGCCGGGCCTCCGCCGGTTCGACGTCTCCAGCCTCGCCACGTACAAGCCGGTCGACGCCGACGTCGCGTGGCTCGCGCACGCGCCCGAGCTCGTCGAGGTCGGACTGTCCGGCGCGCGCGTCACCGACAAGCTCGTGATCGAGCTCGCGAAGCTGCCGAAGCTCTCCCGCCTGCGCCTCGCGAGCACGCCGATCACGCTCGCCGCGATCGCGCAGATCGCCGCGCGCGGGGCCACGGCGGGCCTCGAGGACCTCGGCGAGCTCGACCTGGCCGGGACGCCGGTCGACGACGCGCACGCGGCGCGCCTGATCAGCGCCCCGAAGATGCGGATCCTCCGGCTCGATCGCACGCCGGTCACCGATCTGGCCCTCACGACCGCCACGCCGGGGAGCGCCCTCTCCGAGCTCTACCTGTCGCACACGAAGGTGACCGATCAGGGCCTCGAGATCCTCGATCGGCTCCCCTACCTCAGCGGGCTCGGGCTCGCCGAGGCGGCGATCGGCGCGCCGACGCTCGCGCGGATCGCGAAGCTCCGCGAGCTGCACACGCTCGTCCTGTCCAGCACGGGCGCGCCGCGCGAGGCGCTGCGCGGGCTCGGCCAGCTCGGAAAGCTCGAGAGCCTCTACCTCGATCGCACGCGCGCCGACGACGAGACGCTCGCACAGCTGGCACCGCTGCGCGGCCTGCGCGTCCTGCACCTGGCGCAGACGGACGTCTCCGATGCGTCGCTCGCACAGCTGCGCGGCTTCTCGCAGCTCGAGGAGCTGACGCTCGGCGACACGCGCGTGCGCGCGCCGAGCCTCGAGCTCGACGCCTGGCCGAAGCTGCACACGCTCTCGGTCCTCGGCTTGGGGCTCGGCGACGCCGCGCTGCCGGCGCTCGCGCGGCACCGCGCGCTCGCCGTGCTCGATCTGTCGTCGACGGAGATCCGCGATCCGGCGCCGCTCGTCGCGCTGCCGAACCTGCGCATCCTGGGCCTGGTGATGACGAAGCTCACGAAGCCTGGGCTCGCGAGCGTGAAGGCGCTCGCGGCGCGCGGCGTCGAGATCGTGCAGTAGATCGTGCAGTAGGCAGGCGCAGCGGCGCCCGCGACGAGCCCGCTCAGATCGGCTCGACCGTGATCGTCTGCCCGGACGCGAGCGGCTCTTTGAAGAAGAGGATCCACGAGCGATCGTCGACCCGCTGCGGCACGTACCACACCCCCGTTGCGCCGACGCGCACCGCGCGCAGCGCGTCCACCGCGCGCGGGAACCGCAGCCACACGGCGTACGGGTTCCGCACCTGTCCGGTCAGCTCGAAGTGATCGCCCTCCGCAAGCTCGACGCCGGGCGGGGCGCCATCGCCAGCGTCGCCGCCGTAGATCCCGTCGCGGAGCGACGGCTTCATGGCAACGCCGTTGACCTTGAGCTCCAGCGGATCGATGTAGTCATCCGCGCGCGCCTCCGTGTCCATACACCCGGCGCTGCGCCCGATGAAGATCACGGAGTCGTTCTCGAGCGAGAGAGTCCCCGGCGTCTGATCATTGAGGAGCCTGAACTCGAACCCGAACCCGATGAGCTGATCGCGGCCGCGGATCCGCACCCCCTCGTTCTTGGACCACACGAACGACATCTGGCGCGTACCGTCGTCCACGCACGACCAGCCGTAGTTCGGGAGCTCCTCGCCGATCGTCGGCAGCTGCAGCACGTCGTCGGGCAAGCCGGAGTGCCTGAGCTTGCTGAAGGCACCCCGCGCGATCGTCCAGAACGTGGCGATGTTGAACCCGGACGACGGCCCGGCGCACGTGCACTGCGAGAGCGAGATGTCCGCCGAGCTCGGATCGGTGATCGTGTCGTGGCGGACGATCCGGCCATCGGGGAACACCGTGAACGTCGAGGTGCCGCCGGGGCTGCGCTCGCTGTTGCAGGCGAGCCGGGTCGCCCAGTCGAGCTTCATCTGCACGACCGCCGGGCCGGGCAAGACGGGCGAGAGGAGGCTCGTCACGGGCGGCGCGCCACCACTCGCGCTGATCCGCGGGGCCGGCGAGAACAGGATGCCGACCTCGTCCTCCTGATTGCATGCCTGCCCCGGATCGTGGCCCAGCACGTCGGTGCCGTTGATCCGCAGCGCGTTCGGGAAGCCGATGCCACCGCCGACGCCGGGGAACTCGAGCTCGAACGGCAGACCGCTCGCGATCTTCCCGGCGACCACGCCGCCGGTATCGGCCGCGGTGAACGTGACCGCCTCCTCGGGAGCGTACGGCGGAATCGAGAAGCACCCCGAGAGGAGCAACACGAGCGAGAGCTTGCGGATCATCGCGACCACCCCACCGTTACCAGCGCGCCGTGCGGCGTGACCGCGGCCGAGACCTCGGGCGCGCCGCGCTGGCGGAACACGGTCAGCTTGAGGACCAGGCCGGTGAGGACCGTGGCCGCGCCGACGGCGTACGCGCCGATCGCGACGTTGCGCTGGAGCTCGAACGTGTCGCGACCGTTGAAGTAAGCCTCGGGATCTTGCTCGGTCTCGAGCTGGCCGCGGGTCCGCACCGCCAGCACGTGCGCGACGCCGCCGGCGGCGACGACCAGCGCGCCGGCCCCCATGATGTAGAGCGGCACCCGGCTCGCCGGCGGTGCCGGCCGGCTCATGGCCTCGCGCCGCTCGCGCTCGCGCCGGGCGGCCTCCTCGGCGGCCTGCGCCGTGCTGCGATCGGCGGCGCGCTTGTCCACGATCGGCGTGAGCCGCGCGACCTCGTCGCGGGCCTCGTCGGCGACGTCGCCGCTCGGCGCGAGATCGAGGTAGTGCCGGTACTCCTTGAGCGCCTCCTCCGGCCGCTGCGCGCGGTCGTGGCACAGCGCGATGTTGAAGATGAGCGACGGCTCCTTGCTGAGCTCGAACGCGGCCTTGTACTCGGCGATCGCGCGCTCGTAGTCGCCGCTCTTGTAGTACGTCTGTCCCAGCTTGAAGTGAGAGGCCGCCTTCGAGCGATCGTCCGGCTGCGCCGGCTGCGCCGCGGCGGGCGCGGCACGGAGCGCGGTGGCAGCGCAGAGCACGAGGAGCGCGAGCCGCGCGAGCCGCGCGAGCGAGACGACCGAGAGACGAGGATCGATCATGGCTTCTTCGCCGGAGCGAACGGATCCACCGGCTCGCCCTTGCGCCGGGCCGCGCCGGAGCCGTCCTTCGGCGCCGTGGACACCGACGCCCCCGCCCCGGCCGCGGATCGGCGGGACGACTTCGCCAGCTTCACCTTCTGCGTCCCGCCGGTGCGGAGATCGACCTCGACGCGGCGATCGGCGTACCCGGACTTCTTGATCATGAAGCGCTGCGTGCCAGCCTCGCTCGGCAGCTCGGCCCGCCACGGGGTGGCGCCGACCCGCGTCTCCGACGGGAGCCGGAACACGTCCGCGCCGGGCGGCGTCGACTCGATCTGGACGACCACGGTGTGCGCCTCGGGCGCCGGGATCGGCGCGGGCGCGACCGGCGCGGGCGCGGGCGTCGGCGCGGGGGTGACCGGCGCGGGCGCCGGGGCCACCGGCGGGGCGGTACTTGCGACTCCGGCGGGCGGCGGCGACTCGCGCGCGCCCGCCGAGCCGCCCATGAAGGCGTAGGCCGCGATGCCGCCGGCGACCAGGGCCGCGCCGCCAGCGAGGATCGACCACCGCCGCCGCGCTGGCGGCGGGCCGAGGGCGATGATCGACGCTGGCGGCGTGATCGATGGATCGGTGTGCTGCGTGTTCGCCGCGGCGCGGAGCTCGGCCGCGAACGCGATCGCGGTGGCGGGCCGGTCGGCAGGCTCCTTGGCGAGCGCGCGCCGGAACACGCGATCGAGCGAGGGCAAGAACCCCGGGCCGACCGACGGGATCTCCGCCGAGATGTGCTGCTCGGCGATCGACGCGATCGTCGGCCCGGTGTACGGCTGCTTGCCGGTCAGCGCCTCGTACGCCATGGCGCCGAGCGAGTAGAGGTCCGAGCGCGGGCCGACCGACAGCGGATCGCGCCACTGCTCCGGTGACATGTACGGCGGCGAGCCGAGCGTCGCGTTCGCCTGGGTCAGGTTGCCGCCGCTGTCCGAGATCGAGGGAAACAGCGTCTCGACCTGGGTCAGATCGGTGCCGACCTCGATCGTGAGCCCGGACGCGCCGAGCACGGCGTCGTCGACGAGCTTCGCGATCCCGAAATCGAGGAGCTTGGGGAAGACCTTCCCGGCGCGCTCGACCAGCATGACGTTCGACGGCTTGAGGTCGCGGTGCACGATCCCGTGGTCGTGCGCGTTCTGCACGACCTCGGAGACCTGCTCGAAGAACGTGACGAGCATCTCGAGCGGCAGCGGCCCGCGATCGACCAGCCACTGCTCGAGCGAGGTGCCGTGGACGAACTCCATCGCGATCCACGCGAGGCCGTCCTCCTCCTCGACGCCGAACGCGTACACGTGCGCGGCGTACGGGTGATCGAGGCGCGACGCGAGCCGCGCCTCACGCAGGAAGCGCTGGAGCACCACGTCGCTCGAGCGCAGGCGGTTGTGCAGCACCTTGATGACGGCCTCGCGGCCGAGCATCGGCTGCTCGCAGCGATACACCGCCGCGAAACCACCCGCCCCGATGCACTCGCGAAGCACGAAGTCCCCGAGCCGACGACCTCGCATATCGTCTTCGCTGTCCGTCCCCGGCAGAGTCGGTGATACAGACTGTTCCGCGAAGGCCTCCACGGCGCCGACACTAGCACGCGAAGTGCTCGCGCTCGCTAGCTCTCATTTGGCCCCCCCGGCGGGCGCGCGGGCGCCCGCGAGGCGCCGCGCGCCGAGGGCGCTTTCATCCTTGGCGATGTGCGGGGACTACTCCACCTTGAAGCTCACCGACCCGATCGAGGTGCCGGAGTCGGTCTGGACGTCGACCTCCCACGCGCCCTTCGTGTGGAGCGCGCGGCGGCTCATCGTCGACCAGCGCGCCGAGCCGACCTGCAGGGTCGCGGTCCAGACCTCCTTGCCGTCGAGCTTCCACACGTGCTTGGCGGTGCCCTGCCCATTCGTGATCCGCGACCACACCCAGACGGTGGTGCCGGGCGCGAACGTCGACGCCTCTCCAACGATCTCGTGCTTCTCGACACCGGTGCCGGCCTTGACCTCGGCCGAGGCGGCCGCAGGCGCGGGCGCGGGTGCCGGCGCGGCCGGCTTGTCGTCGGCGAACGCGGTGCCGGTCGCGCCGAACGCGGCGCCGGTGGACAGCATCAGTGCAAAAATCCAATGACGATTCCCCATGCTCACTCCGTGAGCGGCATTGGCCGCTTGGTTGACGATAGAACGCGATGTGGGCCTCATTCTATTCGCAGTCTCACGGAGCGCGAGCTCCGGAGCCAGCCGCAAGAACCGTGCGGCGCCCGCGCGGAAGCGCTCGCTTGACGCTCGGTCGGCCGCGGGCACAGAATCCGCGCTCTACCGGGGAGGAAATCGAAACCATGTCCAAGCGGATCGTCGTGGCTGCGTTCTTGTGTGCTGGGCTGATCGCCGCGTGCGGCGGCAGCGACGGATCTGGCGTCGAGCGGAGCAAGTCGCTGGTGTCGCTGAACGACGACGAGATCACCGATCTCTGCGAGTACTTCGCCGACGTGACCGAGAAGCGGGTCGTCGACTGCGGCGGCGGCCTCACCGTCACGTTCCAGGCCAAGCCGGTCGCCGAGTGCGTCGCCGATCACCAGCAGATCCCCGCGAGCTGCTCCGCGACGGTGGGCGACGCCGAGGACTGCAACACGGACTTCGCCGATCTGACCGATGAGCAGCTCTGCTCCGACGGCGCGCTGCCGGCGTCGTGCCAGGTGCTGTTCGCGTGCGGCGCCCTCTGACGCCGCGCGAGACGACATCGCTGGCGGCGCCGGGCTGCTGAGCCGGCGGCGCCGTGGCAGGCTCCGCCGGTGCGCGTCGCGTACCTGCACGGCTTCGCGGGCGATCCGGCGGCGTGGGATGCCACGCTCGCGGCGCTGCCCCGCCACGACGCGCGCGCGGTCGCGCTGCCCGGGCACGGCGGCGGGCCGATGCCGCCGACCTGGGACAGCTGCCTCCGCGCGCTCGCCAGCGCGATCGGCGAGGTCGAGCTCGTCGTCGGCTACTCGCTCGGCGCGCGCGCCGCGCTCGGGCTCCTCGCGGCCGGCCGCGTGCCGCGCGCGATCCTCGTCAGCGTGAACCCGGGGATCGACGACGCCGAGCGGCCGGCGCGGCGCGCGAGCGACGCCGCATGGGCGCGGCTGCTCCGCGAGCGCGGGCTCGCCGCGTTCGCCGACGCGTGGGAGGCGCAGCCGTTGTTCGCGACCCAGGCGGCGACGCCGCCCGATCGGCGCGCCGCGCGCCGCGCGCGCCGGCTCGCGCTCGATCCCGAGGAGCTGGCGAGGAGCCTCGAGGTCATGGGCCTCGCCGAGATGCCGGACTACCGCGGCGCGGCGGCGGCCGCCGCGCCGGGCGCGCGCCTGGGGCTGATCGCGGGCGAGGCGGATCCGAAGTACGTCGCGATCGCGCGCGCGCTGCCCGCGCCGCTCGAGGTGATCGCCGGCAGCGGCCACGATCCGACGCTCGAGCAGCCGGCGCGCCTCGCGGCGGCGATCGCGGCGCTCGCCGGCCTGTGAGCGCCGCGGCCGGGCTCAGGGCGCGGCGTCCGCAGCGCCCGCGGCGACTGCGGCGCCCGCAGCGATCGCGGTGTCGGCATCCATGAACTGCGCGCGCAGCTCGTCGGGGATCCGCTGCGGCCGGCCGCTCGCCATCGAGATGAACGCCCACGTCGTCGCGCCGCGGGCCACGACCTGCTCGCCGCGGCGGAGCTCGGTGCGCCGCACGCACGAGGCCGGGCGCCACGCCTCGACCCAGGTCTCGCCGACGAGCGTCTCGCCCTCGCGCACCTGCGCGACGTAGTCGACCTCGTGGCGCCGCACGACGAACACCGACCCCTGCTCGCGGTAGCGCGCTGGATCCCAGCCCGCCGCGCACGAGTGCGCGGTCGCCACCTCGAGGATCCAGCGGATGTAGACGAGGTTCGACACGTGCCCCAGCTCGTCGATGTGGGTCGCGTCCGCGGTGAACGACATCGAGAATCGCGGCGAGGCCGAGGCCGGAGACGAAGCCGAGGACGAGGCCGGAGACAAGGAAGACACGGCCGCGGACTTTACAGTACCGTGCGCGCATGGGGGACGTCCCGCCGGACGAGACGAGCGCCAAGCAGCTGCGGATCCGGCTCGAGCACGGCGAGGCCACGCCCGAGCTGGCGCTCCAGCTCGTGGCCGCCGCGGCGCTCGACGCGCCGACGCGCGCGGCGCGGCTCGACGCGTGCCGGCTGCTCGGCGATCTCGCCGGGCGCGCGCTCGGCGCTGGCTGGGACGTCGCCGAGCGGGCCGCGTTCGCGCTGCTCGAGGCCGCGCGCGTCGCCGACACCGCCGCCGATCGGCGCGGCGTGCTCGCCGCGATGGGCCGCGGGTTCCGCAACCTGTGGCTCCTGCCGTTCGTGCACCGGCGCCTCCGCGACCGCGATCCGAGCGTCGCCATCGCGGCGCTCCACGCCGCCGGCGGGCTCGGCTTCCCGGCGCTCGAGGAGGCGGTGGCCGGGTTCCTCGGCGAGGCCGCGCCCCCGCCGGTGCGGCGCGCCGCGATCGCCGCGCTCGGCCGGATGGGCGCGATGAGCGCCGTCGATCGCCTGGTGCCGCTCGTCCTCGGCGATCCGGCCGAGGCCGCCGCCGCGCTCGCCGCGCTCACCGAGATCCGGTCCACCGCGGGCCGCGACGGCGCGCTCGCCGTGCTCGATCACGATCTCGAGCCCGAGGTGCAGGTCGCCGCGGTCCGCTACCTCGCCGAGCTCGGCGCGCTCGAGGTCTTGCCGGTGCTGCGGCGGCTCGCGCGCCACGACGATCCCGAGGTCCGGATCGCGGCGAGCCTGGCGTCGCGCGCGCTCAAGGCCGAGCGCAACCGCGACGCCGCCGAGCGCTTCCTGGTCGCGCTCGGCGAGCCGGATCGCGCGGTCCGCGCGGTGCTCGCGCGCCGGCTGCGCACGCTCGACGCGGCGGAGGTGATCGAGCAGGCCGAGATCCTGCTCGGCGAGGACGCCGAGGGCGTGGTGCAGATCCTGGGAGAATTGCGCGCGCCGGAGATCACGCGCTACCTGCTCGCGCTCGGCGGCCGCGCCGCGCTGCCGGCGGCGGTGCGCGCCCGCGCCGTCGGCTCGATCGAGGCGAACCAGGCGTGGGAGCGCGCCGCGCTCGCCGAGCTCGCGCACGGAGCGAGCGCCACGGGCGATGGCGCTGACGACCCCGGAGACGCGCTGCGCGCCGCCGCCGTGCGGGCGATGGGCGCGTTCGCGACGACCACCGAGCTGATCGATCGGATCGCCGATCTCGCGGCCTCGCCGTCCGCGGCGATCCGCGGCGCCGTCCTGTGGGCGTGCCAGACCGCCGCCCGCGCCGAGGGCGACGGCGCCGCGCTCGCCCGCCTCGTCGCGCCGATGCTGGACGACGCCGACCCCGTCGTCCGCCGCCGCGCCGCGTACGTCGCCGGCAACCTCGGCCTGGCCGAGCTTGCGCCCGCGCTCGCCCGCCGGTGCGCCGCCAGCGAGCCGCCCGAGCTGCGGCTCGCCGCGTACGTCGCGCTCGGCGAGCTCGGCGTGCCTGCCGGCGTCGTCGGCGAGGTCGCCGCCGCGATCCGCCGCGAGGACGATCCGCGCGTCCTCGGCGCCGCGTCGAACGCGCTCGTCGCCGCCGCGCCCGAGCCGGCGCTGCTCGGGAGCCTCGCGCCGCGCGTCGCCGAGCTCCTCGCCGCGCCCGAGCCGCGCCTGCGCGAGGCGGGCGCCGAGCTCGCCGGCCTGCTCGGCGGCGCCGTCCCCGCCGCGGCGATCGCGCCGCTCGCCGGCGATCCGGCGCCGGCCGTGCGCGGCGCCGCCGTGTGGGCGCTCGGCCGGCTCGCCGAGCCGGCGGCGGAGGCCGCGCTGCTCGCCGCGTTCCGCGACGACGATCCGGCCGTCCACGAGCGCGCCGCCGCCGGCCTGCTCCGGCTCGGCACGCCCGCGGCGCTCGCGCAGGCGATCGCGTTCGTCGCCAGCGACGGCGATCCGACGGCGCGCGGCGCGCTCGCCGCCGCGATCGCCATCCCGCGCGCCCACGCCGCCGAGCTCGCCAAGGCCGTCGACCTGGCGCTCGGGCGCGTCCATGCCGACGATCCGGCGTTCGAGCCGCTCCTCCGCATGAAGCTCGAGACCGTCGCAGCAGCAGCAGCAGCTCCCGGCGCCGCCGCGCCCGCGGCCCCTGACATCGACGCCGAGATCACGGCCGTGTTCCCCAGCTTCCCGCTGCTCGTGAAGCTGTCCGGGTTCGAGGCGCTGGTCCGCAGCCTGCGCACCGCCGAGTCGCTGTTCCACGCCGCCACCGGTGCCCAGGGCGCCTCAGGCGCCCAGGACGCCGATCACTCGCCGCCGATCACGCTGTGGATGAAGGTGCTCGAGAACTACGTCCACGCGTGGCTCGGGCCGCGGCTCGCCGGCCTCCAGCGCGAGCCCGCCGCGCTGTTCGACTACGTCGATCGCGCGCTCGGCAGCGGCTGGCCCGGCTACCAGCGCTGGCTCGAGCCCCGGTGGCGCGATCCGGCCGAGGTCGGCGGCGCGCGCGTCGAGCTCCCGCTGCGCGCGATCCCCAACGCGGTGCGCGAGCTGCAGGAGCACCGGCGCAAGCGGCTCGACGCGCCGCTCTCGGTCACCGAGTGGGCGCGCATGCTCGTGCTGTTCGCCGTCGATCACCCGAGCGGCTTCCGCAACCTGTTCAAGCTCGGCCACAAGGGCGGCGAGCGGCGCGGCGCGGACGCGGCCGGCCCGGGGCAAAAGCCCGAGCGGACGATCGCGCTCGCGCACCGGCTCCACACCCTGGCCGCCGTGCGAAACCTCGTGACGCACCGCGCGAATGCAGGCGGCGCCACGCTCGCCGCGTTCCGGCGCAGCTACTACGCCGCGTTCGAAGACCTGATCGCGCTCGCCTGAAGCGGATTTTCATCCCGAGGGGGGGAGTACAGCCATGCCGCGCCGCGGCGAAGCTGTGCACTGGGGTGCGCAGTGACTGGCTGAGTAGTTCCTCCCCAGGGGCACAGACCTGATCACCGCAGCTTCGTCCGCGTTACGGACGGCACGTGGGTTGCTGTCTCGGATCTCCGCCGGACAGACGGTAGCTATGTTGCGCTACGGCGACGGAACCCCATTCCCCTTCGGAGACGCGTTTCTCGACATGCTCGTGGACGCAGTCGACGCGTGCACCACCATGCTCGCGGCGACCGCGAGCCTCGATCGCCGTCGAGCGGAGGCGGACGCGGTGCTGCAAGCGATCGGCGAGCAGGAGCGCCAGCTCCTCTTGTTCGAGCGCGCGGTGGCGGCGGCCTGCATCCCCGGCCCCCACGGGGGGGACACGCCCGCGGCGCGCGCCGCCGAGCTCACGCGGAGCGCGATGCAGGGCGCCGTCGAGCGCTCGCGCGAGCAGCTCCTGCAGATCTCCTCGCGTGAGGGAGCGGAGCCGAGCTGGCACCGCACCGCGCAGCGCGTCCACGCCGCCGTCGGCCAGTTCTTCGGGCGGCGCTTCCTGCCCAACACGCGCTGGGCGTGGGCGTGGGACGCGCGCGGCGCGGTGGCGCGCGCCGAGGGCGCCTCCCAGGACGCGCGCTTCCAGGTCGTGTTCGATCTGGCGCTGCCGCCCGCGTGGCAAGCACCCGTGCGGATCGACACGCTGGTGCCCGATCTGGTCGTGAGCCTGCCGCGGCACCGCTGGCTGCGCGCGCCCGTCGAGACGGCGCTCCCGCTCGGCCGGTGCTTCCTGGCGAGCGCGCGCCACGACGACCGCGGCCGCGAGCTCGTGATCCGCAAGCCGGACGGGTCCGGCTGGCGGATCGAGCTGCCGCAGGACGCCCAGCCGAGCGCGAAGGCGCTCGATCGGCGCGGCCGCGTCACCGGGACGGCGCTCGTGCGCGAGACCGAGCTCCTGCCGCTCTGCGCCGCGATCGAGCGCGAGCTCGTGACGTCGCGGCTGCCGCGCCAGGCGCGCACCATCCTGCTCGACGGCACGCCGATCACCGAGCTCCCCGACACGACGCTCGCCCCGCGCGCGATGCTCGGCGAGCTCGCGCCCACCGTCCGCGCGATCCGCCAGCGCAGCCAGGTGCCCGGCGAGCTGACGCTCAAGCGCGACATCGCCGACGGCCGGCGCGAGGAGATCTACATCTCGCGGGTGAACCTCACCGCGAGCTACGCCGACCTGCCGGCCACGCACCGCCGGCTGCTCGACGACGCCGGCTTCGGCCGCGGGCGCTCGGTCGGTGTCGGCGAGCTCGCCGAGCCGGCGCCCGCCACGTTCGCGCGCGGCTCCTCGCCCACCGTCTCGCAGCTCCGCCACGAGACGCAGCCGCTCATTGCACCTGCTGCACCTGCTGCGCCTGCTGCGCCTACTGCGCCTACTGCGCCCACGTCCGCCCCGCGCGCCCCGGTGCCGACCACCGCCGCGCCGCCCGCGCAGCACGACGCGCGGGCGCGGCGGCGCCGCGAGGAGCGGACGATCCCGTCGTTGGTCGTCGCCCTGCCGCTCCGCCGGCTCGCGACCAGCTAAAGGCCCAGATCTCGGCGCAGGAGCCGGGGCCCGTCAGAGCTTCTGCGGCTCCGCGCCACGCGCCGCGCGCGCCTCCGGCTCGATCGACACCACCTGCGCCGCGCCCGGCATCGCCGGCTGGCCGTCCGGCGCGATCGCCCGCACCGGCGGCAGCGCGCCGACGGCGCCCGTGATGAGTCGCGCGCCGCGCTTGAACGTCAGGAACGACCACGCCCACTGCAGCATCACCGCGACGCGGTTGCGGTATCCGACGAGGAACATGATGTGGACCGCCCACCACAGGAGCCACGCGAGGAAGCCGTGCTTCGCGAAGCGCTTCGTCGCGATCACCGCCGACGCGCGCCCGATCGTCGCCATGTTGCCCTTGTCGCGGTAGCGGAACGCCGGCCGCGCCTCCGGCTTCATCCGGCCCGCCACCTCGGCCGTGATGATCTTGGCCGCGTGCTGGGCGCCCTGGATCGCGCCCTGCGCGACGCCCGGTACCTGCGCGCCGCCGCTTACCATCTTCGCCAGATCGCCGATCACGAACACCTCGGGGTGCCCCGGCACGGACAGGTCCGGCCCCACCTCGACGCGGCCCGCCCGGTCGCGCGGCGCGCCGAGCTGCGCGCCCAGCGGCGACGCCTCGACGCCGGCCGCCCACAGCACCGTGCGCGCGCCGACGCGCTCCTCGGCGCCGCCCGCCGACACCATGAGCCCGCGATCGTCGATCGCGGTGACGCGCGTGCCGGTGCGCACCTCGACGTGCCGGCGCTCCAGCGAGCGGCGCGCCGCCTCGGACAGCTTCGGCGGGTACGCGCCGAGCACGCGATCGGCCATCTCGAAGAGGAACACGCGGACCTGCGTCGGATCGATCGTGCGGAAGTCGTGCGCGAGCGTGTGGAGGCCGATCTCGCCGAGCGCGCCCGCGAGCTCGACGCCCGTCGGGCCCGCGCCGACCACCGCGAACGTCAGCCAGTCGCGCTGCGCCGCCGGGTCCGCCTCGCGCTCGGCCGCCTCGTACGCGAGGAAGATCCGGCGCCGGATCTCGAGCGCGTCCTCGATCGACTTGAGGCCCGGCGCCAGGCCCGACCAGTCCTTGCCGAAGTACGAGTGCGTGGCGCCCGTCGCGACGATCAGGTAGTCGTACACGAGCTCGCCGCCGTCGAGCTGCACGCGGCGAGCCGCCGGATCGATCCCGCGCGCCTCGGCGAGCAGCACGCGCGCGTTCGCCTGCTCGGCGAGCGCGCCGCGGATCGGGTACGCGATGTCGCCGGGGTTGAGCGCCGCCGTCGCGACCTGGTAGAGCAGCGGCTGAAACAGGTGATGGTTGCGGCGGTCGACGAGCGTCACCGTCACCGGCGCCTTCGCGAGCGCCTGCGCCGCGGTGAGCCCGCCGAATCCACCACCGATGATCACGACATGCGGCCGTTTCATGGTCCTCCCTGTCCGATGTCCGATCGCGCCACGACGCTTCTTGGTCCCGCAAGCCCGCGCGATCACGCGTCGCGCGCGCCGCTCACAGCGTGAAGATGGCCGCGCCCCACGTGTAGCCCGAGCCGAACACCGACGACAGGATCCGGTCGCCGCGCTTCACCTTCCCCTGCTGGCGCCAGTGATCGATCGTGAGCGGCACCGTCGCCGCCGTCGTGTTGCCGTAGTACTCGATCGTGTTCAGCACCTTGTCGGACGGGATCTTCGCCACCTCGGCGACCTTCTCGTTGATCCGGAGGTTCGCCTGGTGCGGCACGAACCACTGGATGTCGTCCCAGGACATGCCCGTCTTCGCGAGCGCCGCCTGCGTCGACATCACCATGCCGCGCACCGCATTCAAGAACACCCGCTTGCCGTCCATGTGCGGGTACATGAGCTCGTTCCGCTCGCGGTCGGCCGGGTTGTAGTCGAGGTACGGCAGGCGCTGGATCTCGAAGATCTTGAGGTTGAGATCCTGGACGCCCGTCCCGTCGGCGTGGGCCGACGTGTAGACGACCCCCGCGCGCGGATCGTCGGTCTCCATCGGCCCGAGCACCATCGCGCCCGCGCCATCGCCGAACAGCACCATCACGTCGCGGCCCCGCGTCGTGTAGTCGAGCGAGTGGCTGTGGAGCTCGGCGCCGACCAGGAGGACGCGCCGGTACATGCCGGTCCGGACGAACGCGTCCGCCATCTGGAGCCCGTAGACGAACGCCGAGCACTGCTGGCGGATGTCGAAGCACGCGCACGAGCCGCGATCGATGCCGAGCTTCTTCTGCAGCACCACGCCGGTGCCCGGGAAGTGGAAGTCCGGCGACAGCGTGCCGAAGATGATGCAGTCGATCTCCGACGCCTCGACGCTCGCGTCCGCCAGCGCGCGCCGGGCCGCGGAGAGCGCCAGATCGCTCGTGGCCACGCTGCCATCGTTCGGGACGTACCGGCGCGCGCGGATCCCGGTGCGCTGCCAGATCCACTCGTCCGAGGTCTCGGTCTGCTTCGTCTCCTGCCGGACGTGCTTCTCGTCGAGGAACGGGATCTCCTCGTTCGTCACGATCCGGTCGGGGACGTAGCTGCCGAGGCCCAGGATCTTCGTGCGGATCATCTGAACGTGGATATGTCATACGGTCCCTTGACGACAAGGCCCGCCGCCACTTCTGGCGCGGAGAACTGACGCGGAGAGCCGCCTTCTCGGCTAGCCTCCCGTGCGTGCGCGCGAGAATGCTGATCGCGGGAGCGATCCTCCTCGCGGCGTGGGTGCCGGCCGGACCGCCGCGGCCGCCCGCGCCGCGCGCGCTCCCCGGCTGGGCGCTCTACGATCGATTCTGTCTGCCGTGTCACGGCACGGCTGGCGACGGCCGCGGTCCGGCCGCTCCGTACACGCGCGGCCGCCCGCGCGACCTCACGCAGGGCAGCTATGCCTGGCGCTCGACGCCGCTCGGCCAGCCGCCCACCGACGATGACCTGCGCACGGTGATCCGCCACGGCGCGCCCGGCACGTCGATGCCCGGCTTCGATCTCCCGGCGGCAGAGATCGATCAGCTCGTCGAGATCGTGAAGGCGTTCGCGCCGGGCGCGTTCGCAGCGGCCGCCGCGCCGGGTGCGCCGGGCGCGCCGGGTGCGCCGGCCATCGCGCTCGCGCCGCCCCCGCCGCCGGATCGCGCGCGCGGCGCAGAGCTGTGGTCGCGCCACGGCTGCGCGAGCTGCCACGGCCCAAACGGCGCCGCCGACGCGCAGGCCGGCAAGGCGATGGCGCGCCCGCCGTACGATCTCACGCGCGAGCCGCTGCACCGCCCGCGCGCCACCGACGACGCGGCCGGCCGCCGCCGCGCCGCCGCGCTGTCGATCGCCACCGGCCTCGGCACGATGCCCGGCTACGCCGGCGCGCTCACCGACGCCGAGATCTGGGCGCTCGCCGATCACGTCGTCGCGCTCGGCGGCGGTGCCGCCTCAGCCGATCGCAGCGCGCTCGACGACGCCGCGATCGCCGCCGATCGCACCGCCCGCGTCGTCGTCGGGCAGTGGCCCGGCCAGGGCGCGCCCGACGAGGCCGCCCTCTTCGGCGGGCCCGTCCCGCCGCAGGGCCCGCCGCCCGCGCAGCTCGCCCCCGCGCAGGCCTCGCTCGATCCGCAGCAGTGCGCGCGCTGCCACGCCAAGCAGGTGCGCGAGTGGGCGCCGTCCGTGCACGGCCGCGCCGCGTCGCCCGGCTTCGCCGCGCAGATCTTCGCGCGGCCGCAAGGCGAGGTCGCGTCGTGCCTCGGCTGCCACGCGCCGCTCGCCGAGCAGCGCGCCGAGGGCCCCCTGCGCCAGACCGGCGTCAGCTGCGCCGGCTGCCACGTGCGCGGCTGGACGCGCCACGGCCCGGCGCGGCGCTCGCCGTCGCTCCTGCCGCTGCCCGGCTACCCGCTCGCGACGCTCGACATCTACGAGCGCGGCGACCTCTGCCTGCCGTGCCACCAGCTGCCGCCCCGCACGGCGGTGAACGGCAAGCCGCTGCTCAACACGTACAAGGAGTGGCTCGAGGGGCCGTACATGCGGCGCGGCATCCAGTGCCAGCACTGCCACATGCCGAACCGCGAGCACACGTTCCTCGGTGTCCACGATCCGGACACGTTCCGCCAGGGCATCGCGCTCTCCGCCACCGCGCGCGCGGCCGACGGAGGCGTCACCGTCGTCGCCGAGCTCGCGAACGTCGGCGCCGGCCACTCGCTGCCGACCACGCCCACGCCCGCCGCGTGGCTGTCGATCCAGCTCCTCGATCGCGGCGCGCGGCCGATCCTCGGCGCGAGCGCGACCCTGCGGATCGGCCGCGACATCTACCACGACGGCACGCGCTGGCACGAGCGCGCCGACACGCGCATCCCGCCCGGCGGGCGGCGCACGATGGCGCGCGCGTGGCAAGCCGGCCGCACCGCCGAGGCCACGCTCGCGCGCGTCACCGTCGAGGTCCACCCCGACGATTACTACGAGCAGCTGTACGAGCGGCGCCTCGCGGAGAAGCTGCCGCCCGCGCAGCGCGCGCTCTACGTCGAGGCGCTCGCGCGAGCGCGGCGCGCACACTACGTCGCGATCCAGCGCGACGTGCCGATCGCGCGCTGACCGCGCCTGACGCGCGAGCGCGGCCGCGCGCCCGGCCGCGGCATCCGGGTTGCACTCTCGAGTCGCCATGTACCCGGCCGCGATCCCTCCACCTCTCCGGGCGATCAACGTCCCTCCGGATCCGCCCGATCCGCGGCTGCCTGACGACTGGCCCAAGCCGCCGCCGCTGCCCGAGGAGCCGCCCGCCGATCCGAAGAAGGCGCCCAAGCACGATCCGCCGCCCGAGGAGGAGCCGCAGATCGAGCCCGAGATCCCCGGCAAGGAGCCCCCGCCCATCCGCGAGCCCGACGCGCCGCCGCGCATCGACGCGCGCGGCGCGCGCACACCGTGACGATTCGGAAACGCGGCTCGTTCCGTGACACCATCGCTCGCGCATGCCTGATCTTCGGAGCGGCTCATGACGCCCGCGCGCCCGACCGCCGCCGCCGCCGCCGTCGTCGCGCTCGCGCTCGCGCTCGCCGCGGGTACGGCGTGCTCGCCGCCACCGCCCGCCGCGCGCCGCACCACCCCCACGGTCGCGCCGAAGGCCGCCGCGGCCGCCGCGCCGATCGCGACGCCGCCCCGGCTCGTGGTGCTCGTGATCGTCGATCAGCTGCCCGCGTGGGCGTTCCTGCAGAAGCGCCCGCAGCTCACCGGCGGCTTCGATCGCCTCCTGCGCGAGGGCGAGTGGCACACCGGCGAGCACCCGTCGGCCGCGGCCATCACCGCGCCCGGCCACGCCGTGATCTCCACCGGTGAGCCGCCCGCCACGTCGGGCATCCTGGCCAACCAGTGGTACCGCCGCGCGCAAGATCGCCTGCTCGCCTCTGTCCAGGATCCGGACGCCCCCGGCGCCGCCTCGGCGCGCTGGCTGCGCGTGCCCGGCATCGCCGACGCCGTCGCCGCCGCTGGCACCGGCGCCAAGGCCGTGTCCGTGAGCCTCAAGGACCGCGCCGCGATCCTCTCGCTCGGCCGCGCTGGCCTGCCGATCTGGTACGACCGCAAGGCCGTCGCGTGGACGAGCACCGCGCCGCCCGCGTGGCTCGCCGAGCACAACCGCAAGGCGCCGATCGCCGCGCGCCTCAAGGAGCGGTGGACCGCCGATCCGCGCCGGCTCGCCGCGCTGTCCGGCACCACCGACGATCAGCCCGGCGAGGCCGGCGAGGCCGGCTTCGGGCCCACGTTCCCGCACGACATGACCGCGACGAAGGAGCCGGCGTACGCGCTGCTCGCCACGCCGACCGGCAACCAGGTCGTCCTCGACGCGGCGCTCGCCGCGATCGACGGCGAGTCCCTGGGCCAGGACGCCACCCCCGATCTGCTCGTCCTGAGCTTCTCGGCGCACGACTACGTCGGGCACGGCTGGGGCCACGAGTCGTGGGAGGCCTGGGACATGATGCTGCGCCTCGACGAGCAGCTCGGCCGCTTCCTCGAGGCGCTCGACCAAAAGGTCGGCGCCGGGCAGTGGGCGATGCTCGTCACGAGCGACCACGGCGCGAGCCCGTTGCCCGAGCGCGCGGGCGGCGGCCGCATCACGTACGAGTCGATCCGCGAGAGCGCGAACCGCGCCGCGTCCACCGCGCTCGGCCTCGGCGACTGGATCGCCGACACGAAGTTTCCGAGCGTCTACCTCTCGGCCGCCGCGCGCGCCCGCACCGCCCGCGATCAGCAGCGCGCGATCGCAAAGATCGTCTACGCGCTGCGCTCGTACCCCGGCCTCGGGCGCGTCGAGCGCACGCTGGACGTCGCCGGCAACTGCGAGCAGCGCACCGGCGACACGTTCCTGATCTGCCTCGCGCTCGATCCCGTCGAGTCCGGCGAGGTCTTCTACATGCCGGCGCGCGGCTGGATCATGCAGGAGGCGGCCGAGCCGCTCGCCACGGGGCACGGCTCGCTCCACGCCTACGATCGCGAGGTCCCGCTGCTCCTCGTGCCGCCCGATCGCAAGTCGCACGCGCCGCTCACCGCGCCCTCGGAGGCGAAGATCCAGATGGTGCGGGTGCCCATCATCCTGGCGCGCTGGCTCGGCGTCGCGCCGCCGCAGAAGCTGCCGCGCTGACCGCCCCGCCGGCCGCCGCTCGCGGCGACCGGCTCACTTGCGGCTCGGCAGCACGATCCACGGCTCGCGCGCCGCCTTCGACAGATCCGGCTCCGAGCAGTCCTTGTACATCGGGCGGAGCGAGCCCAGGTGCATCGGACCGCTCCCCTTGCACGGCACGTGGTCGTCCTGCCGCCGCGGCGGGAACCCGACGAGCTTCGGCATCGCCGAGCGCGTGCCGACGAAGTCCGACAGCCACCACGCCGACGGCCACTCGATCGACCACACGAGCCACGCGCGCATCGGCCGGCCCGCGCTGTCCTTCGCCGGCGAGAAGCGCAGCTTCTGGATCTCGCCGATCGCGATCTGCTCCAGATCGTAGCCCGGGCGCCTGAGGAACTTGTACCGCACGAGCGCGCCCGTCTCGTCGATGTCGAGGAGCAGCCACGCCTTCGTCCATGCGTCCGAGAGGATCGCGCGATCGCTGTACGGCGGCGCCTTCGCCGACGAGTAGTTCGTCGGTTTCGGCGGCACCGGCGGCTTGATCCGGTCCTCGACGACGATGACCTCGCCCGCCACCGAGTCGACGCGGCCGTCGAGCACCGCGGGCCGCCCCGGCGCCACGGTGACGTGCCCGCTCGTGCGCGAGTCACCGTGCACGAACACGAGCCGGTAGGCGCCCGGCCGCACCAGCGCGCCGTACCGGCCCAGCGCGTCCGTCGTCACCGTCCGCTCGAGGCCCCGATCGCCGGCGATCATCACCAGCGCGCCCTCGACCGGCCCGCCGTGCGTCGCATCGAGGACGCGGCCGCTCAGCTGCGACCGCGGCTCGAGCGCGGCACCGTCGCCAGCGCCCGCGTCCTCGGCGCGCGCCGCGCCCGCGCCCATCGCACCGACGACGACCGATGCCACGATCCAGCTCGCGCGCATGGCTAGATCTCGTGCGGCATCGGCCGGCGCGGCGCGCGGAAGTAGCGCAGCGGCGAGTACGGCGCGAAGTTCGAGACCCGCGACGTGTAGAGGTCGGCGTAGTCGTTGACCTGCTCGCCGAAGCGCGAGTTCTCGTTCCCCTCGCGCAGACACGACCCCCAGTGCGAGTTGTAGGCGCGATCGACGCGCGCCTCCAGCGACTCGACCTCCTCGCCCATCAGCGTCGCCCGCGCCCGCAGCGTCTCGATCGAGCCGCGCATGCGCTTGCGCTCCTCCTCGAGGCGCGCGTGGAGCGGCGCGGCCGTCGCCGGGTCGTCGAGCAGCCGCCCGATCTTCTTGAGCCGGAGCGTCTGGTAGTCGATCTCCGACTCGAGGTTGCGGTGGCGGCGATCGAGGAGCTCGAGGTCCAGGATCTGCGCCTGCAGGCGATCGCTCACCGAGATGTCGCGCTCGAGCTCCTGCAGCACCATCGCCGTGCGCCACATGTGCTGCTTGCGCAGCCGCAGGATGTCGCCGTAGATGTGATCGCCGATGTAGAGCACCTGCTCGCCGCGGATGCCCGTCATCTGCTCGAACGCGACCACGTTGCCGCCCTGATAGACCTTGTCGCGCGAGAGGTGCTTGATCGCGTCGGGGCTGCCGTTTGCAAGCGGCGCGCCCGTGGCCGGATCGATCTGCATGAACGGCCGCAGCTCGTTGAAGAACGCCGGCTTCGCGCCGCCCACGATCACGATGTCGAAGTAGTTGCGCCACGACGGGTACGCCTTGCGCTCGCCGTCGAGCAGGTAGCTCATGACCACCGTGGTGTAGTCGTAGAGCGAGTTGGTGAGCAGGAACAGCTTCTTGCCCGAGCTGCGGAACTTGTGCAGCGTCTCGGCGAGCTGCGGATCCTTCATGATGTAGGACGGCAGGTCGGCCTTGATGACGCTCTTCAGCGTGTCGTCGCGGTGCGCCTCGTCGATCGCGGTGCGGATGTCGTTGAACAGCTTGTTGTAGTCGATGCCCGGCAGCTCGCGATCCGCCCAGTCGACCATCGTCAGGTACATGACCGCCTCGGGCAGGCCGAACAGCGTGTCGATCCACTCGAAGCGATCGTCGGACAGGTTGATCTTCTCGTTGCGGTAGGTCGACCGCCGCTCCTCGGACGAGAGCTCGCGGAAGCCGTGGTAGCAGCGCCCGACGTAGCTGTGCCGATCCAGCTTGAAGACGTTGCCCCGCGCGCGGTCCACCATGACGCCGCGGATCGCCCACCGCGGGTCGTAGTGCAGGGTCCGGATCGCCTCGGGGTAGCCGTGCTTGTCGATCAGCTTGCCGAGCGTCAGCTCGATGGACAGCCGCTCCAGCCGATCCTGGTGGTAGAGCGCGAGCGTGTAGTCCATGTCGAAGCCGATCATCTCGATCCGCTCCATGCGCAAGTTCCGGTTGCAGAACACGCGGTTCTTGCGGGCTACGTCCAGCTCGCTCGTCGCTTCCCCCAAGAGCACGCTCAGCTGCGCGTCGAGGTCGCCGGTCCCCGCCATGGACGCCCATTGTAGCGGATCTCCACGGGTGAATCTCGACGAGCAGCGCATGACCGCCCGGGTCCACGCCTGGGATACATTCCTGGTATGCCCGTGTCATTGCCTGCCTGGAACCGGTCCGGGGAGCCCTTCGCCGAGCTCATCTCCGCGGAGGCTATCGCCGCCCGGGTGGCCGAGCTCGGCGTGCAGATCACGCAGGACTACGCCCCGCACGCCGGCACGGACATCGTCGTGCTCGGCGTCCTCAAGGGTTCGGTCATCTTCCTGGCCGACCTGGTGCGTCACATCGCGGCGCCGATCTACGTCGACTTCATCGGGATCTCCTCGTACGGGGACGCGACCGTGTCGTCGGGCGTCGTCCAGATCACGCAGGATCTCTCGCGCCCGATCGAGGGCAAGCACGTGATCGTCATCGAGGACATCGTCGACACCGGCCACACCGTCCACTACCTCCTGGCCAACCTCGCCACGCGGCGGCCCGCGAGCCTGCGGCTCTGCTCGCTGCTCCACAAGCCGGAGCGCTCCGAGCGCGAGGTCAAGATCGACTACCTCGGGTTCACCATCCCCAACAAGTTCGTCGTCGGCTACGGCCTCGACATCGCCCAGCAGTACCGGAACCTGCCCTTCATCGGCTACGTGCAGGACCCCCAGAGATGAGCCCCGAAGGGCTGCAGAAGCTCCCGGCGGCGCTGTTCGAGATCGGCAAGCTGATCGGCTCCGACCTCGATCCCGGCATCTTGCTCGCGAAGATCGCCGAGCTGATCTGCCAGCTGATCGGCGCCAAGGCGTGCTCGGTGATGCTGCTCGACGCCGATCGCAAGCGCCTCCTCGCGAAGGCCGCGTACGGCCTGCGCACCGAGCGCATGAGCTCGCTGTCGTTCCGCATCGGCGAGGGCGTGGCCGGCTGGGTCATCGATCGGGGCGAACCCGCGCTGATCCCCGACGTCACGGCCGACCCGCGGTTCGTCGTCCTGCCCGGCAACCAGACGCCGATCGCCTCGATGCTGTGCGTGCCGCTCCTCGCGCGCGGCGAGCGGGTCGGCGTCGTCACCGCGACCAGCGAGCGGACCTTTGCGTTCGACGCAAACCACCTCGAGATCGTGCGCTTCATCGCGACGACGATCGCGCTCGACATCGAGAACGTCCGCCTGCACCGCGTCGCCGTCACCGATCCGCTGACCGGCGCGTACAACCGCGAGTTCTTGCTCGCGCGCCTGCCCAAGGAGATGGAGGACGCGATCGATCGCGAGCGCCCGATCTCGATCGCGATGGTCGACGTCGATCACTTCAAGGCCGTCAACGACCAGCACGGCCACGCCGTCGGCGACGCCGTCCTCGCCGAGATCGCGCGCCGCCTGCGCGGCGCGATCCGCACCGGCGACCTGCTCGTCCGCTACGGCGGCGAGGAGTTTTTGACCGTGCTGCCGAAGGCCGACGCCGGCCGGGCCTGGGAGGTCGGCGAGCGCATGCGCCAGCGCGTGTGCGAGCGCGCGTTCAACGCTGGCGATGGATTGATCCTCTTGCTCCGCATCTCGGTCGGCATCGCGCAGTGGCGCACCGGCGAGAAGATGCAGGACCTCATCAGCCGCGCGGATCTGGCGCTCTACAACGCCAAGCTGCGCGGGCGCAACCGCGTCGAGGTCGCGCAGTGAGCGATCAGCCCGACGATCCGCACGGGCGCGCGAAGCGGCCTGGCGAGGCTGGCGACGCGAGCGCGCCTGCCGCGCCCGCTGGGAGCGAGGGCTACCCGCCGCCGATGTTCGCGCCCGCGGCCCCGGCAGCGGCGAGCCACGCGCCGCCGAGCTTCGCGGCCCTGGTCCCCGCCGCCGAAGGGGCGAGCGCCGAGCCCGCCACGCCAAGGGTGGTGAGCGGCGTGATCGATACCGGCGCGGCCGCGGCCACGCCCGCGGACGAGCCGCTCCTGCCCGCCAGGTACAGCGAGACCGAGCTGCGGTCGGCGGTCCGCTCACCGGCGGCGCCCGAGCCCACCCGGCCGCGCGGCTACGCGCCCGCGCTCGACGACAGCAATGACGGCGATCATGACGACGCCGATGCCGGCCGCTCGCCGCGCAGGCGCAAGGCCGTGCTCGCGGTGGGCGCGGGACTGATCGCCGTCCTCGGCATCGCCGCGCTCGTCGTGCTCGGGCGCATGAACGCCGGCCGCTACGCGGTGAGCTGCGACACCAAGTTGGTGACCGCCGAGCACGGCCGCTCGTTCCCGCCCTGGGGCATGAGCCGGCTCGGCGGCGACGCGTGGAAGCCGATCTCGATCCCGCCGAGCTTCCAGTGCGTCGGCCTCGAGACCGAGGATGCGGCCGAGCTCGGCGACGCCTACCGCAAGATGCTCGTCGAGCGCGCCGAGTCGCTGCTCACCGCGAAGGAGAAGGAGCCCGCCCAGATCGACCAGGCGGCCGGCATGCTCGAGCAGGCGCTGCTCCACGCGCGCTCCGACAGCGATCCGCACAAGAGCGCGCGCCAGGGGATCCAGCGCATGCTCGGCGATGTCGCGTACTGGCGCGCGTCGGCCGCCCTCCAGAAGGCGACCACCGAGCTCGCCGCCGCGGCGAAGCAGTTCGAGGCCGCGGCCGGCCAGCTGCCGCGGTTCGTCTCCGACGCGAACGCGTGGGCGACGCACGTCCGCCGGTTGCTCGAGGAGCTGCGCAGCGGCCCAGCGGGCGCCAAGCCGCCAGCGCCCGCGGTGCCCGCGACGACCGCCGCGGCGCCCGTCCCCGCGGCGCCCGATCGGCCGCTCGCGCCCGCCGGTGTGGCGCTGCCCGTCGAGCCCGGTCGTGGCGGCAGCAGCGCCGCCGGCACCGGCAGCAGTGCTGGCACCAGCGAGCCGCCCCCTGCGCCAGCGAGCCCGCCAGACGCCGGCGTCCCGACCGGCGGCGTGCTGCTCTAGCAGCCCGCAGCCAGCAGCCAGCAGCCAGCGCGCTGCGCGCGGTCGCCGGGAGCCTGCGCGCGGATCGCGCCGCGCTCGGCACGCGCGTTGCTGCCCACCCAGGCGTGAAGCCTCGAGCCGATCGTGAGCGCCGGCACCGGCGCGCCGCCCCCGCGCCGCCATGCCTGCCGGACGCCGGCGTCCGACCGGCGGCGTGCTGCGCTCGCATCTAGCAAGCTTCGCGCTTCGCCGGGAGCCTGCGCGCGGATCGCGCCGCGCTCGGCACGCGCGTTGCTGCCCACCCAGGCATGAAGCCTCGAACCGATCGTGAAATGTGGGCGCGGAAGGCCGCGTCGTCCGTCGAAGATCCCGAGCAGATCCGGGGACCTATCCCTGCGGGAGTGGCCCACGAGCGCCACGCCTCGGCCCCCTGCCCGCGCACCCTCGCTGTCCGAATTTCGGCCGGACACGTCCGGACACCGGACAAGAACCGGCCCGCCCGCGCCGCCCGCGCCGCACCCGCCGCCCGCGCCGCCCGCGCCGCACCCTGCAGCGCGCCCGCCCGCGGAGCCGCGGCCGGAGGTGCACCGTGATCGCCATGCTGTTCCGGCCGTACCTCGCGCTCCCCTTGCTCGAGACGCGCGACGAGCCGTGGATCGAGCAGGTGCTCGACGCCGCGGAAGCGTCGATCGGCCAGCCGTGGCGCGCGCTGCTCGCGCAGCTCGCCCGCACGCCGCCCTGCAGAAGCCCCGCCGAGGCCGCGGCCGTCGCGAGCGCGCTGCGGCGCGCGGCCGGCGCGCGCGCCAACGACGGCCCCGTGGCGCTGCCGAACGGCCGCCCCACCGGCCGGACGCTCGCCGCGCTCGTGAACCTCGACCGCATCCAGCGCGCCGCGCGGCGCTCGCACCAGGTGCAGCTCCAGCTCTGGGAGGGCGCCGACGAGATCATTCGTGCCGCCGCGTGCCTCGGCCTGCCCGCGCAGATCACGCGCGGCCCCGGCGGCGCGACCGTGCTCGAGCTCGCCGGCCCGCCGTCGCGCTACGACGATCCGGCCGCCTACGTGCGCGCGCTCGCCGCGCTCGCGTCGCGGCTCACCGAGCACGCGCGCTTCCGCCTCGAGCTCCGCACCCGCGTCGGCCACGGCGAGCACGCGCGCGAGCGGACGCTCTGCGTCGAGCCGCCCGTGCTGCTGCCGACCGCCCCGCACCTGCACCCGCGCCCGCCCGCGCACGCGGCGCGCCTCGCCGCGGCCCTCGACGACGCTGGCCGTGTCGTCACCCGCTATCCGGCGCCGATCCCGAGCGGTGATCACCTGCTGTATCCCGACCTGGAGCTAGCGCTCGCCCCCGCTCCCGTACCGGACGCAGCCGGTGACGCCACCGGACGGCCCCGCCCGCGCGCGTGGATCGAGCTCGTCGGCTTCGCCACCGACGAGCACCTCGCCCGGAAGCTCGCGCGCTACGAGGCCGCAGCCGCAGCCGCGCCCGCAGCCGCAGCCGCGCCCGCGCCCGCGGGCACCCAGCCGCGGCAACGCCCCCCGCGCCGCTACATCCTCTGCGTCGACGCCGCGCGCTACCCGCGCGCGCGCGCCGGCCAGCACGGCCCGCTCGGCGCGATCCTGCCGTTCCGGCGGCAGATCGATCCCGCCGCGCTGCTCACGCTGCTCGCGCAGCTCGCGCCGCCCTGACGGCGCTACTTGCCGCCGGCCGCCGTGCCGATCGCCAGCCGCGTGAGCCCCACCACCTTCGCGCGCTCCATCAGGTTCACGACGCGGCCGTGCTGGACGCCCTTGTCCGCCTTGAGCACCACCTGCGTGTTCCGATCGCGCGTGAACTGCGCCCGGAACAGCGCGTCCAGGCTCGCGTCCGGGATCGGCTTGCCGCCGAGGATGACGTCGCCGGAGATCGGGATCTCGAGCACGAGCGAGCTCTTCGTCGGATCGATCTCCTGCGTCTGCCCCGAGGGCAGCGTGATCTTGATCCCCGACCGCTTCTGCTCCTCCTCCTGCTGCTTCTGCTGCTGCTCGACCTTCTTCTCCTGGTTGCGCTCCACCTGCACGGCGAGCGCGCTCACCATGAAGATGACCACCATCACGAGGAAGACGTCGGTCAGCGGCGTGATGTTGATCTCGGCGAAGATCGACTGGCCGCCCTCGTCCTCGCCGCCCAGATCGTCGGAGACCTCAGGCTGCTTCCCGATCGCCATCGCCATCTCCTTTCGTCCGCTTGGTCTCCTTGCGCTCCGCGATCGTCTCGGCCTTCTCGGCCTTCTCGGACTCCGGCTCGCGCTTCACCTTGCGCGGCTGCGAGTCGCCCGGCTGATCGAGCAAGAGCTCGAGGAACTCGTCGGTGAGGAGCTTCAGCTCGGTCGCGATGCGAGCCGCGCGCTGGCTGAAGAAGTTGAACAGCACGACCGCCATGACGGCGACCAAGATGCCCGCGGCGGTGACGATCAGCGCGCTCGAGATCGGGCCAGCCACCTCGCCGAGCTTGACCGTCTTCTCGTGGTCGAGATCGCCCATCGCCATGATGATGCCGACGACCGTGCCGAACAGGCCGACGAACGGCGCCGTCGCGCCGATGGTGCCCAGCATCCACAGCCGCGCCCGGAGATCCTGGTTGACCCGCATGCGCTCGCGGTGCACCGCCGTGATCACGTGCTCGGGCTTCGCCCGTCCGAGCCGCTCGTAGCCGACCAGGAAGACGTCGGCGATCGGCGACGGCGAGCGCTCGCAGGCCGACCGGCTCTCATCGAGGGCGCCACGCGAGAGGCACCGCCTCACCGCGTCGCTCAGGAGGCGGGCCCGGGTCACGAACTTCCACTGGGCGATCAGCCGCTCGATGGCCACCGCGAGCGCGATCACCGAGAACGCGACGACGACCCACATCGAGCCGCCGCCGTGGTTCATAAATGTCATGAAGTCCGACTGTTCCATGGGGGCCCGGGATCTTTGATAGCACGGCGCGGCAAGGCAGGGACGAGCGCCGAGAAGCCCCGGTTTCGACCGGTCGACGCGCGCGGCGGTTGCCCAGAGCCGCCAGACCTGCTCGAATCCGCCGCGATGATGCGAATGGTGAAGTGCGCGAAGCTCGGCGAGACGCTCCCCGCTCTCCCTTACAAGCCGTTCAACGACGCGCTCGGCCAGCGCATCTACGAGTCCGTCTCGGCGGAGGCGTGGCGGCAGTGGATCGAGCACTCGAAGAAGCTCGTCAACGAGTACCGGCTCGACCTGACGCAGAAGAAGGCGCACGACGTGCTCAAGGAGCAGTGCGAGCAGTTCCTGTTCGGAGACGGCGGTTCGCTGCCCCCCGAGTACGTGCCCGAGGGGGCCAAGCCCGACAAGCCCTGACCCGGTGCTCGCGCTCGCGCGCCACCTGCCCCGGCTCGCCGCGCGGCTCCCGTGGGCCTCGCTCGGCGACTGGCCCACGCCCGTCGAGCGCGTGGAGCTGGACGGGCGCGCCGTGTGGGTGAAGCGCGAGGGCGCGTCGAGCCCGCGCTACGGCGGCAACAAGATCCGCACGCTCGAGGCGTGGCTCGGCCACGCGCGCGACCAGGGCGCGCACCGGATCTGGGCGATCGGCGCCTACGGCTCGAACCACGTCATCGCCACGGCGCTCCACGCGCCCGCCGGGCTCGAGGTCGGCGCGATCGTGTTCCCCCAGCCCGCATCGCCGTGGGCGATCGAGAACTGCGGCGCCATCCTCGGCGCCGGCATCCCCATCGTGCGCCTGCGCAGCGTCGCCGAGCTGCCGCTCGCCGCCCTGCGCGTCGCGCGCCGCGACCGCGGCTCCGTCGTGATGGCGCCCGGCGGCGCGACGACCGTCGGCACGTTCGGCGCCGTCGCCGCGGCGCTCGAGCTCACCGAACAGATCGAGGCCGGCGCCCTGCCGCCGCCCCGCCGCATCGTGCTCCCCGTCGGCAGCACGTGCACGACCGCCGGCCTCGTGGCCGGCCTCCTGCTCGCGCACGCGATCGGCGCCTGGCGGTGGCCGCTGCCGCTCGTGCACGGCGTCCGCGTCACGCCGTGGCCGGTGACGTCGCGGCTCGTCGTCGCCGAGCTGGCGTACCGCACGCTCGCGCGCGCCGCGGCGCTCGGCGGGCCGCGCGTGGCGGTCACGCGCGCCGAGCTGCTCCGGCGGTTCGTCGTCGACGGGCGGGAGCTCGGGCCCGGCTACGGCTGGATCACGCCGCGGGCGCGTGCCGCAATCGCGGCGCTCCCCGCGCCGCGGCTCGACGGCGTGTACTCCGCCAAGGCTGCCGCGGCGCTGCGGCGGCTGCACCGCGCCGGGGTCGGCCCGCTCCTGTTCTGGGCCACGAAGTCAGAGGCCCTGCTGCCGCCGCCGCCGATCGATCGCCTGCGCGCCGCGCCCGCGAAGATCGTCGCCTGGCTCGGCCGCGGCTGAGCCAGCGCGCAGCCGGCTCGCGGCGCCGAGCCGGTCGGCGCGAGCCGAATCGTTCGACAGCCTCGTCCCTCGGCTCGCCGGAGGCGCCCTACGGAGCAGGTCGCCTCGCAGACTCCGGGTCAGTCGGTCTTCGCCGGCGCGGCCTTGGCGGGCGCGCGCTTGCTCTTGTCCGCCGCCGGCTTGGCAGGCGGGCTCTTGCTCTGCGTCGCCTGCTTCGCCGCCGGAGCCGGAGCCGGAGCCGCCGCCTCGTCGCTCATGCGCCGCGACGCCGCCCGCGCGCGCGTCTCGGCCGCCCGCTCGCGCTCCGCGTTGATGTACACGAAGCACTCCTTGATAGAGCGATCGTTCTCGACGTTCTGCTGGTAGTAAGCCGGCGCGCGGCTCGACAGCGTGACCGCGGTGCCCGCGGCGTCGGGACACCGGCCCGCCCGCACCTGAGCGCGGAGGCGCTCGTGCTGGTCCCTCGCCCACGAGAGGTCCGCGTCGCCGGCCGCCGCCTTGTCCTCGGCGAGGCTGCCGGTCACGGCCGCCCCGCCCATGGCAGCGCCACCCGCGGGAGACGGCGCCTTCATGCCCGGCAGCGCGCTGGGCGCGGCCGGCGCGGCCGGCGGCGGCGGCGCGGCCTCGGCCCTCGGCTCATCGCTCTGCGCGCGGCCCTTCGCCATCTTCTTCGGGCGGTCGTCGTCGAGATCCTTCGGGAGTGGCTGCGGCGTCGTCACCTCGAGCACCGAGCTCGGGCCGGCCGAGCGCGCGGCCATCGGCTTCTCCTCCTTCACGACCGCCCGCCGCGGCATCGCCGGCTCCGGCCGCGGCTGCGCAGGCGCGACCTCGGCGGGCTTCGCCTGTTGCTCCGCCCGGCCGCCTCCGCCGCGATCCTCGCCATCGGCGAGCCCCACGCGATAGGACCCGACCACCTGCTCCAGGCGATCGGCCTTCTTGGCGTCCTCGGCCCGCTGCCTGCCGGCCGAGTCCCGAGTGTTCTTCGCGAACGCTGCCGTGTCCGCCCGCGGCTCCGCGGGGGCCGTCGCCTGCGCCTGCCCGGTGGGCAGCGCCATGGCGCCCTCATCGGCCGGGGCGACGCCCGCTGGGGCCGGGGTCGCGGCGCTGACCGAAGGCGTGCCCGGCGCCATCGCCGGCTCGCGCGCGCCCTGTCCGTCCGCCTGAGAGAACGAGACCTCCGGCGAGGCGAGGTGCTCGCCCTGGCGCAGGTACAGCGTGCCAGCGACGCCAACGACCAGGACCATCATGGCCGCGGCCGCCATCGCCGGATGCATGAGGAACGAGCGGCGCAGGCGGGCGAACCAGCCCTCCTCCTCCGCCTTGCGCGGCGCGCGGCGCACCGCCTCCTGCAGCAGCAGCGCGGAGATCGACTGCGGCGGCTCGAGCTGAACCTCGAAGATCCGGCTCGCGCGGACCGCGTCCCGCGCACGGGTCAGCCCCTCGAGCGCGCCGCGATCCGCCGGGTGCGACTCGAGGTGCGCCTTGAGGCGCGCCTCATCGGCGGAGCTGAGCTCCCCGTAGAGGCTGCCGATCAGCAGCGCGTCGATGTCGTGGCGGTCCACCATGGCCCTGGTCCTTATACTACGTGTGTATCTGACGAGCGACGAACGAACGAGCCCTGCCTTATCGAGCACTTGGCACTCGTGGGTGCCTGGCTCGGGGCTCTTTTTCGCGCTTGAAAGTTACAGACGCAGGACCGGGGCCTACGATCTAACGCGGTGCTGCTCGTGCATGACGCCGCGAGTCGCAGCCGACAACCCGCTGGAATCGCTCGAGGACTCCGCGATCTCCCCCGCGGGGAGCGCTAGTCCTTGTTCGGCTGGCAGCTCCACTGGATGTTGTCGAGCGACCAGCCATCGTCGCCGCAGACCGACGCCGACGCCTCGGCCGTCTGCATCGAGCTGTTCGTGAGCGCCAGCTTCGCGGCGCCCGCGTGCGCAGCGCGGCGCTTCTTGGACTCGGGCGCGCAGACGAGGCGCCACGAGATCGTGCAGTCCACGGGGATCGTGCACGTGTTGTTGATCGTGAACTCGACCTTGTCGTCGCCCTTGTCCTGCTGGTTGAACGAGGTGCAGGTCGAGATCGACTTGGTGTCTCGATCGGCGAAAGCCACGGGGACACAGATCGAGAGAGCAAGGGCGCACGCGGCCCAACGCGTCCAGGTTGCAGTACGCATCGCAGACCTCCGGTGACGGCGCGCGCGAGCGCGTCTCGAGCGATCCGCGGGCGGAGCTGCCGCCGCGGAACCGCCAGCGCACCGCATCTCGGCGGCGCCGTCGTGTTCGGGCTATCTGACATCGAGCGCGCCCGGCGGTTTCGGTTTTTTTCGCCCCTGGGGCATGATCGAGCGATGGCAAGTCCTCTCGATGTGTTCCGGGACGGCGCGCTGGCCGGCCACGTGGCGCTCGTCACCGGTGGTGGCACCGGGATCTGCCGCGGGATCGCCGCCGCCTACGCGCGGCTGGGCGCGGACGTGGCGATCACGAGCCGCAAGCAGGACGTGCTCGAGGCCGCGGCGGCCGAGCTCGCGCAGGCCACCGGGCGCGCCGTCCTGCCGGTCGCGGCCGATGTCCGGGATCCGGACGCGATCGGCCGCGCGGTCCGCGCCACGATCGAGCGCTTCGGCAAGCTCGACACGCTCGTGAACGGAGCGGCCGGCAACTTCCTCGCGCCCGCGGCCGCCCTGTCGCCGAACGGCTTCCGGACCGTCATCGACATCGATCTCAACGGCACGTTCAACGCGTCGCGCGCCGCGTTCGAGGCGCTGCAGCAGTCCGGCGCTGGCCTCGTCCTCAACATCAGCGCGACGCTCCACTACCACGGCACGCCGCTGCAGATCCACGCGTCCGCGGCGAAGGCCGGCGTCGACGCGGTGACGCGCAACCTCGCCGTCGAGTGGGGCCGGTTCGGCATCCGCGTGTGCGGCATCGCGCCCGGGCCGATCGCCGACACCGAGGGCATGCGGCGCCTCGCGCCCGGCGAGCTCGGCGCGAAGGCGCGCGCCGCGATCCCCGCCGGGCGCTTCGGCGAGATCGACGAGATCGCCGCCGCGGCGGTGTTCCTCCGCTCGCCCGCCGCCGCGTACATCTCGGGCCACGTGCTGGTCGTCGATGGCGGCCACTGCGTGGCGACGCCACCGCTCGGCGCGCTGCTGTGACCGGCGGACGGCCCCGCGGGACGACGCGCCGGCGGGCCGCGCGCACGGCCGCGCGCGCCGAGAGCGCGCTCGACGTGGTCACGCCGGCGCGCCCGGTGGCGCTCGAGCTCGTCTCCGGCCGCGGGCACTACGAGCGCGTGATCGCGGCCGTGCGCGAGGCGCACACGAGCATCTGGATCGCGACGGCGAACGTGAAGGAGCTCCTCGTCGAGGACGGCCGCGCCGCGCCCGGCCGGCGCCGCACGATGCGGGGTGGCAGCTACGTCTCGATCCTCGCGCTCCTCGACGAGCTGGCCGCGCGCGGCGTCGAGCTGCGCCTGCTCCACGCCGAGCTGCCGTCGGGCCCGTTCCGGGCCGAGCTCGCGCGGCACCCGCGCCTGGTCGCTGGCGGCCTGGGGCTGGCGCGCTGCCCGCGCGTCCACCTGAAGGCGGTGATCATCGACGGCGCGCTGCTCTACCTCGGCAGCGCGAACTGGACCGGCGCCGGCCTCGGCGCGAAGGGCAGCGGCCGGCGCAACTTCGAGCTCGGCATCGTCACCGACGACACCGAGCTGCTCGACCGGGTCCAGGCCATGTACGAGCAGATCTGGAGCGGCGGCGAGTGCGCGGCGTGCAAGCTGCGCGCGGAGTGCCCCGGCCCCTTGTCCGAGCTGCGGACACTCGGCCGCCCCCGCGCTACTTCGCCAGCGTGATCTTCTCGGCGACGTGGAGCGCGGCGCTCTCGGGCGCGTGGCGCGCGTAGACCTCCGCCGCCTGGCGGCAGGTGTCGTCGAGGCCGCGCAGGCACTTGATGCGCAGATCGAGCCAGAGCGCGGGGAGGTAGTACTCGCTCGTCGCCGCGCGCCGCTTGAACGCCGCCAGCGTCGTCAGCGCGTCGCCGGTGCGCCCGAGCTTCAGCGCCTGGAGGACCGCCATGCTGTAGAACGCGTGCGCCTCGCGGGGCCCCTTCTCGCGCGTCATGATCGCGCGGTACTCGGCCATCGCCTTGAGCGCGTCGGGCTCGCTCACGTCGAGCGCTGGCAGCACCGGCTGCGCGCGGATCATCGTCTTCAGATCGCCCCGCAGCTCGCGCGCACCATCGCCGCCCGGGCGCGGCTTGCCCGCCGCGTCGGTGCCCGTGCCGCCAGCGCCCGCAGCACCGTTACCGCCCGCGGGGCCGCGGGTCACCTGCGGCGCGCCGGACCCTGCCTGCGGCGCGCGCACGTCGGGCACCGCCGAGACGCGCTCGCGCAGCACGGCGGGCGTCTTGCTCATGTCGATCTCGACTCCGCCGGCACCGCTGCGCGTGGGATCGCCGATCGCGGCACCGTTCGCGCCGTTCGCGCCGTCCGCGCCGTCCGCGCCGTTCGCGCCGTTCGCGCCGTCAGCGCCCCTGGCGCCGCCTTGGCCGGCGCCAGCGCCCGCCCCGGCTCGCCGCGCGCCCGGTCCCGCGTCGGCGAGCGCGACGAGCGCGACGAGCCCCGCGCGCGTCGTCCACGCCTGACCGGCGGCGACGCGCGTCTCCTGCTTGTGGCGCACGACGCGCACGACGCCCTCCGTCACGCGAACATCGACGTCGCCGGTGCCGTCGCCGTAGTCGACGCTGAACCGCGTGCCGACGACGACGACGTCGGTGTCGCCCGCCTTGACGACCAGCGCCGGCCGCCCCGCGCGCTTGGCGACGTCGAGCGCGACCTTGCCGCGCGTCATCGCGACGAGCACGCCGCCGGCCGGCCGCGTGAGCGTGAACGCGGTCGCCGGATCGCTCTGGATGCGCGCGTCGCCGATGTCGAGCGACGTGCCCTGCCCGTCGGTGCGGACCTCGACCGGCGCTGCCGCGAGCTCCGGCGCGTGCCCGCCGCCACGCAGCTTCCAGCCGACCGCGCCCGCGCCGAGCGCGACGGCGGCGGCCGCCGCGAACGCGAGGGCCGGCGAGACGCGCGTCGCGCGGATCGGCCGCGCGGCCGCCTCGGCCGCGCCTGCCACGATGGTGCGCTCGATCCGGGTCAGCCGCTCCTCGTCGAGCGGCTCCACGGGAATTCGCCCGGTGAGCTTCACGAGACCTCCCTGTCGTCGAACGGGATCACCTCGGCGGTGGGCGCGAGGAACTCGCTCAGGATCGGATCCTGGGCCGCGGCAGCCTGGACCCGGTTGCGCGCGCGCCACACGCGCAGCTTCGTCGCTGTCACCGACGAGCCGACGAGCTGCGCCGTATCGGAGATCGAGCGGCCGTCGATCTCGTGGAGCGTGAACGCGAGCCGCGCCGCGGGCGACAGCTCGTCGAGCACGGTGTACAGCCGCTTCACGCCGTCGCGCGCGAGCTGCCGGCGCGCGCCCGGGACATCGTCGGAGACGGCCGGCGCCGTCCCCGCGGCGTCCTCGTCGGCGAGCGGCTCGGCCGCGATCCGGCGCCGCCGCTGCGAGAGGTAGCGGTACGCGACCCGCACCGCGACGCGATCGATCCACGTCGCGAGGCTCGCCTCCGCGCGCCAGCCGCGCAGCGACTGGAACACCTGCAGGAACGCCTCCTGCAGCAGATCGTCCATGTCGCGGTTGCCGCCAAGCACCCGGTACAGACACGCGTGCACGCGCCCGCGGTGCCGCCGAAACAGCTCACGCGTGGCCGCCGGTTCGCCGGTGAGGCACCGGTCGACCAGGAGGACGTCTTCCACATAAGCCGCAGCGGTCACGTGACGCAAGATGGTGCCCGGACAACGCGCGGCGGTTACAGCTCCTTCGCGGAACGCTGCAAGTAGCCGTCACGCAAGCACTCTTGCGCCATGACGCGGCACAGGGGCCCCGCAGGGCCCGCGACGCGCGCTCCTCGCTCCCGATGAGGCTCACAGCCGGCTCACAACCGGCTCGCGAACAGCTCACCGAATCAGCTCACCGAATCAGCTCACCGATCGGCTCGCGATCAGCTCACCGATCAGCTCACCGATCATCGACTCACCGAATCGGCTCACCGAATCAGCTCACATCGCCACGTAGAAGTAGTAGTCGGCCGCGTAGGGCACCTCGGTCCGCGCGTTCGCGCTCACGCACGCGCCGGTCGGTCCCACGCCGCCCTCGGTCGCCAGCCGGTGGATGAACGTGACGTCGCTGAAGATACCGCGCCCCGCCGTGTCCATCGCGTCGAGGCGCAGGAGCGGGATGCTGCCCGGGTTGGGCGACGAGACCGGGTTGCCGCCGTGGACGCTGCTGCCGTCGTCGGTCGAGCGCCAGTACGGCCCCGCCGGCGATCCGACGTCGACGCCACCGAAGTGCGTGGCGAGCAGGCTGCCGTCGTCCGCCGTCAGCTCGGCGCTCGGCGCGCGCAGGCGCCAGGCCAGCGCCGCGCTGGTGTCACCGGCGCACTCGTAGATCTGCACTCCCGTCGCGTGGCCGACGAGCGCCACCCGCTGTCCCTCGGGCACCGCGATCGCCGCGGGGACGTCCGGAGACACGATCTCGGGCGGCAGCGGGTCGGTGGTGCAGGCGCCGAGCGAGAGGACGAGAGCGGTGGTCAGGCGAAGATGCATGGTGCGTGGCCTCCTATCGAACGTGCTCTACGGGAGAGGGCACCGAAGGTTTCGCTGCCACCGCGCGATTCACAGCGGAATTCTTTTTTTCACCGACAATGCCAGCGCGAATGCAGCGGCGCGGACCTGCGACAGGCCACGACAGCGCGCCGGTCTCCTCGACGAGCGCGCGATGAGGCCGCCCGAAAAAGCGCATGGTCCGATACAGAAATCAGAACACGATATCGAAGGAGATAATCCGGTCTTTTCTCGGGCTCGCAGAGAAGGGTAGTCTTTCACTGAATGGACGATTCGCGAGACGATGATGCGGCGGACGTGGCGGACGCGGCGGACGAGGCGATGGAGCGTTACGCCGGTGGCGACGACCTCGCGTTCAGCGAGGTCTACGACGCCGTGGCGCCGCGGGTCTTCGCGATCGCCGTGCGCTCGCTCGGCGATCGCACGCTCGCCGAGGACGTCGTGCAGCAGACCCTCCTCAACATCCACCGCGCCCGGGGCTCCTTCGTCCCCGGCGCCCCGCTCATGCCCTGGGCCTACGCCATCGCGCGCCGGCTGGTCGTCGACGCGGTCCGGCAGCGGCGGCGCGAGCTGCGCGTCGCCATCGGCGAGGTGCGCGAGGAAGAGCAGCCGCGGCCCGCGACGCCCCATGAAGAGCTGATGGCCTACCAGACGGCAGGCTCCCTGCGCGTGGCCATGGCGGAGCTGCCAGGATCGCAGCAAATGGTCCTGCAACTCCGGCAAGAAGGTGCGACGCTATCGACCATGGCCACCTCGCTCGGCACAACCGTGACCGCGGTGAAGCTCCGGCTCCACCGCGCGATGTCCACGCTGCGGAGCGCGCTCGCGGGGCAAAGCGAGGAGCGGCCATGAACACGCTCAGGGACCGAGTCCTCGCCGCCGCGGCGGCCGCGCCGTCCCAACCGCGCGCGGCCGCGCTGCGCCAGCGCTGGCTCGTGCTGTCCGCCGCGACCGCGGTGTCGCTGGCGATCTTCGTGCTCGCCGGCGGGGCGCGGCCGACGGGGCGGCCCGTCGAGCTCTGGCTCGCGACGTCCGCCGGGGCCATCGCGGTCGCCGTCACCGCGGCCGCCCTGGCGTTCCGGCGCGGCTCGTCGATGCTGGGGCGGCCGGCGCTGCACCTCGTCGGGCTCGCCGTGCTCACGCCGCTCCTGCTCTTTGCGTGGAAGCTCGGGGTGAGCTCGCTGTTCCCGGAGATGACGCGCTGGTGGCCCGATCGGGCCGGCTTCCGCTGCCTGAGCCTCTCGGCGGTGACGGGGATCGCCCCCATCGCCGCGATGCTGTACCTCTGGCGCGGCACGTCGCCCGCCCACCCGCGGCTGACCGGGATGGCCATGGGCACCGCAGCCGGGGCCCTCGCCTGGACGCTCGTGGACTTCTGGTGCCCCGTCGCCCACGCGCATCACCTGCTCCTCGGCCACGTCCTCCCGCTCGTCGGCTTCGCCGCCCTCGGCGCCGCGGCCGGCGGGCTCCTCGCCGCGCGGCGCTGACCGGCGCTGCCAACTACCGGCCCGGCGGCTGCGCCGCGGGCGCGCTCGCCGGTGCCGGCTGCACCGCCGCGGGCACCGCGCCGCCCGGCGGCGGCGGCGCGCCCGCCGGCCCGCGATCCCGCGTCATCAGGGCCGCGGTGGTCGCGATGCCGCCCGCGATCGCGAGCGCCGCGATCGCGACGCTCACCACCGTCCTGCGCCGCCGCTCCACACGGCGCAGCGCGGCCAGGAGCTCGTCCATCGACGCGAAGCGCGCCTCCGGCTCGAGCGAGAGGCCGCGCTCGACGATCGCGCGGAGCGCGCGCGGGACGTGGCGCCAGGTCGCGGCATCCAGCCGCACGATGCGCCCACCCAGGAGCGCCTCGCGCAGCGCGATGCAGTAGCTGTACTGATCGGCGCGCCCATCAACCTTGGAGCCCGCCTGCTGCTCCGGCGCCATGTAGCCCGGCGTCCCCATCATCACGCCGCTGCGGGTCAGCGACACGCCGAGCGCGGGCCCGGCGGTGCCGCTCCCCGCCGCGTCGCGCAGGATCCGGGCGAGCCCGAAGTCGGCGACGCGCGCGCGGCCGTCGCGATCGACGAGCACGTTGTCCGGCTTGAAGTCGCGGTGGATCAGCCCGGCGCGGTGCGCGGCGGCGAGGCCGTCGCCGACCTGCGTGAACACCGCGACCACGTCGCGCCAGGGCCGGCGCCCGCCCGCCAGCCACGCCGTCAGCGTGACGCCGTCGATGAGCTCCATCGCCACGAACAGCCGGCCGCGGTCGCTGCCCACTTCATAGACGCGCACCACATTCGGGTGCTCGAGGCGCGCCATCGCCTGCGCCTCGCGGAGCAGGCGCGCCCGGTACTGCGGCAGATCGACCTCGGCCTTGAGGAGCTTGATCGCCACCGGCCGGCCCAGATCCGCGTCGTGGCAGGCCAGGACGAGGCCCATGCCGCCCTCGCCGAGGCGCTTGCGGATCACGAAGTGGCCGATCTTCTGGCCCGGCTCGAGCAAAAGCGGCTCCGCGCGATCGCTCGCCGGCAGCTCGAGCGTGGCGTCGAGCGTGTGCGGCGCGTCGCTCGGCCGCGCGCCGCGCCGCGAGCCGCCGCGCTTCGCAGGCGGATGCATGTCGAGCGTGGCCCCGTCGAGCCGCGGCGTGGTCGCCGCGAGCGCGAGCTCCTGCGCCGCCACCTCGCGCGCCGGCGGCACCGACGCCTGCGCCAGCACCGGCCCGCGCTCCGGCGGCACCGACGCCTGCGCCAGCGGCCCGTGCGGCGGCGGCACCGATGCCTGCGCCAGCACCGGCCCGCGCTCCGGCGGCACCGACGCCTGCGCCAGCTCCGGCGGCGGCGGCGTCCCCTGCGGCGCCGCTGACCCGATCACGCGGTGCAGCCCCTGCGCCTTCGACGAGGCGACCGTCGCCGCGTACGGCAGCGTCTCCCGCGGATCCGGCTCGGTCCACGGCGGCGCGGGGGCCTGTGCGCGGTGCCGATCATCGGTCATGGCCCGACCATGGTAGCAGACGCGTCCCGCGCGGCGTTTGGGGTAGTGTGCGCGCCATGCGTTTCGATGGCAGGCGCCCCGATCAGCTCCGCACGCTCGAGATCGTGCCCAATTACCAGAAGCACGCGGAGGGCTCGGCGCTGATCAAGCTCGGCGACACGTGGGTCCTGTGCGCCGCGAGCGTCGAGGCCGGCGTGCCATCGTTCCTCGTCGGCAAGGGCCAGGGCTGGCTCACCGCGGAGTACGCGATGCTCCCGCGTTCGACGCACACGCGCAGCAAGCGCGACCCGGGCGGGCGCGGCAAGGAGATCCAGCGGCTGATCGGCCGCTCGCTGCGCGCGGCCGTCGATCTGAAGCACCTCGGCGAGCGGACGATCAACGTCGACTGCGACGTCCTGTCGGCGGACGGCGGGACGCGCGTGGCCTCGATCACGGGCGCGTGGGTGGCGCTCGCGCTCGCGATCCAGAAGCTCGCGGCTGCCGGCGCGCTCCCCGACGAGCGCGCCCTCCGCCCGCCGGTGGCCGCGGTGTCGGTCGGGATCGTCGGTGGCGAGGTGGTGCTCGATCTGCCGTACGTCGAGGACTCCAAGGCCGACGTCGACATGAACGTCGTCGGCACCGAGGACGGATCGCTGATCGAGGTCCAGGGCACGGCGGAGCACGGCGCGTTCGACCGCCGCCAGCTCGACGCGATGCTCGATCTCGCCGCCGTCGGCATCCGGGCGCTCGCCGCCGCGCAGCGCGAGGTCGTCGCCAAGGCCGCGGGCGCTGCGAAGGCCGCGCCGTGAGCCGCCCGCTCGTCTTCGCGACCCGCAACCGCGGCAAGCTCGTCGAGCTGCGCCAGCTCCTGCCGGAGCAGGACGTCCTCGACATCGATCAGGCCGCGCGCCAGCTCGGCCGCGAGATCCCCGACGTCGTCGAGGACGCCCAGACGTTCGCCGGCAACGCCCTCAAGAAGGCGCGCGAGGTCTCGGCCGCGACCGGGCTGCCGGCGCTCGCCGACGACAGCGGCCTCGAGGTCGACGCGCTCGGCGGCGCGCCCGGCGTGCACAGCGCGCGCTACGCCGGCCCGCACGGCGACACCGCCGCGAACAACGCCAAGCTCCTCGCTGCGCTGGCCGGCGTGCCGCCCGAGCGCCGCGCGGCCCGCTTCCACGCGGCGCTCGCCCTCGCCGACGTCGCCGGCCCGCTCGGCGACGAGCTGCTCACCGCCAGCGGCGTCTGCGAGGGCACGATCCTCGAGGCGCCGCGCGGCACCGGCGGCTTCGGCTACGACCCGCTGTTCCTGCTCCCCGAGCACGGCCAGACCATGGCCGAGCTCTCGCCCGCGCAGAAGAACGAGGTCTCGCACCGCGCCCGGGCGATGCGCGCGATCAAGCCGCGCCTGCTCGAGTACCTCGCCCGGCGCTGAGCGTGGCGATGCCCGCCGACGGCTGAACGTGAGATGCTGAGGCCACGTCCGGGCGGGACGTGGGCAAGGAGCTCCATGAGGACAGGTATGGTGACGTGCTGGGTCGTGGCGGGTCTGTCGGCCAGCTGTATGTCGCCGGTGATGACCTTCGGCGAGGGCAAGTCAGCGAAGCAGGCGCAGCACGAGACCATGAGCGACCTCGCGCCGGTGCAGCTCGAGACCGCGGCGAAGTGGACCGGCGAGATCACGACGCGCAAGATCCGGGTCTGGGCCGACGACCAGTACCGCGCGCAGAACGTCCAGTGGCGGCGGTCGTTCGAAGCGCCGCTCGAGCTCGCCAACCTGGTCCTGACCTCGCTGCTCGGGCTTCGCCTCGAGCCCGAGTTTCAGATGTGGGAGCGCCACGCCCCGGCCAGCACGATCACGGCCGATCTCGAGGCCCTCGCGGAGCGCGACCCCGGGCGCGACGTCCTCCTCGTCGTCGGCCTCACGTCGTCCTTGCCGCTCGTCTCCGCCACGTTCGACGAGCTGGGGCTCGCCCAGGTCAGCGGGCGCCACCTGATCGTCCGCGGATATGCAGATCTCGAGGAGCGCAAGCTCTACGCGGACGTGTTCCGCGATCTGCTCCCCGAGGAGCGCGAGCTCTCGCTCGAGCAACGCCGGCACCACAAGACCGCCGTCGTGCTCCTCCACGAGATCGGCCACACCTTCGGCTACGAGCACGACCTCGGCGAGAACACCATCATGAACGCGAGCTACTCACACCGCGCGAGCGCGTTCAGCCCGCAGGCGCGCGAGGTGATGCTGCGAACCCTGGAGCAGCGGCTGGGCCGCGGCTCGAGCACCGGCGAGCAACGGCTGGCGCGCGCCCCGAGCACCGGCGAGCCGCGCGAGCCGGCCCCCAAGGCCCTACCACAGCAGCAAGCTTCGGCTCCCGCGGGGCCGCTGGTCTTCTACGTCACGCCGTCCGGCGACGTGGAGTTCGGCGGCAAGGTCATCGACGAATACGATCTCGACAACCTGCTCGAAGGTGCCCGCGCGCGAGATCGCAACACCGAGATCCTCGTCAGGAAGTCGCGGCGATCGCCCCCGGCTGCGCTCGCGAAGATCGTCGACCGTGCGACAGCGCTCAAGCTCAAGATCTCGGTCGCGATCTACTAATACTTGAAACTTTGGGGCGAACGACGGGGGTCGAACCCACGACATCCAGGACCACAACCTGCCGACGCGTAACGCGAGAACTTCCACCATCTCGCGGCGCGCGCGGCGCCGGAGCGGCAGCTGGCGTGGGCCGAGTGGGGCCCCGCGGACGGCGCCCCGGTGCTGTTCTCGCCGGGCGCGGGGCGATCGAGGTCGTAGAGGCCGTAGTGCGCGGCGGTCTCGACGGCGGCGACGAGCGGCGCGGCCAGGAGGTTGTTCCCTCGGCGGTCCTAGCGATCTCAGCGCGCGAGTCGGCTGCATACGTAGCGGTAAGCGTCGCGCACAGCCAAGGCCACTTCGTCTTTACTCCATCGGCCCTGGTTCAGCTGCATCAGCTCGCCGAACACGCGACGCGGCCAGTGGAGCAACGCGTACGAGCTGATGCGGACGTGGCGGTCGCGGTCCTCGTACGCGGCGACGCCTTCGCCTTCGTGGATCGAAGCGACACCGTGAAGCGCGTTGACGAACAGGAGGTCATTCCCGAGCGGCACGCGCGCTTCGCTCACCAAGATGCGGTGGTACCCCATTCCTCCAGGGTAGTAGCCGTGAGCCGCGCCGCTGAGGAGCGGAACCGCTGCCTCCTGCGCGCTCAGGAAGCGATGAACCGGATTATGTAGAGCTGCTCGATGCCCGGCGCTCGCCTGGATCGCCTGTGTCACGCCGGCTTCGAGCGCGAGCATTGTCCTGCATAATGAGGACATTGGCTTCCGGTTACCGTGACGATGATCGATTGCCTCTACTGCCGCTCAGTTGTTGAGGCCGAGATCGACCGCCACGTCGAAGCCGCAGAGGTGGCCCGAGACGACCACGGTCTCGGACGTGACGGCGGTCTTCATGTCGAATTCGCAGGAGGCCGAGGCGCCGTTGCCGTCCTCCCAGTCGAGATCGCCCTTCAGCGTCACCGAGACGCTCGAGCCGTTGACGGTCGAGGTCGTGTGCAGGTCGCCATCGAGAGCGCCCTGGGGCTCCCGGCACCCATCGAACGTGGCCTCCAGGTCGACCGCGACGCGGTCGGTGGCATCGAAGGTTTCGACGCTGCCGGTCATGCCGACCTGGCCACCGAGCGTGCACGGGCCGGAGAAGTTGATCGTGAGCTCGGCGGGCGCCTGGAGCCCCTGCTGCGCGTCGGACAGGGCGCGCGATTGAGCGGAGCTCATCGCGGCGGTCGCGGCCGCGAAGATCTGGAGCGACTCCTCCTTCGTGGCAGTGTTGTTACTGCCGCACGCGGCGACGGAGACGAGGGACGTCACGACGATCAGGTTGAGGGTTCGCATGGAACGCACAGCATGCCCGAAGTCGGCGCCAAGTGGTGCGGAGCTGCCAGGTGCCCCCGCCAGCTCCCGACCCGTGCAATGAAGCGCACACGCCACGCCTTTGTCGGCGAGCAAGCGCCATCTCCGGCACTCGCAGCGCTCGCGGCTCACTGCGAGCGAGGAGCCAGTGATGCGCGTCGCATCTCCTCGTCACGGAGGCTCGCGATGGAGGCCGGGCTTCGGGTCGGAGAGATCCGCGGCCTGCAGTGGACCGACATCAAGTCGGGCCAGCTCACCATCCGCCGCGCGCTCGACAAGCTCACGAACGAGGCGGTGGCCCCGAAGCACAACAAGACGCGAACGGTTCCCCTGTCGCCGCGCCTTGCCGCCGTGCTTGGGGACCTGCCTCGCCGCGGGGTATGGGTCATCACCGATGCGGACGGCTCGTTCGTCACCTACGACGTGCTCAGCGCCACGGTCAACGCGATCTACGAGCTCGCGAACGTGCGGCGCCCGCCCAAGCCGCTCCACTGCCTCCGGCACACGTTCGGAACGGTGATGGCGAAGTGGGTGCCCCTACCCGTGCTCCAGAAGCTCATGGGACACGCCGACGTGAAGACCACGCTCCGCTATGTGGACGTGGACGAGGCCGCCAAGCGCGACGCGATCGCCGCGGTGTTCGGCTCGGGCGTGGCAGCCACGTGGCAGCAAGAACCGGAGCGTGGAGGCGACCTGCCGTAACGGTTTGAAACTTTGGGGCGAACGACGGGGGTCGAACCCGCGACATCCAGGACCACAACCTGGCGCTCTACCGATTGAGCTACGTCCGCCGTGGACTTGAGTGTCTACCCGAGACGAGGCCCGGCCGCAACGGGGTAACGCGCCGGTCGTAGCCCCCCGTCCCGGCCCCGTCAGACGGCGGGCAGCCAGCGCGTCGAGGCGCCGCCGCAGGTCCGGCGAGACGCGCCGGTCGTAGCCCCCGCCCCGCCCCGGTCAGACGGCGGCAGCCAGCGCGTCGAGGCGCCGCCGCAGGTCCGGCGAGACGTCGTCGCGGAGCGCGTCGAAGACGGCCGGGGGGCCGCCGGGCGCAGCAGACGCGGCCCAGGCAGGCTCCTCGAGCTCGGCGGGCGTGGCCTGGGTCGTCTCCTCCAGCTCGTCGAGCTCCTCGGGCGCGGCCTGGGTCGTCGCCTCGAGCTCGTCGTCGAGGGCCAAGTTTAAGTCCGTGTTGAGGTCCGTGTCCACGGACTCCCCGTCGTCCTCGTCCGCGTCCGCGAACGCATCGGAGCGCGAGGTCGCGCGGCCAGCGGCCTCCGCCAGGGTGGTCTCCGCCACGTCGTCCTCGAGCCAGCCAGCAGAGGCCCGCGTCTGCGCCTCGGTCTCGGTAGCGGCGCGACTGCCCTCGAAGTCGAGCGCCCCGCGCATGCGCGCCAGGGCGCGCGAGATCCGCATCCGCACCGCGCCCTCGCGCAGGCCGAACGAGTCGGCCAGCTCCGGGTAGCCCACGCCGTGGCCGAAGTGGAGCACCACGAGGGCGCGCTCGCTCTCGCCGAGGACGGACATCGCCTGCTCGGCGTCCTCGCGGCGCGCCAGGAGATCGTACGGCGGCGGCTCGTCGGCGGCGTGGTCATCGGGCTCGGGGTCGGCGTGGTCCGCCCACGGCGCGCGGCGGGCGTGATCGAGGTGATCGAGGCAGCGGTTGCGCGCGATCCGGAGCAGCCACGTCCGCGGGGATGCCTCGCCGCGGAAGCCGTCGAGCGCGCCGAACGCGCGCGTGAACGCGTCCTGGCTCAGATCTTCGGCCAGCCGCGGGTCGCGGACCATCGCGCGGCACAGCGAGAGCACGGCCGGCGCGTGGTCCCGCACGAGCAGCGACGCGGCGCGCCTCCGATCGCCGCGCGCGATCAGGCGGGCGAGCTCGGCGTGCGTGGCGGCGGCAGCGGTAGCGGCGGTCATGTGGACGAGCGGGGGAGGATCCCAGGGCGCTCCCCCCCGGAGGCGCCGGGCGCGCCGGCGGCTCCGAGATGATCCCGGATCGACGGCCGAGCGCCGATCTTGTCACACAGTTTCTCGCGGCCACCTGGATCTACAAGTGATCTCGAGGGCTTCACACGTTGCGCCCGCGGCCGTGTGACAGCGCGCGAGGGCCGGCCGTCGATCCGGGCATGACCGGACGAGTCGAGATCGTGAACGGCACCGAGCTCTGCTTGCGCGACGCCCACGGGCCGGGCGTCACCATCAGCTTCCAGCGCACCCTGCGCATCCCCGACGACGGGCGCACGTACCCGTTGCCGCCGGGCCTGGGCGCGTTCCCGCTGCGGCTCGTGCGCGACTACGCGTCGCGCGTGCCGGCCGGCTGGGCCGCGCGCGGCGGCGTGTTCCTGCCGATGTACCAGCGCGAGGCGATGTGGCTGTCGTTCGGCGGCGCGCCGCACGCGCTCAAGATCGGCGTCGGCAAGGTGTGCGCCGTGAGCGGCGAGCGCTGGAGCGACGGACTCTCTGCCTACCCGCAAAACTACGTCGTCGTCGGGCCGCAGCCGTGGCTCGACGGCATCGCCTCCGGCACCGGCACGATCCGCCAGTTCGTCGCGATGCCGCTCGGCCTCGGCTACACCGTCGAGGGCCAGCTCACCGGCGAGGAGAAGCACGGCGGCATCCAGCTGCAGTCGTACCCGGCCAAGCCCGGCCGGCTCCCCGCGTACGCGTACGACGATGATCTGGAGGAATGCTCCACCCAGCTCGCGTTCTGCGAGGAGGCCGGCGAGGCGGAGTGCCGCGCGTCAGGCGCCCGGGGCGGCCAGATGGGGCTCGCCGCTGGCGGCCGCATGGATCAGAAGATCTACCCGGACTCGTACGGCCTCGACACCTGGGACCTCGGCGCTGGCGTCCGCGTCTACGTCCACCTCGTCAACAGCGAGCTGTGGCGCGACATCACCGGCGAGGCGCCGCCCCCGACGCCGGTGACCGCGCGCTCGTACGCCGAGGCCGGGCTGCCGTGGTTCGATCTCTACGACGAGGCCGCGCCCACGCTCACGCCGACGAGCAAGCTCGCCGGCGTGAAGTCGGTCAAGCAGATCGATCAGACGAAGAGCGCGCTGCCGCTGCAGGACGACGCGCCGGTGCCCGTGAAGCAGGTGAAGAAGCTGTGGTGGAAGCACCACCCGGGCGCGGTGATCGTCGACGACGGCGAGTGGTGAGCCCGGCGCCGCGCGCGCCACGGCCGCGGCCCCGCGCGCTACGTCTGCTCCTCGGCGCGCAGCGCGGCGGCCACGTCGGCCCACGCGATGTCGCCGAGCTCGACGGGCGGGTGGACGGCAGCGCACGCGCGGCAGGTACGCAGCGCGGCGTCGCCGTTGAAGAGCTGGACCGCCTCCCAGTAGCCCTCCTGCGGGATCCCCGCCGGGATCGAGCGGGCGTGCACCAGCTCGCCGCAGCTAGCGCAGTACCAGGCGACGGCCTCGCGCACCGGCGGCTCGGCCTTGAGCCGGAGCTGAAGGTTCTCGCCGCGCGGCGTGAGCCGGCTGGGCACGCCCGCCGGGATATAGACGGCGTCGCCGGGGACGAGGTGCATCCGCGACAGCGCGGGCTCCCGGAGCTCGAGCTCGCCCTCGCCGGCCATCTGGAGGAGCACCTGATCGGCCTCGCACACGAGGAAGAACGGCTGGGGGACGCGGTTCCGGCTCAGGTGCGGCATCGGATCGGTCCCCTTCGGCCCGACCGGATAGTCGTCGTAGGAGCCCCAGGCTTCTTTGGCCTCCTTGAAGACGTTCAGCGTCTTTTTGCGCTCGAGCGGCATCTGGTCCTCCTCAGCCCGTCTTTATTGCCGCCGCGGGCGCTCCCGCCGCGGCCGCGGCCGCGGGTGCCGCCGCCGCCTCGATGGTGGACCGGGCGCGGTTGGCCAGCTCGGCGTACTGCGCGTAGCGGCGCCAGCCCATCAGCTCCTGCGGGAACTTCGCCTGGACGGCGCCGCACGCCGCGCAGGTGCGCTCCTCGGCGTTGAACGCGTCGACGGCGTCCGCGTAGAAGCGCAGGTTGGGGAGCTCGGGGTAGTAGCGGTGCGCCGGCCCCTCGAAGATGTCGCGATCCATGCGGAACACGACCTCGTTGCACTTGTGACAGCGCAGGATGAATCCCTCGTTCTGCGGCCCCACCTGCTTCATTCGAATGATGATCAGCGCGAGCTGGAATGCCTGCGCCTCCTTCGCGTTGGGCGTGCGGAGGAAGGTGGTCACTCCGTGCGTGCCCTTCTGCAGGTAGACCTGCCCGACGGTGAACGCGGCCCCCTCGCCGGCCATCGCGATGATCACCTCGGTGATATCGTTGTAATGATAGAAATGCACTTTCGGCAATTCAGGCAGTGACAACGACAGCGCCGCCGTCGGCACGATGTCGCCCGGCCCGAAATAGGGAAACAGCGGCAGCTGCTCGAGCATCCCCTGGTGCCCCATCATGCTCTCGAAGACGTTCACCTTGCGCGGCGTCTTCGCCGGGCGCGGGGACGGCGCCCGCTCCGCGCGCGGCGCCTCGCCGAACCACGCGCCGCCCTCGGGGCGGATCTCGGCCGTGATCATCGCGTCCTCCGCGTCCTCGGCGTCCTCGGCGTCCTCCGCGTCCTCGGCGTCACGAAGCGGGGCCCATCATCGCGCGGAGCTGATCCGCCGAGGCCTCGAACTGGATCTCCTGGATCTCGTCGAACGGGAAGCCGACGCGCTCGAGCTCGCGGCCGACCGCCTCCCCGCTCTCGGCCTCGTAGATGTTGACGATGGTACCGACCGCCAGGTTGACGTAGGTGTGCACGATCTTGGCGTGCTTCCCAGCCAGCACCTCGGGGACATTCTTCTGGAAGTCCTCCTGGCTGACACCGGGCGCGTGATGGATGACGAGGTAGCGCGGCATGCCGGTATGCTACCCGAGCGGTGAACCTGAGGGGCGCTTCCCTCCACACGTCGGGCCCGCCCCGGGCGGCGCGGCGACCGCGAGCGGTCCGGCCGCGTGATACGCTGCGCCGCGTGAAGCGCGGGGCATCATGAAGATCCCCTACGGCACCTCCGACATTGGTCAGATCCGCGCCGAGGGGCTGTTCTACGTCGACAAGACGCCGTTTCTCCCGAAGCTCGAGAGCGCCGAGTCTGGCTACCGCCACCTGCTCTTCCTTCGCCCTCGACGCTTCGGCAAGTCCACCCTGGTGAGCCTGCTCGAGCACTACTACGACATCTCCAGAGAGTCACAGTTCGATGCGCTATTCCAGGGTCTGTGGATCCACGCCCATCCGACAGCCGAGCGCAATCGCTATCTGGTGCTCACCCTGGACTTCTCGACGGTAGCGACGCACGGTGGCCCCGAGACCCTGGAGCGTACGTTCTTCCAGTCCGTCAGGAGCCGCGTCCGGGCATTCCTGCTCCGATACCGAGAGCTGGTGCCTCCGCTCGGAGATCTCTATGATGCGCTGCGCGATTACCAGGACGCGGACGCCCTGATCGGAGAGGTGCTGGCCGTCGTCTCCACGACACCCTACAAGCTCTACCTGCTGGTCGACGAATACGACCACTTTGCCAACCGGCTGCTCTCCGGCGACTCGCCCGATCTCTACGATCGATCGATCGTGGAGCGCACCGGCTTCGTCCGTACGTTCTACGCGACGATCAAGTCCGGCACGGGACCGGGCGCCGTGGGGCGTATGTTCATCACCGGCGTCACGCCGCTCATGCTGGGTGACCTGGCGAGCGGCTTCAACATCGTGACCAACGTCTCACAACACCCCGAGCTGAGCACGCTGGCGGGATTCACCCGACCGGACGTCGAGCGAGCGGTGGAGGAGTTCATGGCGGCGCGCCCCGAGCTTGCCAGGCTGCCGGGGGTCGGTGACCAGAGCGCATTGATCGATGTCTTGGAGCAACACTACGACGGCTATCGCTTCTCTCCCAAGGCGAGCGACCGGGTCTTCAACTCGGACATGGTCCTCTACTTCCTGAGCCAGCTCCAAGGAATGCGCGAGTACCCCGCAGACATGCTCGATCGGAATGTACGTACGGACTACAGCCAGCTCCAGCGGATCGGGGTGTTCAGCGGCGCAGGGGCGGCCGAACGGCGGGGCCTCCTCGAGCACCTCATGATCGAAGGAGGCATCGAGAGCGACCTCTCCCAGGAGCTCGACGCAAACAGCCTGTCGTCAAATACGCAATTCCTCTCGCTGCTCTATTATCTGGGCATGTTGACGCTGGGCGCTCGATCGCCCGACAGCGCGCTCGCTCGCCTGGAGATCCCCAACCGGGTCATCCGCGAGCTCCAGTGGGAGCACCTGGCGCTGATGCTCAAAGAGCACGAGCACGTCACGATCGACACCCGCGAGCTCGAGGCCGTGCTGCACGCGATGGGGGTGCAGGGCGAGATCCAGCCCTTCCTGGAGCTGTTTCACGGCCAGGTGATCCGGAAGCTCGGCCTCAAGGATACGAGACGCCTCGACGAGAAGTCCCTCAAGCTGATGCTGATGACGTTTCTGTCCTTGAGCCGGATGTTCCACCTGCTGAGCGAAAAGGAGTTTGCCCAGGGCTATTGCGACCTGTTCCTGGGTGCGTCGAGCCGTGTGCCCGGAGCCAGGTTCTCGTGGCTGCTCGAGCTCAAGTATCTCAAGGCCGATGCCAGGGCCGCCGAGGTCGAGGCGGCCTTCGCCAAGGCCCAGGAGCAGGTCGAGCAGTACGCATCCGACCCGGACCTGCTCCTGCTCCTCCTCGGCAATCGCCAGCTCAAGGCCGGCGCGATCGTGTTCATCGGTACGAAGAAAGTGCAGTTCCGGCCCTGGCCCCCGCCGCCGGGCCCCAAGGCAAAGGCCAAGTCCGCCGCGGCGAGGCAGCCCCGGGCCCGCCCGCGGGCGAAGACCTGACGCGATCGACGCAGGCTCAGCTCACTGACCGCGCCGGGGCGACGACGGATCAGGGCTTCGCGCGGCGCGCGGCCATGATCTTGACGAAGGACTTGCTGCGGATCTCCTCGAGGGAGAGGCCGGTGGCGAGGGCCTCCTCCTCGGTGACGGCGCCGCAGGCGATGCCGCGCAGGAAGTAGTTGAGCAGGCCCTGGCCGGTCGCCGCGTCGTCGAAGACGTCGCCGACGAGGGTGGCCTGGGCGGCCTTGGCGACGAAGTTGCGGAGGCGCTCGGAGGCCGCGGCGAGGCCATCGAGGAAGAAGCCGTAGACGGCGCCGTAGCGCACCGGGAGCTGCGCGGGGTGGAGGTCCCAGCCCTGGTAGAAGCCGAGGATGAGCGAGTGGCGGATGTCGTCAGCGGACAGCCGCCACGCCGCGTGGACGGCGGCGCGGTTCTCGCGCTGCTGCTCGTGGGTGACGATTTCGCCGCGGTGCGGGGCGACGGGCATGATGTTCGTCGCGCCGTCGGAGAGCATGACGCCGGTGCCGGCGAACGCGACCTTCATCATGTGCTTGGCGAAGTCGCACGCGGGGTGGCGCATGCGCTGGTGCGCCGCGGTGATGTCGCAGCCCGCGGTGTAGTCGTAGGTTCCGAAGTGCGCGCCCGTGAGGCGGCCGCGCGCCGCGCGGTGCAGGCGCGGCAGGATCGAGCGGCCGGAGGGGCTGAAGATGCTCTGCGTCGTCTCGACCATGAACTCGATCTTGAGCGAGCCGGCCGGGAGCTCCGCGCGGTCCTCGTACATGTCGAGTATGTCGACGAGCACCTCGACGTCGGTCCGGGACAGGATCTTCGGCAGCGTGAGGACGAAGCCCGGCGGCAGGTGGCCGCCCGTCCGCTCGAGCAGCTCCGTCAGGAAGATGTCGAGCGTGCGGAGCGAGCGCGCCGCGAGTTCGCGCGTCAGCGGCTTGATGCGGATGCCGATGAACGGCGACAGCGTGCCGGCGGAATAGCCCGCCGCCACCTGCTGCGCCGCGGCGGCGGCATGCCCGTCCTCCTCGGCGTCGGGGCGGTTCCCGTAGCCGTCCTCGAAGTCGATGCGGAAGTCCTCGACGGGCTCGCGGCGCAGCTTGTCCTGCACGCGCTCGTAGACCTTCGACGCGACCTCGCCGCGCACGCCGATCGCCTCGCAGAACGTGCCGGGATCGGGCGCGTACGACTCGAGCGACCGCAGCGCCAGCTCGCCGAGCTTGCGCGCCGTGTCCGACGCGAACAGGTGCGCGCCGCCGTAGACGGTGTGGATCGGCTGGCGCGCGCCGCTGTCTCCGGGGTAGCGCTGGGCGACCCGGGCCTGCGCGCGCTGGACGCGATCGAGGGCCTTCTTGAGCTTCTTCTCGGACAGAGTGGTGCGCACCGGCATGCGCGCGTTGTATCGCAGCCGCACCGCGCTGTCGCGGGGTCAGGAGCCGCGGTACGTCGAGAAGCCGAACGGCGAGAGCAGGAGCGGCACGTGGTAGTGCTGCGCGCCGTCCGCGACGGTGAACTGGATCTCGACGACCGGGAAGAATCCGGCTGTGCCCAGCGCCGCGAAGTAGGCGCCGGTCGCAAACCGGATCCGGTACGTGCCGGGCTCCACGGGGCCGGGCGGCGTGAGCGTGCGCAGGCGGCCGTCGTCGTCCGTTTGGCCGGCGCCGACCGGGCGCCAGGCGTCGCCCTCGGCGCGCTCGAGCTCGATCGCGATGCCGCGGCCGGGCCGGCCGGCGGAGGTGTCGAGGACGTGCGTCGTGATCATGCGAGCTCTCCCATCAGCTTGCCGAGCCGCAGGCGCGTGATCTTCGCCTGCTCCTCGGCGGCGGTGCGCTGCTCCTCGGCGGTGGTGCGCCCGGCGCGCGCGCGGAGATCCGCGAGCATGCCCTCGGCGCTGCGCCCGGTCGCGCAGACGATGAAGATGAAGCCGTGCTGCTCCTCGTAGGCGCGGTTCGCGGCCGCGAGCTCGCCTTGGACGGGCGTGCTCGCCGCGCCGGCACCCTGCTGCTCGTCGCGCGACCAGCGCGCGTCGCCGCCGTGCGCGGCCGGCGCGGCGCTGCCGATCTTGGGGTGCGCGGCGAACGCCTCGCGGTGATCGGCCTCGTCGAGTGTCCACCACGTGCGCTCGCCGATCCGAAGGAGCGCCGGCACGTCCTCGAACGGGCGCGCCGCCGTCATCGCGTCGGCCCACCGCGCGGCGCCGCAGCAGCGCAGGAGCGCCGCCCGCGCGTCCGCGGCGGACATCGCGTTCAGCGCCGCGAGGCCCGGCGCCGGCTCGGGCGAGAGCAGGCCCCACGCGCGCAGGCGAGCGACGCCGCCGTCGGGGAACACCGAGAGCCGCAGGTGCGTGACGAGCCCGACGCGCCGCAGCTCGGCGTCGAACACGTGGCGGCGGTGCGGGTGCAGCGGCGAGGCCAGCAGCGGGCGCCAGCCGGTGAGCCTGCCGGTGAGATCGGCCGCCGCCGCGCCCGGCGCGTGCACGCCCTCGAGCGTGCACCGCCCCGGCGCGTTGCCCTTGAAGTGCGTCGTGTCGATCTCGACGCGCTCGATCGTGCCCGCGGCGGCGAGCCGCACGATCGCCCAGTCGTTGCCGGGGCCGCGGCGACGGCGCGTCTCCCAGCCGTCGGCCATGCTGCGCGACGGGCCAGGCTTGATCAGGTTGTTGCGCGAGCCGAAGAACATGTCGCTGCACATCTCGACGACGGCGCCGTGCTCGAGCGCGGCCAGATCGATCGGCCCGCCGAGCGCGCGCAGCCGCGCCCACGCCGGCACCGCGTCGCCGTGGACGCGCAGCCGCGCGACGCCGCCGTCAGGGAAGATCTCGAGCCGGACGTGCGTGTAGCGGTGCCCGTCGGAGATCTCGAACAGGTTCTTCGAGTCGCCGCGCAGCACCGCGCGCGGCAGGATCTCGGTCCACGTGGCCGTCTCGAGCGCGTGCAGATCGAGCGGGTCCTCGATCGCCGCCGCGTGGAGCGCGCACGACTCGGGGAAGTTGCCGCGGAAGAACGCGGTATCGACGACGACGCCGCGGATCACGCCGGGCAGGCCGAGGCGCACGACGCACCAGTCGTAGCCGGGCTCGCGGCGGCGGCGCGTCTCCCAGCCGTCCATCCACTTGCCGCGGTCGGTGTAGACGTGATCTTTCCAGACCGCCGCGTGCTCGCGCAGGAGGTTCTCCTTTTCGGCGAAGAACTCGTCGTTGCACAGGATCGCGGCGCCGCCGACCGCCTCGCACGCGAGGTCGGGCAGCTCGAGGAACGCAGGGGCTTCGGTCATGATCTCCTCGGTCGGGTCACGGGGCGGTCGGGCTCACAGCTCGCGGGCTCGCGGCTCGCGGTTCGGATCAGATCAGGGTGCCGAGCTCGGTCGCGAGCGCGCGGCCACCCTCGGCCACGCGCTCGCCGCGCAGGTACGTCGCGTGGACGACGCCGCGGAGCGTCTCGCCGGCGTACGGCGTCACCTTGTGCCGGTGGTGCACGGCCTCCGGCGTCACCGTCTGCGCCGCCTCGTCGTCGAAGACGATCAGATCGGCGTCCGCGCCCGCGGCGATCGCGCCCTTGCGGCCGGAGAGCCCGGCGAGCCGCGCGGGCGCCTCGCACATCCAGCGGACGATCTGCGAGAGCGAGTGCCCGCGCGCCGCCGCCTCCGTCCACACGACCGGCAGCGCGAGCTGCAGCCCGGCGACGCCGCCCCACGCGGACACGAAGTCGCCCGCCTCGATCGCCTTGAGGCCGGGGCTGCACGGCGAGTGATCCGACGCCACCATGTCGAGCACGCCCTCGGCGAGCGCGCGCCACAGCGCCTCGCGGTTCGCAGCGCCGCGGATCGGCGGCGCGCACTTGAACGGCGTCGCCCCGTCGGGGATCGCCTCGGCCACGAAGTGCAGGTAGTGCGGGCAGGTCTCGGCGGTGAGCGGCAGCCCCTCGGCGCGCGCCTCGCGCAGCTGGCCGAGCGCGCTCGCCGCCGAGTGATGCACGATGTGCGTGCGCGCGCCGGTCGCGCGGCACAGGCCCGTGACCATCGCGATCGCCTGCTCCTCGGCGGCCTCGGGGCGCGAGGCCAGGTACGTCGCGTAGCGGCGCGGATCGGCACCGCCGAGGTGCGCCGTCGCGTCGTCGATCGGGCCCGCCACCTCGGCGTGGACGAGCAGCGGCGCGCCGAGACCCGCGAGGATGCGCATCGCCGGGGCGAGGTCGCGCTCGCCGACCCAGCCGAACTCCGCGACGCCGCTGTCGACGAGGAAGCACTTGAAGCCGCGCACGCCGTCGGCGACGAGGCCGGGCAGCTCGCCCGCGTTGCCCGGCACGACGCCGCCCCAGAACCCGACGTCGACGGCGCACTGGCCGCGCGCCGCGGCGCGCTTGGCCGCGAACGCCTCGCGCGTCGTCGTCGGCGGGATCGAGTTGAGCGGCATGTCGACGAGCGTCGTGACGCCGCCGATCGCCGCGGCGCGCGTGGCGGTGGCGAAGCCCTCCCACTCGGTGCGGCCCGGCTCGTTCAGGTGCACGTGCGTGTCGACGATGCCCGGCAGGACGGCCAGCGCGTCGAGATCGTCGAGCGGCACCCCGGCGGGCACGTCGTCCCACGCGGCGACACGCTCGATCCGGCCGTCGCGGATGTGGATCGATGCGGGCGCGATCCCGGTGGGCGTGACCACGCGCCGCGAGCGAACGACGATCGAGCCTTGCGCCATCGGCGCGGACGGTAACACGCAGCGCGCGCGGGCGCCGCGCCGCGCCGCGCCGCGCAGCCTCGCGCAGCGTCGCACAGCCTCAGGCCGGCTCGGCCAGCGGGAGCCAGATCTCGTTGCGCCGCAGCCACGGCAGCGTCGACGGCGGGTCGAAGCCCGCGAACGCCGGCTCGCCCGCGGCGGCGAGGCCGGCCGCGTCGGCGAGCTCGCGGATCCGGCGCGCCTCGCGCGCGACGCGGTCACCGCGGTAGCGGCCGCGGTAGCAGAGCACCGCGACGCGCCGCTCCGGCACCTCGACCAGCTCGACGCGCGCGTCGCGCGGCCGCGGCAGCGACGCAAGGGTGCGGCCCGCCGGCATGACGAACGCCATCTCGTGGCCGCCGCCGCTCGCGCGGGCCTGGACCGGCCCCGTCATCGCGAGGCGCTCGCCGCTCGCGAGGCGCTCGCCGCTCGCGAAGACCGGCCCCGTCATCGCGAGCGACTCCTCGCGAGCGTTGCCGCCGAAGATGTACCCCGCGAGGCGGCGGAAGCCCGTCTCGAGCGCGCGGTCGAAGCCGGCGTCGTCGATCCGCGTGCGCGCCTCGACGCGCGGCGCGTACCGGCGGATCTCGAGGTCGCCGGCGCGCCGCTCGACGGTGTACGCCGGCTCGTCATTGATCCAGCGCTGCAGCTGCCAGCGCACCGCGGCGATCGCGGCCGCCGTGAGGCCGCCGGCGATCCAGCCCGCGCGCCGCGAGCCGGCGAGCCGCGCGGCAGCTCCGCCGATCGCGATCGGCGCCGCGAGCCCCGCCACGGCGAACGCGATCTTGCGCCCGAGCGTGTGCGCCTGTGGCCGCGTCGCGATGCCCGTGGCCGACGCGGCGTTACGGTGAGGAGTCTCTTCGTGTTTCGTGGTGATGGAATCCATGACGATCGAGGCACGCAATCGACGTGCCGCGGCGCTGGCGCCGCCCGCGACCGGCCCGCGTGCGATACTGCCCGCCGGCTGCCCGCCGGCTGCCCGCCGGAAGGCGCAGATTCCGCCGCATGCTGAAGTTCACGATCCGCGCCCGCGCGGCGGGCTCGCGCGCACGCGCCGCCACGCTCGAGACGCTGCACGGCGCGATCGAGACTCCCGTATTCATGCCCGTCGGGACGCGCGCCTCCGTGCGCACCCAGACGCTCGAGCAGCTCCTCGCGCTCGACGCGCAGATCCTGCTCGCCAACACGTTCCACCTGCTCGTCCGCCCCGGCCCCGAGCTGTTCGAGCAGGTCGGCGGGCTGCACCGCTGGATGCGCTGGCCGCGCACGATCCTCACCGACTCCGGGGGCTTCCAGATCTTCTCGCTCCCCGACGCGCTCGCGCTGCACGAGGAGGGCGCCGAGCTCCGCGGCCACCGCGATGGGGGCAAGCTCCTGCTCACGCCCGAGCGCTCGATCGCGATGCAGCGCGCGATCGGCTCGGACATCATGATGGTGCTCGATCGCTGCATCGATGCCACGAGCCCGCACGCTCTCGCGCGCGCCGCGATGGAGCTCACCCACCGCTGGGCCGCGCGCTCGCTCGCCGCGCGCGGCGACTCGCCGCAGGCCCTGTTCGCGATCGTGCAGGGCGCCTGCTATCCCGAGCTGCGCCGCGCCAGCGCCGCGACGCTCACGAGCATGCCCGGCTTCGATGGCTACGCGATCGGCGGCCTCGCCGTCGGCGAGACCCGCGCCGCGCGCGAGGACATGACCGAGCTGACCGCACAGCTCTTGCCCGAGGATCGCCCGCGCTACCTGATGGGCGTCGGCACGCCGCTCGATCTGCTCGAGGCCGTGCACCGCGGCGTCGACATGTTCGACTGCGTCCTGCCCACCGCGTGGGCGCAGCAGGGCCTCGCGTTCACGACGCTCGGCAAGATCGATCTCGCGCGCGGCGTCCACAAGCTCGCCGAGCGGGCGCTCGATCCCGCGTGCCCGTGCACCGCCTGCACGGTGTACTCGCGCTCGTACCTGCACCACCTCGTGAAGTGCAAGGAGCCGCTCGGCTGGCAGCTGCTCGCGTTCCACAACCTGCGCTTCTACCTGCGCCTCATGGAGGACATCCGCGCGCACATCGCGCAAGACACGTTCGCCGCGTTCCACGCCGAGCAGCGGCGCACGCTCGCGCTCGTCGATCCCGAGCACCCGCCCGGGCGCCAGCCCGCCGCGCGCGCCTCAAAGCCGATCAGCCGCGGCGCGTTCGCCGTCCACACGTCGCCGCGCGGCTTCGCGAGCATCCAGCACGTCCCGTCCGGCGAGATCATGCACTCGGTCAACCAGCCCGACGAGGAGGCCCACCGCGTCTACGTCGCGCAGTCTGCGCTGTTCGCCGAGGCGCTCGCCAGCGCTCGCCAGCGCCCGATCGTCGTCTGGGACGTCGGCCTCGGCGCGGCCCACAACGCGATGGCGCTCGTCCGCGCGCTCGACGCCGCGCCCGCCCACGCGCCGATCCAGCTCGTCAGCTTCGAGCGCGATCTCGATCCATTCCGGCTCGCGCTCGGCCACGGCAAGCTGTTCCCGCACCTCCGCTGCGCCCCGCCGCACGTCCTCGCCGCCTCCGGCGCCTACCGCCGCGATCGCCTCGAGTGGCTCCTGTGCGAGGGTGACTTCCTTGCGACGTTCGCCGGCCAGCCCACGCCCGACGTCATCTTCTGGGATCCGTTCTCCACGAAGGTCGATGGTCCCCTGTGGTCGCTCGAGACGTTCCGCCGCGTGTTCGCCGCGCTCGATCGGCCCGCCGAGCTGTTCACCTACTCGAGCTCGACGGCCGTCCGCTCGTCGCTGCTCGCCGCTGGCTTCCACGTCGCGCGCGGCGTCGCCTCCGGCCCCAAGGAAGAGACGACGATCGCGCTCCGGCTCGGCCCCGGCTCCGATCTCTCGCGGCACGCCCTGCTCGGCGGGAGCTGGCTCGATCGCCGCGCGCGCTCGACGGCGCCGTTCGGGCCCGACATCGCCCCCGAGCACCACGCCGAGCTCGAGCGCGCCATCCGCGAGCACGCGCAATTCGCCGCCGACCGCTGATCGCCGCGCGCGGTCTCCGAAGTCTCCCGCCGATTCCTCAAGATCCGGCCGTGGCGGCGGGGCCGGGATGCAGCCGTGTGCGATAGAAGTCGATCACCTGATCGAGCGCGGCGCGGGTCGGATGGCCAGGCTCGTCGACGAGGTGCTTGGTCAAGACCGAGTGCGCGCTGCGCGGGATCCCGTGTGGATTGCCCGGACCCGAATCGATCTCGACCCCGATGAACCGATCTCCGAGCTCCTCGCGCAGCCGCTGGAAGCGCGCCGCCGGCACCGCTGGGTCATGGGTGAACCGCAGCCCGAGGACGCACGTGCCGGCCGCTGCTCGCTCGCGCACGCGCACGAGCGTCGCCTCGTCGATGCCGAGATCGCGGCGCTGCGCCCGCGTCACCGGGAACGGCAGCGACGGTTGCGACAGGACGGGCGCGACCATCACGTCGTCGATCATCATCGCGAGCGCAAACCCGCCGGTCAGGCACATGCCGACCGCACCCACGCCGGGCCCGCCGCACGCCGCGTGCGCGTCCTTCGCCAGCGCACGCAGCCAGCTCACGATCGGGCTCGTCTTGCCGGTCGCCCACGTCGCGAACTCGCGCGACACGCAGGCCCGCGCGAGCGAGCGCAGCACGTACGGCGTGCCGAACGGCTTGCCCGGCGTCCCGAACAGCGACGGGAGATACACCGTGAACCCCGCATCGATCAGCCGCCGCCCAAACGCGACCACCTCCGGGTACAGCCCGGGCACCTCGTGGATCACGATGACCGCCGGCCCGGTGCCGCCACGAAACACCGTGCGCGTGACGCCCTCATGAGTCGTTTCCTCGCGCACGAGGTCGGGATACGGGTTCGCGGTCATGGCCACATCGTACCCGAGCATGCACGCATCGAGCGCTCGCCGACACGGTCGGCGATCTGCATGACATACTGTCCACCGTGATTCCGGCCGAGCTCACCTGGCTGTTCTGGGACGTCGACCCGGCGGCGATCGACCTGGATCGGCACCGCGACTACGTCATCGAGCGGATCATGTCCCGCGGCGACTGGGCGGCGATGCGCTGGCTGGCGCGCCAATTCGAGCGCGAGTCACTCGCCGACTTCCTTCGCCGCAAGGGGCACCGCCTGGCGCCACGCGAGCGCGCCTTCTGGTCGCTGATCGCGGGCGTGCCGTATAAAGCCGAGCCTGGAGGGGGGCGGCCGCCCTGGGCGGGATGAGCGATCGGGCCACGATCACGGAAGCGCAACGTGCAGTGCTCCTGAAGCTCGCGCCTGTGCTCCGCGAGGATTTCTACCTCGTGGGCGGGGTTGCAGTCGCGGCACACTTGGCGCACCGCACGTCGCGAGATGTCGATCTCTTCGCGACGAGAGATCCCAGCGACCTGCGGCCACAGCTTGAGCACCTACCGGGTGTGGAGATCAAGGGTCGCGCACCGGGCACGCTTCACCTTCGCGTAGACGAGATCCCTGTAAGCCTGATCGAGTATCGCTATCCATTGATCGCTCCGACCCTATCGATGATGAACCTTCCGGTGCCAGTCGCGTCGATCGATGATCTTGCATGCATGAAGCTCTCTGCGATCGCCGGTCGGGGTGCTGCGCGAGATTTCTGGGACCTGCACACCATCGTGACCCGCACCGGCCGTCCACTCATTGAGTTTATGGATGCGTTTCGAAGGAAGTACCCCATTGAGGACATCGGCCACGTGCTCCGAAGCCTGGTTTACTTCGGTGACGCTGGAGATCTGCTTCCAGAAGGACTCTCGACGTCCCACTGGGGACAGATCCAGCGTGACTTCGAAGCGTGGGTTCAGGCTGCCTTCGAGACTCGATGATTCGCAGGGTGGCCCTTCGGCCAGCAACGATCCTCGAGGACAGCCTCACAAGAAGTCGCGCCGAGCGCCCGGTGGATGGCGTCATCCCACATTGCCTCCTAACGCGGTGAGTCGCTCCTTTATATAGAGGCGGCGCTGACCGCTTCACTCCGGATTCCGGGCGGTGTCACATAGCTCGGTCCGGCGTTCGAGCTGACGCAGCTCGAAGCCGAGCATCGAGGACAGCTCCTCGCCGCGGGCCGCGAGCTTGCGCGCGAGCTCGTCGATAGCGGCGCGATCAGTCGCCGTACCGTCGAGCAGGCGCGTCTTGGCAGCGTGGAAGTCGGCCAGCATCCGCTCGGTGTCGACGTCAAACTCCGACTTGATGCCGAAGATCTCGCGCAGCACCGCGCTGTAGCTGACGCCGACCTGCGACGGCTTGACCGACTCGACGGCGGACTTGCCGCCCTTCATCGCGAACATGATGACGTGCGCGTCGTCCGCCGATCCCACGACGAAGGGCGAGTGGGTCGAGGCGATGATCTGCGCCTTCGGAAACAGCTTCTGGACGATCGGAATGACCTGGCGCTGCCAGGCGGGATGCAGATGGATGTCGATCTCATCGAGGAGCAGCAGGAACGAGCGCTGCAGGGTAGGCGTGTCGTCTTCCCACGGAATCCGATCGAGCCGCATGAGCAGATCGGCGATCCAGCTCACGATCGACTTGACACCATCGGGAAGGACGTCCATGTCGAGGTTCGCGCCACCGCGGCGAACGCGAATATCGAGATCGAAATCGCTCCCGGACACAAACGCGAAGGTTGGGTCTCCGATGATCCCTGCGATGGTCTCTTCAATCGCGCGAACACTGCGCGCGATCTGCTCGGCTCGTTCGCCACGCCCGGCGTCCTTGGCCTTGAGCCGCAGAAACTCCTGGCTCGCGATCCACTGGGCCAGATTCTTCGTGTCTGCGGTATTATGGAAGGATAGGCTATTGGCTAGCGGATCGATGGCGGGCTCTGCAATCGCCTCGACGTGGCCGCTCTCGACCTTTCGAGTGCCGGCGTAGGCGAAGGGCACCCAGCTCAACTTCCCAGAGCCGACGATGTTGCCCTGCATGCGCGCGCTGCGCGTATAGACGTCTAATGGCCGCAGTGTTGGTCGGTCATACACAGTACCGATATCCAAAGCTTCCCTCGTGCGTGTGGCAGAGCGCCCTTGGTCGGATACCACAATGCTGGCGCTCGAGTCCTTGGTCCGTTGCATGCGAGGCCGCAACAGGCCTGGACCTGTACTTGTATCGAGTAATGCGGCGATCGCATACAATACTGTCGTCTTGCCACAGCCGTTCGGACCGGTCAGCAGGTAGACATCGGCGAGATCGGGGTTGGAACCCTCAGGAAAATCGATCTGCACGTCCTCGAACGGGCCGACCTTACGGAGGATGACGGAGTCGATGCGCATGCGTTTACGCCTGCTCGAGTGTAACCGCGAACGGTGACTGAGGGATCCCCCTAGGAGAAACTGGTGACCGGGAGCGTCACTCGAGGTTCGCGCCGGCCTCGATCCACTTGCCGAGCTCGGCGCGCTCGAGCTCGGTCATCTGCGTCTTGTTCAGGTTCGGCATCGTCTTCGTCAGGACGGCGCGCTCGCGGATCCGCGGCGCGAGCAGCTTGATGTGGTCCGGCGTGTCGAACACGATGTTGTTCGGCGCCACCTTGTAGACGTCATCGGTCGGGTTCGCGCTGTGGCACGGGATGCACCGCTTGACGATGATCTCCTGCGCGCGCGCGAAGTTGACGGGGTAGTCGACCGCCACCGCGGGCGCCTCCTCGACGCGCGTGATCACGAGCAGCCCGGCGACCGCGATGCCGGCCATCGCCGCCGCCGGCGCGAGCCACGCCCCGCGCGGCAGCTGCAGGCCCTCGCCGCGGTAGCGGATGTTCATGAAGTGACGCACGCCCGCGCCACCGACCATCACCGCGATCAGCACCAGCCAGTTGAGGTGGTGGCCGTACGCCGCCGGGAAGTGGTTCGACAGCATCAGGAACAGGAGCGGGAACGTGAAGTAGTTGTTGTGGATGCTGCGCTGCTTCGCGCGCAAGGACAGCGCCGGGTCCTGGTCCTCGCCGGCCTTCGTCGCGCGGATCAGCTCGCGCTGCGACGGCATGATGCACAGCCACACGTTGCCGGTCATCAGCGTGCCGATCAGGACGCCGGTCTGGATGTACGCGGCGCGGCCGCTGAAGATCTGGGTGAACCCGAAGATCGCGCCGAACAGGATCGCGATCGACAGCGCCGTCGCGACGCGCGGGTTCTGCTCGCCGTACACACGCCACAGGCCGTCGTAGATGATCCAGCCGGTGAGCAGCGACGAGATCGACAGCGTGATCGCCACGCCGCGCGCGAGCTTGCCGGGCTCGACGAGCCCGCCGGCCGCGCCGTGCATGTAATAGACGATGACGAGCAGCGCGATCCCGGTCAGCCACGTCAGGCCGTTCTGCCACTTGAACCAGTGCAGGACCGGTGGCAGCTCGCCGGGCTCGAGCAGCTTCTTCTCGACGTCGTAGAACGCGCCGGAGTGGACCATGAAGATCTTGCCCTGCGAGAGGCGCGACCGCGCGCCGGCCTTCTCGAGGTTGCGATCGAGCCAGTTGAACAGCATCGAGTTGCCGACCCACATGATCCCGGCGATCAGGTGCGCCCACCGGAACACGACGTCGAGCAGCTCGTTGAACCCCACGCGCCGCGAGTATAGGCAGGAAGCGCCCGCCCCGCGCCCGGGCCGACCCAGAATGCGGCGGGCGGGCGCGGCGCGGGCGTGGCACGCTCGGCGCCATGGTGAAGCGCTGCTCTCTCCTCGTGCTCGCTGGGCTCGTCGCGTGTGGCGGCGCCACGCCCACGGCACCCGCGCCGCGGCCCGCCGAGCCGGCGCCGCCCGTCGCCGGGACCCGGCCAGCCGCGCCCGCGCCGTCGCCGCCGCCCGTCGACCCGGCGCTGGTGCCGCTGCCCCTGTGGTCCGCCGTGCAGCGCGGGCGGCTGCCGAGCGGCCTCACCTATTACGTGATGAAGAACAAGAAGCCGGAGCAGCGCGCCCTGCTCTGGCTGGCGGTGAACACCGGCGCCGTGCAGGAGGATGACGACCAGCGCGGGCTCGCGCACTTCGTCGAGCACATGGCGTTCAACGGCACCGCGCGCTTCCCCAAGCGCGAGATCATCGACTACATCGAGAAGGTCGGCATGCGGTTCGGCGCCGACCTGAACGCGTACACGTCGTTCGACGAGACGGTCTACATGCTCGAGGTCCCGACCGACGACGCGCAGTACCTCGCCAAGGGGCTCGACATCCTGCGCGACTGGAGCGCTGCGGTGACGTTCGATCCGAAGGAGGTCGATCTCGAGCGCGGCGTCGTGCTCGAGGAGTGGCGGCTCGGCCGCGGCGCGGGCCGGCGGCTCGCCGACAAGCACTACCGGAAGCTGTACCAGGGCACGCGCTACGCCGAGCGGCTGCCGATCGGGCTGCCCGAGATCCTGAAGGGCGCGCCCCAGAGCGCGCTCGTCCGCTACTACCGCGACTGGTACCGGCCCGATCACATGGCGGTGATCGTCGTCGGTGACTTCGAGGATGCCGCCGCGGTCGAGCGCGCGATCACCGAGCGGTTCGGCGATCTGCCCGCGCCGGCCCAGCCGCGCCCGCGCCCGCGCGGCGGCGTGCCGAAAGCCGGCGGCACGCGGATCTCGATCGAGACGGACAAGGAGCAGGTCGCGCAGACCGTCTCCGTCTACAACATGCTCGCGCACCGCCCCGAGGCCACGCCGGCCGACTTCCGGCGCGGCCTCGTCGAGGAGGTCTACAGCCGGATCTTCAACGAGCGGCTCCGCACGCTCGCGCGCAAGAAGGAGAGCCCGTTCACCGGCGCGTCCGCGTCGATGTCCGGCAACGTCCGCGAGATCGACGCGTTCACGCGCGGCGCGACCGTGAAGGGCGGCCGCGTCGAGGACGCGCTCCGCGGCGTGTTCGCCGAGGTGCTGCGGATCGAGCAGCACGGCTTCACGCAGCCCGAGCTCGATCGCGCGCGCGTGATCATCGCCCGCGAGCGCGAGCAGTCGGTCGCGTCGGCGCCGACCGCGCGCTCGCGCGGCCACGCCGAGGAGATCGTGCGCCACTTCCTCGAGGGCGAGCTCATGATCGGTCGCACCGCCGAGCGCGATCTCACGCAAGCGCTCCTGCCGAAGATCACGCTCGCCGAGCTGAACCAGCTCGCGCGGAGCTACGGCGGCGCCGAGAACCGCGCGATCACGATCTCGGGCCCCGACGGCAAGCCGCTGCCGGCGCAGGAGCGCGTGCTCGCGATCATCGACGAGGTCGCCGGAGCGCGGCTCGAGCCGTGGGTCGATCGGCCGCCGCCGGCCACGCTGATGGCGGCCCCGCCGAAGCCGGGCGCGATCACGGCGGAGCGGCAGATCGCCGAGCTGGGCGTCACCGAGTGGACGCTCGGCAACGGCGCGCGCGTGATCGTGAAGCCCACCGACTTCGACGCCGACTCCGTGCTCCTGCGCGGCAGCTCGCCCGGCGGCCTCGCCACGGCGAGCGCGGCGCAGTACCCGCACGCGCGCTTCGCCGACGACATCGCCGCACTCGGCGGCGTGGCCGAGCTCGACGCCGACGACCTGCGCAAGGTGCTCGCCGGCAAGCAGGCGAGCGCGTCGGCCTCGATCGGCAGCGTGACCGAGTCCGTCAGCGGCTCGGCCTCGGCGCGCGATCTCGAGACGCTCTTCCAGCTCGTCCACCTCCGCATGACGGCGCCGCGCAAGGACGAGGACTCGATCGCGGTGTGGCGCGCGAACTACGCCGAGTCGCTCGCCGATCGCGAGCGCAGCCCCGACTACCAGTTCTCGGTCGCGTCCGGCGAGGTGCTGTGGCAGAAGCACCCGCGGCACGCGCCCGTCCGGCCGGCGGACGTCACGAAGGTCGACGCGGACCGTGCGCTCGCGTTCTACCGGGACCGGTTCGGCGACGCGACCGACTTCACGTTCGTGATCGTCGGCGCGGCGGATCTCGGCACGCTCCGGCCGCTCGTCGAGACGTACCTCGCGAGCCTGCCGGGCAAGCGCCGCGTCGAGAAGGAGCGCGACATCGGCGCGCGGCGCGTCGGCGGCGTCATCAAGAAGAGCTGGAAGCTCGGGCAGGAGCCGAAGGCGCGCGTCTCGATCCAGTACCTCGGCGACGAGCCGTGGACGCGTGACAAGGAGCGGGACATGTACATCCTGAACCGCGTGCTCTCGACCCGGCTGCGCGAGGTCATGCGCGAGGACCTGGGCGGCGTCTACGGCGTCGGCGCGAGCGGCTTCCTCGTGCGCTCGCCGCACCAGGCGCGCGTGTTCTCGGTGTCGTTCGGCGCCGATCCGGCGCGCGTCGACGAGCTGATCGCCGCCGCGCGCAAGGAGATCGCCGCGATCCAGAAGGACGGCGTCAAGGACGAGCACCTCGAGCGGGTGCGCAAGGGCTTCACGCGCGAGCGCGAGCTCCAGCTACGGAGCAACAGCTTCTGGGCCGGCTGGCTCGAGAGCGCGGCGCGCTACGGCGACGATCCGAAGCTCGTGCTCGATCCGGCGCCCGTGCTCGCACGGATGACGCCGGCCAACGTCCAGGCCGCGGCGCGGCGCTACCTCGACGAGCGGCGCGTCTACCAGGCGATCATGCTGCCCGCCGACGCGGCAGCGCCGCAGCCCGCGGCAGCGCAGCAACCCGCGGCAGCGCAGCAACCCGCGGCAGCGCCGCCGAGGTGAGTCAACGGCGGTGGATCGCGCCGATCTTGATCTCGCCGTCCTGATCGAGCAGCACGATCCCGGCCGTGAACGCCTTCAGATGGTCGGCCGGGACGTCGACGCTCGCGAACGCGATCTCGATGAACGCCACGAACTGCGACTGCGGGACCTCCTCGAGCCCCGGGATGTACGCGAGATCGATGTCGCCGTGATCCGAGACCTGAAAGCCCGTCAGCGGGCGATGCTCCTCCGCCGCCTCGGTCCATCGCTGGTGAAAGGTCTCGCGCGGCGTCGCCTGCTGGAGTCTCGGCGTCCCCATCGCGTAGACGTCCGTGAAGCGCCCTGCGATGAACGCCTGCGCGATCTTGTTGGCGACGTCGTCGACCTCGGGGCTCAGCTCCGTGCCGTCGTCCTCCGTGATCGCGCGCTTGATCCTGCCAACGAGGGCCTTGAAGACACCGCTCTGACCGAGGCGATCGCGTTGGTAACCCACGGCTCAAGGCTACAATCGAATCTGCGCGCTGTGGGGGGACCAACCGAAACATCTTCGTCGGCGACCACGCGCTTTTGCCGCCTGGATCATCGGCACGGCTGAAGGCGTACTCCGAAAACTTGGGAGCGTGAGACGTGCCCAGCGTGGGGGCGGCGGTTGCTGCTCCGTGCCCACCGCGCCCTGACGAGCGCGGGATTACCGCGCCCTCGCCTGGCGGTACCTCCGGGCACATGAGCTACCGCGACGACCTGGCCGCCCTGACCGCCCGCCACGCCGCGCTCGAGCGCGAGCTCGACGCCAAGCACCGCGAGCTCACGGACACGGCCCGGCTCCTCGACGACGCCCGGGCCCGCGCGCGGCTCCCCGTGCTCGATAACGTCCAGCTCGCGTCGCCGTGCCGCGTCCGCTGGGAGCAGATGGCCGGCGACGACGGCGTGGACGACGGCGTGAATGACCGCGTGAATGACCGCGTGGACGACCGAGTGCGCCACTGCGGCGACTGCCAGCGGCACGTCTACAACCTGTCGGGCCTGACGCGCGACGAGGCCGAGGCGCTGATCCTCGCGCAGGAAGGCCGCCTGTGCGTGCGGTACTTCCAGCGCGCCGACGGGACGATCCTCTTTGCGGATGACTGCGAGGCCGGCGCCGCGCGGCGGCAGCGCCGCCGGCGCAACCTCGTGCTCGCGGGCGCCGCGGCGGCGCTCGTCGGCGGCACCGCGGCGGGTACCGGCATCGCCTGGATCTCCCGCGCGAGCGCACCCGCGGCCGCGGCCGCGCCCACGGAGCTCGAGATCCAGCTGCGCATGCGCGAGATGATCGGCAAGTACGAGGGCGCGCGGCTCGCGCCGCAGCGCGCGGCCGAGTCACCAGAGCAACCAGGGCAACCGGGGCAACCGGGGCAACCGGGGCAGTCCGCGCCCAGCCCGCCGCTCAAGTGGGAATGAGCCGGTCCTCGACAGTAAACATCCACCGCAATGAAGGCGGCCGAAGCGACCGAAGTGTTCGGCTCGCCACCGAGGAGGAACCCGCGAACATAGGGAATAACACCCCACGTTCAGGCGTATGCTGGCACCCTTTTCCGGGAGCCAGAGAGACCACATGAACAGAACCTTGCCGTGGCTGAAGTTATTCTCGATTGTCTGCGCGGGATGGAATGCGATCGGTTGTGGGGTCCCAGAGGATGATGTCGTGATCACGCAGCTGGCGAACCCAAAGCTGCCAGACATCGTGGTGCGCCAGTCGGATCTCTACGACAACGTCGAAGATCGGAACATGGAGCCGGGGCACGTGCACCTGCGCCTCTCGAACGGCACGGCCAACATCGGGGTCGGCAAGCTGCACCTCTACGGCGTGTTCCCGGGCAACCCGGACGGGACCCAGGACGTCAAGCAGCGCATCTTCGGGGACAACGGCGAGTTCGAAGATCGGCTCGCCGGCAAGTTCCTCTTTCACCCCGGACACAGTCATATTCACTTCGAGAACTGGGCAGTCTACCGGATCCGCCAGATCCTGCCCGGGGACGGGGTCGGGCCGATCATCGCCGAGGGCAGCAAGACGAGCTTCTGCATCATGGATCTCGGCGTCTACAACAGCAACCTGCCCGGCTACGACCCGAGCGGCGAGTTCCACAGCTGCAGCTCGACGGTCCAGGGCCTCTCGATCGGCTGGATCGACGTCTACAGCAAGAACCTCGCGGGCCAGAGCATCGATATCACCAACGTCGCGCCCGGCCAGTACTGGCTCGAGTCCGAGGTCGATCCCCTGAACCTCGTGCTCGAGTCCAACGAGGCCAACAACGCGACACGGATCAAGGTCATGATCGGCGCGGGCCTCGTGGACGCGTACGAGCCGAACAACACGCGCGACAGCGTCGACGCGCGGCCCGAGGGCGGCCCGAACAGCCCGAACCTCGGCCCTGTCAACCCGCAGCGTGTCGTCCAGGCCCTCAGCATCGACAGCACGACCGACGTCGACTTCTTCAAGTTCTACGCGAACCACACCGGTAGCTCCGGCGACTTCGTCCAGATCCAGTTCACGCACGCGGCGGGCGACCTCGATCTGGAGCTTTTGAACGCGAGCGGCATGCCGGTGGCCATCTCCCAGGGCACGACGAACACCGAGACGATCTCGCTGGCGGGCCGCCCCGAGGGCTGGTACTACGCGCGCGTCTTCGGCAAGAACGGCGCGACCAGCGCCTCGTACCAGCTGACCGTCAACCCGCCCCAGAACAGCGCGCCGGCGGTGACGGTGACCGCGCCCGCGACCGGCAACACCAGGCGGGCCCACGGCATCGAGACGTACACCGCGCAATGGACGGCGTCTGACCCGGAGTCCGATCTCACCTGGGTGACCGTCTACGTCAATACGACTCCGGCGCTCAATGGCCAGCAGATCCGGCTCCCGACCTCGCTCCACACGCCGGGCGCGCAGGGCTTCTACATCGTCAACTCGGCCGACTTCAACCCGGGCACCTACTGGGTCTACACCGAGATCACCGACGGCGGCACGACGACCGGCTCGTGGTCGGCGGGCACGGTCACGTTCGAGGTGGTGAATGACTCGTGCACCAACGCGACGACGATCGGCAACGGCAGCACCCCGTTCACGACGCGATTCGCCACGACCGACGGCCCCGGGCACGCGGCGTGCAACTTCTTCTCGAACAACCAGATCGGTCAGGACGTGTGGTTCCGTTACCACGCCGACTGCGCCGGCACAGTGACGTTCTCGACCTGCGGAATGGCCAACTTCGACACCAAGCTCGCCGTCTACGATCAGGCAGGGTGTGACAGCCTCGACTCCCGCATCCTGGCGTGCGCCGACGACACCACGGGGTGCGGCACGACGACGACCGTATCGATCAACGCGGTCGCCGGCCAGGACTACATGGTCCGGCTCGGCGGCTACTCGAGCGGCCAGGGGACAGGCACGCTGACGATCAACGCGCCGACGTGCGGCCCTGTGTGCGGCAATGGCATCGTCGAGCCCGGCGAGGAGTGCGACGGGTCCGCGCCGACGAACCAGCAGTGCACCACGCAGTGCAAGCTCGAGCTCACCAAGCTCGTGATCAACGAGATCTATTACGACTCTCCGGGGGCCGACACCGGGGCCTTCATCGAGATCGCCGGCCCGCCCAACTTCGCGCTCACCAACTATCGCTTGAGGTTCGTCAACGGCGCGGGTGGCGTCGAGTACGACGCGCCCGGCGTCAGCCTGACCGGCCAGACCATCGGCGCGTCGGGCTACTTCCTGGTGGTGCAGGACGCGACGATCGCCGTCCCGACCGGGACCAACCACGTAGTCTCGACCAAGGCCAACATGCAGAACGGCCCCGACAGCGTGCAGCTCGTGCTCGGCACCACGGTCGTCGACGCGATCGCCTACGGCACCTTCAGCGCGGCTGACGTGGCCGCTGGCGAGGGCCGGGCTGCCGAGAGCCCCGGCGGTACCGCGCAGTCCCTGGCGCGGCTGCCCAACGGCAAGGACTCCGAGAACAACGCCCTCGACTTCGGCTTCGCGCCGGCGCGCACGCCCGGCGCGAAGAACTGAGCCGAAGCGCGGTCCGCGCTCGGGGCCGCCCGGCGGCGGCGTGATCGCGTAATGTGCGGTCATGACCGTCGCCGAGCTGCAGCAGACGCTCGCGCGCGTGCCCGAGCCGGAGCCCGCACCGATCGATGACGAGCTGATCGCGGGCTCGGTGCGCTACCTCGACTCGGATGCCGCGGCGCGCAGCCTGGACGCCGACACCTACTGGCCGAAGTGGGACTCGCCGTGGTGGCACATGCTGCTGCTCCACGAGCTCGGCGAGGCGCGGCGGATCCCGGCGCGGATCGTGGCGCTGATGATCGAGCGCGTGAACGCGCTGCCGCTGCACATCTTCCCGATCCAGCCGGAGGACAGCCCGCCGGGCACCGATCCGTACCGCGACAGCTCGTGCCACTGCGCGCTCGGCTGCCTGCACCAGGTGCTGACGGCGTGCGGCGTCGACGTGGCCGCGGCGCTGCCGTGGATCGAGCCGTGGTTCGCGCGCTACCAGATGGCCGACGGCGGCGCGAGCTGCGACGACACGGCGTACCTGTCCGGCGAGTGCGCGAGCTCGATGGTCGCGACGATCGCGCCGCTCGAGGCGATGCTCGCGCGGCCGCCCGGCGACTTCCTCGATCGCGCGGCCGGGTTCCTCGCCCTGCGGCAGCTGACGAACGGCTCGCCGTCGCGCCACAACGCCGCGGAGCGCGAAGCCGCGCCCAAGTGGCTGCTCCCGTGCTTCCCGCGCTTCTACTTCTATGACGTGCTGCGCGGCCTCGCGGCGCTGGTCCGCTGGGCCGAGCTGCGCGACCGCCCGCTGCCGCTGGCGGCCGTCGCTGGCGCCGCCTCGCACCTCGCCGCGGCGTTCCCGGACGGCGTGGTGCGGCCGCAGCGCCGCGGCTACGCCGGCACTCGCACGATGGCGCGCGTCGACGGCGCCTGGGTGCGCGGCCAGCCCGCGTCGGTGTTCCCGCTGCTCGACGCGACCAGCGCGATCGGCCTGCCCGCCCCGGCGCTCACCCGCCAGTGGTCCGAAGCGCGCGCCGGCCTCCTGCGCCTCGCCGCGGCGGGCCGGCTCACCGACTGATCGCGGGCGCCGCGTCAGCCCCAGAGCACCGCGTCAGCCCCAGGCGCGGCGGACAGCCTCGGCGATGCCGCCGCCGGTGCCGGCCTCGGCCACGAGGGCGTCGGTGGCGGCCGCGCGCACGGTCTCGGGGGAGCTGCCCATCGCGAACGAGCGGCCGGCGACCTGGAACATCGGGACGTCATTGAGCCAGTCGCCGACGGCGACGGCGTCGGCGAGGGTGCAGCCGGCGTGGCGGCAGAGCTCGGCGAGCGCGGTGCCCTTCGTCGGGCCGGCGGCGCGCACGAGGACCGCGTGCTTGTCGGGGTGCGAGTAGACGGGGAAGCTGACCGAGAACATGCGATCGGCGTGCGCGCGCAGCGCGGCGTGCGCCGCCGCGACGGGAGCCGCGTCGCCGATCGCGACCGCGCCGAGCGGAGCGGTCTGCCACGCGAGCTCCTCCTCGACGACGCGCATGTTCGGCGACCACGTGCGGACGTAGCTCGCGTACGGCGCGCCGGTGTGATCGTGGTGGATGCCGGCGGCATCGAACACGAAGCTCGCCAGGCCGTGCGCGCCGAGCGTGGCGCGGAGCAGCGCCGCCGCGTCCGGGTCCATGCCGTGGTGCGTCACCGTGGTCCCGGTGGCGACCTCGAGGAGGTGGCTGCCCTCGACGCACGCGATCACGCCTTCGATCGCGCACGCGCTCGCCGCGCCGGTCGCGCCCGAGCTGAGCCGGCCCGTCACGATCGTGACGGTGACCCCGGCGGCCTGCAGCTCGCGGATCGCGGCGACGTCGCGCTCGTCCACGCTGTGATCGCGTCGCAGCAGCGTGCCGTCGAGGTCGAGCGCGAGCAGGCGGTACGTCATGGCGCCGACACTCTAGCACCCACCTCGCACCCGGCCCCCCGGCAAGCCGGCCGCCCCGCGCAGGTACGAAGGTTTCGGCCCCCGATCGCCCCTTCACAGAGATCACAGGGGGCCTGGCGCCCGACCCGGTGAGCTCGGCGGTCAGGGCGTCGGCGTTGCACGGGGCGCGCGGCGCATGTCACGTTGGAGCGGATGCGTGGTGTCGTGATCGCGCTCGTGCTGCTGGCGCGGCTGGGGGCCGCCCGCGCCGACGATGACGTGGACGTGCCGGGGCTCGACGCGCCGGAGCTGCGCGGCGACGCGCTCGTCTGGGAGGACGCGACGTTCTACCTCGAGCCGGCGGAGAGCGGCGCGAGCGTCCGGTTCGCGACGTTTGGTCGCGGCCGCCGCGAGGAGGTGGGCCGCGTGCTCCCGGTGCGGATCGTGGCGTCGACGCGCACGTTCGTCGAGATCGAGCCGGCGGCCGCGCTGGGCTGCGCGCCCCGGCGCCTCGATGTGGACGCGCGCGTCGAGGCGCTGCGGCTGTTCGTGAAGCGCGACGACCTCGCGCCGGGGCTGATCAAGCCGTACAGCGTCACGTTCAGCGACGGCACCAGCGCGCGGCTCGCCGCGGGCATGCCGGTGTGGCCCACGAAGAGCGGGCTCTACACGGTGTCGGCGCGCGGCGACAAGCTGCTGCTCGCGATCCCGCACGCGTCGGTGGGCTACCTGTTCCCGGGCACCCGGGTGCCGGACCCGGAGCGGCCGGCGGGCCCGCTGGTCCGCGTCGATCGGATGACGGCGGTGAAGCTCGGCGGCGAGCCGCTCGAAACCCGCGCGGGGTGGCTCGCGCCCCGGCCGACGAAGCCGGGCGACACCCAGCTGCTCCGCTGGACGGCGCGGTGCATCGAGCTGACCGTCTCGGTGCCGGCCACGGCGGTGCGACCGGCGACGTGGACGGCGCCGTACCGGCCGTACGAGCCGAGCATCCCGACGACGAAGCAGCCGCAGCAAGTCCTGCGCGGCACGCCGCTCGCGACGCCGGCGGGGCGCGAGATCGCGGTCGCGGCCGACGCCATCGAGGTCGAGGCCCCGACCGACACGATGGGCGCGTGCTTCGACGCGCGGCTCTCGCTGAGCCGGATCGACGATCCGCCGCAGGGCCCGGTCGCGCGGCAGATCAAGCTGTGCGCGAACCCGGATCACGTGATCGGCTACGAGCGGCCGACCGTGAAGCCGGCGGCCGCCCGGGCGAATGGCGCGCCCAGCGACGTCGCCGGGCCGCCGCTCGACGCACGGCGCACGGCGAAGGGCGTCTGGTACCGCGTGCTCGCCCCGGGTCAGGGCGCGCGCACGCCGGCGGCCTCCGACACCGTCAAGGTGCACTACACGGGCTGGAAGACCGACGGCACGATGATCGACTCGTCGGTGGCGCGCCGCACGCCCGCGATCTTCGCGCTCACGGCCGTGATCCCGGGCTGGACCGACGGCCTGCAGGTGATGACGGTCGGCATGAAGGCGCGGTTCTGGATCCCCGAGGAGCTGGCCTACAAGGGCGCGCCCAACACGCCGGCCGGCATGCTCGTGTTCGACATCGAATTGCTCGAGATCCAGTAGCGCCGGCACCGCTCGCGCCCAGGCCCGCCGGCTGCTACAAGGGCGCGCGATGAGCGCGCTTCTGACTGGCAACGAGGTCGACTTCGCGATCCGGCTCGGGCTGTGCCTCCTGTTTGGGGCCCTGATCGGCATCGAGCGCGAGCTGCGGCAGAAGCCCGCCGGCATCAGCACGAACTGCTTCGTGATGGCGGGCGCGTGCCTGTTCACGTTCGTGTCGGCCTCCATCGATCCGAACAGCCCGGCGCGCATCGCCGCGCAGGTCGTCTCCGGGGTCGGCTTCCTCGGGGCGGGCATGATCCTGAAGAGCGAGGCCAACACGGTGAAGAACCTCACGACGGCAGCCGCCGTCTGGTTCGCCGCCGCGATCGGCATGGTGATCGGCTTTGGCTGGTACCTCATCGCCGCCATGGCGACCGTGTACGCCGTCCTCGTGCCGCGCATCCCGCACATCCGGAGCCAGTCCCGAGATCCGCGGGACGCGTCGCAGGACGAATAGGGCGATTCATCCGCGACTACGAGGGCACGCGCTCGCCGCGCCGCGCCGCGCCGCGCTGCGCACTCGATGATAACGAGTCACGTTTCACTGACTTCGCGATTGCTGGAAGATTTTCCGAGCGCGGTCGATCCGCTGAACTTAGGTTGCCTTCGATTTGCTCGACCTGTTGCGTACGTGGTGGCCCGTGCTGCTGCTCGTGTACGTACCGTCGCTCGCCACGACGGTCATGCGTATCGCGATCACGCGATCGCTGCGCCGGCTCGACGAGTCGCACCCCGACGACATGCCGCTCACCGCCGGTGAGTGGCTCGCGAAAGAGATCGCGCGGCTCGGCCTCCAGGGGCGCGTGCGCACCGTGGTCACCGACGACGACGCGAAGCTCTCGCTCGACGCGTATCACCCGTTTCAGGGCGTGATCCAGCTGAGCGCCGAGACCCACTTCAAGCGCGATCCGATGCACTGGGCGATCGCCGCGCACGAGCTGGGCCACGCCCGATTTCACATCAACTGGCCCTGGCTCGGCCGCGTGACGATCGCGGCGCTGTTCATCAAGCGCACGCTCATCGCGACCGCCGTCGCGCTGCTGATGGGCAATGTCGTGTTCGCGCTGCCGCACGTCACCGATATCTCGCTCGTGCTGTTCGCGACCTGCATCGCGCTGCACGGCTTCGTGCTCGGCGACGAGCTGATCGCGAGCATGTACGCGCTGGACATGCTGCGCGCGACGCCTGGCTTCGGGCCGTCGCACGTGCGCTCGGCGCGCCGGGCGCTCGCGCTCGCGTTCTCGACGTACGCGATCGGCTTCCTGTCGCGCGCGCTGCTCCTGGCGCAGTGGCCGCTCGTCGCGGCGCTGACGCGCACCCCGATGGTGCCGCCGGTCGCGACGTTGACCGTGCTCGGCACTGTGCTCGCGGCGGCGCTCTCGCTCGTGCTCGCCATCGCGGCGCTGACGCGCGTGCTCGCGAAGCTCGTCCGGCTGCCCGATCGCGTGCTGACGATCGGCGTCATCGCGATCATGCTCACGAAGCCGGCGCTGTTCGCGCTGATCTTGCTCGTGTGGAACACGCACGCCGATCCGAGCTTCGCGGCGTGGGTGATGCTCGCGCTGCTCACGGTGCAGGGCTACTTCGTGTTCGTGCTGATGCTGCCGATGATCCTCATGGACGTGTTCGTGCTCCACCGGTTCACGAAGAAGCTGGTCGTCGACATCACGCACCGCACGGCGGAGCTGCGGCGCGACTTCGAGGCGGGCAAGGCGGAGCGCAAGGTCGGCAACCTCGCGATCGCGGAGCTGCTCGAGAAGGCGCAGACGTCGCCGCCGCTCGAGCACCGGCTGCTCCAGGTGCTGCACCTGAGCTACGTCCCGCTGCTTTTGTGGGTCTGGCTCACGTAGCTGCCGGGCTCGGCGGGAACCGATCTCCCCGATCGAGTGTCCATCCGGCATGCGCGGCCTGGCGATCACCGTCCTCGTCCTCACCGCTCCGGCAGCGGCGCGCGCCGACGCGCTGTGGTGCGGGACGTTCGATGACGAGCGTCGGCCGCTCGGCGACGCGTCGAGCGCTCGGAGCCAGCAGGCCCCGCGGAGTGCGGCACGCGCCGCGCCGCCCGCGCTCCGCGTGCGCGTCGACGGCGCCCTCGTCGACGGAGCGCGCGACGCCGGGGTCGGCCGCCGGATCGGCGCCGGGCTCGCGCTCGATCGCTGCCTGGCGCCGGGCGAGGTCGGGCGCGGCGCGGCCTGGGACCTCGATCTGCTCGTCGGCGCGGACGGAGCCGTGCTCGACGCGCGCGTCCGCGGTGAGGCGCGCGGAGCCAGCTGCGTGACCGACGGCGTCCGCGCGATCCGCTTCCCCCGCGGGACCCAGCCGCGGCACGTGTCCGCGCGCGTGGTCGCGGCGCCAGGCTGAGCCAGGCTGAGCCAGGCTGAGCCAGGCTGAGCAGGCGGCTGCAGCTCGGCTCAGTCGAGCGTGGCCCACGTGCCGGCGGCGCCATCGACGCGCTTGACGCGCGCGGCGGCGACGACCGCCGGATCCATCAGCCGCGAGTTGACGCCCATGCGCTTGCCCGTCGGATCCACCGGCGACCAGTGCGTTGTGCAGCCGCAGGCCGTGCAGCGGTGGAAGTCGATCGTCTTGTCGCCCCACTGGTACGTGGACGTCTCGCCGACGATGCGCACCGCGCTCGGGTCGAAGTACGCCCACAGCGCGCCGAGCCGGCGGCAGATCGAGCAATTGCACGAGGTGACCTGCGCGGGCGCGGTGGGCACCTCGAGCGTGACGGCTCCACAGTGACAGCTGGCGGCGGTGGTCATCGCCGCGAGCTTGGCACGGCCGGCTGGGTCTCCTCCCAGCCTCGGCATCATCCCTGGCCGCTAGCGAAACCGCGATTCGTATCGAGATGTTATGATCATGCAATCCGTTTCCCTACTCGCGCGTACTTCGCGCCGTATCACCGGCTGCCCGGAGCGCGGAGCAGCGCGGCCGCCGCGCCGCCTAGCGCTCGACTGGATCGTGAGGAGAAGGCGGCGCGAGGCGCGCACGGAGCGCAGACCACAGCTCCGCGGTCTTGCTCGCGCTCACGCCCACGACAGGCTCGCCGTGCGATGGCAGGACGTTCTGGTGCGGAGGAATGGCGATCGTCCGGATCGACTCCTTCGCATGTATTGGATCGTCGCAGGTCCAGTCTGGCGGGAGGTCGAGGCCGACGGGCGCTGCAGGCTTCGTCCCGATCACGGCATCGCCCGTGAAGAGCGTCCCCCCATGCATGTCCAGGAGCGCGAAGGTGCAGCCCGGGGTGTGGCCTGGCACGTTGAAGAACTGCAAGCCCAGGTCCGCCAGGGCGCCGCTGAATGGATCGTGATAATCCGTGGCATAAGGCGTGTTCTCGGCTGGACCTCGTCGCGGCGCGCGCGCGTCCTGCGGGTGCAGCCAGACCTTGAGCCCGAACGCCCGCTCGATCGCGGCCTCGTGCTTCCGGATGTGGCGGTGTGTCAGGATGAGGTGTCGCGGGGCTGGAAAGCTCCTCAGGGCGTCGATCTGGAGCTCGTCTCTCACGTCGACGAGCACCGAGAAGTCGCCGAAGACGATGATGTACGAATAGGTCTGGGTGCCTTCCTCCAGCCCTCCCTTGAAGGCGGAGATCGCGGGCAGGAGGTCGACGCGCGCGCTTTCCATCGCGGAATGATAGCCTCGCGGAGACCTCATGAAGAAGAAGACTGGCGACTCCGCATCGAAAACATTGAAAGGGAAAGGTGAATCACCATCCAGGCTGATCGACGCCCGGATCGAGGAGCTGGATGACTGGCGGGGCGAGACGCTGTCCCGGCTGCGCGCGCTCATCAAGCAAGCCGTCCCCGCGGTGGTCGAAGAATGGAAGTGGCGGGGAGTTCCTGTCTGGTATCACAATGGGCCGATCTGCACGGGAGAGACCTACAAGAACGCCGTGAAGCTGACGTTCTTCAAAGGTGCGCAGCTCAAGGATCCCAAGCAGCTCTTCAACGCGAGCCTCGAAGGCAACGCCAGGCGTGCCATCGACTTCCACGAGGGTGACAAGATCAACGCCACCGCGTTCAAGGCGCTCATCCGCGAAGCCGCGGCGCTGAGCTCTCGGTAGGCGCAGCGAAGTCAGAGCGCGATGCGGAGCACCTCGTAGGTCTCCGCGAGCTCGACACCATGCGCGTGGCCGAGCGCGCGCGCGAGGTCGCGCCGCGCCTCGGCGAAGCCCGGCGGGAACTGCGACGCGTGCTCCGCGATCGCGGCGAGCTTGCGCTCGATCGAGCTCGAGATGTCGACGACGCAGGTCGGGGGCGGCGGCGCCGCGCCGGCCGGCAGGCGCGTCGCGTACGTGAGGATGTCGCAGCGCGCGCGGCGCAGCGCGGCGATCACGGCGCGGTGGACGAGCGTGTGATCCCAGTGCGAGTCGTGCGTGCCGTGCACCATCACGAGATCGGGGCCGACCGCGTCGAGCTCGCGCTCGAAGCGCCCGACCAGCGCGTGCATCGGCTCGTCCTCGACGCGGCTCTCGCCCTCCCCCGGTGGCAGGACGAGCGCCGCGCCGAGGTGCCGCGCAGCCGCGATCGCCTCCGCCTTGCGAACCGCGTAGCGATTCGGGATCGACGCGACGACGATCGTCACGCGCGCGCCAGCGGCGGCGAGCTTCGCGACCAGCCCGCCCGCGCCGACCTCGACATCATCGGGGTGAGCACCGAACGCGACAGCTGTGCGGACGTGATCGAGCTTCATGGCGACCTCCGACTGTCGCGCAATCGCCGGAGGCCGTCGAGCCATCCAGCGGGCAGCAGCGATCAATCATGGGCAGAGGCGCCGCGCACGTACCTCGCGGTGATCGACGTCTTGTGCTTCGCGAGCTGCGCCGGCGTCCCCTCGAACACGACCACGCCGCCCTTGCTGCCGCCCTCGGGGCCGAGATCGATGATCCAGTCGGCGTGCCGCACGACATCGAGGTTGTGCTCGATGATGATGACCGTGTTCCCCGCGTCGACGAGGCGGTCGACGATCGCGAGCAGGTGCGTGATGTCGCTCATGTGGAGGCCGGTCGTCGGCTCGTCCATGACGTAGATGCTGCCGCTCTTGTGCAGCTCGCTCGCGAGCTTGATGCGCTGGCACTCGCCGCCCGACAGCGTGTTGAGCGGCTGGCCGAGCGTCAGGTAGCCGATGCCGACGTCGCGGATCGCGCGCAGCTTCTTGACGAGGGGGCCAGGCTTCTTCGCCTTCGCGCCGGGGCCCTCCGCGAAGAACTGGAGCGCCTCGGCGACGGTCATCGCGAGGAAGTCGCCGACGTGCTTGCCGCCGAGCGTGTACGCGAGCACGTCGTCCTTGAAGCGCTGGCCGTGGCACGTCTCGCACGGCGTCTTCACGCCGTCGAGGAACGCGAGATCGGTGTAGATGACGCCGAGCCCGTTGCACGCCTCGCACGCGCCCTTGCTGTTGAACGAGAACAGCCCCGCGTCGACGCCGTTTGCGTCCGCGAGCTCCTTGCGCAGGTCGTCCATCACGCCGGTGTACGTCGCCGGCGTCGAGCGGCTGGACGTCCCGATCGCGGACTGATCGATGACGACGGCCTCGGGGTGCGCGGGGACGAAGCACTCGTGGATGAGCGAGCTCTTGCCGGAGCCGGCGACGCCCGTGACGACGGTGAGCACGCCGGTCGGGATGTCGACGCTGACGTCCTGCAGGTTGTTCGCCTTCGCGTCCTTCACCGCCAGCTTGCCCTGCGGCCGCCTCGGCGCGTCCTTGATCTTCGATTCGCGGAACAGGTGCGTCGCGGTCAAGGTCTTCGCCTGCTGCAGCTCGGCGTACGTCCCCTCGAACACGATCGTGCCGCCGCGCGTGCCGGCCTGCGGGCCGACGTCGACGATGCGGTCGGCGATCTTGATGACGTCGGGATCGTGCTCGACGACGAGGATCGTGTTGCCCTTGTCGCGCAGCGCGCGCAAGAGCTCGCCGAGGCGGTGGACGTCGCGCGGGTGCAGGCCGACGCTCGGCTCGTCGAAGATGTACAGCACGTCGACCAGGCTCGAGCCGAGGTGCTTGACCATCTTCACGCGCTGCGACTCGCCGCCCGATAGCGTGTCGGTGAAGCGATCGAGCGAGAGGTAGCCGAGGCCGATGTCGACCACCGCCTGGAGGCGCTCGGCGAGCGTCCTCGTGATCGCCTCCTCGACCTTGCCCTCGATCTTCTTGGCCCACGGCAGTAGATCGCCGATCTCCATCGCCGCGCACTCGGCGATGTTCTTGCCCGCGATCTTGCTCGCGAGCGCCGCCTGGTTGAGCCGCCCGCCCTGGCACGACTCGCACGGGCCCATCGTCAGGTGCTGCTCGACCAGCCGCTGCGTGCGCTCGGGCCGCGTCTTCAGGTCGCGCTTGATGTACGCGCGCGTGAACTTCGCGATGATGCCCTCGTAGCGCGCGTTGAACGGCTGGCCGTTGTACGTCGTCTTGAACTTGCGCTCGGTGCCGTGGAGCAAGAGGTCCATCTCGGCCTTGGTGAACTTCGACAGCTTCTTCTTCACGTCGAAGAAGCCGCACGCGGCGTACACGTTGTTCTCCCATGCGGCGAACACCGGCACCTGCACCGCGCCCTCGGACAAGGACTTCGACATGTCGAGGAAGCCGTCCGCCTTGACGCCGAGCTTCTTCCCGAGCCCATTGCACTCGGGGCACATGCCCTGCGGATCGTTGAACGAGAACACGTTCGCGTAGCCCGCGTGCGGCTTGCCGGCGCGCGAGAACAGGAGGCGCAGCACCGTATAGATGTCGGTGACCGTGCCGACCGTCGAGTGCGAGCCGCCGCCGAGCCGCTTCTGGTCGACGATGACCGCCATGTTCAGGTGCTCGATCGCGTCGGCGGCCGGCGGCGGATACTTCGGCAGGAAGTTCCGGATGAACATGCTGAAGTTCTCGTAGAGCTGCCGCTGCGCCTCGGTCGCGATCGTGTCGAACACGATCGATGACTTCCCGGAGCCCGAGACTCCCGTGAAGATCGTGATCGCGTGCTTGGGGATGGTCAGGTCGACGCCGCGCAGGTTGTTCTCGCGCGCGCCGCGGATCTCTATGTTACTGCTGGCCATTGGCATCATCATGACGGATGAGAGGGGCCGGCTGTGACGGGGATCTGCTCTTTCTCGGTCACATTCTCCGGTCGCGCTCCGTCAAGCGAGTGACCCATGAAGATCAAACTGACCAGCGTGCATGTGGACGATCAGGAGAAGGCGCTGCGCTTCTACACGGAGGTGCTGGGCTTTACCAAGAAGGCCGATTTCAGCCGGGGGCCGTTTCGCTGGCTCACCGTGACCTCACCCGAGGATCCGGACGGGACCGAGCTCCAGCTGGCGCCCAATGACGATCCGGCGGCCAAGGCGTACCAGCAGGCGAGGTTCCAGCATGGCCAGGCCGCGGCCATGTTCTTCACCGACGACATCCAGGGCGAGCACGAGCGCATCAAGGCGCGCGGCGCCGAGTTCACCATGCCGCCGACCGAGGTGCCCGGCTCGATCATCGCCATGCTGAACGACACCTGCGGCAACCTCGTTCAGCTCACCCAGCTGGCGCGCCGGTAGGCCACTCGATCGCCGCGATGTCCAGCGCGTCGAGCCGCGCGCGGTCCGCGATCACCTCGGCGCGCGCGATGCGGCCGCCCTCGAACGTGAAGCGGAGCGCGCGGAGCAGCCGGCCCTTCGGCGCCATCACGAGCCCGACCTGACCATCGATCACGGCCGGGGCCATGCGGCTCGCGAGCTGCGCGAACGCGACGGCGCCCGAGGCCCACGTGCGGGCGCCGCGGACCTCGCGGATATTCCCCGCGTCGTCGCTGGCGCGGCCGACGACCTCCGGATCGAGGATCGCGATCAGGCCCTCGACGTCGCCGCGCCGCAGCGCCGCGATGAACGTCTCGACGATGTGGCGCTGGCTCGCGAGCTCGGTGTCCGGCGGCCGGCTGCCCTGGACGCGCCGGCGCGCGCGGCTCGCGAGCTGGCGCGCGGCGTCGGGCGAGCGCGCCACGATCGCCGCGATCTCGTCGAACGGTACGCCGAACAGATCGTGGAGCACGAACGCGATCCGCTCGGCCGGCTCGAGCTTGCCCAGCACGACCAGCAGCGCGAGGCCGACGGAGTCGGCGAGCATCAGCTCATGCTCGGCGTCGGCGGCCGCGGGGCGATCGGCGCGCGGCTCCAGCGGCTCCTCGCGGCGCGACGTGCGCGTGCGCAGCATGTCGAGGCAGACGCGCCCGACGACGGTGGTCAGCCAGCCGCGCGGGTTCGCGACGTCGCTCGGATCGGCGCGATCGAGGCGCAGCCACGCCTCCTGGACGGCGTCGTCGGCCTCGGCGAGCGAGCCGAGCATGCGATACGCGACGCCGCGCAGGTGGCTGCGGTGCTGCTCGAAGTCGATCGTCACGGCGCGAGCCTACGACTTTTGCAGCACCAGCGCCCGATCCGCTATCGTACGCGGGTGACCGACGCTGAAGTCATCCACGCCTACTACGCCGCGTTCAACCGCGGCGACTGGGATGGCATGTGCGCGCTGCTCTCCGACGACGTCGCCCACGACCTCAACCAGGGCGAGCGGCAGCTCGGGCGCGCGGCGTTTCGCAGCTTCCTCGACCGGATGGCGCGCTCCTACCGGGAGCAGCTACGCGACGTCGTCGTGATGAGCGGCGCGGAGGGGCGCGCCGCCGCGGAGTACGTCGTCCTTGGCGAGTACATCGCGACAGACGAGGGGCTGCCGCCCGCGCAGGGCCAGCGCTACGTGCTGCCAGGCGGCGCGTTCTTCGAGGTGCGCGGCGGCCAGATCTGCCGCGTGACGAACTACTACAACCTCACCGACTGGCTGAGGCAGGTGCGCGCCTGACCCGGATCGCCTTGGTCAGCGGCCGCGCGATCGAGGACCACCTCGGGGTGCTCGGCGAGCTCCGGATCTCGGTCTTCCGGGAGTATCCATATCTGTACCTCGGAGATCGCGAGTACGAGCAGCGGTATCTGGCGTCGTACGCGGCCTCCGACGCCGGCCTGATCGTGCTCGCGCTGGACGGCGAGCGCGTGGTCGGCGCGTCGACCGCGCTGCCGCTCGCGCAGCACTCCGATGATGTGGTGCAGCCGCTCGAGGCGGCGGGGTACCCAGCGGCGTCGGTGTACTACTTCGGCGAGTCGGTGCTCGAGGCGGCGCACCGCGGGCGGGGCCTCGGGCGCGCGTTCTTCGAGCACCGCGAGCGGCGCGCCCGCGAGCTCGGGTTCGGCGTCGCGGCGTTCTGCGCGGTGGAGCGGCCCGCGGATCACCCGCGCCGGCCGGCGGACTACCGCGGCCACGACGCGCTGTGGGCGAGCTGCGGGTTCCAGCGCCGGCCCGACATCACGGCGCGGTTCGCGTGGCGCGATCTCGACGACACAGGCGAGACCGAGAAGCCAATGACGTTCTGGATCAAGGAGCTTGGGTGAAGGTCGCGGCGTGGCAGTACCCGATCGAGCAGCTCGCGAGCTGGGACGCGTGGCGAGCCAAGCTGGCGGCCGGGATCGCCGAGGCGGCCGGGCGCGGCGCCGAGCTGTGCGTGGTGCCCGAGTACGCCTCGATGGAGCTGACGTCGCTGCTGCCGCCGGCCGTGCAGGGGGACCTCGCGGCGCAGCTCGGCGCGCTGCAGCCGCTCTTGCCCGGCTACGTCGAAGCGTACGCCGAGCTCGCGCGGCGGCACCGGCTGACGATCGTCGCGGGGAGCTTCCCCGAGGCGCGGCCGGGCGGCGCGTACCGCAACCGGCTGCGCGTCCACGGTCCGGCCGGCGGCGCGGTAGAGGTGGAGAAGCTGCAGATGACGCGGTTCGAGCGCGAGCGATGGGGCATCGGGGCCGGCGCCGGGCAGACGGTGATCGATCTCGGGCCGGCGCGGCTCGGCGTGGCGATCTGCTACGACTCCGAGTTCCCGCTCGTCGTGCGGCGGCTCGCCGCGGCGGGCGCGCAGGTGATCGCGGTGCCGAGCTGCACCGACGCGCTCGCGGGCTATCACCGCGTGCGGATCGCGTGCGCCGCGCGCGCGCTCGAGAACCAGTGCTACGTGGTGCAGGCGCCGACGGTGGGCCTCGCGCCGTGGTCGATCGCGGTCGACGAGAACGTCGGTGCCGCCGGGGTGTTCGCGCCGGCCGATCGCGGCTTCCCCGACGACGGCGTGGTCGCGCTGGGGGCGCTCGACGCGCCCGGCTGGCTCGTCGCCGAGCTCGACCTCGACGCGCTCGCGCGCGTCCGGCGCGACGGCCAGGTGCTCGGCCACCGCGACTGGGATCGCGCCGAGCACCTCGCGGGCGAGATCGCGCACGCGACGCTCGCGCCGACGACGGAGTGAGCGACATCGCGGGGGCCAGGAAAGACTGCCGATCCCGATAGCAGTCCGGTACCCTTCTCGGGTGCGGCTCCTCGTGCTCATCGGACTGCTTGGCTGCGGCGATAACCTCGTGCCCGAGGGCGCGGATGCGCGCAGCGGCGCGCGGCTGAAGCTGCAGTTCCTCGAGTACGTCGATGGCACGCGGCAGCTCGTGCGCGACGAGCTGTTCGACGCCGGGCGCGGCGAGGCCTGCCGGATCGTGCAGTGGTCCGACGGCTTCTTCTATTGCACGCCCGAAGCGGGGCGCGCGCTGTACACGGATCGCGAGTGCACGCGCGAGCTGGGGCACGCCGAGCTGGGCGAGCCGGTACCGCCGTACTTCGTGCACGAACTCTTCGTCGGCGGCACATTCAAGGCGTCGAAGCTGTACCGCCGAGGCGCGCTCGCCGAGCCACCCTCCGCGGCCTACGAAGTGCGCGGTGACACGTGCGACGAGGCGCGGTTCGATCCGACCGGCACGTTCTACGAGCTCGGCGAGGAGATCGCGCGCGAGGCGCTCGTCCGGACCGCGGAGCGCTCGCATGCCATCGACGAGCGCGTCGCCGTGCGGATCGCGACGAGCGGCGATGGCGTGCAGCTCCCGCTCGCGCTGCAGGATCGCGAGCTCGAGAGCGACTGCCGGATCGACGGACCGAACCAGACGAGCGTCGAATGCACGCCGGTCCAGGCGCACGACGCGGTGTACTTCCACGACGACGCGTGCACGCAGCCCGAGCTCTCGGCTGCGTCGGAGCCGGCGGTCGCGGCCGTGCAGCGCGCCGGTTGTACGAGCTACCACGCCGTCGGCGAGCGGGCCGCTTCGGCGCCGCTGTTCCGGCTGTCCCCGACCTGCACGCCGACGGTCGCACCGCCGAGCGAGCGGCTGTTCCTCGTCGGCGAGCAGCTCGCGTTGCCAGTGCTCGCGCGCGAGCGCGGCGAGGGCGCGCGGCTCCAGCCGATCATCGTCGCGGGCGGAAGCGACGGCTACCTGTTCGATCTCCAGCACGGCTCCGACTGCCGCCCGCTCGACATCGGCGGGATCACGCGCTGCGTGCCGCACCACGCGCTCTCGCATCCGGTCTACGCGGACGACGCCTGCACGGCGCGGACGCTGATCGCGCTCGTCCAGACGCGCGCGTGCGAGCCGCCGGTGCAGTTCACGATCCGGTTCTTCGACGAGACGTTCGAGGTGTATCCGATCGTGGGCGCGGCGCCGCCGGTCTACGAGATCACGACGGGCGATCGCTGCGATCCGTACTTGCCGCCGGCCGGCTTCGCGACTCGCGCGCTCGGCGCCCCGCTGCCGGCAGAGGCGTTCGCGAGTGCCATCCGCCTCCACGACCCGTAGTGAAAGGGCGCCGGGCCGGGCGCCGATTGGGCGGCTGCTTCCTAGCGATGCGCGGACGCTGCGGATGCGCTGCGCACTTCGGCGAGCCGGTCCTTGTAGCGCTGTGACAGGAGCGGGTTCGTCGTGAGCGCCGCTTCGAGCGACTCCGCGGCGCGGCGCTCGTCGTCCGCGCGGGCGGCGTCCTTGCCGCGGCGCGCGCGCAGAGCGTACAGCGTCCCCCTCGCTGCCAGCGCGGGCGCCCAGCGCGGATTGATGGCGAGTGATCTTTCAGCGGCGGCAAGCCCCTGCTCGATCTCGAGGTCCTGCGCTCCTTCGTGTGATCGCGCGTGCTCGGCGCGAAGCACAAAGAGCTCGGCCAGCGCGGCGTGGAGCGGCGCGTGGCGAGGGTTCGTGCGCACGCCCTCTTCGAGCACCTTCCTGGCTTCGTCCAGCCGCGACGCCGTGTGCCCGGGGAGGGGCGCGGGGCGCTGGGCCATCGTCATCGCGAGGCGCCCGAGCTCGAGGCGGATCGTGGACTCCTGCGGGTCGAGCAGGGCCGCGCGCTCGAGCTCGGCGCGGGCCTCATCGAGCGCCCTGGTCGGATCGGCGCCCGTGCGTATGGCGTAGAGCGCGCGCGCATGCTTGGCGGTGCCAATGCCGAAGTGGGTGTCGGCCTCGTCCTTGCTGAGGTCGAGCGACGCTTGAAAGCTCGCCTCGGTACGATCCAGCGCAGCGGAGGGATCGGCGCCAATCGCCTCCTCGTACTGTCCGATCACGAGCTCCGCCCAGCCACGGTTGTTCAAAATGGCGAGGAAATGGGGGTTGAGCGCCGCGCCTCGCGCGCAGCTCTCGATCGCCCGCCGCGCGTGCGGCCGCGGATCCCGCCCCACCGACATCTCGTAGTTGGCGCGGATCAGGAAAATAAATGCCATGTTGCCATAAGATCCGATGTAACTGGCATTCTCCTTCAATGCGCGCTCGTACCGCGCGACAGCATCGTCGATGGCCGCGCGGGGATCGAGCCCCTTGTCGATCTCGTACTCCGCCCTCACCTGGAGCACCACACCGGCGTCGCTCCACGCCCACGCGAACGTCGGCTGGATCCGCGTCGCCTCGTCGAAGCTCTTCAAGGCTTGCTCGATCGACGGTACCGGATCGAGCCCGACCTTGCGCTCGTACTTGGCGATGCTCGTGAGCGCATTTCCCATGCTGTAAGCGGAGATCGCGTCTTCGGGTGCGATTCGTTTCGCAGCGAGCGCGGTCTCGAGCGCTCGCCCCAGCATGGGCCTTGGGTCCTCGCCGTTGCGGCCTTGGTAGGCGCCGACTTGAGAGTACGCGCGTGCCTTCTTGATGAGCGCCCTGGCGCTCCGGGGGTCCGCCGCGGTCGCGTCATCGCAGGCGGAGAGCGCCGTCTCGAACGCGACGCGGTACGGACGTCCATGCCATAGGTCGAGCCAGAGGACCGCGATCCACACCTCGGCCAGCGCTTCGTGAACGGCCGAGTCGCTGCGCCCCATGGCCGCTGCCGCCCCGTACGCATCGATGGCGAGCGAGAACAGGCGCCGAGCGTCCTCCTCCTTCCCGCTCTCGCTCGCCGCGATCCCGGCCCCAAACCGCGCGTCACCCTCGAGCTTTTTTGCTTCGTACAGCCAGGGCGATTCACCTGCAGCGACGATCCCCTTCGCTGCAGCGTCGTCGTAACGCTTCTCGTAAAGCGCGACGAGGCCCTCGATGTAGGCAGTCGATTCCACCTCCGTCCCGCCGCTCGCGCGAAGGTGCCGCACCGCGGGCTCGCGGTAGCTGGTCTCTGCCCGTAGCATGGCAGCCTCCCGCATCGCGCGATCCTCGATCCGCCGCGCGCCATCGAGCGCCTCCTCGTAGCGCCCGCCGAGCGCCAAACCCAGCGCGTAATGCACCTCGGGTCGCGTATACTCCGCCGCGAGCGCCAGCTCGAGGTGCTTCCTCGCTGCTTCGTAATCGTGCAGCGCGAGGAGACCACGGCCGAGGGCGTAATGCCCAGGACCCTGCCCTGCGCGCCCTGCCTCCACCATGCGGCGCTCGATGCCTGCGAGCCTGACCCGCACGACACGCCGCTCCCGCTCGATATCGTGGACAGGAAGTCCGTACGCGCTCCGCAAGAAGAGCTCTGCATACTTCACGTCCTCGCCGAGCTCTCGGCCGAGGCGCGCCTGCTCGGACGCGTGCCGCGCGGCCTGCACCCACATGCCCGCGAGAGCGAGCGCCACACACAGCCCGACCATCGCGATGATGACCGCAGCCTTGTGCTTCCTCGCCTTCACCCAGAGGACGTAGGCGAGGGACGCGCGCCTCGCCTGGATCGGTTCGCCGTCGAGGAAGCGCTGCAAATCGTCCCCGAGAGCCCGCGCGGACTCGTAGCGCCGCGACGGGTCCCGCCGGAGGCACGTCATCACGATCGTCTCGAGCTCCCTCGGGACGCCCCGCCGGATGCTGGAGATCGTCGGCGCCTCCTCGCGCATGACCTGCGTCAGGATCGCGAGCGCGTTGGCTCCGACGAAGGGGGGCCTGCCCGCGACGAGCTCGTAGAGGGTCGCGCCCAGGCTGTACACGTCCGCGCGCCGGTCGAGCGCGAGCGACGCTCCCGCGGCTTGCTCGGGGGACATGTACTCCGGCGTCCCCTGGATCATGTTGTGGTGCATCGTCAGGCCACTGCTCGCGATCTCGCGGGCGATCCCGAAATCGACGACATAGGGCTTCAAGGCCCCGTCGTCGTCGGTGTTGACGATGATGTTGCCCGGCTTGATGTCGCGATGGATCAGGCCGAGCCTGTGCGCCTCGTGGAGCGCCGCCGCGACCTCTCGGACGACCTTCACCTTTTGCTCGAGCGACATCTTGGTTTGCGCGCGGTCGAGCGGCACCCCATCGATGAGCTCCATCGCGATGTACGGCGCGCCGTCGGCCTCACCGACCTCGTACACCCGGCAGACGTTGTCGTGCTGCACGCGCGCCTGCGCCTGCGCCTCGCGCAACAGGCGGCGCGTGTCGTCGGGATCATCGCTCTTGAGCAGCTTCAGCGCCACGGCCCGACCGAGCCGTGGATCCCACCCGCGGAACACGGTCCCCATCCCGCCTTCGCCGATCAGGCGAAGCTCTGTGTAACGCGCCCGGAGCGCAGGCGGCGGCAGGCGGCTTTTGCCCTCATCCCCGCGACTTGGCCCCGGGTGGCTGGCCATGGCTGGATCCACGGCCAGCGTGTTCGCCAGCGCGCCATCGCGCTCGGGGTCGCTCATCGGGCGCTCATCGGGCGAATTTACCGTCTACGGGATATAGACAGTGAGTACATGGCTGTATCCGCCACATGACGCGTACCCGTTCCCGCCGGCGAACGTCGTGCAGCTCCCCGAACAACCGGGAGTACCGAGGAGGTTCGTGTACTGCTTCGTACCGCTCGATCCGGCGCGCCCTTCAATGACGTTCCCCGCGAGGTCGTTGCCTTCGCAATACCCCGCCACCGGCGGGGAGATGAAGATGTTGCCGTAGAAGGCGCTCTCTTGCTTGGGGAAACTGCCACTCAGCGCGGGGCCGATCGAGGGGAAGTCTTCGGCGGAGCCCACGAGAAAAATGGGGACGTGCATGCCGGTCGTGTTGAGGTGGGCGAGCATGCAGGCAGAGAGCTTCTCCTGGCACGCCGTATCGCAAGCACCCGTCTCCCATTCGGGCGCCACCCCGAGCAGCCCTGGATACGTGCGCAGAACGGAGGACTCGTCGTACTTGGTGATGCTGCGCCCGGCCGGGAGCGCGCACTTGACCAGGTACTGCACGGTCTTCCGACCACCCTCAGTCGCCATCAGCCCGATGGCATCGGCGAGTCCATTGAGCGTGTTGATTCCATTGAGCGTGTTGATCCCATTGAGCGTGTTGATCCCGTTTTCCGAGTCCAGCCCGTTGATCGTAGCGATGCCGTTCTCGGTTCCCAGCGCCTCCTGCACGGACGCGAGGTCTTCCTCTGCCCATCCGCTGTCGTCGTGGTCAACGCACCCGCCGAGGTAGGCAACTATCGCTCCACACACTGCGAACGTCGTGGATTTCACAAGCGCCTCCATGTGAGCAATTATCTGGAACAGTGTATGATATAGGTTCGGCTGCTCCTGTCAATCCTTCGATCGTAAATGGGAACCTGTACGCAATCTTTGCGGGGTTTGTCACACGCGACGTCCACGGTCACGAGAGCGAATCTCGGCCTCCACGGGTCCTGCTTGTGGTCCCGAACCGCGCCGCGAAGGTCGGAGTGGCCATCATCCTCTGATAGGAGCCTGCAACCCTATAGGGGCCTGCAGACGATCAACGTGTACTCGCCATTGACATTGACGAGTGGCCCCGATTGGACGAGCGGCGTCGGCTGACCGCGCGCAGCCGTGGCCGTGCGAAGCTGCCTCCATGCGAGCCCTCGTCCTGGTCCTCCTCGCCGCGTGTACGCGCCCTCCGGCCGCGCCGCCGGTTCCCGCGCCCACGCCCACGCCCGCGACCGCGACCGCCTCCGCGCCCCCGACCACGCAGCCCGTCCTGCTCGTCGCGAACAAGTCCGAGGCGACCGTGTCGGTGCTCGAGCTGCCCGGCGGCCGCAACCTCGCCACGCTGCCCACCGCCAACGGGCCGCACGAGATCGCGGTCTCACCGGATGGCCGGCGCGCCGCCGTGACCGGGTACGGGACCAAGGACGCCCCCGGACGTTCGCTGACCGTGATCGACGTGCCGTCGCTCTCGGTCACCAGGACGATCGATCTCGGCGACTACCGCCGGCCGCACGGCGCCGCGTTCCTCCCGGACGGCCGGCGCGTCGTGGTCACCGCCGAGGCCAATGCCGCGGTCGTGATCGTCGATGTGGAGGCTGGCACCGTCGAGCGCGGCATCCCCACGGCGCAGCAGGGGACCCACCTGGTGGCGCTCGCGCCGGGCGGCGCTCGGGCGTACACCGCCAACATCCAGTCGGGCACCGTGACCGCGATCGATCTCGTCGCGATGACCGCGGCCGAGCCCCGCCCCGCGATCGCGGAGTGCGAGGCCATCGCCGTCACGCCCGACGGCACGCAGGTCTGGACCGCCAGCCTCGACAAAGACCGCATCGTCGCGCTCGACGCCAAGACGCTCGCCGCGATCGGGGACCTCGCCGCCGCCGGGCGGCCGATCCGGATCACGCCGACGCCCGACGGACGCGCCATGCTCGTCTCCAACGTGAACGGCAGCGCGCTCCAGCTCGTGGACGTGGCGACGCGCACCGCGACCACGATCCCCCTGCCGCCGCGCGCCGGCCCGTCCGCGACGCCCATCGGCACCGTGATCTCGCCCGACAGCAAGACCGCCTACGTCGCGCTGGGCGCCGAAGATCGCGTCGCCGTCATCGATCTGGCCACCCGGACGATCACCGGCCACCTCCCGGCCGGCCGCGGCCCCGACGGGCTCGGCTACTCCTCGGCGTTCGTCCGCAAGTAGCTGGGTGAATCATATACTCGAGCCATTTCTTATTGATGCAATATTTACACGGGTACGGCCGGGGTACGGGACCGGTGCCGGTGGGGGGCGCCTTCGGGACAGCGTGCGGCTGCGCGCGCGCGTCGATGCCGCGACTGGCTGCGAAGAGCCAGAGGCGACCGCGGGGCCGCGCCCCGGGCAGATCTGTCCGCTGGCATGACGAGTGAAGATTCCGTACGCCCATGATGTTCAAGCTCGGGCTCGCCTCGCTGTGCTCCATGATGATCGCGTCCGTCGTCGCCTCGGTCGGCTGTGACTCCGCAGATCGAATCTACGACTGCGCCTCGATCTGCAATACATACCAGGACTGTGTCGACGCGGACTACGACGTCACAGACTGCACCTCGCGGTGCGAGGACAAGGCGGACGACAGCGAGGCGTTCGAGGACAAGGCGGACGACTGCCAGGGGTGCATCGACGACCGGTCGTGCGCGGGCGCCGTCTTCGGCTGCGCCACCGAGTGCGTCGGCATCGTCCCGTGACGTGCGAGCACTCGCGCATGAGCGCGCGGTCAGGTGATAGCATGAGGAGATGCAGACATTCGCGGTCTCCGATGTGCCTCCTTCGGAGTGGCCGCTCGAGGCGACCACGCTCGAGCAGTCTCTCGGTGTGCGGCTCGGAGCGCCGGACGCAGCGGATCCCGCGCCGGTGATCGAAGCGTGCGGTGCGAACCAGAAGCACCTCGTCTGGCTCGGCGAGATTCACCCCGTGATCCAGGCGGTGCACACCGCGTTCGCGCAGCATTATCCGCTGGTGCTATCGCCCGACGACGTGTGGCTGTGCCTGGCCCAGGGGTTCGCCATGCACGTGGACGCCAATGCGGAGGCGCTGCGCTCCCGGTTCGTGCGCCACGAAGGGAAGCTCGAGCTCCAGCTCCGGCGCGATGACTTCCGTCGGGGCTCACCGGATAACGACTGGCAGGGCTGCTTCGCCGAGTGGTCGGATGCGATCGCGGCGCACATCGGCAAGAAGCGCGATCTCGTGGTCGCCGCGTTCTCGACCACCGGGCCGATCGAGCGAGCAGCGTCCGAGCTCGTCCTGATGAGCGCGATGAAGAATTACTTCCATTTCACCGTGATGACCCTGTGTGGCATCCCGGCGATCACGCTCTTGGGGACAGTGGAGGACTGGCGCGCGATCCGGCGCCGCGCCGAGGTGCTCGCCGAGTTCGATCTGAACGAGTGGGTCGCGGCGTTGCTGCCGATCCTCGATCAGTTCGTGGCGGCGGCCGCCGGCAAGGCAGATCGCGAGTTCTGGCAATCGATCTACAAGACAAACGGTGGCTCCGGCGGGCCCTACGTGACCGGCTGGATCAACACCCTGTTTCCATACCTCGACGGTGACGATGGGATCATTCGGAACCACTACGCGACGGCCTGGTCGAAAGATATGGATGATCCTTTCCGCGGCACAACGATGAGCAGTTTTCCGCGCGGCATGTCACAAGCTCCCCTCACCTGGGACTATCTGGGGACCAAGCTCTCGATGACACTCTCGGGCGGCTTTGTCGGAGTCTCGCAGAATCCGCAGACCCTGGCCGTGAGGCCAGCGATCGGCTGGGCCGTGTCCTACGCCAGCTGCTGACGGACGATCCGGCGATCAGCTCGGTCGTGGCGGCCTCGCTGCCCCATCGCTACCGACATCACTTCGAGCTTGCACGGATTGGCCGGCTCGTGCTCTAGTGATCGAGTGTGGCGCTCGATGGTGATGGTGGTAATGCTGATGGGCGTGGTCGGTGCGATGGGATGCGGCCCGGTCAGAGATCCGTCCGCGAACCTGGACGGTGGAGTGGATGCTGCGAGCGACAGCGCGGCCCCGGCACCATTCACAGCGCTGCACGTTCAGGCGATGCTCTCGAACGCACCCGACCTGATCTTGAGCGCGGCCGAAACGGTCATCGATACGACCGCGCTGACCGTCGATGGCGCGCCGAATGCGTTCTTCCTGCGCCAGGGTGAGGTCGCGGTCCTGTTCACGAACGCGTTCTCCGTCCAGAACCCCGTGAAGCTCATCGGGGCGTTGCCCCTGATCGTCGTCGCGAGGGATCAGGTCAGCATCTTCGCGCGCATCGACCTCAGCGCGACGGGCACGACCGCGGGTCCCGGCGCGCTCGGTCCGAACCCCGGCACCGGCCAGCCGGGTACGAGCTTCCTGCCGGCGGGCGATCGCATGTCCTCGGGCGGCGGCGGCGGCAGCTACGGGACGATGGGCGGGCCCGGCGGGACGTCCAGCGCGACGATGATCCCCGCGGGCGCGAGCGGCATGCGCTACGGCATGACCCCCGCCGATCCGCTCGTCGGTGGCTCGTCGGGTGGCCTGGGCGGCTTCTCGACCGGCGTGGTCGGCGCTGGGGGAGCCGGCGGCGGCGCGATCCAGATCTCGTCCGCGGTCTCGATCACCGTCCTCTCCAGCGGATCGATCAAGGCTGGCGGCGGCGGCGGCGCGAACGGCGGGACCGGGTTCTTCGGCGGTGGCGGCGGCGGCTCCGGCGGCGAGATCCTGCTGGAGGCGCCGATGCTGCACATCACCGGCGGGCTGTTCGCTGGCGGCGGTGGTGGTGGCGGCGGCGGCTGCGGCGGCGGCTCGACCCCGGGCACCAGCGGCCAGGACGGCACCGGGGGGCCCACCGTGGCCCGAGGCGGAACCGGCGGCATCCCGCAGGGCTCCAACGGCGGCGACGGGGCCGCGGCCGTCTCCGGCGCGCTGGTCGACGCCAAGCCCGGCAATGGCAACAACAGCAAGGGCGGCGGCGGCGGCGGCGGGGCCGGGCGGATCTGGCTGCGCTACCGCATGGCCACGCCGCCCGATCTGACCGGCTCCGCGATCTCGCCGCTGGCGGGGCTGGATCCCACGCTGCCCTGAACGTCACGAGCAAAGCGAGCACAGGCTGCCGCTCTGCCACGTCGCCTCTGCCGTTATCACGCGGGCAACAGGTAGTGCATCTCGCCCGACCGCAAGACCGCCGACGTCGCGCTGGGCGCCGAGGATCGCGTCGCCGTCATCGATCTGGCCACCCGGACGATCACCGGCCGCAGCCCCGACGGCCGCGGCCCCGACGGGCTCGGCTACTCCTCCGCGTTCGTCCGCAAGTAGCTGGGTCGGCGAACGCGCGCCCACTTCGCTTCGAGCATCCTGCCGCCCGCCGGCCGCGGTACCCTCCAGCCGATGCCAGGAGCGATCGAGGAGCTGGCTGCACATCCTGGGCGCGAGGCGGCGCGTGCGCCGCTGGACGCGCCGGCCTGGGCGGCGCGCGTGGCGAGCATGACGCTCATGGCAGCCGTGACGCTTGGGCCGAGCCTCGCCGGTGGCGCCGCGCACGCCTCGCCGCCCCGCGGCGGGTTTGGCGGGGGCGGGCTCGCGTTTGGCACGAGCAGCGAGCCTTCCACTTGCCGCGACTACTGCGATCGCGGCTGGGGGCCCGCCGTGGAGGGCTCGGTCGGCCGGATGCTCGGCGACTCCCTCGCGGTCCGCGGCGACCTGTGGCTGTACGTCTCGGGCGAAGGCATTCCATCGCCCGGCCTGATGATCGGAGTGCAGCTGTGGCCCGGCGCCAAGGTCTCGCTGCGCGCGGAGCTGGGAGCCGCAGTGTACTGGACCCACAACGCGGACGGCGGCGGCGGCGTCTTCCCGGGCGGGACCGCAGCGATCACCTTCGGCTACGAGCTGTGGCGGAGCGAGACGGTGGCCGCCGAGCTGGAGCTTCGCGGCATGTTGCTCGCGTTGCCCGCTGTGTCCGAGCCCGATGCCTATTATGTGACGTTCGCGTTCGCGGGGTACGCGGTGCGGTGGGACTGATCGGGCCGCCGCACCGCCGCACCACCGCTCAGAAGCGCGCGTCGATCGTCACTGACAGGGAAGGCCGAGCCTCCTGATCGGCGGTGTCCGTCAGTGGCAGGAGCCCGCGGGCGCCGAGGCCCCACGGACCGAGCGCGACACGGCCACCCACGCTCAGCACCGGCCGGCCGATTCCTTCGCGTGGCCGCTCCCCAGAGCAGTGCTCGCAGGCGAGCTGCGCCGCGCCGAGCAGCGCCGTGAGCTCCAAGAGGAGCGCGGCCCGCTCCAGGAGCTGCACGCCGGCCCCCACCCCGATCCGGCTGCTCCCGGCCAGGCCGGCCTCGTTCGAGTGCGCGGCCACCGCGAGCTGCGCCTGGGCGAACAGTGGCGCCCACTGCCGGCCGACATCGAGCTCGATCCGGAGCGTGCCCCCTCCTGTCGTGTACAGGCTGCTGTCATCAATCATGTTGCCGGCGAGCCTGGTCGTGACCCCCGCTTCCCCGCCGCCGGGATACGGGAGGCTCACCGACATCGCCGTGGCGAGCGAAAGCTCCGGTCCGACGAGACCTGCGTGGCGAGCACCGAAGGTCAGCGCGCCGGGGAACTTGTGCGACGCCCCGACGGGGTCCCCGCTGCTGCGGAACAGGATCGGCTGGAGCACGAACAGAGCCGCGCTGTCCGCGACCGGTAACGCGACCGAAAGATCCCAGGCCACCAGGGTGAAGCCGCTCCCCTCGAAGCAGCCGTCGCAGTCGAACCGGCCGACCCGCAGCGCGCTCTCGGCCCGCCGCTCGATCGACAGCTCGCCGAGCGAGAATGGCCGGCTCACGCTGGCGGGCTCGGCGTACGGTACGCCCGGCCGCGCCGCGAGCGCGAGCGCAGCGACGCACGAGGCCGCGAGGTGCTTGGCGCGCATACCTCACGATGCCCAGCGGACCTGCCTCGCGCAACCCCCGGCTGCCGGGGCGGTGTCCATCTCGCCCCGGCCGAAGCGAGTGAGCTGGGGTTGCGCGCTCGCCGATCCTCCGGTCATCTGACGTCATGGCGCGAACGCGCGCCCGCTTCCGCTTCGAGCATCTCAACTGGGTTATCCCAGCCCCTGGCCGGATCACACCACCGTCGTGCATCGACCCCGGACCGGCACCATCAGCGTCTTGACCGGCTCGATCGCGCGCTCCTGCCGGGCTTCACGGACGAGGGCGCGAGGCCAGCGCGGAACTTCGCCGGTCACATCCCCAAGAGTCTCGGCTCACGAGTGGTAATCATCAATCGAATCACCGCCTTTGGCTTCGTCGCCTTTTCCCGCCGTGCCGCTCGCGCAGCTTCGCGCACAGGAAGCAAGCGCACATGCCACTCGCAGCGGCCTGGGCGACGCGCTTGCGATCGGCGGGTGCCAGCTCGGCGATGCGCTGCGGGCCCACGCCCTCGTCGACGATGATGCGGCCGGGCGCGCCAGGCACGGCACCGACCAGCACCTTGCGCGGCGGCGCGACCTCGATGAGCGGCAGCGGCCGCGCCCGCTCGAGCAGCTCCGTCAGCGACGGCGGCGGCGCGGCGAGCTGGTAGCCGAAGGCGCCGATCCAGCCGGCGAGATCGTTGCGCTCGGCAAGATTGGCAGCAAGCGCGAGCTCGAGCCAGTGGTGCGCCGCCACGCGCGACAGGTCGCACGCGTCGTCGCCCGTTGGCACCAGCCGGTAGACGATGCGGTCGCCGCTGGGCTTCTTCGCCAGATCGGATTCAACCATGTATTCGGTGGTGCCGAGCGCGTTGGTGTGCGAAGTGCGCGGCGCGTGCTTGATGTGCTTGCGCAGGAACGGCCAGAGCCAGTTCGAGAACAGCAGCTTGCGCAGCTGCGCCAGATCGCGCTTGCCGCCGGCGGGGCGGAGGGCCACGGCGAGCTCGGTCGGGATGGTGATCCGCGGCATCGCGGGATGGTACATGCGGCCGCGGCGGCGCCGGTCCCGCTCGCCGTCACGACTCGTGGCTGGGGTCGGGCGGCAGGTTCACCATCTCCTCGGGGAACTTCCCCGCGATGTACATGAGGATGTCGCGAATCGAGATCAGGCCGAGCACGGCGCCCTTGCCGTCGACGACCGGCAGGTGTCGGCGCCGGCCCTCGATCAGCCGGCGCACCGCCTCGGCCAGCGAGTCCTCGCGGCGGATCACCATCGGGAGCGGCGTCATGACGTCGCGCACGGCGACCTGCGTCCACTTCGCGTCGCGGTGATCGATGCGGTTCAGGAGGTCGCGCTCGGTGAAGATGCCGACCAGCGCGCCGTCCTCCTCGACCAGCACCGCGCCGCGGCCCTTCGCCTTCATCTCCTCGACGACCTTCGCCATCGTCGCGTCGACCTCGACCTGGGCGTGGGGACGCATCGCGATCTCGCCGATCGTCGACAGCGCGAGGACGCGCATCCCGCCCGAGTGGCCCGGAGCCAGCGCGCTCACTGATCGCCTCCGAGGTCGATCATCGAGACCACACCCGAGGTGTCGCCGGTGGCCGCGACCTGGCGCGGCGTCGCGTCGATCTCGTCGAAGAAGTCGCCGAGGTGGCGCATCACGTCCCACACCGTCAGCACGCCGAGCAGCCGGCCCCCGTCGTCGACGATCGGCACATTGCGGAAGCCCTCGAGCGCCATCCAGTTGATGGCGAACACGACGTCGTCGTGGGGCCGCAGCGAGCGCGGGTTCTTCGTCATGACGTCGCCCAGCATCAGCTGCTCGGGGTCGCCGCCCACCGCCGCGACGCGGTTCAGGAAGTCGCGGCTCGTGAAGATGCCGGCCAGCTCGTCGCCACTGGTGACCAGCACGCAGTCGTGCGCCTCGCGACGCATCAGGTCGAACGCGCTCGCGACGCGCGCGGTGGGTGCCAGCCGCGGCGCCTCCCGCGACCATCCGATCTCCTCGATCGTTCGCTGCAATCGACGCATGAGCCCTCCTGGTTTCCGACGTCGCCACCATATCCCGATTCGCCGCCGTCGGATCCCGGGCTTTGTGGCCGATCGAGCAGGTAGGTGCGCATCTGAGCCTGCTGGCCTGCGAGGACGTAGGCCAGCGCCCGTGTCCGTCGTGCGCTACCGCAGCTGCGACACGAACGGCCGCTCGACTTGATTCATCGCCCGACCGATCCAGATCTCGGTGTCGCGCGCGCTCCACCGCGCGCTGCTGAACGGCACCCCCGACACGTCGGCGGTCTGTGCGATCTCGGTCGCATCGAACGACGCAGTCTTGCTCGAGCGCCGGCTGATCAGCACGTTCACGCCGAGCGGGCTCAGCGTCGGCGCGCGCAGCAGCGCCAGCTCGTCGCGTGAGATGTCGATCGCCGAATAGATCTGGACCGCACCGGTCACCGTGACCGGCGACGGCGCCGACCACGCATCTCCCAGCGTCGCGCGGGAGATCCGCATGATTTGCCCGTTGATCGACCCGGACGCAGCCTGCGCGACGTAGTACAGCGCGAGCTTGTCTCCGGAGATGCTGGGGAAGTTCCCCGCCACCCCGTTGGCGACCTGCGCCGGTGCGCCGAACGCGCTGCTGGTGTTCGAGCGCGTGGCGACCATGATCGCGCCCATGTCGCCCTTGGAGTAGTACAGCTCGAGCCCGTCCTCGGAGACCTCCGGGTAGCGCGCCTGCTCGCCGGTGACGTTGACGTTGAGCAGCGCGGTCGCGACGCCGAAGCCATCGCTGGTGCGCGCGCGGCTCGCCGAGTAGATGTCGAACAGGTCGGTGCCCGACAGCTGGGCGAGGAAGTACAGGGTGAGCCCGTCGCCCGACGGCACCGGCACCCGCACCTGCTCGGCATAGTTGATCGCGACCGGCACGAACGCCGACCAGCTCAGCGCCGCATCCGGACCAGCGCCGTCGGGCGTCGAGGCATCGGCCGGCGCGCCCCGCACCTCGCCGCAGCCCGCGGCCAACGCGCACGCTGCGGCCAGCGCCCCGGCGACTCCGCACGTCTTCGCGATCCTGCGCATGGCCAGCGATGGTAACAGACCGCGCGGGAGCTGGGGGAGCGACGGGAATCCGGAGCTAGCCCGCCGAAATGCGACGGCGGGGCGATCCATCGCGAAGGCGGCCCGGGCGGCCGGAGTTGCGCATGATCCTCTCGACCGAGGCCGTGTCGCTGGCGTCCACGAGTTCGTCCCAGCTGACGTACACCGTCGACGGGCTGCGACCAGTGGTCCTGCGAGTATCGTGCCCGCGTCGTCGCGGCGTGGTGTGGCGTGACGCGATCGCCGACAGCACTCACTCATGGGCGAGTAGGCGGGTCCAGGTGCAAGCCGGTGAGTAGGCCGGCGCTCCGACTCGCGTTCCTGACGCTCAACCTGATCCGGATCACCAATCCTCTGGTCCGGGATCACCCGGACCGGTGTTGCAGGGAGATCGAGTCAGAAGATCAGGCTCGCTCCTGCGGAGACCATCGGCCCTGCCGGGACGCGGCCGATCAGATCGGTGCCGTCTCCGTTGATGTTCGCATGGTAGCGCGCGATGACCTGGACCTCGACGCCGAGTCGCCCCGCCGGGATCGCGGTCCGTACGCCGAGCTCCGCCGCGAGCTCGAACGGGAACAGGCTGCCGTTGCACTTGCGTGAGGGCGGGTTGTGGTTCTGGAATCGTCCGGGTCCCGGCTTGCGCGCCATGCAGATGACCGCGTCTGTCATCACGGTCACGAGGCCCGCGCCACCTCCGGCGACGATCGTCAGCGGCCCGCGACCGGGTCGATAGCGTGCGCCGAACGTCACCAGCTCACCCTCGACCCAGCGTCCATCCTGGCGGCCCAGGTTGACCGCCCAGCACACGTACCTCGACCACGTGGTCGGCTTGCGCGCGTCACACCATGCGAGCTCGAACAGGCCGCCGTCGCGCAGCTTGAACATCCGCATCTCGTAGCTCGTCTTGAGCTCGCGTCGTCTCCGGTCCACGGGCAGGACGGCCGCGGCGTCGGCCTCGGCCGGAACCGCCGGAACTGAGTGAGCGACCTCGCCGGCCGTGACTACGTCAGCGGGCTCCGTCGTGGCCGACGTACTGGTCCCGCCAAGCGGCGCGTCGACCAGCTCGGCCGGCGGCGGTGGGCTGGCCTCGGCGAGCATCGGGACCAGGACGAGGAACGGCAGGCGACGGATCCACGAGGTCATCCGGGGAGCACGAGGCAAGGCGCGCGCCAGCAGCGCCACGCACGCGAGACGCGGGCTGGAGCGGGCCTTCGCGCGGATCGACGCGTCCGGGTGATGGATTGTCGCCACCTCGTCGAGGAACCGTCGACACTCGCCGATGGAGCTCTCACGCGACATGAGATCTACGTGATCCTGCTTGTTTCAGCGACAGGAGCTCGTGACTGGGGTGACTCCGTCCTGGGGTTGCCGCGAGACGACGCCCCGGTGCCTCCGACCGAGCGCTGTGAGCTCGCCACCAGTCGCTCAGGCGTGAGCTCGCCACCAGTCGCTCAGGCGCATGGCTGTCCGGCTTGTTCGGCATGCGGACACTGTTCGTCCGTACTCCGAACAAACACGCTGCCCTTCGGCGTGTTTCACCGCGTTACTTGTCGGCAATCAGGTAGTTCCAGGTGCAATAGTTCGGAGACGCGGTCTCCCGTCGTTAAGGAGCCAGCAGCGAAGCCTTGGTGCGCTGGTCCTCCTCAGCCGTGAGCTCCTCGACCGGCTGGACGACGAAGACTCGTTTCGCGAGATCGTGCAACTTGTTGCGCCCCTGTGTGGAGCCGATCGTGCCGGCGCGATACTTCAGCGCCGACCATTCGTCGACGGTCGCGCCGAGCACGTTCTTCACGCGATCGTCGTTGAGATCGACCGCGACCTTCTGATCGTCGAGCTTCTTGTTGCCGGTCCAGTCCAGCGGGCCGCCGGCCGGCCCCTTGCGCGTCGCGCCCGACAGGACTCGCCACATAGTCTCGTAGCGATCCAGCGTCGGCGACTTCGGCTGCAGCCCGTCCTGCTCGGACAGCGCAGTCTCGTCGAGCGCCTTCATTGCGAATGGCTGATATCCGAAGCTCCGCACGTCGTTGATCGAGACTCCCGACGTCTGGAAGCTGTAGTTCATGATGCTCAGGTGGTTGGGTTTGTAGCTGGTGTCATCGGTACTTCCATGACGAAGCCCCAAGTTGTGGCCGAGCTCGTGGACGAAGGTCCCAACCTTCTCGTCGTCGGTGCCACCCCGGTTGCCGTTCCAGCGTCCGAGCGTGACGATGAAGTCCGAGCCTGGAGTACTCATCGAGTAGCCGCTCGACGATCCGTTGTTGTAGGCATTTGCCCAGATCATATAGTGATAGACGGGGCCTCTCGTGCTGGAGTCGAAGTATCGCTGCTTCAGGGCGTAGAACTCGCGATCCAGGGGAGACAGGTTGGCGTCGTAAGGGACCTCCTCGCCGCGTTCCAAGTGCAGGGTGATCCCACTGGAGCCGTCAGGGTTCTGGATGGGTGCCTCCGCGAACACCCGGACGATCCGCTTGATGACGTCGTCGCCGGATGCGAGGCCATTCGAGGCATCGGCGCGAGTCATGTAGTCCATCTCGACAAACACGTCCCGGCGGCGCGGCGACGCACCAAGCTGGCGGAGATCGATGCCATTGACGCCGTAGACCTCCCAGCCATCCAGCAGGCCATCGCCGTCGGTGTCGGGGTTCCCTGGATCTGTCTGCCACTGTTGCTCGTCGGCATCGCTGAGGCGGTCGCCGTCGAGGTCGCGGCCGTCGGCCGACTTCAGGACGAGATCATCCGACCTGAGGTTGGCCTTCATCGGCGACGCCCCGGATCGTCTCGCGGACCCGACCTCGACGGACAGCTTGTGCTCCGACTCATCCCCCCCGCAGCCGAGCGATGACAGGACCGCGAACGATATCAGCCAGCGCACGAGGGTCATGGCGACGGGGACAGAGGCAGAGGTTGAACCGCGAAGGTCACGCTCGTGCCTCGGCCGAACGTGTCGAAGCAGCGCAGCGTGACCGCGGAACCATCGAGCGCGGCGGCGCCGAAGCGCACCTCGAACCGGACGCGCTCCATGGCGGTACAGCTCATCGGCACCTCACGAACTGAGACCGATCCGTTCAGGACACCCAGATCGGGCTCGAGCAGGGTGACCGTGGACGCCCCGGCGATGACCTCCTCCGTCAGACACGAGTCGAGGTTGCCTACCGTCGAGACGGTCGCGGTGTATCCCACGCCTCGCGCGAGGGCCGTGGTCGGTGCCGTGAAGACCGGCGGATCGGCGATCGGGATGATGAGCGGCGTCGCGCTGGCACCCTTCGCAGAAGCCGTGATCGTCACGGCTCCCGCCTTGTCCGGCACGAAGAAGGACTGTGTGCTGGCATTGCCGCCTGTGTTCTGGAGGACGAGCTCGACCGTTCCGGCCGCGTTGTCGAAGCTCCCCATGCTCGCGTGCAGCGTGACCTTGGCTCCAGCCGATGCAGGGTGCGCGGAGACCTGCACGAGCGCCGACGCGCTGCCGCCGGATGGCAGATAACACTCGGCGGGCGCATGGATCTCGGACAGGGTAAGGTCCTGAACAGCGATGCCGGGCGCGGGACCGAGGGCGATGCTCGCGGTGTCGAGGGTGACTTCGGTGCCGCACCGATCGAGAGCCGTGACGTCGAGCCGCGCTGTATCTCCCTGCCGCTTCGCCTCGAGATCGTTGGTGAACAGCTGAGCCTCCCAGCGCTGCTGGCCGACACTGGTCAGCTGGGCGGGGACGTTGCCGACGCGCACCTCCACGATCGGCACCGTCGTGTGAACAAGCACCGCGACCTTGTGCGGGATGACCACGGTGGACCCGACCGGGATCTCCTTCCCCTCCACGATCTCTCCCGTGATCGGCAACCGTGTGACCTCGCACTCCGCTTCTTCGGTCCTGGGGGCGCAGCCCAGCAGCACGAAGGTGACCAAGACTGCGGATCTCATTTGATGACTCCGATGGACTTGAGGAAACCCGGCGTGAAGTTCATGACCAGCATGAACGTCGGCGTCGCGACGTTGTGAGTGGGAATGGCGGTGATCGCAGTTGGAATGAGCGCCCCGGGCTCGAACCCGCCATTCGGGGCGTCGTGGCGCGCAAACCCGGCGAACAGTCCGATCGCGAAGTCAGGACCGATGGCAAGTTCGGGACCGAACGACAGCGACGTGAAAGACTTGAAGTCCGCGCCGAGTCCAAGCAAGCCCAGTCGAACGCCGAGCCCCAGCGCCAGATCCAGCGAGTCCTGGCGCACGTCCCTGAGAAGATAGGTGAGGCCGACGACCAGTTCGGTCTGCGTGAGCCCGGCACCTTCCCCTTCGAGGACGGCGGCGAAGCGCTGCCCATCCGCGCTCGCCTGGATACCCACCGTCCGGGCCCACGGCCGCCACGAGAACCCCAGGCCCAACCGGATCGCGAACCGATAGAGCGCTTCGACGGTGTACGAGTACTCCAGCTTTCCCACCTCGGTGGAGGACCCATCGGCTTTCGGCTTCACGACAGTGACGCTGAGCGGCGCCGTACCGGGCTTGCGTGGACCGAAGTGCCAGACCTGAACCTTCGGTGCGATGCCCTCGCCCGCGGCCGTGCGGCCATCCTTCACCATGGAGGCCGTCCCCGGTGTTCCGCCGAGCGAAACGTGCTCGCGGTCACCCTCGTCGTGCCAGACACGAACCACGAACTTGCGCCCGACTTGAACGACGTCACCTACGAAGACACACGAATCCGCGTCGCGCCCGCACGTCAACGTCACGATCCCATGCCCCGAACGAGTCAGATCGACACACACATAGTAGACGTCGGGTTGGGCCGGATAAATGATCGAATCCTTGCAGCGTTGCTCCAGGAGCCCTGGATCGTCGGGCGGATCTGGATCCGGCGCCGACGGTGCCTTTGGCTGAAGCGCGAATTTGCGCCACGTCCCGCTCGAGGTCTCGGCGTCGAGCACGTTGGCGATCAGCCAGACGGTCTCCTTTCGAGCCCATCGGGCGAAGAGCACAGCTCGCGCGTCTTGGTCGATCGCGACGTCCTGGTTCGAGACATTGCACGTCACCTGAACGGGCTTGTCGAGCATGATGTAGCAGTCCGGCTTCTTGACCGAGATTTGCTTCGAGATCTTAACCTGCGCCCACTGGGGCACCCCGTCCGTGCCGAGGGGGACCTCGATCGCCGCGTCGCCACCTTGAAACGCCTTTAGGGGTTTTAACTGGATGATCGCGAACACGCTCGAGTCGGCTCTGCTGATGGCGAGCTCTAACTCCTCGGTGCCGAGTTTCTCGAACAGCTTCTGACAGCTCGGCGATGGATACGCGCCGTGCGGGATCGCGACCTGTCCGCTCGCCGCAGCGAGCCGGCACCCTTTGAGGATCCGTGCTTCGGGCGAGGCCGACACAGGATAGATGTCCACGGGCCCCGTCGGATAATCGGCTAGATCGATCTTGATCGGAGCGAAGTAGAGCGCTCCCGCAGGAGCGAAGTATCGCTCGAGCTCGACCAAGGCTCGACTGGGTGGCGACGATTGGCGCGTGATGGCGATCGGATCCGCGACGCTCACCCCCATCGTCGAGACTACAATCAATGATATCCAGCTCCAACGCACGGTGTGCCCTCCCTTGCCGTATCCTACTGCCTCTCGAACAACGCAACGGGTAATGCACGGGTATCCGAGTTCGCGAAAATCTTGCGCATACCCGGCAAGATACGGGAGGCGCAGAGGGGATTCGCCAGGTAGCACCCATGTCCGCCGCCGACACCGAGGTGTGGAGGTGATCGCCTCGGGCTCATTGATCGCAGGCTCGCTGCGATTGGGGAGCACGCATCGCAGCTCCCGCCGTGCTTCGCCGAGGCGCGGCGCGACGTCGCGCGCACGCAGAGACGTACGAAGTGCACTCTGACATGTCATAATCAGCCACACATCGGTCCGGCGTCGTGATGTCGCCTGCCGGAATTGGTCGGCGGTCTAGAAGCGGCGGGTCACGGCTTCTTCGAGCGCGAGCGCGGGTCGGCAAACTCGTCGAGTATGCGGGTGGCTGCGGCGTTGAGCTCGTCGCGCACCCAGGCGGCCAGGGTCTGCTCGCGTGCCTCGGAGGCGCGCTGCCACAGGGCGCGCTCCTCCTGCGTGGCCCGGATGCCGATCTGGGCGTCGCTTGGCTTTCCGGCCGGATCGCGCGGGCGCGGTGCTCGTCCTCCGCCGGGCCATCGCGTGCCGCGGGCGAGCGCGGGCGAGACCTCCTCGAGCTGGCGCTTTCCACCGGTGTACGGCGTGCGCTTCGCCCAGCCATTGGACTCCATCGGCCAGCGGACGAGCGCACCCTCCGCGTCGGTCCCGATCCATTGGGTGGGGTACTCCGGCGACCTGTAGAGCTTCATCGCGGCGGAGTCTCAGGTGCGATCAACGCGGTGTCAAGACGGCGTGAAGAACGCCGACTTCTGAAGGACGGTCCTTCTGGTTGACAAGAGCGACAAGCAGTCCTAGAGTTTTGGCTGTCGAGAGCACGGTGAATGCTGCGGGCTGAAGCTGGGCCGCGGTCTGACAAGCCGTGCTCTCGGTGTAACGGGCCGACCGGACGCGGAGGGCGAACCGGCCGGGATGACCACTGCTTCACGCAAGGAGCCGATCGATGTCCACGTTTCCCGAGCGCAAGACCCGGCCGCCGCGGCGGTCTCGCAAGGACCACACTGCCAAGCGCCATGGTGACGAGCCGGCTCGTGTGATCCGTGTGGCCCCGGAGGCGCGGAAGCACGTGGTCGTGATCGAGGCGCTCGAGGCGATCGGCTGGCGCGTGAACGAGCTCCGGCCGTCGATCGATCGCGAGCTGTGGCACGTGACGATCGAGCGCGTCGATCTCGTCGCGAGCATGACGGTGACGGCGCCGGATCCGGACGTCGCGCTCGAGGAGCTGGCTCGCTACGCGGCGGCCGACGCGCCGCGTGCGTGAAGTGCAGCGGCGCGGCTGGCGCCGAGCATCGTCGTCGAGAAGGTCGCTTTGACGCGACGCGTCTAACGCACTGCGCCCTCATTATATAGGCTGAGGGGCGCCGAGCTGGCGCATTCACTCGTTCGGGCGTGAGTGCGAGCGCTCTCGCCAAAGCGCGGCGCGCCGCGCGCGACGGGGGATGTCCCGAAGCGACGCGACGCGAACTGGGGGCCGATCGGTCGTCACGAGCGCGGCGGCCGTGTTCGCGCGAGCCTGGCTGAGCACGTGATTAGGCCCCCTGAGCGAGCGCGCGAGGGAGCATCCCCCTCGCGCGCTGGCAGCCGCGCGTCTCGTAACGAGCAGCTCCGTGCGCGTTCGATCTCCGCTCGCGGCGCTACCGCCGCTACGGCGCGCGCGGCGCTATCGGCGCGCCAGATGGATCGCGAGCGGCCAGCGGACGCGGCGTCGCTCGCCGTCGGGCCACGTGGCCGCGAGCCTCGCGCAGAACGCGTCGAACGGGCCTTGGCCCTCGCGCTCGACGAGGCGCGCGGTCGCCGACCACGACGAGACGTAGCCGATGACCTCGTCGCGCGTCCAATCGGCGGTCATGTCGATCAGCGGCGCCTCCACAGCAGGCCATGGCATTACCAGATCGCGGTAGCCATTCTCGACGTGCTCTCGACCGCGGGGCCAGTACGGTCCGGCGATCTCGCGGTTGTAGCGGCGGAGCTCCACGTCGGGAGGCCCGTCCGTCACGAGGTTGCCGTAGCTGACGAGCGCCACGAGCGCCCCGGGTACGGCGACGCGCGCGGCCTCGACCAGGAAGCGCGGCCAGTCGAACCAGTGCGCGGCCTGCGCGGCGACCACGAGCGAGACGCTCGACGTGGGCAGGCCGCTGTCCTCGGCGGACGAGCGCCGGTACTCGACGCGCGGGTGCGCGATGGCGGCGGCGAGCTGCGCCTGCGCGGGATCGGTCGCGATCACGCGCGGGAACCGCTCGGCGAGCGCGACGGAGAGCTGGCCGTTGCCGCAGCCGACGTCCCAGACGACGCCGGCGGGGTCGGCATTCGTGGCGAGGAGATCGACGAGCGCGGCGGGGTAGCGCGGCCGGAACGCGGCGTAACGCGCAGCGACCGAAGAGAAGTGATCGGCGAAGCTCATGCGGCCTGGGATGCGGGCCCGCCGCTAGAAGTAGCGGCCGGAGAGGCCGAGGCCGCCCTCGAGCTCGAACCGCAGCCAGCGCGCGACCGACGCGGTCTCGCCGACGAACGCGTAGACGCCGAGCGTGCGGGAGACATCGACCCAGAGGCCGCTCAGGTTGCGGATGCCGACGTCCTTGCCGCGGCTCGCGTTGCGCGCGTCCTCGTAGCCGGCGAAGTCGAAGATGACCTGCGCGGTGGTGAACAGCTTGAAGCGGCCATCGGAGAAGAAGAACCGCGCGCCGGGCGAGAGGTGGAACAGCCGCGGGCCGTCGTCGCCGGGCGCCGCGCCGAAGTCGCGCTCGAGGCCGAGCCGCAGCTCGGCGATGAGATCCACGCGGCGCGCGACCCCGTAGCCGAGCTCCAGATCGAGGCTCATGGGCGCGCGCCCGGTGCACACGGGCGCGAAGCCGTACTGGGCCTGCGGGTCGGCGTCGCCGCAGTACACCATGCTGTCGTAGGTGGCGATCGCCCGCATGCCGAGCGCGACCCGCACGGAGCCCTGGAGCTGGCCCTTGTGCGAGAGATCGGCCTCGGCCGACGCAGCAGCAGCAACGGGCGCGGGCGCGGGCGCGGGCGGCGGCGGCGACTGGGCGCGGGCGACCCCGGCGGGCGCGCCGATGGCCACGGCAAAAGCGCTGGCGACGAGGCGGCCCCGCATCGGGCGACGCTAACACAGCAGCCCCGCGCTGGCCTGGCGGCGCGCCGGGCGCTACCTTCCCCCGGATGCGCGGACCGACGCGACGAGGGCTCCTCGCGGGCGGCGCGGCGACGGCCGCGGGCCTCGCCTTGCCGGGGCGCGCGCGCGCGATCGGCCCGGGCTCGAAGTTCCGGTTCGGTCAGCTCCAGCTGGGGAGCGGCACGTCGTGGAACCCGCGCCCGACGGGGCTGCGCCGGCTGGGCTGGGAGCTCGAGAAGCGCACGTCGCTCACGGTCGAGCTGGATCCGATGGTCGTCACCCCGACGAGCGACGCGCTCCACCAGGTCCCGTTCCTCTACCTGGCGGGCGATCGCGAGCTGACGCTGCCGCCGGGCCCGGCGGGCGCGGCGGCGATCGAGGCGCTGCGCCGGTTCCTCACGTTCGGCGGGTTCCTGCTGATCGACTCGGCGGAGGGCTCGACCGACGGCGCGTTCGACGGCTCGGTGCGCAAGCTGATCTCGGCGATCTTCCCGCCGCCGGCCAAGGGCCTCGAGATCGTGCCGACGGATCACGTGGTCTACAAGTCGTTCTACCTGCTGGATCGGCCGCTGGGCCGGCTCGCGATCGCGCCGGCGATCGAGGCGGTGATCCGCGACGGCCGGATCGTCGCCGCGTACGTCGCGAACGATCTGGGCGGCGCGTGGGCGCGCGACGACTTCGGCAACTACGACTTCACGTGCGAGCCGGGCGGCGAGCGGCAGCGCGAGCTGTCGTTCCGCATGGGCGTCAACTTCGTGATGTACGCGATCTGCCTCGACTACAAGGCGGATCAAGTGCACGTGCCGTTCATCATGAAGCGGCGGCGCTGGAAGCCGGATGACGGCGCGATCGTCCCGCCGCCGAGACCGAAGAAGCCGTGAACATCGTCCTGTTCTCGGAGCTGGTGCGCTACGCGCTCGCGGGGATCGCGATCACGATGCTGATCGCCACGGTGCTCGCGGTCAGGCGCGGCCGCGGCGGGCTGGGCGCGGCGCTGGGCGTCGTGGCGCTGCTCTCGGGGGGCGCGCTCATCGCCGAGGCGCTCGTGGCGCTGACGGTGAAGCTGGCGGCGCCGAGCGCGGCGGACTTCAACGAGTATCGCTGGGTGATGCTCGCGCCGTGGGGCCGCGTGGGCCTCGCGCTGGGCGGCGTCGCGGTGATCGCGATCGTCGCCCTGTCGTGGCGGGCGACGCGCGGCGCGCCGGCGTGGCGACGCGCGACGATGATCGGCCTGCGCGCGGGGGCGGCGGTGGCAGCGGCGGTGGTGTTCCTCGAGCCAGCGGTGGAGCTCCGGCAGGTGGCGCGCGAGCCGAACCGGATCGCGATCGTGATCGACGACTCGCGCTCGATGGCGCTGCGCGAGACACCGGGCGGGCTGGACCGGTTCGCGCGCGTGCGCCGGCTGCTCGCGGGCAGCAAGGACACGCTCGACGCGTGGGCGGTCGAGCACAAGCTCGACTTCTACACGTTCAGCGAGGCGCTGAACGCCACGACCTTGCAAGCGCTGGCCACGGCGACGGCGGGCGGCAAGGCGACGTTGATCCGCAAGGCGCTCGACAGCGTGCGCGGCCGCTACGAGGGGCGCGATCTGGCGGGCATCGTGCTGATCTCCGACGGCGCGTCGACGGGCGGCCTCAGCGAGGACGCGGGCGCGGGCGCGGTGCGCGACTTCTTGCGCTCGCTCGACACGCGCATCCACACGGTGTGGGCGGGGCGGCCGGGCCTCAAGGACGTGGCGGTCGCGAAGGTCAACGCCGACGAGTTCGCGTTCGTGCGCACGGTGGTCCGGATCGACGCGGTGATCCGCACGACGGGCCTGCCGGCGCGCCGCGTGCCGGTGACGCTCTCGACGGACGGCCAGCCGCTGCGCCAGAAGCTGATCGATCTGCCGGCGGGCGAGCAAGACGTCACGGTGACGTTCGAGATCACGCCGCCGCGCGTGGGCCGCTACGTCTACGAGATCTCGGTGCCGGTGGCCGAGGGCGAGGCGGTGACGGAGAACAACGCGCGCAGCTTCGTGGTGCGCGTGATCCGCGACAAGATCCGCGTGCTCCAGGTGGCGGGCCAGCCGGGCTGGGACGTCCGCGCGCTGCGGCAGATGCTGAAGAGCAACCCGAACGTCGATCTGATCTCGTTCTTCATCCTCCGCACGCAGGACGACATCTCGCTGGTGCCGAACGACGAGATGTCGCTGATCCCGTTCCCGACGCGCGAGCTGTTCGAGCAGCAGCTGCCGTCGTTCGACCTCATCATCTTGCAGGACTTCGAGTACCTGCCCTACGGCATCGGCGACTACCTCGAGAACATCCGCAGCTACGTCGAGGGCGGCGGCGGGCTGGCGATGCTGGGCGGCACGGCCTCGTTCACGTCGGGGGGCTACTACGGCACGCCGGTCGCGGCGGCGCTCCCGGTGGAGCTGTACGGCCCGTTCGATCGCGGCGCGATCCTCGACACGCAGAAGTTTCAGCCGGTGCTCACCGACGCGGGGACGCTGCACCCGGTGACGTCCTTGCGCTACGCGGCGGGCGACAACCTCGAGACGTGGAAGGGGCTGCCGCAGCTCGAGGGGGTGAACCTCGTCGCGGGCGCCAAGCCGGACGCCACGGTGCTGGCCTACCACCCGCGGCTCAAGACGAAGGCGGGCAAGCCGATGCCGGTGATCGTCGCGGGCGAGTACGGCAAGGGCCGCTCGCTCGCGGTCACGACGGACACGCTGTGGCGGTGGGGCTTCGTCGCGGCGGCGCGCCCGGGCGACGACGGCCGCAACTACACGAAGCTGTGGGAGAACGCGATCCGCTGGCTGATCCAGGATCCGGATCTCCGCAACCTGCACGTCGACAGCGACGCGGTCGAGTACGTCCCGGGAGCGCCGGTGCGCGTGGCGGTGCGGCTGCGCGGGCGCGACTACCAGCCGCTGCCGAACGGCGAGGTGGAGCTGGTGGTGCGCCGGGGCGTCGATCCGGCGCGCGCGGTCCAGATCCAGGCGGCGAAGCTGACGGTGGGCGAGGACGGCACGGCCACGCACGAGCTGGGGAGCCTCCAGGCGGGCGTCTACCGCGTCGAGGGCCGCGCGCAGATCGCGGGCCGCCAGGTCGACGCCTCGGATATCTTCTTGGTCCGCGAGGGGGGCGCCGAGCTGGAGCGGCCGGTGGGCGATCCGACGACGCTCGAGGCGCTCTCGCTGGAGACGGGGGGCTCGGCGCTGGGCCCGGCCGACACGCTCCCACCGACGCTCGAATTCGACCCGCCGCGGATCGTGCGCGTGGACCGGCGGGCCGACGTCGAGCTCTGGAGCCGGCCGGGCCTGCTCCTCCTGGTCGTCGGATTGCTCGGGCTCGAGTGGCTCTTGCGCCAGCGAAGCGGCTATCTATAGAGCTAGCAGGCAGCAGGCAGCAGGCAGCAGCAGCAGCAGCAGCAGCAGGCAGAAGGAAGAAGCATGGCGCTCCAGCTCGACAGCCTCGTCACCGATCTGATGTTCCAGGCGTCCGCGGCGATCGATCAGAAGACCCTGATCGATGGGCTCGGCGGCCCGGAGGCGCTCGAGGCCAAGCAGCTCCTCGACATCGACCGCCTCGATCCGCGCGCGGAGATGGAGCTGTCGCCGTCGAGACCGTTCCGGCGGCGCGACGAGCGGCGCCTGCTCCTCATCGACGATCAGGCGGTCACGCCGCGGCAGGATCCGCAGGCGGATCCGTTCATCAAGACGGACCTGCGGCCGCACCGCGAGGCGCTGATCGCGACGTGCCAGAAGCTCCCGATCCGGATGGGGCGGCTGTTCGTCCTCGGCAGCTGGGGGCTCGACGCGGTGCTCGTGGCGCGCACGGCGCGCGACCTGCGCGGCATCAGCCTCGTGTCGTGGGTGCTCGATCCGCAGGTCGATGTCGACGGCAAGCGCCGCCAGACGCCGCTGTCGCAGAAGGAGTTCGAGGCGAAGCTCGACGCGTACGAGAAGCGGCTCGAGGAGCTCGACGAGCAGCAGATCCTGGCGGAGCTCCGGGGCGTGGCGTTCGAGCGGCGCGGCGACGTGCTGGTCGTCGACGTGCTCGAGGCCGACGGCACGTGGGATCAGCGCAAGTCGATGATGATGGAGCAGCAGCTCGCGGCGGTGGAGCGGTTCTCGATGATCCCGGGCGCCCCGGCGGCGCCGCGGCCGAGCGAGCGCCCGACGCGGTCGATCCGGCCGCCGACGCTGCCGCCGGATGCGGACGTGAAGGCGGGCGGCGCGGGCAAGGGGGCGGCCGCCGGCAAGGCGGCGGCCGCCGGCAAGGCGGGGGCGGCCCCGGCCCCGGCCCCGGAGCCGAAGGGGCCGCCGCTCGCGACGGCGGAGGTCGACGGCGCGGTCGTGCTGGTGTTCCCGGCGGAGCGGTTCGACCTCGACGTGGCGGCGGCGCTGGGCAAGCGCGACTGGGACCACATCGTCCGCAGCTCGGACAACCTGTCGGGCGCGCTCCGGGACAAGATCCACCGCGAGGGCGCGGGCTGGATCGCGCCGATCGAGTTCTTGTCCGAGGTCTTCGTCGACGGCAAGCCGCTCACGAAGCCGGAGTTCGAGCGCACGGCCCAGGTCGGCAGCGGCGTGCGCTCCCTGCCCGTCCACTTCCCGCGCTTCGGGGCGGTCACGCTCCTCGAGATCGCCGGCAAGGGCCGGTTCGTGACGTCACTCGATGACGCCGAGCGCGCAGCCAAGCTCGTGCGGTGATGCAGCGGATCGCCGCATCGCTCGTGCTCGTGCTTGTGCTCGTGCTCGTGCTCGCCAGCGGGCTCCTGAGTGGCTCGCGGCTGGCGCTGGCGCAGCCGGCAGACGAGCTGTCGGCCACGACGATCGTCTATGCGCGCGGCGCGGCGCTCTACAAGTCGGACGCCAGGGGCAAGGGCGAGGTCGAGCTGGTCACGCTGCCGAAAGGCGCCGCGGTGCGCGCGCTGCGGACGGACGCGGCGGCGACGGTGCTGCTCGCGGACGTGGGCGGCAAGTGGTCGTGGATGCCGCTCGACGGCCAAGCGAAGGCGCTCGTGGCGCTGCCGTGCGGCGACGGGCCGGCGCAGCTCGCCACCGACGGCACGTGCGTGCTGTGCCGCAACAGCAAGCAGCCGGCTCAGTCGGTCATCGTCCTCTTGAAGACGGGCAAGGGGACGCCGGTCGCGGTGCCGTCACTCGGCGCGCGGCTCATCGGCGCTGGCGCGGACCGCCGGCTCGTGTGGGCGGACAAGGGAATCTGGTCGGCGCTGGCGGCGAGCCCGACCCAGAAGACGCTGGTCGCGCCGGAGGCGCCGCTGCGCGGCTTCTTGCCGAGCCCGGACGGCGCGCGCGCGGTGGGCGTCTACACCGACGTGCCGCTGGCGGGCACGCCGGGCGCCACCGCCAAAGCGAAGCCGGCCGAGCTGCTCATGAGCTTCGCGCTCGATGGCGTGGGCGCGCGCCGCAAGGTCATCCGCTCCGGGGTCGCCGTCGAGTGGTCGCACGACAGCCAGTGGGTGCTGGTCCAGGACGGCGGCTCGGCCTGCATCATGCGGGCGGTCGGCGGCCAGTACAAATGCTGGCGCGGCTTCACGGCGGCGTCGATCGCCCCGAGCGGCGCGTACGCGCTCCTGCTCGGAGCGCAGAAGCCGGACAAGGCGGCGCCGAAGGGGAAGCAGGCGGCGCCGCCGAAGCAGGCGCCGAAGCAGGCGGCTCCGAAGCAGGCGCCGCCGAAGCAGCCGGCCAAGGAGGGCGCGAAGGAGGGAGAGAGCGACGAGCCGGAGGACGCAGACCACGCGGACGGGGGCGGCGCGCCGATCCCGGTCGACGACGTGGCCGTGCCTCCGCCGACGGGCCCGCTGTCGCTCTACCGCGCGAAGCTCGACGGCCCTTACACCGAGGCGCCGATCTTGCTCGTGAAGCTCGTCGACGGCGCCGCCGTCTGGCTCCCGAAGCCGTAGCTGGCCGTCCCTGCTCAGGGCTGCTTAGGGCACCGAGATCGTATCGCCGGCGAGGAGCCAGATGTTCATGTCGAGCCGCTTGCCCGACGTGATCTTGCCGTAGTCGACGGGGATGGTGCGGATCTTCTTCGATTCCGGATCGACCCGGAAGATCTTGATCTCGCTCTGCTTGGCGAACCGCGAGACGCCGCCGGCCATCGCGAGCGCGTCGGCGACGGTGACGAAGCCGTCGGACGTGTAGACGCCGGGCCGGCCGACCTCGCCCTCGATCGTGAACTTGTAGCTCCGCCACGCCTTCACCGCGATCGTCACGAGCTCGGTGCCGGGCGTCGACTTCACGTAGTCCGCGAGCTGCGTCTTGATCTGCCGCTTGAGCGACGTCGGGGTCTCGCCGGCGGCCTTCAGATCGCCGATCAGCGGCATCGTGATGGTGCCGTCGGGGCGGATCGTGGCCTCGGTGTTGAATTCCTTGTTCTCCCACACGTTGACCGCGACGACGTCGCCGACCCCGAGCACCAGCTCCTTCGTCCTCGGATCCGGCTCCTTCGCGTAGTCGTGGAACGGGACGGGCTTCGGACACCCGGCGAGCACGACGAACCACAAAACAAGCAGGGCGCGCATGACGCGCGAAAGTGTCGCGCGGGACGCGGCCTAGTTCCAGTCCCGCCGGGTCATGATCGCGCCCCCGATGGGCATGATCGACATGCGCGCGTAGCGCTCCGACGCCGCGCCGGGCTGCGCCGCCTCGAAGAACAGCGTGCGCGGATCGCACGTCCCGTCGGGATAACACCGGGCCTCGAAGGCCGTGAAGTCCGCGGAGCGGGGGCGCGCGTCGTGGCCGCCGACGCCGTCCGCCCAGGACTCGGCGGCGATCTGCCGCGGGACGGTGTACTGGAGCACCGCGATCCACTCGGCGGAGGTCGCCGAGACCTCCTCGAAGCGCTCGAGCACGAACGTGGGCTGCGGGCCCGTGGTCAGGCCGCGCACCCGCGTGCGCGCCTTCGTGAGCATGCCCGCGGTCACGGTCGCGCGCAGCGGACCGAGCGCCACCGCACGGCGGCTCGCCTCCCGGACCAGATCGCCGACCCGGCCGGCCACGTCGTGCGGCCGCGTCTGGGGCGCGAGGTAGACGGTGGCGATCGAGACGAGGATGCCCACGATCGCCACGACCATCATGAGCTCGACGAGCGTGAAGCCGCGCGGCGGCGGACGCGCGCTCACCGGCCGACCCCGAGGTTCCGCAGATCGATCTGGAACGTCGTGTAGCGGTAGATGCGGTTGCCGGCGAGGGCGGGCAGCACCGACGGCAGCGGGATCGCGGCCCGGTCGCCGATCGTGTTGAACTGCTCGTTGCCGGGTTCGGTCAGGCTCGGCGTCGACGCGCTCGCGATGCCCTCGACGTCGCGCGAGGTCCGCGCGACGAGGCTGATCGTGAGCTGGAGCGGCGCGCTGAAGGGGGTGGGCGCGGCCACGGGGGCGGTCGCGAACTCCTGCTCCTCGCCGGAGTACCAGTCGCGCTCGAGATCGGTGTCCGGGTCGCGCGTCTCGTCGGTGTTGCCGGGCTCGAAGAGCTGCGTCGCGACCTGGAGATCGGTGAAGCCGTAGGCCTGATCCTGCCAGTCGTCCTGGCCGGCGAGGGTGCCGAGCGTCGACAGCTGGAGCACGCCGTCCGCGGGGCGCGCGGGATCGATGCGCCAGTGGCGCGCCGCCAGCTTGTAGAAGACGGTCTTCCCGCGGCTCGGGTCGCCGCCCACGTTCGGCTCGCGGGGGCAGAACAAGTTGTCGTCGGCCGTCCCCCACGGCGGCGCCGTCGAGAACACGAGCTGCGTCGGGCCCACGCTCGAGACCTGGAGCACGCACGCCTCGAACTGCGCGACCCTGGGGCCGCTAGGGTACGCTGGCTCGATCACGTGCGTCGACATCACGACGACGTCGCCGGGGACGAGGCCCGCCGTCGACGTGAGCTGATCGCACGCGAGCCGCGTGCACGTGGTCCCGGCGGCGGCGTCCACGGCGACCTGCACCGACGGATCGGCGTAGTAGAGCTCGAGCTCGTCGGGCGCGTCGGCGTTGTTGATCACGCGCAGCGGCGACCGCCGCAGGCCGCCCCCGAGCGTCGCGACATAGAAGCCGTCGGCCATGCGCAGGCCGGCCAGCTTCGCGTCGAGCTCGATCCGGGCGCGCGCCCCGGCGAGCTTGCTCTGCACCTCGGAGACCTGCTGCTGGCCGCGGTACGCGGTCGACATGCGGACGAAGATCGCGAAGATCATCCCGACGAGCAGCGAGCTCACGACGAGCGCGACCATCAGCTCGATCAGCGTGAAGCCGCGCTGGCCCGCGCGCGGGCGCGCCCGCGGCCGCGCCCGCCGGGCGCCGCGGCTCACAGCCCCACCTCGACGGACCGGATCACCTCGACGGCGATCAGGTGATCGAGCGCCCCGCCCTGCGCGCCCTGGGCCGCGCCCTCGTCGGTCCAGCCGACCTCGACGCGGATCCGCCACAGGCTGCCTGACACCGTGGTCAGCGGCTCGATCGCGACGCGGCAACGGAACGTCATGCCGCCCCGCCCGGTCGCCGTCGGCTCGACGGCGCTGGCGCCGCGGCGGCACCACGGCACGTCGAGCGGCGGCGTGTCGCCGGCGTTGCCGGTGAGCAGCGCGGCGAGCTCGCCGCCGGTGCGCGCCGCGCGGAGCGACTCGAGCGCCGCCTGCCCGATCTGCGTCGCCTCGGCGAAGCGGCTGGCGCTGTCGTTGCCGCGCACGAGGCTCACGTGCAGCGACAAAAGGCCGATGAGGGCGATCGTCGTGATGCCGAGCGTGATCAGGAGCTCGAGCAGCGTGAAGCCGCGCTGGCGCCGCCGCGCGCCGCACGTCACGCCTGCGCCGTCGCGGAGCGAGCCCATCACGGTCGAAGATACCGCGGGCAGCGAGCGGGCGCCGAAGCCAAAAGCTGCGCGGCGCCCGCTCCTGGTCGGCGCCTTCAGGGCGCCTTCAGGGCGCCTTCGGGCGGCCGTCGCGGTCGAGCTCGACGAGCCCACCCGTGCCTACATCGCCGCGCGCCGCCAGCTCGACGAGCGCCTCGCGCAGCGTGAGCTGCTTGCCGTCCTTCTGGTACGGCTCGCGCGTCCAGATCGTCTTCTCCTTCTTGGTATCGGGATCGATCTCCTTCTTCGGCACGCCGACGATCATCTTCGCGTTGCCGTCCCCCACCACGAGGTACACGGCCTGCCCCGGCTTCAGGTGCTTGCCGGCCGACGCCTTCACCTGCGCCTCGGAGACCGCGCCGATTTTTCCGACGAAGCCATTGTAGTAATCGAGCGGCAGCCCGAAGTAGACGAGCCGGCGGTAGTTGCCGAGCGCCGCCTGCGCGGTCGCGAACTGCGACGGGAGCCCGAGGATCGAGCCCTGCTTCTCGCGATCGAGCTCGTCCTTCTGGATCGGGCGCGCGGCGGACGCGAGGTCCTTCACCTCGCGCGCGATCTCGAGGACCGACTGGTACGTCGCGTCGGCCTGCACGGACGCGCTCGCGTTGAACGTGCCGTACTGCTTCGTGTAGCCGAAGCCGCCGCGCGCGCCGTACGAGTACCCCTTCTCCTCGCGCAGGTTCATGTTGATGCGGCTCGTGAAGCCGCCGCCGAACACGGCCGCCATCATGGTGTTCGCGAAGTAGTCGGGCGCCGTGCGCGCCGGCCCGAAGTGCAAGAGCGAGACCTGCGACTGCGCCGAGCCGGGGATGTCGACGAAGAAGATCCGGCCGGCGGGCGCCTTCGGCGCGGGCAGCGCCGGGAGCTTGGCGGGCGCGCCCGTCCAGGCGGCGAGCGCGCCCTTGTCGAAGTACGCGCGCACCTCCGCCTCGGTCAGATCGCCGACGACGAACAGCCGCGCGTTCCCGGGCCGGAAGTAGGCGGCCGCGTACTGGCGGCAGTCGTCGAGCGTGAGCGCGGCGAGCGACGCCTCGGTGACGACCCCGCCGAACGGGTGATCGAGGCCGTACAGCACGGTGCCGGTCACGCGGCCGGCGACCGCGGCCGGCGTGCCGCGCGCCTGCTTCACGCCCTCGATCCGGCGCGCCACCATGCGATCGAAGTCCGACGTGCGCAGGCCGGGCGTGCGCAGCGCGTCGACGAACAGGCCGAACGTGACGTCGAGGTGCTTCTTCAGGCTCGACAGCGTGATGCCGGCCGAGTCCTCCGCGGCGTAGGTGTTCACGTTCGACGCCACGTCGGCGAGCGCCTCGGCGTACTGGATCTTGTCGAGCTTCTCGGTGCCCTCGGTGAGCATCGCCATGCAGACGCTCGCGAGGCCCTCCTTGCCCTTCGGATCGGTCATCGAGCCGCCGTCGAAGTTCAGATCGATCGACACGATCGGCAGCTCGTGCTGCTCGACGAGGTAGGCGCGGATGCCGTTCTTGAGCGTGAACGGCCTCACCGGCGGCAGGCGGAACGGCCGCGGCGCGCCGGCCTTGGGCTGCTGCTTGCGGAACTCCTCGTCGGGGAACGCGAGCTCCTGCGGCGCGGCCGTCTGGGAAATTTTCACAGAGGATGAGGGGGGCGGTTGCACGGGGACCTCCGGCTGAGGAGCGGCCGCGGGGGGCGTCAGCGGCACGTCGGGCGAGGGCGGCGGCTGGTTCATCCCGGGCCCGGCGGTCGGCCCGGTGGTCGGCCCGGTGGTCGGCCCGGTGGTCGGGTCGGCGACCGGCTTGGCCGGCGCGCTGCAGGCGGCGAGGCCAGCGGCGAGGAGCGAGAGCGAATACAGGCTGCGAGCGATCATTTCTGCTTCCTCCCCGCGCCCTCGGCAGGCGCGCCGGTGGGGATCGTGATCACGGTGACCATGCGGTCCGGCTGGAGGTACTTCGCCGCCGTCGCGCGGATCTTCTCGGCGGTCGTGGTGCGGTAGCGATCGAGGTCCCACGTGACGCGGTCCGGATCGCCCAGGTAGTGGTTGTACATCTGCAGGATGTCCGCGCGCCCGAGCGCCGTCTCGAGGTTGTGGATGTTCTGCGCCTCGACGCTGGCGACGACGCGCGCGATGTTCTTGGCGGGCAGCGGCTCCTTGCCGAGGCGCGCGATCTCCTCGGCGACGATCCGCTTGACGTCTTCGATCTTGCCCTCGCTGCGCAGGGTCACCGCGACGGTGAAGATGCCCGAGAACGAGGAGCCGTTCTGGAACGCCGTCACGTTCTGCGCGAGCGGCCGATCGTAGACGAGCGCCTTGTACAGCCGGCCCGGGCCCTCCTGCGAGAGCGCGTTCGCCGCGACGTCGAGCTCGGCGTCGCCCTCGGCGAACTGCGCGGGCGAGTGCCACGTGAACGTGATCCGGCGGAGCTTCGCGAAGTCGTCGTTCGTGATCGTCACCTCGGACGGCCGGATCGTCGGCGCGGGCACGGCCACCGGCACGGGCTTCGCGCTCTTGGGGAACGATCCGAACCAGCGCTCGACGAGCTTCTTGGCGGCCGGCGGATCGAAGTCGCCGGCGAGGGTGAGCGTCGCGTTCGCCGGCACGTACCAGGTCTTGAAGAACGCCTTGACGTCGTTGATCGAGGCGGCCGTGAGGTCCTCGTGCTTGCCGATCGTGAGGTAGCGGTACGGGTGGCCCTCGGGGTAGAGCGCCGCGTACTGCGCGAACAGCGCCTTGCCGTACGGCACGTTGTCGTAGCGCTGGCGCCGCTCGTTGCGCACGACGTCGATCTGGTTGTCGAGGCTCTTCTTCGTGAACGTGCTCGGATCGAGCAGGTAGCCCATCCGATCGCTCTCGAGCCACAGCGCGGCCTCGAGCTGGTTCGACGGCACCACCTCGAAGTAGTTCGTGCGGTCCGGGTTCGTGGTGCCGTTGATGCTGTCGCCGCCGATCTTCTTCAGCACCTCGAAGTGCCGATCGCTGCCGACGTTCTTCGAGCCCTGGAACACCATGTGCTCGAACAGGTGGGCGAAGCCGCTCCGGCCGTAGACCTCGTGGCCGGAGCCGACGTGGTACCAGAGGTTCACCGCGACGATCGGCACGCGCCGATCCGGCGCGAGGATGACCTCGAGGCCGTTCGGCAGCGTGTAGCGCTCGAACGCGATCTTGGGATCGCCGCCGGGCGCGGCGGGCACCGACGCGGGCAGCGCGCAGAGCGCGGCGGCGAGCGGCAGCGCCCGCCAGGTTCTCGACGAGATCATGGATCCTCCGTGGGTCGGCGCACAAGCTATGCCGCGCCCGGAGGCATGTCCAGCGATCTGAACGAAGCCGCGCGGTCCCCGCGCTTCGCCGCGCTCGCGCGCGGGCGCGGGGCTCAGAGCTCGAGCGGCTGGACGCCCAGGAGCACGTGCTCGTTCGAGATCGCGTCGAGCCAGAGGAGCAGCCGGCGCACCTCGACCGGCGAGACGTCGATCTCGAGGATGCGCCGGATCGGGTGGCCGGCCAGCGTGCGCGCCAGGTCCTGATCGCACGTCGACCACGCGTTCGCGAGCGGCGTCTGCCGCACCGGCAGGCCCTCGACGCCCCCGCCGACGCCCATCACGAACTTCGCGAACGCCGGGTTCGCGGCGACGATCACGCCGTGCGCCGACAGGAGCGCGAGCGGCAAGCGGCAGCCGTCGAACGCGATCCGGCCGAGCGCGTCGCGCGTGTTCTCGCTCCGCTGCTCGATGACGACGCGCTTGCTCGGGCCCTGCTTGCCGCGCCGGCCAAAGCCGAGCATGTCCATCACGGTGCGCAGCTCGTAGATGAACGCGGCCATGTCCTTGTGCCGCTCGGCCGGGCGCTTGGCGAGCGCGTGGAAGATCAGCCGCTCGAGCGCCGGATCGATGCCGCCCTCGATGATCTGCGACGGCGGCCTGGCGATCTCGTCGAGGTGGCCCGAGAGGATCTTCTGCACCGGCCCGTCCCACGGCACCGCGCCCGTGATGAGCTCGTAGAGCAGGATGCCCACGCCGTAGACGTCGGAGGCCGGCGACGCCGGCTCGCCGCGGATCCGCTCGGGCGCCACGTAGTGCGGCGTGCCCGAGAGCGACGTCGAGGCGCGGCTCGCGGTCAGGGAGCGCGCGAGGCCGAAGTCGAGGAGCTTGGCGACCATCTTCGTGCGCTTGCCGTCGTGCTCCTCCTCGGAGATCAGGATGTTCTCGGTCTTGATGTCGCAGTGGACGACGTTCTGCTTGTGGATGTAGTGCAGGGCCTCGGCGACCTGCAGCACGATCTCGCACGCCTTGCGGATCGACAGCCGCTTCTCGCGGAACAGGATCCGGTGCAGGGGCTCGCCCTCGACGAGCTCCATGACCATGTACATCCCGACCTTCTCGTCCTCGCCGAAGTCGACGACGCCCGTGATGCCGGGATGGGACATCGCGCTCGCGAAGCGCGCCTCGCGGTAGAACAGCTCGCGCGCCTCGTCGGTCTCGGCGACCTGGTTCGAGATGATCTTCAGCGCGAACGTGCGCGCCAGGTCCTTGTGCGTGACCTTGTAGACCTTGCCCATGCCGCCCTGCCCGATGCGCGACACGAGCTGGTAGCGGCCGCCGACGAGCGTCGACTGCTGGATCGTCCCGTGGCGCGGGCTTCCCCCGCTGCGGCGCGGCGGCGGGACCGGCGTCTGGAGCATCGAGCGATCCGGCTCCGGCGGCGCCGGTCGAACGGGCGCGGGCCGGACGTGCGCCACCGGCGGCGGCGGCGGGTGGGCGCCGCGCGCGGTGGGCTCGCGGCGCGGCGGCGCGACGGCGCGGGCGACCGTGAGCGAGCCGCGGTCCGGCGAGAGCGAGCGCGGATCGATGCGGACCTCGTTCGTCTCGTGGTAGCCGACCTCGGGCAGGCGCGGGATCTCCGTCGTGATGTCCTTGGCGACCTCCCGCACGACCGCGTTCGAAGCGGTGGTCGCGGTGGCCAGGCCGTGGCCGTGGCCGTGGCCGTGGCGCCCCTGGCGCGCCCGCGGCGCGGCGTCGTCCTCGGGCGGGGGCGGGGGCAGCGGCAAGACCGGAGGCCTGCGCCCCGATGGGTTCCGCTGATCCGGCACCGCCGGATCCTACCACCGCCCAGGGATCGCGCGCCGGCCGCAAGCGCGCGGCCAAGGTGGCGTACATTCCCACGGCCGATGCAGGAGCTCTGGTCGGGAGCCAGCTACGAGCCGCGCCTCCTGTCGCTGCCGTTCGCGCTCGCCCCGACCGCGATGGTGAGCGTCATCGCGTACACCGCCGTGATGCGCGGCGCGCCGGTGCTGCGCGGCTGGCTGCTCGCGCACATGCTGGCGCTCCTGCCGTACGCGACCGTCGTGATGCTGGCGCCTTCGATCAACTCGGCGGCGGTCGCCGAAGAGCTGTTCCGCGCCGCCGCGAGCCTCATCCCGCTGGCGGCGGCCGGCGGGACGGGCTTCCAGCTGGCGCTGGTCCGGCCGTCCCGCCGCTACCGGAACCTCGCCTGGTTCCTGGTCGCCAACGCGGCGGTCTGGGTCTTCGTCGGCAACACAGGGCACCTCCTCGTCGGGAGCGTCGCGTGGCTCGGCTCGTTCTGGTTCCCGGTCGCCGGCCCGCTCGCGTGGGTCGGCCTCGTCCACACGATGGTGATCGCGGGGATCGGGTTCGCGGCGCTCGGCCACACCGCGCTGACCAGCCGGCCGTCGATGGAGCGCCGCCAGCTCCGCGCGGCGCTCCTCGCGAGCCTCGTCACGTACGCCGGCCTGCTCGACGTCGCGCTGTCGTACGGCATCGGCGCGTTCCCGATCGGCTGGCTCCTCTCGGGGGCCGGGTGCCTGCTCGTCGTGCGCGCGCTCGTCGTCGAGGACCTCCTGCGCGTGCGCGCGGTCGACACCACGGCGCCGCGGCTCGTCGTGCACTTCGCGGCCGCGGCGCTGCTCGCGTGGCTCGCGCTCACGGAGCTCGGGCCCCGCGCGCCCGCGTGGTCCGTCGCGGTCGGGATCGGGCTCGCGTTCGCCGGCGTGCGGGCCGCGATCGCGATGTTCGACCTCGTCACGCGCGGCGGCCGCGGCGGCGAGGGCCCGCTCGATCGTCTGCTCGCGCAGCTCGTCACGCGGGCGCGCGCGCTGACCCAGCCGCCCGAGATCGCGACGCTCGCCAGCGACATCGTCCACCTCGGCATCGGCGCCACGCCCACCGTGCTGCTCGCGGCCGAGGCGGACTGGGGCTGGACCGACGCGGCCGGCGCGCGGCTCGCTGACGAGGCCGCGCCGGATCCGCTGTTCACCGGCTGGCTCGCGGAGCACGGCGCGCCGGTGTTCGACGACGATCTCGGACCGGTGCCGCCGGACCTCCGCGAGCACGCGGCGAAGATCTTCGAGCGGCACGCCGCGCGCACGATCTTCCCCGTCCAGAGCGCGGACGAGCTGCTCGCGCTGATCCTCCTGCCGGCGCAGGCGCGCCGGGTCCGCGGGCGCGGGCTCGCGTTCGTGGGGCGCGCCGCCGATCGGCTCGCCGAGGCGCTGCTCCACGCCCGGCTCGCGCGGCGCGCGGCGGAGCGGGCCTCGCTCGCGCGCGAGGTCGAGCTCGCGGCCACCGTGCAGGCCGAGCTGCTCCCCGGCCGCGGCCCGCACGTCCACGGCGACGTCACCGTCGTCGGCTCGTGGCTGCCGGCGACGCGGTGCGCCGGCGACCTCTGGAGCGTCTACCCGCTGCCCGGCGGGCGCGTCCTCGTCGCGATCGGCGACGTCACCGGCCACGGCGTCGCGTCGGCGATGGTGACCGCGGCCGCGCTCGGCGCGTGCGACGTCTACGTGCGGCGCAGCGGCAGCCGGCTCGACCTCGCGGAGCTGATGGCGGCGCTCGATCTCGCGGTGCGGCGCGCCTCGGGCGGCGAGCTCGCGATGACCTGCTTCGCGGCGCTGATCGATCCGGGCGCGAAGGACCTCGCGTACGTGTCGTGCGGCCACACCGCGCCGTACCTGTGCCGCGCGGCATCGAGCGCCCGCGCGGGCGCGCGGCCGCGAGCCGGCTCGAGCGCCGGTGCCAGCGCCGAGGCGCTCCCCGCGAGCGCGGGCGACTCCGCGAGCCTGCCGGCCGCCGGGGCTTCGGGGAGCCTGCCGGCCGCCGAGGCTTCGGGGAGCCTGCCCGCCGCCGGGGCTTCGGGGAGCCTGCCCGCCGCCGGAGACCCCGGCCGCGCGCGGACCACGGGGAGCTACCGCAGCGCGCGCAGCACCGGGATCTTCGAGAACGTCATGCTCTCGGGCGTCGAGCTCCACGCGCTGGTCGGGCGCGGCAACCCGCTCGGCGCGGGCGTCCCGTCGGTGCCCCGCGTGCATCATCGATCGCTGGAGCCTGGCGATCTCGTGGTCTGGTATACCGACGGTGTGATCGAAGCGAAGGATCCCGCGGGCCGGCCGTACGGCGACCGCCGGCTCCAGCACCTCTTGAAGCGGCTCGCTCCCGAGCGGCTCGTCCCCGCCGGCGTGCACGAGCTCGTCCTGGGCGACGTCTCGGCGCACCGCGCCGGGACCCCGCTCGCCGACGACGAGACCGTGGTCGTCGCGCAGGTCGCGCCCGCGCCGGCGCCGGCGGCCACCGCCGCGGAGGCGCCCGCGCCATGAGGCTCCGCGTCCTCAGCTACAACATCCACAAGTGCATCGGCGGCGTCGATCGCCGCTACGAGCCCGAGCGCGTGATCGACGTGATCCGCGCGCTCGACACCGACGTCGTGATGCTGCAGGAGGTGGACGCTGGCGTCAGCCGGTCGCGCCGCGACAAGCAGGTCGAGCTGCTCGGGGACGGCCTCGGGATGCCGTACCGCACGTGGTACCCCAACGTCGACGTGCGCGGTGGCGGCCAGTACGGCAACGCGATCCTGTCGCGGTACCCGCTCGTCGAGAGCACGAACATCGACCTGACGCTGCGGTGGAAGAAGCGGCGCAGCGCGCTGCACGGCGTGATCCGCGTCCGCCACGACGACGTGGACCGCACGATCCACGTGTTCAACATGCACCTCGGCCTCGCGCGCTACGAGCGGCGCCGCCAGCTCGACAAGTTCCTCGCGTGCCACCCGTTCGCCCACCTCCACCACGACACGCCGGTCGTCGTCGGCGGCGACCTCAACGACGTCTACGGCGGCCTCGGCGAATTGCTCGCGCCCGCCGGCTTCCGCGGCATCGAGCGCCGGCCGCTGACGTTCCCCGCGTGGGGCCCGGTGCGCGCGCTCGACGCGATCTTCGTGCGCGGCGCCGTCGACTTCCTGCGGCTCGCGCGCTGCGACAGCGCGCTCGCGCGGCGCGCCAGCGATCACCGGCCGCTCGTCGCCGAGGTCCGGCTGCACCCGCACCACCACGCGGCCGCGGGCGCGGGGCACGAGCCCGTGCCGCCCACGTCGCGGAGCTAGCGCGTGGTAGCGCGTGGTACAAGCATCGAGCGGATGTCGAGCGCGCCGACCTCGTACCTGAACGACGGAGTGCACTACGATGCATGTCACGCGCACCGGCTCGACGACGTGCCGTTCTGGCAGCACGCCGCGACGCGCTGCCGGAACGTGCTCGAGCTCGGCTGCGGCACCGGCCGGATCGCGGTCCCGCTCGCGGCGTCCGGCGCGGCGATCGGCCGGCAGGTGATCGGCATCGACTCGAACCCGTCGATGCTCGATCAGGCGCGGCGCAAGATGCACGCCGCGAACGTCCAGCTCGAGCTCGTCCTGGGCGACATGCGCGCGTTCGACCTCGGGCGCGACGACATCGACCTCGCGATCCTCAGCTTCAACACGATCAACGTGCTCCTCTCGCTCGAGGACGCGCTCGCGTGCCTGCGCTGCACGCGGCGCCACCTCGCGCCGACCGGCCGGCTCGTGATCGACACGTTCCTGCCGTCGCCGCCGCGCCTGGTGCCCGACAAGCTGAACATCGACTACACGCTGCCCGACGGCGAGATGATCACGATCACGGCGCAGCGCTCGTACGACCCGGCGCAGCAGCTCCGCGTGCTCGACCTCGTCATCCGCTCGCCGGACGAGGGCCGGGTCGAGACCGATCGCTCCGAGGTCCACGTCTACTACCCCGCGGAGCTGATCCTCCTGCTCGTGCAGGCCGGCTTCGACGTCGTGGCCACCTACGGCGGCTACGACCAGCGCCGGCTCGACGCGCGCTCGCACCGGCTGATCGTCGTCGCCTCGCCGCGCGCGTAGCGACGCAGGCCGCGGGCCTAGCGCGTCAGCGGCTTGTACTTGATCCGGTGCGGCTGGTCGGCGTCGGTGCCCAGGCGGCGCTTCCGATCGGCCTCGTAGTCGGCGAAGTTGCCCTCGAACCACTCGACGTGCGAGTCGCCCTCGAACGCCAGGATGTGCGTGGCGATGCGATCGAGGAACCAGCGGTCGTGGCTGATCACGACGGCGCAGCCCGGGAACTTCTCGAGGCCGTCCTCGAGCGCGCGCAGCGTGTCGACGTCGAGGTCGTTCGACGGCTCGTCGAGCAAGAGCACGTTGCCCGCGCGCTTGATCATCTTCGCGAGGTGGACGCGGTTGCGCTCGCCGCCCGAGAGGATGCCGACCCGCTTCTGCTGGTCCTGGCCCTTGAAGTTGAAGCTCGACACGTACGCGCGCGCGTTGACCTGGCGGTCGCCGAGCGTCAGCGCCTCGGCGCCCTCGGCGATCTCGTCGTACAGCGTCTTGTTGTCGTCGAGCGCGTCGCGGCTCTGGTCGACGTAGCCGAGCTTGACCGTCTCGCCGACCTTGATCGAGCCCTTGTCCGGCTGCTCGACGCCCATGATCATGCGGAACAACGTCGTCTTGCCGGCGCCGTTGGGGCCGATCACGCCGACGATGCCGCCGCGCGGCAGCTTGAACGTCAGGTTGTCGATCAGCAGGCGATCGCCGAACGCCTTGCTGACGCCCTCGAAGACCACGACCTCGGCGCCCAGGCGCGGGCCCGACGGGATCACGATCTCGAGCGCCGGATCGCGCGCCTCCCGCTGCGCCTCCGTCACCATCTCGTCGTAGCGCGCGAGGCGGGCCTTGCTCTTGGCCTGGCGCGCCTTCGGCGACGACCGCACCCACTCGAGCTCGCGGGCCAGCATGCGCTCGCGCGCGCCCGCCTGCTTCTCCTCGTCGCGGATGCGCTTGGCCTTGAGCTCGAGCCAGCCGGAGTAGTTGCCCTCGAACGGGTGGCCCTCGCCGCGATCGAGCTCGAGGATCCACTTCGCGACGTTGTCGAGGAAGTAGCGATCGTGCGTGATCGCGACGACCGTGCCCTTGAACTCCTCGAGCGTGCGCTCGAGCCAGGCGACGCTCTCGGCGTCGAGATGGTTCGTCGGCTCGTCGAGCAGCAGCATGTCCGGCTTGCTGAGGAGCAGCCGGCACAGCGCGACGCGGCGGCGCTCGCCGCCGGAGATCTTCGTGACGTCGGCGTCGCCCGGCGGGCAGCGCAGCGCGTCCATCGCCATGTCGACGGTGTGATCGAGCTCCCACGCGTTCGCCGCCTCGATCTGATCCTGGAGCCGCCCCTGCTCCTCGAGCAGCTTCTCCATCTTCTCGGGCGACATGTCCTCGCCGAGCTTCATCGAGACCTCCTCGAACCGCTCGAGCAGCTTGCGCGTCTCGACGACGCCCTCCTCGATGTTGCCCTTGACGTCCTTCTTCGGATCGAGCTGCGGCTCCTGCGGCAGGTAGCCGATGCGCAGCCCCGGCGCGGGCCACGCCTCGCCGAGGAAGTCCTTGTCGACGCCCGCCATGATGCGGAGGAGTGTGCTCTTGCCTGCGCCGTTGTTGCCGAGCACGCCGATCTTCGCGCCCGGATAGAACGACAACCAGATCCCCTTCAAGATCTCGCGCTTGGGCGGGACGATCTTGCGCAGATCCTTCATCACGAACGTGTACTGGGCGGTCACGGGGCTCCTTGGGAAGAGACGGAGAAGTGGCGGCGGTTATACCTTTTCGCCTGCCGCACACAACCGGCCAGCGAGCCCGCGCGCACGCTGGCCGTTCGGGGAGGGCCCCGACGGTGCCGCAGCTTGCCCGTGGCTGGCCCGTGGCTGGCCCGTGAATTGACACAGCGCCGGGCGTGGCCACGTTGAGGCGCATGTTCAAGTCCTGGCGATTGGGGAAGCTGCTCGGGTTCCCGATCGAGATCAACCTGACTTTTCTGATCCTCCTGGGGATCGTGTTCCTGGCGTTCGGCGGCAGCGCGCTGGCCGTGCTCGGCGTGCTCATCGCGTTCGGGTCGGTCGTGCTGCACGAGCTCGGGCACGCGGTGGTCGCGCGCCAGCTCGGCGTGCACGTCGCGGGCATCGAGCTCGGCTTCCTCGGCGGGGCCGCGAAGATGGAGAACCTGCCGCGCACGCCGCGCCACGAGCTGATGATCGCCGCCGCCGGCCCGGCGGTGTCGCTGATGCTCGGCGGCGCGTTCGTCGGCACAGGCTTCGCGCTCGGCGCGCTGCCGCTCGCGTCGTACCTCGTGTGGATCGGCGTCATCAACCTCGTCATCGCCGGGTTCAACCTGATCCCGGCCTTGCCGATGGACGGCGGCCGCATCCTGCGCGCGCTGCTCGTGCGCCGCCACGGCTTCGTCCGCGCCACGGACATCGCCGTCACCGTCTCGCGCTTCGCCGCCGTCGGCTTCGCCATCTACGGCCTCCTGGGCGGCCCGTTCCAGCTCCTCGTGCTCGCGCCGTTCCTCTGGCTCATGGGCAACCGCGAGCGCGCGCTGGCGCGCATGGCCCCCGACGACGGCTGGCCCCGCGGCGACGTCGAGATCCTCGGCCGCGACGCCTGGCGCGACCGCGACGTCGGCTACGGCGACGGCCCCGGCGACGGCCCCAGCTGGGGCAGCCCGTTCGATCCCCGCACCCGTTACAGCGGCGGCCTGCGCCGCTTCACGGTGGTCCGCCGCAACGGCCGCATCGAGATCGTCCCGCTCGATTGAGCGCCGCCGCGGGCCGGCGCGCCGCGGGCCAGCGCGCCGCGGGCCGGCGCGCCGCTCACTTCAGGTCGTCGTAGCCGCCGCCGTTGACGACGCGCGAATAGCCGGCCGCCTCGAGCGCCTGCTTGGCCTTCGTGGCGCGGCTGCCCCGGGCGCAGTAGCCGATGACGGTCCGCGCCCACGTGGGATGAGCACGGGCCGCGCCCACGTGGGACGAGCGCGGGCCGCGCCCACGTGGACGAGCGCGGGCCGCGCCCACGTGGGACGAGCGCGGACCGCGCCCACGTGGGACGAGCGCGGGCCGCGCCCACGTGGGACGAGCGCGGGCCGCGCCCACGTGGGACGAGCGCGGTCGCGCCCACATGGGACGAGCGCGGGCCGCGCCCACGTGGGACGAGCGCGGGCCGCGCCCACGTGGACAAGCGCGGTCGCGCCCACATGGGACGAGCGCGGGCCGCGCCCACGTGGGGACGAGCGCGGGCCGCGCCCACGTGGACAAGCGCGGGCCGCGCCCACGTGGGACAAGCGCGGGCCGCGCCCACGTGGACAAGCGCGGGCCGCGCCCACGTGGGACGAGCGCGGGCCGCGCCCACGTGGGACGAGCGCGGGCCGCACCCACGTGGGCCCCGATCAGTACGGCGCCGTCGTCGGCCATGCTGACCGCCCACGTGGGACGAGCGCGGGCCGCGCCCACGTGGGACAAGCGCGGGCCGCGCCCACGTGGACAAGCGCGGGCCGCGCCCACGTGGGACGAGCGCGGGCCGCGCCCACGTGGGACGAGCGCGGACCGCGCCCACGTGGGACGAGCACGGGCCGCGCCCACGTGGGACGAGCACGGGCCGCGCCCACGTGGGACGAGCGCGGACCGCGCCCACGTGGGCCCGATCAGTACGGCGACGTCGTCGGCCATGCTGACCGCCCACGTGGGACGAGCGCGGACCGCGCCCACGTGGGACGAGCGCGGGCCGCACCCACGTGGGACGAGCACGGGCCGCGCCCACGTGGGACGAGCACGGGCCGCGCCCACGTGGGACGAGCGCGGGCCGCGCCCACGTGGGCCCCGATCAGTACGGCGACGTCGTCGGCCATACGGACCGCCCACGTGGGACGAACGCGGACCGCGCCCACGTGGGCCCCGATCAGTACGGCGACGTCGTCGGCCATGCTGACCGCCCACGTGGGACGAGCGCGGGCCGCGCCCACGTGGGACGAGCGCGGACCGTCCCACGTGGGACGAGCGCGGACCGTCCCACGTGGGACGAGCGCGGACCGCCCCACGTGGGACGAGCGCAGCCTGTCTTCCGTATCTCGAAGCGGATGACGCCTTGCCGGCGCTGCGGCTCCGCGATCCGAGGCTTGCCCTTACGCCGCGCTACGCTGCGCTGGGTCGGTGGTGTCATCCACGCGCGCGCCAGCCGCCGAGGCTGCGGTCGATATTTCCGGAACTCCGTTCAGCCCTGATTTTTAGACAGCTCTTCACTTCACTTCACTTCACTTCAGGTCGTCGTAGCCGCCGCCGTTGACGACTCGCGAATAGCCAGCCGCCTCGAGCGCCTGCTTGGCCTTCGTGGCGCGGCTGCCCCGAGCGCAGTAGACGACGACGGGCCGCGCCTTGTCTCCGGCGACCAGCGTGTCCACCTCGGCCATCCGCTGCGCGAGCTCCTGCACCGGCACGTTGACCGCGTTCGGGAGGTGCCCTTCTGCGTACTCGTCCGCGCTCCGGACATCGACGACGGCCGCGCCGCTGGCGATCAGCGCGCGCGCGGCCTGCGGATCCTTCGTAGGCTTGGCCGCCGGAGCCTGCTGGGCCGGCACTGGCTCCGAGCGCGAGCAGCTCGCGGCGCCGAGCCCGAGCGCCAGCGCGAACAGGAAGCGGATGGGTCGAGGCATGGCGAGGAGTCTTGCATGATTCGCCCGCTGGGAGCCGCGCCGCGCCCGCGCCCACGCCGTCAGGCCGTCGCGCGCCAGTCGGCCCACCACGTCGGGAGGACCTGGCTCGAGCTCCTCATGACGTCGTCCGCGGCATCGCCCGCGAGCGCGCGCTCGTCGACCAGGCGGCGCAAGAACACCGGCAGCGAGATCAAGCGCTCGCCCGGCGCCCACAGCTCGCGCAGCGCGATCCACATCCCGCCCTTGTCCATGCCGGCGAACACGTAGTCGCTGCTCGTCGCCGCGAGCGCGATGCACGCCCGCTCGCCGCGGCCCTTCGGCGTGACCCGAGGTTGCAGGCGGCTCCATAGCGCCTCGGCAGGGCTGCCGATCTCGAGCGCGATCACCGCGAGGTGGCTCGCCGCGAGCCAGCGGACGAACAGCGCGCCGCGCGTGGGATCCTCCGCGAGCTCGTCCCGAACGATCTCCGCGATCGCGCACGGGACGCGCTCGGCCGCGGCCGCGAGCGCCGCCTCGCGCCGAGCCTGGAGAAAGTACGACACGACCTGGCTGTCGAGCAGGTACGGCATCACCGCTCCCAGGGCAGCGGCGTCATCCGATCCAGATCGAGGAGCGCGCGGACCTCGCCGTCGGTGAGGTGGCCCACGTCGTAGGCGCGCTTCGCGAGCGCCGCGACCTGCACGCTCGGCGCACCGGCGGTCGGGAGGCTCGTCGTCCACGGGCGCGAGGGCGCGAGCGGCTGCTGTCGCTCGAGCCAGTCGCGCAGCTCCGGCGCGATGAAGCCGAGGTTACAGAGGTGGTTCGCCGCGACCTGCCAGGTGCTCCCGAACGCGTCGCGCGCCATCGCGACGAGGCTCCGGGCGGCGGCCTCGCCGCTCACACCGGCCGGCGCGCCGACGAGCTTGAGCAGCCCCGCCCTCGGGAGCAGGAGCTCGGCCGCGAACGCGCGGGCGCGCTGCTCGGCCTGCTGCACGTGGCGCTCGCCGTCGAAGTCGACGACGATCTGGACACCGCCGGCATCGACGTCGAACAGGACGTGGCAGAGCCCGTGCGCGAGCCACACGCGCGCGAGCGGCTCCCGAAGCTGCGCCACCGGCGCGAGCACGATCGCCGCAGCGTCCGCGGCCTTGACCGCGAGCTCCGTCGAGCCGATCGTCGCGAGCCGGCGGACCAGGACCGTGACGCCGCACGCGCCCTCGGCGAGCTCGCGGAGGTCGGCGAGCGCGTCCGCCTCGTTGGCCAGCGCGCGCCGTAGCTCGCGGGCGAGCTGGTACCCCTGGTGCGCGGCCGCGTTCGGCGCGTCCGCCGCCACGCCGCGCGGCGGAAATCGCCGGCCGGGGAACAGGCCCGGATCCTCACCGACGAGGAGCGCCAGGGCGTTCCGCGACCGCGCGTGATCGAGCGCGGCATCGAGGACGGGCGCGTCCGCCGAGGCGAAGTCCGGGTGGATGCTCCGGTGCCGGAGATACACGCTCGGGGTCGGCCGCGGCTCCACCGTGCCACCGCGGAGCGCGATCGGATCCACCTGGAGCGCGTCCGCGATCCGCTCGAGCTGCGTCGTCGTGAGGCCCGGCCGGCCCGCCTCGATCGCCTCGACGACGGAGGCCTCCACACCCAGATCGCCGACCCGGAGACCCTGCCGGTTCCGTTCGGCCGCGATCGCCACGCCGATCTCCTTGAGCACGACGCTGTTATACCGCGCCCGTCACGCGGCGGCTCAGAGCGCCCGGGACCAGCGGACGCAGATCCGGCGGCGCAGGAACAGCTGCTGCTGGACGAGCGCCGCGGCGGTCCCGAGGACGAGGAGGATCGCCCGGCGCCCAATTTGCTGCAGTGGCCATCCACCGGCCTCGGGTGAACGGCCTATCATCGCCGACCATGGCGCCGAGCGACCCGCGTGAAGGATGATCCGAATCACGGCGGCCCGGGCTCAAAGCTCACGCGCCGCGGGTTCCTCCAGCTGGTCGGCACCTCGGCCTCGCTCGGCCTCGTCGAGGCGTGCGGAGGCAAGACGCCTCCCGTCCAGCCCACAGGGGCCATGTGCGCGCCGCTGTGGCCGGCCCCCGTCACGGCGGACTGGCACGAGGAAGAGCTGTACCGGCGCGACGACCTGCTCCATCTCCGGATCCGATTCATCGGCTTTGTCCGTGACGGGAATCGGCTCAAGAGGGTCGGCACCCGGCGGCCCATGGTCGTGGTGCAGTTTCCACTCCAGCACGTCCTCGAACGCGCGTTCTCCGCGCAGGGAACGAGCAAAGCTCCCGGCCAAGCGCCCGTCCAGATCCCCCTCGACGACGTGCGGGCCGGCTCGTTCGGGTCGACGCGCCTCGTCTTCAACATCGATGAGCGCGTACGCGAGCTTCCCTACGACCTTCCCACCATGCTGGCGTGGGGCCAGATCCTCGAGACCGCGGCACTCGACAGCAGATACACGCCACGCCTGGTCCCGCTGAGCAAGAACCCCCGTGCGCCGGAAGGTCTCGACGGAGTTCCGGAGACGGCCATCGAGATGCCGCTCCACCTGTTCCTGAACCCCCTCGCGGATGGGGCCTGGGTGCACGCGGCGCGCGTGCCCCGGGCGTCCTCGGGGCATGTCGAGCTCTGGTCGACGCAGCTCGTGCAAAGGCGCAGCCAGGGGAGGCTCGTGCGAGGGGTCGTGGATGGGCGCGCCGTGTGGGCCGACGACTATCGTGGCTATCGAAACGAACAAGGCGCGCTGCTCACCACCGTCACGCCGCTGGCGTCGGCTGAGAGCTACCGGACCACGCTCACCCCGTTCACGGATGCGACGGCCAGCGTGAACGAGATCCAGAAGCGGACGCTCGAGGTCCGCGCCGCGCTCGTCGACAAGACGATGGGGGTCGCCACCGAAACAGAGCCCGAGCCGTTCAAGATCCATCAGCTCGCGCTCACCTCGCTCGGAGGCTGGTTGAACGTCCGAGGCGACTGGGATCCACCTTCAGGCGGAGGCGGGCTCGAGGTCTGGCGGCACGTCACCACCGGAGGCCGGGACCAGTACGCGCGCGTGCAGGTGCGTGTTTACCTGTTCCCGTACGGCCACAAGGCGTCGGTGGTGTCCGAGACCGAGCGCGAGTTCGAGTCCACCGCCGAGGCGCCCATCGCGGCGTTGCGGCAGCGCCAGTACATCGTGATCCGGGAACGGGAGAAAGACTATCGCGACTCCGCCTACAAGACGCAACAGATCGTCAACTCGTGCCCTCATCCGATCGTTCGGTTCCTCCCCGAGCGATCGCCGGACCTACCAAACACGAATGCCAAGGATACGGCGGGGCTCCCAGCTGGCACGTACGTCCCGATGCTCGGCCCGAACCGCCCGATCATCTTCGAGCTGCAGGGGGTCGACCACGAAGGCACGCCGCGGACGTTCTACAGCCCGGTGATCGTCGTGGAGAACCAGCACGTGCGAAAGTTCTCCGCCACCGAGCTAGACCAGCTCAACACCGTGTTCACGAAGCTGATGGCGGCGATGCCGCCGCTCGATAGCGCCGTGATCGCGTACACACCGATCCAGGATCCCAAGTCCCCCGGAGCTACGGACTCTCGCCTGCTGACTCATTCGCTGATCTACGCGGGCCAGGCCGCGATCCCGGCTCCGTACTTTGCACCGATGCTCCACCGCGCGAAGGTCAGGCACCGCGCGCTCCAGCAGATGATGCGTACGGCCGCGACGCTCGAGATCACGTACCTGAGCCAGTATCGGGATCACGGCTTCGATCCCGACATGAGCCACGGCAGGCTCGGAGCCTTCGCGCAGGTGCTGGACCCAAGCGCATGGATCGACTTCGCTCCGCCCGATGCCCCGGGAGAGAGCCTGCAGCTCGTCACGCCGAACATGGCGATCAAGACGCTCTCCGCGACCGCCGGGCCGCTGGGGATCGATGCTCACCAGTTCTCGACTGGCATCGACTTCAAAACCTTCTTCGCCGGCATCACCAGCACCGCGCGCAGCTTCGGCCGCATCCTCGGGGGCATCAAGCTCGGGACCATCTTCAGCTCGATCAAGCCCGGCGATCTCTCGCTCCAGAGCGTGGGGACCCACATCCCGAAGCTCACGATGACGGACCTGCCCGACGGCGGACACTGCGTCGAATACACGTGGTCGAGCGACCTCCTGACCGACGATCCGACGGGGACCTTCATCGCGAACGATGGCAAGCAGCACGCCGCGCTGGCGGTGACCGCCCGTGTGTGCACGAGCTCGTCGGGCCAGCTCGTCGAGCGCCGCGTCACGGCGAAGCTGACCAACTTCAGCTTGGCGTTCCTCGGCAAGAACCCGTTTCTCAAGCTGAGGTTCACCAGCCTCTCGCTCACGAAGCAGGCGGGGCGCGCCGACGACATCGACGTCAAATTCGCGGGCCTGGAGTTCGACGGCGCCCTGCGCTTCATCGCCGATCTCGCCAAGGCGGCCGAGCAGGCGCTCCTCGGTGGCAAGCGGTTCCCGATCCGGCTCGTCGGGACCGATCTGCAGCTCCGGTATCCGATCCGGTTGCCAGCGATCTCGGCAGGTGCTCTCTCGATCGAGAACCTCGCGTTCCTCGTGGGCGCGGACATCCCGCTGAACGGCGATCCGCTCCGCGTGGTGCTCGGGTTCGCCGAACGCGCAAGTCCGTTCCTCGTGAGCGCGGGCCTGCTCGCCGGTGGCGGCTGGCTCGCGGTGCGGGTGAGCACGGACCCAGACGCCGGCGCCCGCGTCGAATCGGTCGAGGGCGCGCTCGAGCTGGGTGGCAATCTCTCCCTCAACCTGGGCGCGGCGCAAGGTCGAGCCTATGCGTTCGTGGGGATCTACTTTCGCTTCGAAGGCGGCGCCGTCACCGTCGGTGGCTATGTGCGGCTGGGAGGAGCCCTCGATATCCTGGGGCTGATCACGATCTCGGTGGAGCTCTTCCTGGGCCTCAATTACGAGAGCAACCGCAACGTGCTGATCGGCACGGCGAGGATGACCATCTGCATCGACACCATGTTCTTCAGCGCTCCCGTCACACTCGAGGTGCAGCGCTGCTTCAAGGCCACGAGCAGCGCCGTGTGCTCGATCCTCCCGGTGTCCGAGGACGATCTCGCCGCGGTGGACTGGCCGGCGTACTGGGCAGCTTTCGCCTGAAGGAGCACCTGTGGAAGTCCACATCAAGACCATCGCCCTCCCGCGTGGGTATCGGCCTGGCCCCGCTGGTACGGGTGGCTCGCTGTTATTCTCGGTCTTCCTCGCCCCGAAGCTCGTCCCGACGGAGCGAAGCGGCACGCTCGCCGCCTATCCTGCGATGCTGTCCTGGCCCGAGGCCCGGTTCACCGTGGCGGCGATCCGGTTCAGCGGAGATCGCACAAGCCCTCCGTGGAACCTGCCGGCGTTCGTCAATACGCCAAGGATCCTGAAATCGCCGCCCAACGGAGGTGCGTTCTGGAAGGCGCTGTTTCCCGGCTCGACACCGGTGAGGCCGTGGAGCCTCAAGGCGTCACCGCTCGAGTCCTACGCCGTCGATCCGCTGCACACCGACGTGCGCACGGTGTACCGCGACCACATCGCGGCCTCCGCGACACCCACCGGCAGCAAGCTGTCCACCGCGGCGGCCAAGCTTCGCGGGCTCGCGGACTTCAAGAAGTTCCATCCACCGGCTGCAAACGCGGCCAGCTGCCCACCTCCAAAGCTCCCCGACTTTCACGAGATCATCGCCTCACTGGGCACGTATCCACATGTCCTTCGTGCGAGCAACCTGGTCATCGATCTCGAGCTCGATCTGCTCCCCAAGGAGCTCACCGCGCTCCAGAGCAATGGCAACGGGCGAATCTCCATTGTATTCGCGGCCACCACGTCGACGTACCAGCCCACTAGGTGGCTCGTCCCATGGACCCTGTACTCGTTCGCGAAGGTCAAGGGTAACTGGCACTTTCTCCCTCGTCACGGCGCGAACGCGCAGGATCACGTCGATGGTCAGTTGAGGTTCGGTGACACCAGCAGGTTCGGACACACGATCATCGATCTCGTGGGCGCCGTTCACCAGCTCTCGAACGTTGGCCCGGGGTCAGCGCCGGCCGCGCTGCCGCGACTACGGTCCGCGGGGATCGGCATCTATCGGCAAGATCGCAAGAAGAGCGTCGACGAGAGCATGAGGACCGCGCGTACGAACGAGGCGAGCCTCACGAGCCCACACCAGATCGAGCTCGGCTGGGAGCAGCTGGCTCGCGGCTACGCCATCGACGTTCAGGTCGACGGGACCTGGCGCTCGCTGTGCGAGCGCGTCGGGACCTACCGGGTGAACAAGACCACGTACTTCAAGGATCTCGCCGACGAGGGGTGCATCTCGCTGGCGGTGACCGAGCGTGACTCGGCGCTCCTCGTCCACGAATCGATCGTGACCTGGGAAGGTTTCAGCCTGTGCGCGCCGCGCCCGACGGTGGCGGCCAGCACCGCGACAACTTGCTCCGCGCCGGCTGGCCTCGAGACCGAGTTCACCCCGCGGCCCGGGAGCCTGACACCGCTCCGCTATGGCCAGACGTATCGGCTTCGCGCGCGGCTCGTCGATCTGGCCGGCAATCGGCTGCAGCCGGGGCCCGGTGAGATGTCCATCGAGGCGCTGTTCGATCCGAAGCAGGCGGCCACCAAGGACATCACGTATCTCCGCTTCGAGCCGCCGCGCGCGCCGACGGTGCATGCCGACGAGGCGATGGTGCCCGTGCCGGGGCTGCCGGACGCCAACGACGTCGAGACGCTGGTGCTCCGGTCACCGAGCCGCGCCCAGCAGAGCAAGCCGACGACGTACTGGCTCGCGCCCCCCGCGGTGCCGTGGACCTTGTGGGAAGAGCATGGAGTCCTGGACCGATTGCTCCCCGCAGAGCGGGCGGAGGCCGTGAAGAAGATCCTCGACGCTGCGAGACAGCCGTGGCGAACCACGTTGAACCGGAGGCGCCTGCCGTTCTTTCACGACCCCATCGTCGATGGGATCCTGGTTCGCGGGCTGCCGCAGCCGCGACCGCCTCATGACGGCAGGGCCTACCTGAAGCTCGTCGGGGCGAGCTACAACGACCGGGAGCCCGTTCGCATCCAGCTCGAGCCCGCGGCGGCCGGAGGCTCCCGGTTCGACGCCAAGAGCAACACGCTCATCATCCAGTTGCCGCCGGGCTACGACGAGCCCCTCACCCTGAGCCCGTGTATCTCGCGAGCGGCCATCGACGGCCTGCTCGGCGTGTTCGCCGTGCCCGACTGGATTCCCCCGGCCGACATACCGCAGCTGAAGAAGGCGGCAGAGGACGGCTTGAACGAGACCCTGTGTCCCCCGAGGCGCCTTCGCCTGGTCCACGCGGTGGGCCGCCCCGACCAACCGAGGTTGAGGCAGCTTTTGCCGTCGCGCGGTCGCGGTGACACGATCGCGATGATTCAAGGCGTCTGCGAGATCGACGATCCGGACGTCATCGGACATATCGACCTGGAGGCGCGGTGGAAGGAGGCGGTCGATGACCTTCACCGCGACAGGCCCACCGAGTCTCTCGTCGACGTGAAGATCGGACGCGCGAGCGTGAAGCCGGAGCGCAGGCTGACGCTCTCGACACCACACTCGCTGCCGGATACGCGGTATCGGGGAGTGACGTACCAGGCGACGGCGGTCAGCCGGTTCGGCGAGTTCTTCGGAGCCAGCGACAGCCTCGCCTTCCAGAGCGAGGGGGCGCCGGAGCTGCCTATCCCCGCTGCCGCGCCACCCAGCGCACCGGAGCCGACCTTCGTCGTCCCGACGTTTCGGTGGACCGGCGACGCGGCCTGGCGCGGCGAGCGTCGCGAGCACACGCGAAACGGGTTCAGCGCGCGCGTCTACCTCGCTCGTCCGTGGTGGTCTTCGGGAGCCGGGGAGATGCTCGCGGTCGTCCTCGCCGACAAGCCCGACGACGTCCAGAACCTCGAGCGCTCGTATCTCTCTCAGTGGGGCGCCGACCCGCGGTATCTCACCAAGCCGGCCGGCGGCGCCGATGCGAGGATGGCGCTGCGCGGCCACATGTTCCGCGACCGGGCCAGACCGGTCGAGACCATCGACGATCTGATGATCTTTCCGCAGGGGAGCGCGACCAAGGTCCGCGCCGCCGTGTACCCGATGACGCCAGAGGCGAACTACAGCAGTGAGCGAGGCCAGTGGTTCTGCGATCTCGAGATCGACTTCGCGGAGCCCCGTGTCTACGCACCCTTCCTGCGGCTCGCGCTGGCGCGCTTCCAGCGGCACGCGATCAAGGACACGACCTTCGATTACCGGCTCTCGCCGGTGGTCGTCGCCGATATCGTCCAGCTCCAGCCCGATCGGCACGCCGTGGTCAAGCGCAGCGGTGAGTCATTCTCGGTGACCGTCTCGGGTGACATGCCGTCGAACGCGGAGAGCGTCCTTCGCGCCGACGTGGTCGTGCAGGCACGAGAGGGCGATCAGGAGCATATCGGGTGGCACGATCTGGCGACCCACTCCATGTCCCTCGAGCCGGTCCCGGCGTCCAGCCACAAGCAATGGGTGATCAGGGACGTACGCATGCCGGTGGGTAAGGACCCGGGCGTGCCGATCTGTGGCGCGCGCCGGCTGGTGATTCGAGAATATGACCGGTTTCCGAACGCCGCAGGCGAGGCCGCCTCCAAGGTCGAGCGAATCGCTTATCTCGATGTATTCGAATGGTGAACAGCGACACGTTCGACGGCGTCGGCCCAACAAGAGGAGTTTGTCGTTGAGTCGTTGAGCTCGTCGAGATCGTCCGCCAATCCACGAAAGATGGGCTGATCTAGAGCGACTTCGACCAGCGGGCGCAGATCCGGCGGCGCAGCGACGTCGCGGCGCCGAGCGCCAGCGCCGTACGATCGGCGCCGTTGAAGACGAGCTCGGCGGCGCCGGCGGCCCCGTCCTCGAGATCGAAGAACACGCCGCCGCCGGTCGTCTTCTTGCCGCCGGCCGTCAGGCTGCCGCGCAGCCAGGCGTGCTCGATGAGCTCGGCCTGCGCCTCCTTGTTGAACTGCCGCCAGTCGGGCTTGCCGCCGGAGAGCTCCGCCTCCCAGTCGTAGGCGTCGGGGAGCAGCACCTGGGCGCCGAGCGCGAGGGCGGCGTAGCGCGGCCCGAGGTGCTGGTACTGCCAGGCGTGAACGCACTCGTGGATGAGGAGCCCGGGCGTGTCGGCGGGGTACTCCTTCAGGTAGATCGTGTTGCCGAGCGTGAACGGCCGCGGGTTCGAGCCGAACAGGCCGGCGCGCCCCTCGACGAGGCGGACGTTGTACAAGGAGATCGAGCGCCGGAAGATCCGGCGCAGCATCTCCCGCTCGCTCCGCGTCAGGGCCCGCGCGGCCGTCTGCAGGAACAGCTGCTGCTGGACGAGCGCCGCGGCGGTCCCGAGGACGAGGAGGACCGCCCCGGCGAGGCCGGCGCCCAGATCGATCAGCGCGCCGAGGACGAGCGCGCGAGAGACGAGCAGGACGCCGCCCGCGAGCTTGAGCGCGCCGCTCACCGCGCCGGCAGCGATCCCGAGGCCGCCCTTGCCGGCCGCGCCGGCGACGTTGGTGACGCCGGCCACCGCGCCGCCGAGCCACGCCGCCGCGCCGCGCAGGACGCCGCCCGCGACCGGGATCCGGCCGGCCCACCGGCCCGCGGCGCCGAGCGCGTCGTGCACCGCGTGCCCGGCCGTCTCCACGCAGTCGGCGGCGAGATCGCCGATGCCCTGCACGACGCCGCCGGCGATCTCGGCGGTCGCCTCGACGAGTGTGCCGCCCGCCCGGCGCAGATCGGAAAGCCGGCTCATGGATCGCTTACTGCCCCTCCATTGGACACCGACGTTACCGCCGGATCCGCCCGCCCTGGTAAGCAAAGCGCCCGCACGGCCGGCGCCGCGTGCAGCGCGCCACGCGCCGCGTGCAGCGCGCCACGCGCCGCGTGCCGTGGTAGACGCGGGCATGGCCGCCTCGATCAGCGACGTCTCCACGCCCCGGCGCGAGGGCGAGACCTTCCGGCTCGACGTGCCGCCCGGCTGGCGGCAGGGCCGCGGCGCGTTCGGCGGCCTCACGATCGGTGCGGCGGTGCGCGCGATCGAGCTCCGCGTCGCCGATCCGCGGCGCAAGGTGCGCTCGGTGACGGCGGAGCTGACGGCGCCCGTCGAGGCGGGCCCGGCCGAGCTCGCGGTCGACGTCCTGCGCAGCGGCAGCTCGGTGACGGTCGCGCGCGCCGCGCTGCGCCAGGCGGGCGAGGTGCGGGCGCACGCCGTGGCGGTGCTCGCCGCGGACCGGCCCGCCACGGGCGCGCTCGCGTGGCGCGAGCTCGAGCCGCCGCGCTCGCCGCCGTGGCGGGACCTCGCGCCCGCGCCGATGGCGCCGCCCGCGCCCGAGCCCGAGTTCGTGCGCCACTTCGAGTACCGCATCCTCGAGGGCGTGCCGCTCTCCGGTGGCGACGCGCGCTGCGTGGGCTGGATCCGGCCCGCCGTGCCGAGCGCCGTGCGCGACGCCGGCTACATCGCGGCGCTCGCTGACGCGTGGTTCCCGGCGGCGATGGTGCGCGTGCACGAGGCCCGGCCGATGGCGACGATCGCGTACACGCTCGATCTGATCAGCGAGCTCGACGGGCTCGATCCGCAGGCGCCGCTGCTCTACCGCGGCACGGTGCCCGTCTGCGCCGATGGCTACTTCCTCGAGACGCGCGAGCTGTGGGGCGAGGACGGCCGCCTCGTCGCGATCAACCAGCAGACGTTCGCGATCATCGCCTGAGCCGCCCCCGCCCGCGCGCCGCGGCTACTTCTTCGCCGGCGCGGGGAACGCAGCCTCGGCGCCGAGCTGCAAGATGATGTCGAGCTGGTACGCGCCGTACTTGGCCTTGAGCTTCTGCTGGACCTCGGCGGGCGTCTTCGACCCGGCGACCGCGGTGTCGAACGCCTCGAGGTACTCGCGCGTCGCCTTCACCGCCGCGAGGTCGCCCTTGACCTTGGGGTCCTGGTGGCCGGCGATGACGGTGGTCGGGCCCAGCGCGGCGATCTCGTCGAGCGTCTTGATCCACGCCTTGCGCTGCTCGGCGTTCGAGTCGCGCGTCCAGACGTGCACGTTCGCGAAGACGACGTCGCCGGCGACCACCGTCTTGATCGACGGGATCCACACGTACGAGTTGTCGGCGGAGTCGCCCTGCCCCGTCTTGATCTCGAGCGTCTGGCCCTCGAGCGTGATCGTCTTGCCGGGGAGCGCGGCGGGGAGCGCCGGCTGCTCCGGCACGAGCGCGCCGTACATCGGGCCCCACTGCTTGACCTTGGCCTGCCACGTCTTCTTCATCTCGGCGAGCGCGGCCGGGTGCGTGACGAGCTTGGCCTTGGGGAACGCCTGCTTGATCGCGAGGAGCCCGAAGTAGTGATCCGGGTGGGCGTGCGTGATGTACACGGTGGTGAGCGTCTTCTTGCTCTCGAGGATCTGCGCGACCAGGCGGTGCGCGTCGGCGAGGCTGAACTGCGCGTCGATGAGGACCGCCTCCTTCTCACCGGTGACGAGCGTCGAGTTGACGAGGAAGCCGCCGGGCGACGCCGTGAACACGGTCGCGGTCAGCTTCGTCTCGGCGTGGGCGGTGCCGCCGGCCGCGAGGCCAATGCAGGCGAGGGCAGCGAAGAGGAGGGTGTGCTTCGACATGGGCGAGTCCTTTCGTGTACGAGAGAGTAGTAACCCCAGGCGGCACCCACGAGGTCAAGACCGGCGCACGGATGGTAAAAATGTGCGGTGCTCGGCCCGGAACGCGAGCGGGGTCGTGCTCGTGTGGTGGCGGAAGAACTTGACCAGGTTCGTCGGCTCGGCGAAGCCCGTGCGCGCGGCGAGCTCCTTGACGGACAGCTCGGTGTGCGCGAGGAGCCGCTTGAGCTCGAGGACGACGCGCTCGTCGATGACCTGCTTGGTGCTCTTGCCCGTCTGCGCCGCGAGCAGCTCGCCGAGCCGGCGCGGCGAGACGCCGGCCGCGCGCGCGTAGTGCTCGACCGAGCGCGTCTCTGCGTGATCGCGCTCGAGGATGGTGAAGAAGCGCTCGAGCGCGGCGGGCACGGCGTCCTGCCCGCCGGCGCGCATACGCTCGGCGCGGAGCAGGAGCGCGCGGAGCAGCGCGGCGAGCACCGGCTCCTGGAGCGCGTCGAACGGGCGCACCTGCTCGGCCTCGATCAGATCGACGATCGCGAGCAGCTCGCGCATCTCGGCCGCGGGCACGGCGAGCGCGGGTGACGGCCACACCGACGAGAGCACGCGCGGCGCGCGAAGCGGATCGTCGCCCTGGCCGCCGACGAGCTCCGGCGCGAACAGGATCATCCACGCGTCGACGTCGCGGTCCGCCGCGAACTGCTGCACGCGGCCGCGCGCGACGAACGTCAGGTACCCGGCCCCGAGCGGCACCGGCGTGAAGTCCACGATGTGCGTGCCGGCGCCGCGCAGGCCGACGTAGACGGTGTGGAACTCCGGCCGCTGCGGCGCCTCGAGCGCGTGATCGAGCGCCCGGCGCTCCGCGCGCTCGAGCAGCTCGGACAGCCGGAACAGCTCGATGCCGACGCTCGGTTTGGCGTTGTGGCGGAACGGCAGGCTGCGGATCGCCTGCGCGCTGCGGGGCCGGGCCATGCGCCCGATGGTACGTGATCGTTTGACGCGCGCCTGGACGCGCTGGTACTCGTCGAGGGGCGTCGCCGGGATCGTTGTCGGGCGACCAGGAGGTCGAGATGGGAGAGGGATCGGAGGGATCGGAGGGAGAGGGATCGGAGAGGAGCGACGCCATGGACAGCGATCGCGCGCTCCTCGCGGCCTGGGCGCGAGGCGATCGGGCCGCCGGGGCCACCCTGCTCGAGCGGTACTACGCGCCCGTCGCGCGGTTCTTCCACAACAAGGTGAGCGGCGAGGGCCAGGAGGATCTCATCCACGACACGTTCGCGGCCTTGCAGAAGCGCGAGGCGAACCTGCGCGAGCAGGGGAGCTTCCGGGCGTTCCTGTTCTCGATCGCCCGCGGCGTCCTGACGGATCACCTGCGGCGGATCACCCGGCACCAAGCTCGGCTGGATCCGGAGCTCGAGCTCGACGAGCTGCCCGCCACGTCCTTCGGGCTGTCGCCGGTCGCGGACGCGGTGGAGCACGAGGAGCAGCCACTGCTCCTCGAGGCCCTGCGGCGGATCCCGCTGAACCACCAGATCGCGCTCGAGCTGCACTACTGGGAAGCGCCCACCACCGAGGAGATGGCCGAAGTGCTGGGGATCCCCGCCAGCGCGGTCAAGACGCAGCTCCGCGACGGCCGCGCCCACCTGGAAGCGCAGCTCGCCAAGCTCGCCCGCTCCCCCGAGGCGCTGAAGAGCACGCTGGACGATCTCGAGCAGTGGGCGCGGCGGACGCGGGCCCAGATCGGTCCGGCACCGGGCGGCGGCATGCCCGCGCGCCGCCGCCTCGGAGGCACGCGATGAAGCGCAAAGGAGACGGGGCCGCACGCGAGAGCTCGTCGGACTCCCGGCTCGCCGACGCGCTGGCCGCGGCGGCGCCCGACGTCACCTCCGCCGAGGAGCACCGCCGGCGCAAGGAGCTGGTCCGGCAGCGCCTGCTCGGTGACAGCCCGCCGGCGACGCGGATCGGCCGCTTCCTGCTGCTCCGGCAGGTCGGCAGCGGCGCGATGAGCGCGGTCTACGCGGCCTACGACGCGGAGCTCGATCGCCGCGTCGCGGTCAAGCTCCTCCACGCGCCGCTGGCACCGCGCGACGAGCGCCTGCGCCGCGAGGCCCAGGCGATGGCCCGGCTGTCGCATCCCAACGTCGTCGCCGTGCACGAGATCGGCCGCTGGGAGGGCCAGCTGTTCATCGCCATGGAGCTCGTCAAAGGGCAGACGCTCGAGGCGTGGCGGGACGCGGGCCGGCGCACCTGGCAGGAGATCGTCGAGGTGCTCCTCCAGGCCGGGCGTGGGCTCGCCGCGGCGCACGCCCTCGGCCTCGTGCACCGCGACTTCAAGCCGGCGAACGTCATGGTCGGCGAGGACGGGCGCGCCCGCGTGCTGGACTTCGGCCTCGTCCGCGTCGCCGAGCCGGCGGGGGCGCGCAAGAAGAACGGCGGCGGCGGCGGCGACGGCGCGGCGCTCGCCGCCGTGTCCCCGGCGAACGGCGGCTCGCTGACCGCGACCGGGGCGCGCGTCGGCACGCCCGCGTACATGGCGCCCGAGCAGCGCGCCGGGATCGCCGCGGACGCCCGGAGCGATCAGTTCAGCTTCTGCGTGACGCTGTACGAAGCGCTCTTCGACCTGCGCCCCGGCTCGATCTCGGCGGAGAGCCGGGCCCGGCGCGAGCGGCGGGTCCCGGCGCGGCTCGCCCGCGCGATCGACCGCGGCCTCGCCGACGATCCGCTCGCGCGCTGGCCGTCCATGGGCCACTTGCTCGGAGAGCTGGAGCGGCAGCGCGAGGCGCCCCGGCGCTGGCGCGTCAGCGCGGCGCTCTTCGGGATGGCCGCGCTGATCGCCGCCGTGACGCTGGCGGCCCAGCACCTCATGGAGCGGCAGGCCGCGTACCAGCGCGTGCTCGCGCACGACGCGCGGCTCGTCGTCGTGGCGCAGCAGCTCAGCAGCCGCGATCCGACGGCCGCCGCCGCGGCGCTGCACGAGGTCCGGTTTCCGGACCGGGCGAGCGGCTGGCGAGCCGCGGCCACCGCGGTGCTCCTCGAGCCGCTGAGCCGCAGCGTGCTGCGCAGACCCGACGCGGGCGGCGCGGGCGGCGCGGCGATCGATCGAAGCGAGGCCCAGGTGCTCGCGGTCCTGTGGGGCGGTCCCGTGCTGATCCAGCGAGCAGACGGCACAGGCACACCACGCTGGCTGCCGATCGATCCGGGGAGCAACGCGCTCTCGAACGCCGCGCGCGATCGGGTGCTCACGTGGCGGCCGAACGACCCCCAAGTGGTGCTCTCGCGGGCCGATGGCAGCGTGGAGCAAACGCTCGGCGAGCCGGGCGAGCCAGTGGCCGGCGCGGCCTTCACGGGCACCGGCGCGGACGTGGTCACGGTGTCGACGGAGGGCGTGATCCGGCTGTGGCGCTCCGGCGGCTCGACGGTGCAAAGGACGCCGCCGCCCGAGCTCGAGATCGCAGATCCGGCGCGCTGGACGTTCCATATGGGGCCGTCCGGACGCCACGTGCTCGGCCGATCGCCCTCGGGCGAGCACTGGCTGTGGCGCACCCAGGGCACGCGGCCCCCGCTGCACGTGGAGATGGCGGACAGCGTCCGGTTCAGGTTCAGCGCCGATGAGCGGTGGCTCGCGGTGATGTTCGACGAGGGCGACGTGGAGCTGTGGAGCACCGAGGCCGGCGGATCCCCCCGCGTCCTCCGCGGTCACGAGCAGACGGTCGCGGACGTCGACATGAGCCCGGACGGCCGCTGGCTCGCCACCGCCTCGCACGATGGGACCGCGCGCGTCTGGCCGACGGACGGCCCGGGCGAGCCCGTGGTGCTGCGCGGCCACACCGTGGCGCTGACCTCGGTCCGCTTCGATCTCGAGGGGCGCCGCGTGGTCACCACGTCCCGCGATCGGACCGCCCGCGTCTGGAGCCTCGACGGCAGCGGTGACGTCATGGTGCTCCGCTGCCCTGCGCATCACGTCACGGTCGCGGCATTCAGCCCGGACGGCCGGACGGTGGTGACGTATGGACTCGAGCCAGCCGTTCGCCTCTGGGACGTGAGCCGGCGGCCGGTGCGCATCCTGGGACGGCACGATGCCGAGATCCGGTCGGCGTCGCTCGATCCGGCCGGCCGGCGGCTGGTCACCGCGGGGCACGATGGCGCAGCGAAGATCTTCCACCTCGACGGCGCCCGCCCGACGATCGAGCTACGCAGCCACGAGGAGCGCGAGCTGTACACGGCATTGTTCAGCCCGGACGGGCGGCGCGTCGTCACCGGCGGTGCCGACGACACAGCGCGGATCTGGGACGCGGATGGCGCGGGCATGCTCCGCGTCCTGGAAGGAAACTACGGGTGGCTGTACGGGATGACGTTCAGCCCGGACGGGCGCTGGCTCGCCACCGGCTCCCGTGATGGCGAGATCCGCATCTCTCCGGTCGACGGGCCCGGAGCGACCAAGGTCCTCGAGCGACGATCGGGGCATCCCCTGTCGGTGCACGCCTTGATCTTCAGCCCACGGGGCGATCGGATCGTGGCCGAGGCGTCCGGCCGCGAGGGGAACACGGTGCTGCTCCTGCGGCCCGGCGGCGGACGGCGCCGCATGCTGGGGAGCCCGCGCAGCGATGGCCGCATCGTGCTCGCGAGGAGCCCCGACGGCCGCATCGCCACCGGCGAGCAGGACGGATCGATCCAGGTGTGGAGCGAGGACGGCGAGGGTCCGCTCCCGATCCTGCGGGGCCACAGCGCCGAGATCCACAGCCTCGCGTGGACCCGCGACGGACGGTACCTCCTGTCGGCGTCGTTCGACGGCAGCGCCCGGATCTGGGACCTCGAGCGCCCCGACGAGCCGAAGATCCTGCGCGGCCACGAGGACTGGGTGCTCGGGGCCGCGTTCGACAGCGACGAGCGCCGGGTCGTGACGGCATCGGCCGACGGCACGGCGCGCGTCTGGCGGCGCGACGAGCCAGACCCGCCGATCGTCCTGCGCGGCCACGCGGCCGACGTGCGCTTCGCCGGGTTCACGCCCGAGGGCCGGGTCGTGACCGCCTCGGCCGACGGCACCGTGCGGCTGTGGAGCCTCGACGAGATCGCCGCGGACGTGCCGGCGCTGCGGGAGCAGCTGCGCCGCGCCACGACCGCCTGCCTCACGGCCGATCAGCGGATGCAGCACCTCGAGGAGCCCGCGCCCCTCGCGGCCGCGCGCTTCGCCGCCTGCGAGCGCGAGGCCGGCCGCGTCCCGTGATGCGCCGACGCGCGCCGACGCGCCTAGACGGCGATGCCCTGCCGAACCACGGCGCCGGGCGCGACCTCGAGGATCTTGGAGACCTCGGAGATGACCGCGTTGTTCCGCGACGCCTGGACCACGATCTTGTGGTGGCCCGACTCCACGCCGAGGCGGGTCCACGTGAGGCCGCTGCACTCCTCGAGGGTGCCGCCGTCGAGCGCGACGCGCAGCGACGGCCGGGGCTGCAGCTCGGTCGTGAACGTCAGCTCGATCGCGCCGGCGGCGCGGGCCTGGCCGTGCGACTGGGCGGCCGTCTGGATCTCCAGCACGGACTTGTCGACGGTCTCGCGAGACACCTTGATGATCTCGCTCAGCATGGCCGCGCCGCTGTTGTACTCGGAGATCCAGCCGTTGGTCTCGTCCGACTGGAGCGCCCCGAGCTGGAGCTCGAACTTCTGGGCGAGCTCGAACAGCGGCTTCACCTCGCTCGGCGCGTCGGAGCTCCCGCGGCTGATGAAGTACATCGCCCAGTCCAGCTGGAACTGCCGCGTCATGTTCTCCATGGCGGTGACCGTCGAGATGTAGCGCAGCCAGCCGCTCGACCAGCCGAAGATGCGATCGGCGAGCTGCACGAGCCCGGCCATCGCCAGCGCCACGACCGCGAGCTGGCTCCACAGGAGCTTGTGCTCGTCCAGCGACCAGATCGCGGCGATGAGCGGCGCCGAGACGCCGAACGCCCCGAGCGCGAACGTGAGCAGGCGCGTGACCAGCGAGATCAGGCGCTTGTTGCGGATGCTCCGCCAGTACCACCCGCGGCAGGCGTTCGAGTACGCGACGGCGTGCTCGTAGATCGCCGGCAGGGACTCCTTCGCCGGCTTGCCGTCGAACTGGTCCCAGTGGAGGAAGTCCTTGGTCTCCTGCTGGATGTCCGTCTTCGCCATCGGGTCTCCGTCGGGCAGCGGCACCGGATCGAGCCGGGCCGGCGCAGAAGACATTCATACGATGGCGCTCCCGCTCGCGCCATCACGAGCGCCACGCCCGGCGAAGACGTGCGACCGCCCGTAGATCTCGGCGCTTGCCGAACCGTTCGGCGGCCGCCGCAGCGGCGGGGGGCCGGCGGGGGCCGGCGGGGGCGGCGGGGGCCGTGGAGCCGGTGCACTTCGGGTACACCTGTGGGGTGATCACCATCCCCACGGCGCTCGCGCGGGCCACCGAGGTCCGGGCCGGCACGGCTGCCGCGTCCGCGCCGCCCGCGCCCGCTGCGCCGCGGCGCGTCTTCGCGATCGGCGATCCGCAGACGTCGGCGGAGCGCTTCTTCGGCGCGCTGGCGGCGCGCGGGCTCCTCGGCGGCGACGGCTGGCTCCGCCCCGACGTGCGGCTCATCTCGATGGGCGACCACTTCGACTACCACGTGCCGGAGCGCGAGCGGGCTCGCGTCGAGGGCGTCTTGATCCTCGGCTGGCTCGCGGCGCACGCGCGCGCGCAGGTCTCGATCCTCGCCGGCAACCACGACCTCGCGCGCGTGATGGAGCTCGCGGCCGTCGACGACGCGGCCTTCCTGGCGGCCGGCGACTTCGCGCGCGCGCTCGCAGGCGCACCGGAGCCCGCGCGCGACGCGCTCGAGGCCGAGTTCCTCCGGCGCTACCCCGCGATCGCGACGCCCGGCTACGCCGCCCGCGACTACAACGCGTTCACCGTCGAGCAGCGCGAGCTGGTCCAGCGCATGCTGCTCGCGGGCCGCTTCGACCTCGCGCTCGCGGCGCGCGCGCAGGACGGCGCGGCCGTGCTGCTCACCCACGCCGGGGTGACGCACCGCCAGCTCGCGGAGCTGGGCCTTGCCGACGAGCGCGCGCCGGAGGCGATCGCGGACGCGCTGAACGCGCGGCTCCGCACCGCCGTCGCGGCCGTCGCCGACGACTGGCGACGCGGCGGCCAGGCGCCGCTCTCGCTCGAGCCGCTGCACGTCGCTGGCGCCGCCGGCGAGGAGGGCGGCGGCCTGCTCTACCACCGCCCCGCGGATCCCGATCGGCCCGGTGCCAGCGCGAGCTGGGAGCACAACGCGCGCGCGCCGCGCCGCTATCACCCGCGCGAGCTGCCGCGCGGCCTCGCGCAGGTCATCGGCCACACCGGGCATCAGAAGGCGTACAAGGAGCTGCCGCGCTGGCGCGAGCCCGGCATGGACGATCGGCGCGGCGGCCTGCGCACGCTGCGCGTCTCGCCCGACGGCGCGATCGAGTACCGGCGCGGCACGCACCCGCCCGGCCCCGGCGACGCCACCGTCTGGATGATCGATCCGGAGATGCACTACGTGCCGAGCGGCGCGGACGTCGCGCTGCTCGAGCTCGCGGCCGACGCCGCGGCCTCCACCTGAGGAGCCGCCTTCGCGAGCGCCGCGCGGCCTCCGAGGCACGCCGGCCGGAGCGCGGCACGCGCACGGCCCGCGCGAGCGACGCTGTGCGCCGACGAGTGCGGGGCTCGCCCGGAGGGCGGCACGATCGCGCTTCGCGTGAGCAGCACCGTGCGTCGACGAGCCGGGCTCGCCCGCAGCGGCCGCCCGGCGAGCACGCCATGGAGCGCGTCAGCTGCTGCGCTCGTCCCATCGAGGTTGTCTCCAACGGCGCCATTCACGACGGCTCGGAATCGCCTAGCCGTCGCACCGAGACCGCGTCCCTGTCCTGCATTTCATTCGTCACTCTCGAACGCTTTACGTCTGCCCACGAAGATCCAGGCACCAGCACCTCGCCGCCAAGGCGGATCCAGTCCTGAGCCCATCCAGATCACCGACAAGGACGCGAGCCTGTCTCCCTCAAGATCACGCCCAAAGCGCCCGCAACGGCCTGCTCTTGCCCATTCGAGCACAGGGACGCATCCGCCTTGCCTCCCCGCAGTGAATGTGACTAATCGGCCTGTGTTCCATGAAGGCTCCATCGGTAAGATCTCTGCGGTGAGATACCAGGACGTATATCAAACAGATGCCTTCTCGAGACTTTTATGTTGAGGCGTCCACAATCAAGCCTTCTTAACCTTCATGACCGATCTTCACGCATCTCCTGTCGGGCATCACGTAAATCTACTCCACGCACCGATTCCGACTTCATTCGACTTGCCGAGTCGTCCTGCTGAGTTACAATCTCGACGATTTCAAACTTGGCTTTCAATCTGAGGGCTCGCGTGGCGCACAAAGGTAAGACACACAGGCAGACTGAGCTGGTCTTCCGCACGCGCGGTGGGCGGCGCCAAGGCGCGGGGCGGCCGCCGCGAGGGCCGCGCTCCAGCGAGCCGCACAAGGAGCGCCCGGCTCACAATCATCGGCACCCGGTCCACGTCACGCTCCGGGTGGTCGCCGACGTCACGAGTCTCCGTCAGCGCGACATGTACTTACAGCTTCGCGAGGCGACGATCATCACGGCCCGGCGCGAGGACTTCCGCATCGTCCAGCTCAGCATCCAGCGCAATCACCTCCACCTGCTCGTCGAGGCGGACCACAAGGAGGCGCTGTCCCGCGGCATGCAAGGCTTCTCGGTCTCGGCGGCCAAGCGGATCAACGCGGCGATCACCACCAGCACGGGTGTCCGCCGCACTGGCAAGGTCGTCGCCGACCGCTTCCACGCACGCGCGCTCACATCGCCGCGCGCGGTCCGCCACGCTCTGGCGTACATACTAAACAACTGGCGGAGGCACGGCGAGGACCAGGCGGGTCTCCCGCGCACGTGGAAGGCCGATCCGTTCTCGAGCGGCCCGCTGTTCTTCGACTGGAAGGAGCTCGAGCACTCGCCGACCCTGTGGCCGTTGCGCGAGACGTATCACCCGCTCATCGTGCTCCGCCCGCGAACCTGGCTGCTCGCCACGGGCTGGAAGGAGCATCACCCGCTGATCTCGGTGTACGAGGTGCCCGGCCCGCGCGCCTAGTACCTCGTCTCTGATCTGAAGTCTTGACCGGTTGCCCTGTCGAAGAAGTGCTCTGAATCCAAAGGCTTCCATGGAAGCTCCATCGGTCAGAACTTCTGAGACGAGGTACTAGGCTAGCCCGCGCCACGGTGAAACAGATACCGTAGAAGCATGGCAAAGGAGCGCATCAAGAAGGTCGCGATGATCGAACGCGTTGGCGCGAAGCTGACCAACGATCGCTGGGGATGGAATGCGACCATGGCGGACGGATCGATAGTGTTCATCGGATGGGACTATCGAGCGACACGCTCGCCCGACGGCAACATCGAGTCGTGCGAGATCTTCAAGCACGGCAGCCCGAGCAAAGATGGGCTTGGGCGCCAGGAACGTGCGCGTCACATCGATCAGCTCCTCGCATCAGGCGAAGCCGGGTATCTCCTGATCGCGACACCCAAGGATCCGGGCGTTTACCCACACGAGATCGCGAGCGTGGACGAACGACTTTACACGGTGCGATTGGAGCAGGCTGACGGCCACGTGCATGCGCGCGTCGTGGCTTCGAACCGTACTCCTGAGGTCAAGGAACCCGACCTCGACTCAGACATCCAATCGATCCAGTCGAGCCCGGACATTCCTGAGACCGAGAAGAGGCAGCTCACGCTGGCTCGCCGCGGGCAAGGCTTGTTCAGGCGACGTGTCGAGCTGATCGAGCGAGGCTGCCGTCTGACGGGCATCACCGATCGCGCTCACTTGCGCGCGAGTCATATCAAACCCTGGAGACAATCCACGTCGGCCGAGCGACTCGATGGAAACAACGGCCTCTTGCTCGCTCCTCATGTCGATCATCTATTCGACCGCGGTTACATCAGCTTCGCGAATGATGGTCGCTTGCTCATCTCACCACGCCTCCGGCGTGAGGTGCTCATATCGTGGGGCCTCGTCGCAGAGCGCGCGATCGACGGATTCTCCGCCGGCCAGCAAGCCTTCTTGGCCTCTCATCGTGAGAACGTGTTCCTGGCCAGGTAGTCGCACGCGCGCGCGCGGGCCGGGTCAGCGGACGCTCGACGCGCGGGCGCTCGCGGCCTGGACGGCGCCCGCCGCCTCGACCGCGGCCGCGACCATGCGGTCCTGCTCGGCGGGGCTCTTCCAGCGCTCCTGGACCTCGGGCGCGAGCGTGTCGACCGGGTCGAAGTAGAGGAAGAAGCCGGGCTTGACCGAGGGCGACGTGAACACCGAGATGCCGGTCTCCCGATCGTAGTGCTCGAAGCTGTGGGCGACGCGCTTGCCGCCGCCGCCCGGCGCGTCGACGACGAACGTCGGCGTGTGGAAGCCGGCCGTCACGCCGCGGACCGCCTTCTCGATGTCGAGCGCCGTCTGCAGCGTGGTGCGCAGGTCCTCGACGCCCTTCACGAGATCGTGGACGTAGACGTAGTACGGGTGCACCTGGCAGTGGCCGAGCCGCTTCACGAGCAGCTGCATCGTGGCGACCGAGTCGTTGACGCCGCGCTGCAGCACCGACTGGTTGCGCGTGATGACGCCGCGCTCGAACAGGTTGTCGAGCGCGCGCTTGGTGATCGCCGTGATCTCGTTCGGGTGGTTGAAGTGGGTGTGGAGGACGACCTCCTTGTGCAGCTTGCGGCCGCGCTCCACGACGGCGGTCAGCGCGTCGACCCACTCGTGATCCGTGAGCAGCTTCATCGGCATCACGGCGGGCCCCTTCGTCGCGAAGCGGATCCGCCGGATGTTGGGCAGCTCGAGCAGCCGGTTGCCGATCAGCGTGATCTGGCGGGCCTTGAGCTGGTAGCTGTCGCCGCCGGAGACGACGATGTCCTCGAGCTCCGGCCGCTCCGACATGTACCGGAACACGCGCTCCCACCGCTCCTCGGTGGCCTTGAGCGAGACCTTCTCGACCTCGTCGGTGTCGACGCCGACCGCGTAGCTGCGCGTGCAGAACCGGCAGTACACGGGGCACGTGTCGAGCGCCAGGAACAGCGCCTTGTCGGGGTAGCGGTGCGTCAGGCCCGGCACCGGCGCGTCCGCCTGCTCGTGCAAGGAGTCGAGCGTCAGCTTCGGGTGATCGGGCAAGAGGCGCGACGCGACCGGCACGAACTGCCGGCGCAGCGGATCGTTGTACGCATCGCTCCAGTCGATCAGCGAGAGCAAGTACGGCGACACGCGGATCGACATCGGCGCGCGCCCGAAGCCCTCGGAGACGTCGTCGTAGAAGCTCTGCGGCACCAGGTGCTGCACGGCCGACAGGAGCTTCTGCGGGTTCGTGATCGTGTTCTTGGCCTGCCAGCTATGATCGAGGAACGTCACCTCGTCGATCAGCCGGTAGGCCGGGATGCGCTGCCAGAACGCTCCATCGAGCAGCTGGCGGTGGTGCAGCGTCGACGGATCGATCGACGGCTTCAGGTGCTTGATCGGCTCGGCGGCCGACGGAGAATCCGTGCGGCCGAGCAGCTTGAGCTGGGTGTCCATTGGGTACCTCGCAAACGCCGGGGTCAGACGAAACGCAAAAACTCGCTCATCACGCTCATTCGGCGGAGCGAACGTCCGGCTGGTGCGGAACAGTACCCAGGTACCACATCGAGCCTCATCGATATCACGGCGCACGCCCGCGGCCAACCCGGATCGCGACACCGCCCGCCGTCGTCGCCGTCGCCGCCAGCGCCGCGTCAGCGCCGATGATCCAAGAGCCACTGCCACGCGACCTGCGGGAACGTCGCGCCGAACGTCGGGACGTGCCCCGCGCCCTCCATCGACCACAGATCGACGGCCACGCCCGCCGGGCAGCCAGCGGTGGCCTCCGTCCGGGTCTCCGCGCCGGTGAGCCCGGCCTCGAGATCGGTGTCCGCGCCGCGGGTCCGCGCGCCAGAGCAGCCGTCGAGCCCGGCCCACTGGGTGACGCTGGGCACCGCCCCGGAGTACGGGACGACGTCATCGGCGGTGCCGTGGACGTGGAGGATGCTGACCGGCTCGGCGGGCTGGCACGGCACGGACGCCGCGTTGCCGGCGAGCCCGACGATGGCGGCGAACAGATCGGCGCGCTCGCACGCGAGCCGGTACGACATGAACGCGCCGTTCGAGTGGCCGACCAGGAACACGGCGCCGGGATCGACGGGCCAGCTGTCCGCGACGTCTTCAACGAGCCCGCCGAGGTAGCCGACGTCGTCGGGCGCGAGGTGGCCGAAGTCGCAGCACACGGGGTCGGCGTTCCAGAACTGGCGGCCGCCCGCGTCGAGGGTGCCCTCGGGCGCGAGGACGAGCGCGTCGCCGCGCGTCGCCAGATCGCCGAGCCCGAAGTACGCCTGCTGCAGGAAGCCGTTCGCGCCGTAGCCGTGCAGGACGAGCACGAGCGGGTACTCGCGCCCCTCCTCGAGCGTGGGCGGCGCCTGGAGCGTCACCGGGCGCGCACCGCCGAAGCTGCGCGGCCGCTCGGCCGGCGCGTCGTCGCACGCGGCGGCGCAGAGCGCGCAGAGCGCGCAGAGCAGGCCGAGCCAGAGGCCGCGGCGCAGGTCCGCGCGCAGGCCCGAGGCGACGCGGCGCAAAGATCCGGATGAAGCGAAGCTCACGGCCGGAGCCTGGCACGCTCCCGCGCCAGCGTCACGCCCCGGCCCGCCCCGCCCCGGCGCCGCCCGCCGCGGATCCCGCTCACCGCCAGCCGCCAGCCGCCAGCCGCCGCCCGCCGCCAGCCGCCGCCAGCCCTCGGCGCCCCCGACGGCCCCGCCTGACGGCGGTGCCGACGGCCCCGCCTGACGGCGGTGCCGAAAACGCGCAAGGACTGCACGGCCCGACAGCCGCGAGCGCGCCGCGGCGCCGAGATTTCGCGAACGCCCCCCGCTCCGGCGGGCACGCCACTTGATGCAACCCCGATCGTGACCGATACACCGGACCTCGCCGCCAGCCCCAGCCCCTGCCCGACCGAGCAGGAGCCGCTCGGCGAAGCGCGACATGGATCGCTGCAATCGCGGCACGCGGCGCGCGACCGAGCGCCATCCGCGCGCCACGGCGATCGCGCCGCTACCACCGGCGCGCTGAGCAGACGCGCTTCTCCCAGCCCCTCTGAGGTACCCATGAAGTCACGGTCGTACCCGCCCGCCCGCGCGCTCGCCGAGCTCGCAGCCCAGCACGCCGCCCTCCGCGGCATGATGGATCGCTGCGAGGAGCTTGCAGACGAGCTCGACCTGGGCCACATGAGCCCGACGCAGCTCACCCGCGAGGTCGCGCGGCTCCGGCTCGCGTTCGACGCGCACAACCGGTTCGAGGAGCAGCTGCTCCGCCCCGTCCTGCTCGGCACCGATGCGTTCGGCGAGGTCCGCGTCGACCGCATGGTCGAGGAGCACGTCGGCGAGCACCGCGCGATCCGCGTCGGGCTCGGCTCGAACGCGACGGCCGAGCTGCGCGCCGTCGTCGCGAACCTGCGCGCTCACCTCGACGCGGAGGAGCGCTACTTCCTGACGGCGAAGGTGCTGCGCGACGATCTCGTGACGCTCGAGGGCGCCGGCTAGCGCAAGCCAGCGCGAGCCAGCGCGGCCCAGCTCCCGGGCGCGCTGCTGCGGGAGGACCCGAGCGAGCCACGTTCGGCCGAAAGGCCGCGCGCGCGGCCCCGTGCGGCCTTTGGTCCTTGCTCCGGTAACCTCGGCCGTGAAAGAGTCGGCCACCCATGCGGCGGGGTGAGCTCATCGACGATCGATTCGAGGTCGACGAGCACGTGGCGACGGGCGGCATGGGGCAGGTGTTCCGCGCCCGCGATGTGCAGACGGGGGAGCAGGTCGCCGTGAAGCTGATGCTGGGTGATCAGGGCGCGCACCTGGCGCGCTTCGAGCACGAGCGCAAGGCGCTCTCGCTCCTGTCGCACCCGGGCATCGTCCGCTACATCGCGCACGGCCGCGTGGCATCGGGCTCGCCCTACCTCGCGATGGAGTGGCTCCAGGGCGAGGACCTGGCGAGCCGGCTCAGCCGGGGCAAGCTCTCGCTCGAGGACAGCCTCGCGCTCGCGACGGCCGTGGCCGCGGCGCTCGGCGCGGCGCACGCGCAGGGCATCATCCACCGCGATCTCAAGCCGAGCAACATCTTCCTCACCGACGGGAAGGTCGAGCAGGCGAAGGTCCTCGACTTCGGCATCGCGCGCCTCGCGACGGTGACGCGCGTGACGATCGAGGGCGCGATCCTCGGGACGCTCGGCTACATGGCGCCGGAGCAGGCGAGCACCGATCGGCTGATCGACGCGCGCGCCGACGTCTACTCGCTCGGCTGCGTGCTGTTCGAGTGCCTCACCGGCGCCCCCGTGTTCCAGGCCGAGCACCCGCTCGCGCTCCTGGCCAAGCTGGTGCTCGCCGATCCGCCGCGGCTCCACAGCGTCCTGCCCACGGCGCCGGAGGCGCTCGACGTGCTGCTCTGGCGCATGATGTCCAAGGAGCCCGCCGAGCGGCCGCCGCACGGCCGGGCCGTCGTGGAAGAGCTCGCGAGCCTGGGCTCGCACGTGGTCGCCGATCTCAGGACCCGGTCGTCACCCGCGCTGACGCTCGCCGAGCAGCGGCTGATCTCGATCATCCTGATCCGGGGCGAGGACCGGAGCTCGATCGGCAGCGACCAGACGCTCGGCGACACCCAGCTCGTGCAGCTCGAGCAGGTCGACAGCGCGCTCCGGCAAGGCGCCGCGTCGTGGGGCGGGCGGCTCGAGCAGCTCCGCGACGGCTCGGTGGTGGTGGCGATCGGCGGCACCGGCCTCGTCACGGATCAGGCGGCGCAGGTGGCGCGCTGCGCGCTGTGGCTGCGCGCGCGCGCCCCCGGCCGGCTCATGACGCTGGCGACCGGCCGCGGCGAGGCGACCGGTCGCATGCCGGCCGCCGAGACCATCGATCGCGCCGCCGCGATGCTGTTCTCGATCGCCGCGGCCGCCGGGGACGCCGCGCGGGACGTCCGGGACGGCATCGCGATCGACGAGGTCACGGCGCGGCTGCTCGACGCGCGCTTCGACGTCCGCGAGCGCTCCGGGGCGTACACCCTGCACGGCGAGCAGGAGCTCGTCGAGGGCACGCGGGTCCTCCTCGGGCGCGCCACGCCGTGCGTGGGCCGCGACCCGGAGCTGCGCACGCTCGAGCAGCTGTTCCAGGAGTGCGTCGAGGAGCCCGCGGCCCGCGCGGCGATCGTGACGGCCCCGCCCGGCGTCGGCAAGTCGCGCCTCGCGCAGGAGCTCCTGCGCGCCGTCCGGGCGCGCGGCGACGCCGTCACGGTGCAGATCGGCCGCGGCGAGCCGCACCGCGCCGGCTCCGCGTTCAGCCTGCTCTCGCAGCTCATCGACAGCGCGTGCGGCATCCACGGCAGCGAGCCGATCCCGGACCAGCAGGCCAAGATCCGCGCCAAGGTCGCCGAGCGGATCGAGGAGAGCGAGCGCCAGCGCGTCGCCGAGTTCCTCGCCGAGATCATCGGCGCGCCGTTCCCCGACGACGACAGCCTGCCGCTCCGGGTGGCGCGGCAGGACGCGCAGCTCATGACCGAGCAGACGCGCACGGCGTTCCTCGACTTCCTCCGGGCCGAGACCGAGGCCAACCCCGTCGTGCTCCTGCTCGAGGACGTGCACTGGGGCGATCGCACCACCGTCGCGTTCCTCGACATCGCGCTGCGCGATCTGCGCGATCAGCCGCTGTTCGTGCTCGCGCTCGCCCGCCCCGAGGTGCACGAGCTGTTCCCCAAGCTGTGGGCCGAGCGGCACATCCAGGAGATCCCGCTCAAGCAGCTCGGCAAGAAGGCGAGCGAGCGGCTGATCCGCCACGTGCTCGGCGACAACGCCGGGCGCGAGATCATCGATCGGCTCGTGCGGCTCTCGGAGGGCAACGCGTTCTACCTCGAGGAGCTGATCCGCGCCGTCGCGGAGGGCCAGCGGGACGACCTCCCCAAGACCGTCGTGACGATGGTGCAGTCGCGCCTCCGCGCGCTCGACGACGACGCGCGGCGCCTCCTGCGGGCCGCCTCCGTGTTCGGCGAGGTCTTCTGGGCCGGCGCCGTCAGCCGGCTCCTCGGGCTCCCCCGGCGCGCCGCCGTGCTGCGGCTCGACGAGCTGACGGACCGCGAGCTGATCTCCCGGCAGAAGCAGAGCCGGTTCGCCGGCGAGGAGGCGTACGCGTTCCGCCACGCGCTCCTGCGCGAGGGCGCCTACACCATGCTGACGCCCGAGGATCGATCGCTCGGGCACCGGCTCGCCGGGGAGTGGCTCGAGGAGCACGCCGAGGAGGATCCGCTCGCGCTCGCCGAGCACTTCGAGATCGGCGGCGTCGGCGAGTCCGCCGCGCTGTACTACCTCCGCGCGGCGGAGCAGGCGAGCCAGGGCGGCGACGTCGCGGCGGTGATCGCCCGCGCCAAGCGCGCGCTCGACTGCGGCATGCCCGACGAGCTGCGGATCCGCTGCCTCGGCGTCTTGTGCGAGCTGCGCTACTACACGATGGATCTGCAGGGCGAGGCGCTCCCCGATGCCGAGGAGGTGATGCGGCTCGCGCAGCCCGGCACCGGGCCGTGGAGCCAGGGCATGCTGATCAAGATCCTGTGCAACCTCCAGGCGGGGAAGATCGACGAGTTCATGACGCTGCTCGGGATCGTCGGCGAGACCCAGCCCGCGCCGGACGCGGCCACCCCGTGGGCCACCTGCGCCGCCACCGGCATCTTCCTGCTCGATCTCATGGGCATCACGCGCAAGGCGAGCCAGCTCCTCCAGGTGCTCGCCGCGAACGTCCGTGCCAGCGGCGAGCGGGAGCCGATCCTCCCCGTGATCCACCACGCCATCCTGACCACCCGGAAGGCGTTCGCGGACGACGATCCGATGCAGGGGCTCGAGCACGCAGAGGCGCTCTTCCGCAGCGCCGAGGCCGTGGGTCAGCGGCGATTCATGGAGTACGCCAAGACCCTCATCGGCATGAACCGCTGGTACCTCGGTCTCCTCGAGGGCACCGAGCGCATCATCATGGAGGTGACCCTGTCCGACAAGGACGCCGGCGTGGCCTCCTCCTATCGGGCCTTCGCGCTCGCCTGGATGCTCGCCGACCGCGGCAGCCTCGACGAGGCGCGAGAGTGGGCCGATCGCCTGATCGAGGCCGGACGGACGCGCGGGCTGCCGGCCGACGAGGCGCGCGGGCACTGGGTGCGGGCCGAGGTGCTCCGGCGCACGGCCGAGCTCGCGAGCGCGGACACCGAGATCGGGACCGCGCTCGCGGTCCTGCGCATGGCCTGCCCGCTCGATGTCCCCGGCGCGCTGGCCACGTTCGCCGCCGTCCGCCTGGCGCAGGGCAGAGCCCCCGAGGCGCTCGCCGCGACGCAGGAGGGCCTCGCGAAGGTCGAGGAGCTCGCCGCGTGCGGGTTCTTCCGCCGCTCCTTTTTGGGCCTGATCCACGCCCAGTGCCTCGAGGCCATCGGCGATCACCAGGCGGCCCAGGCGGCCATCGCCCAGGCGCGGGCGCGCCTGTTCGCCATCGGCGCCAAGATCGCAGATCCCGAAATTCGGAGGAGCTTCCTCGAGGTCGTGCCCGAGAACCGGCAGATCCTGGAGCTCGCGCGGCAATGGGTGGGGCCGGCGGAGCCGGCAGATCTCGTCGCCTGATCGCGGCGTAAAACTTGCCTCGATCGCGGGTTCGCTGTACCGGCGAAAGAGCGCCCGCCGTGCAGCCCTTCGAGCTCCCCGCGTTCTACGTCCCCTGGCCAGCGCGCCTGAACCCCAACCTCGAGCGCGCGCGGGCGCACTCCAAGGCGTGGGCCCGCCGGTTCGGCATCCTCGCCCCCGAAGGCCAGGAGCGGAGCTCCGACGTCTGGTCCGAGCGCAAGTTCGACGCGCACGACTACGCGCTGCTCTGCGCGTACACGCATCCGGAGGCGCCCGCCCCGGAGCTCGATCTGATCACGGACTGGTACGTCTGGGTCTTCTTCTTCGACGATCACTTCCTCGAGGTCTACAAGCGCCCCAAGGACCTGAAGGGCTCGAAGGCGTACCTCGCCCGGCTCCCGGCGTTCATGCCCGTCGATCCAACGGACGATAGGCCGCCCGAGCCCACCAACCCCGTGGAGCGCGGGCTCGTCGATCTGTGGGCGCGCACTGCGCCCGGGACCTCGCGGGACTGGAGGCGCCGCTTCGTCGAGTCCACGAAGAACCTGCTCGAGGAGTCGACCTGGGAGCTCAACAATATCTATGAAGCGCGGGTCGCCAACCCCATCGAGTACATCGAGCTGCGGCGCAAGGTCGGCGGCGCGCCGTGGTCCGCCGGCCTCGTGGAGCACGCGGTCGCGGCCGACATCCCGGCGCGGATCGCCGCCTGCCGCCCGATGCGGGTCCTCAAGGACACGTTCTCCGACGCCGTCCACCTCCGCAACGACCTGTTCTCCTACCAGCGCGAGGTCGAAGAGGAGGGCGAGAACGCCAACTGCGTGCTCGTGTTCGAGCGGTTCTTCGATCTCTCTCCGCAGGCGGCCGCCGAGCTCGTCAACGAGATCCTGAGCTCACGCCTGTACCAGTTCGAGAACACCGTCTTCACGGAGCTGCCGCCCCTGTTCGACGAGCAGGGCCTGGATCCGAGCGAGCGCCGCGACGTCCTCCTCTACGTCCGCGGGCTGCAAGACTGGCAATCTGGCGGGCACGAGTGGCACCTGCGCTCCAGCCGCTACATGAACCGCGGCGCGGACATCCGATCTCCCGTCGAACGAATCCTCGGCGGCTTCAGCGGACACGGCGGACACGGCGGCCTCGGCGGCCCCAGCTTCGGCGGCCCCACCTGGGGCGGCCGCACCGCGCCCGCCCCCCCGGCCGCGGACCCGCGGGCGGCGCACGGCGCGCTCGGGACGAGCCGGCTCAAGAGCCTCACGCACGTGCCGTTTCAGGCCGTCGGCCCGCTGCCGCTGCCCGACATCTACATGCCATTCCGGCTGCGGCTCAATCCCCTCCTCGACATCTCGCGCCGCAACACCATCGAGTGGGCGCGGCGGATGGGGATGACCGACGTGCGCCCCGACGTCCTCGGCTCGGGGCTGTGGACCGAGGAGCAAGTCGCCGCGTACGACTTCCCGCTCTGCTGCGCCGGCATCTATCCGGAGGCGTCCGGTGCCGCGCTCGACCTCGCGGCCCAGTGGCAGACCTGGGGCACCTACGCCGACGACTACTTCCCCGCCGTCTACATGGCGGCCCGGGACATGGCCGGCGCCAAGCTGTGGGTCGCGCGGCTCGCGTCGTTCATGCCGGTCGGCGCTCCAGCCGCGCCGGTCCCGGTCACCGCCGTCGAGCGGGGCCTGCTCGACGTATGGCGTCGCAGCACGGCGGCGCTGCCCGTGGAGGTGCAGCGCCAGCTGCGCCGCCTCGTGGTGGAGATGCTCGAAGGTTGGGTGTGGGAGCTCGCCAATCACCTCCAGCACCGGATCCCCGATCCGATCGATTACGTGGAGATGCGGCGCGCGACGTCCGGCGCGGAGCTCATGATGGTGCTGCGCCGGCTCGCGCCGGGCGGCGAGCTGCCCCAGGCGCTCCTCGCCACGCGCTCGCTGCGCAGCCTGGCCCACTGCGCCGAGGACTTCGCCGGCCTGGCGAACGATCTGTTCTCGTACCAGAAGGAGATCCAGTTCGAGGGCGAGCTGAACAACGGCGTGCTCGTCGCGCAGAAGCTCCTCGACAAAAGCCCGCCGGAGGCCGCCGCGGTCGTCGGCAAGCTGATGCGGGCGCGGGTCGAGCAGTTCGAGCACATCGTCGCCACCGAGCTCCCGGCGCTCTGCGACGACTGGAAGCTCGACGGGCGCGGGCAGGCCGCGCTCGCCCGCTACGTGAAGGACCTCGAGAGCTTCATGGCCGGCGTGCTGAACCACAACCGCGCGCCGGGCCGGTACGACGAGGCCTCGCTGCTCCGCTGGCCGTCGGTCGGTCGGGCGCTCTACGGTCCGACCGGGCTCGGCACGTCGGCGGCGCGCCTGTCCTCGCGGCGGCCAGGGGCCGCCCCCGCGCAGCCGATATCAGCAGCACATCGGCCTGCGGGTATCCAAGGGAGGCTACGATAGCCGCTTCCCATGAAGTTATTCAGCGAGGAAATGCGCCAGAACCCGTACCCGGTCTACGAGGAGCTGCGCCGCGCAGGCTCGAACGTGGTGCACGTGGACGAGTTCGGCGCATCGATGGTGCTCGACTATGACGGCGTGAAGCGCGCGCTGCACGACCACGAGACGTTCAGCTCCGCGCTCGAGTCGTCGCGCGGCCAGCTGTTCGAGTGGCTGCCGCTGTTTGACCCGCCCAGGCACACCCAGATGCGCGCGATCGTGAACCGCGCGTTCACGCCGCGCTCGATCGCCGCGCTCGAGGACCGGATCCGCGAGCTGTCGGGCATGCTCGCCGCTCCGCTCCTCGCGGCCGGATCCGGCGAGATCGACCTGGCCGTCGACTACGCCGAGGCGCTGCCGATGCTCGTCATGGCCGACATGCTCGGGCTGCCGCACGAGGACTGGCGCCGGTTGTCCGCGTGGGGCGCGGCGATCCTGTGCCTCATCGATCCATTCCTGCGAAAAGGTGCAGACTCCACCCTGGAGGCGCAGGAGGCGATCCACGCCGAGGGCACGGCGTACCTCGAGGCCCGCATCGACGAACGCCGGAGCCAGCCCAAAAGCGACCTCCTGACGCGGCTCGTCCAGGCCGAGGTCGACGGCACCAAGCTCACCCAGCGTCAGATCATCCACTTCGTCGAGCTCCTGATCGTCGCCGGCACCGAGACCACGACGAACCTCATCACGAACAGCATCATCACCCTGGCCGAGAACCCGGCCGAGCTCGCGCGCCTGCGCGCAGACCCGACGCTGATGCCATCCGCGATCGAAGAGATCATGCGCTACCGCCCGTCGCTCCAGACCGCGTTCCGCATGGCGCGCCGCCCCATGGTGCTGGGAGACCGAGAGATCCCCGCCGGCTGGCTCGTGTACCTGATGACCGGTGCCGCAAATCGCGACAGCAGCGTGTTCCCCGACCCCAACCGCTTCGACATCGGGCGCGATCCAAACCCGCACCTGGGGTTTGGCCAGGGCATCCACGTCTGCCTCGGTGCGCCGCTGGCGCGGCTCGAGGGCCGGGTCGCGCTCGCCGACCTCCTGCCGCGCATGGCGACGTTCGAGGTGGGGACGCCCGTGTGGCAGCCGCGCGGCGCGTTCCACGTCTACGGCCCGTCGTCGCTGCCGCTCCGCTACACGAGATAGTCTGAGCCGGCGCCCGGCGCGCGCAGCGACGGCGCGCACCGGATAGATCCGCCGAAAAGTTGCCTGGGGGATGAGATCGCTGTACCGGCGAAAGATCAGCCATGGCGACTCCCGACCGGCCGCTCCCCCCGAGTGAGCAACCACAGCAGATGAGCCTCGGGACCGAGGCCGCGCGCAAGCTCGCGACGACCACCAAGACCCCGCCGCAGATGCAGGGCATCACGTCGCGGTGGCTGCTCCGGCTCCTGCCGTGGGTGCAGGTCTCGGGCGGCGTCTTCCGCGTCAACCGCCGCCTGTCCTATGCCATCGAGGACGGGCGCGTGACGTTCACGAACACCGGGGCCCGGGTGCAGGTCATCCCGCAGGAGCTGCGCGAGCTGCCGATGCTGCGCGGCTTCGAGGACGTCGAGGTGCTGACGGCGATCGCGGACCGGTTCGTCCAGCACGATCTCAAGCCGGGCGACGTCATCGTCGAGATGGGCCAGCCGGCCGACTCCATCTGCCTGATCGCCTTCGGCAAGGTCGAGCGGGTCCTCCGGGGCAAGTACGGCGACGACCTGGTCGTGGACGTGCTCGCCGACGGCGAGCACTTCACCTACCCGCTGCTCCTGGAGGCGCCGGACGTCTGGCCGTTCACCGCCCGCGCCGTCACGCCGTGCACGGTGCTCACGCTGCACCAGCGCGAGTTCGAGACCCTGATCGCGCAGTCGGAGACCCTGCGCAGGCAGATCGCGCACTACAAGCAGGTGTCGACCCAGCCGCAGGACAAGACCGGCGAGGCCCCCATCGAGGTGGCCGCCGGGCACCGGGGCGAGATGCAGCTGCCCGGCACGTTCGTCGACTACGAGCTCGCGCCGCGCGAGTACGAGCTCAGCGTCGCCCAGACCGTGCTGCGCATCCACACCCGCGTCGCGGATCTCTACAACGATCCGATGAACCAGACGAACGAGCAGCTCCGCCTGACGATCGAGGCGCTGCGCGAGCGGCAAGAGCACGAGATGATCAACAACCGCGAGATCGGCCTGATCCACAATGCCGATCTCAAGCAGCGCATCCACACGAGGAGCGGCCCGCCGACTCCCGATGACATGGACGACCTGCTCTCGCTCGTGTGGAAAGATCCGGCGTTCTTCCTCGCGCACCCGCGCACGATCGCGGCGTTCGGGCACGAGTGCAGCCGCCGCGGGCTCTACCCGCAGTCGACCGAGATCAACGGCAACAAGGTGCCCGCCTGGCGCGATATCCCGATCTTCCCGTGCAGCAAGATCCCGATCACCGAGCAGCGCGCGAGCTCGATCTTGCTCATGCGGACCGGGATGGAGCGGCAGGGCGTCGTCGGCCTGCACCAGACCGGCATCCCCGACGAGTACCAGCCCAGCCTCTCGGTGCGCTTCATGGGCA
>DATMCI010000382.1:0-25272 GCA_035558535.1 Kofleriaceae bacterium
GTTCGAGAAACCGAAGTCTCCGCCATAACGGATGGACAGAAGGGAGGGGGATCCGGCAACTGATCTAGGTCATGCGACGGCAGGAACTCGGGGGGGAAAGGTTTTGAGAAGGCAGGGTCCATAGCAGCTGAGAGCCGACACCGTGGGGCCCCCCAGCGGCCTGGCGCGAAGCGCGCAGGCCGCGTGGGCTCGCCGGTCGTGCGAGCACGTACGATTCGTCGTGCCGCGGGCACGGACCTCGCAGCGGAGCAGTGAAGCCCGGGGGACGCGCGAGGCGCAGCGGATCGGAGGAGGCCGCGAGCACCGCGCCGCGCGTCCACGCGCAAGCACACCCGTACGCGCAAGCACCCACGCGCGCGCTCTCGCTACGCGAGATCACGCCGCCCGACACGGCGCCGCGCTCGACGGACGGGCCGGTCAGCTCGCGACGTCGCGGCTCGGAGGCGGAGACGGAAGCGGCGCGGCTGTCGCGGCGGTCGCGGCGGCGACAGGCGAGGCGGCCGCTTCGGAGGCGGCAGCGGAGGCAGAGGAGACGGCGGGCGCGCGCACGGCCGGCTCGTCGACGCCCCAGGTGCGGGACACGACGAACAGCGGCCGGCCCTTCACCTCCTCGAAGATCCGGGCGAGGTACTCGCCCTGGATGCCGTTCGAGAGCAGGAGCAGGCCGCCCAGGAATAGCGTTACGATGAGCAGCGAGGCGTAGCCGGGCACGTCGACGCCGAAGATCAGCGTCTGCGCCAGCGTGATGAGCAGATAGACGAACGCGCCCATCGCGGCGAGGCCGCCGATGTACGTCCAGATCTTGAGCGGGACCGTCGAGAACGAGAACAGGCCGTCGAGCGCGAACCGCCACAGCTTGAACAGGGACCACCGGCTGCGGCCGCCGCCGCGCACGTTGGCCTGGAACTCGATGAACTCGGTCTTGAAGCCGGGCCACGCGAAGATGCCCTTCATGAAGCGGCAGCGCTCGGGCATCTCGTTGATGACGTCGACGATCTTGCGATCGATCAGGCGGTAGTCGCCGGCGTTCGGCGGGATCTCGACGTTCGTCATCCGCCGCATGAGGCCGTAGTACGAGCGCGCCAGCGTGCGGCGGACCAGGCCCTCCTCGGCGCGCTTGGAGCGCACGCCCACCACCATGTCCGCGCCCGCGCGCCAGCGGGCCACCATCTGCGGGATCAGCTCGGGCGGGTGCTGGCCGTCGCTGTCGATCGGGATGACGGCGCGGCCGCGCGCGTGGCGCAGGCCCGCGGAGAGCGCGACGTCCTTGCCGAAGTTGCGCGCCAGGCTCACGACCTTGATCCGCGGCTCCTGCGAGCGCGCCGCGAGCAGGCAGCCGATCGTGTCGTCGCGGCTGCCGTCGTCGACGAAGACGATCTCCCACGGCTCGCCGAGCGACTCGAGCACCGGCACGACCGACGCCAGGAGCTCCGGCAGGTTGCGCGCCTCGTTGTAGGCAGGCGCGACCAGGGAGATCACCGGCGCTTCGACCATGTCACCGGCAGGCTTAGCACGGCGGCTACTGCAGACGGGTGGCCGCGATCACGAAGCACACCTCGTCCTGGGCGGGGCACGCCAGCACCCAGTAGGCGGCGGGCTGCTTCCAGGGCTCGTAGTCGAGCCGATCGCGCGTGGTGCCGAGCCGGCGGAGCTCGCCGCCGACCTGGTAGAGGAACACCTCGGCGTCGATCGCCGCGAGCTCCTTCGGCACCCGGACGGTGCGCGTCTTGCCGACGCCGCCGCGCTCGATCCGCGCGGAGAAGCCGACGTAGCCGGAGGGCCGCCAGCGCCCGACGATGAGCCGGCGCGGCGGCAGGCCGGCGGGCGGCGCGCCGACGTAGCCGACCTCGACGTCGAGCGACTCGAGCGTGCCGCCGCGCGCGGCGATCCGCTGGCGCAGCGACGCGATCGCCGTGCCGATGGCCTCGTGCGCGGCCCGGACGTCGATGCCGCGGAACGCGCCGATCTCGAGGCCGCCGTGCTCGTCGAGGCAGCTGGCCGGCGTCACCTGGTAGCGCGGGCGAAACCGGACGTCGGTGATGCCGAGCGGCGCCTCGATGTCGACGGCGCGGAACGTCACGCCGCCGAGATCGAAGTACTCCATGACGAGCTGCCGCTTCTTGATGTCGCGGAAGTCGTCACCGAGGAACCACCACGAGTCGGCGACCTGGCCGAGCGAGTCGGCGGTGACCACGGCCCCGCGCGGCGCCGCCTCGAGCGCGGCGAGGCGGGCAAGGCCGGCCTCGTGGTAGCGGAGGTACTGCGGGATCGTCCGCGTGCCGGCGTAGATGCTGGCGGCGACGGAGAGCAGCACGAACGGCACGAGCCGGCGGTGCGTCGTGAGCGCCGCGTCGGCGACGGCGATGAACGCCGCGAGCAGCAGCGCGCACGAGTGCAGGTAGAACCGCCAGCCGAGCTTGGGCGACACGAACACGGTCGCCGTGATCAGCGTGCCCGCGAGCAGCGCGCCGCCGATCAGGGCCAGCGCGCGCGACCGCGGCTCGGGCTCGGGATCGCGCCGCGACACGACGAGCGCGATCAAGACGAGGCCGATCACCGGCGCGGCCGAGCCGAGGTAGTCGCGGAAGATGTCGAGGTTGCCGGTGACGCCGCGCTGGAGCAGGCGCTGCACGAAGCCTGTGCGCTCGGCGAGCCCCTCGTAGCGCTCGCCCTGGCCGGGCGCGAAGAAGATCGCGGCGAACCCGACGACCACGCCGAGCGCGCCGGCCCACGTGAGGTTCGGCCGGTGCCCGGTGGCGCGCTGCCGCTGGACGCCGTAGGCGAGCATGAGGAACGCGAGCGTCGGCCCGGTGTGCTCGTTGCACATCCCGGCGATCACGCCGCACAGGAAGTACGGGACGGTGACGATGGGCCGCGCGGTCTCGAGCGGGAACACGCGCAGCCGCACGGGCACCAGGAACCAGAGCTGGATCGCGGCGCCGTAGACGTAGTTCGTGCTGTACGCGCGGCAGAACAGGAGCATGCCGATCCGCGGCAGCGCGTACCACAGCGCGCCGAGCGCGAGGGCGCACAGCGCGAGATCGCGGCCGCGCCGCCACGACGGCCACCGCCCGAGGCCCAGGATCGCCACCGCGGCCGCGAGCGCGAGGAAGGCGAGCGGCGTGCTCACGATCGCGAAGTACTCGAGCTTGTAGGCGAGGTAGGCGAGCCACTGCCCGATGCGCGGGTTCGAGTTCAGGTACTGGCCGGTGCCGTACTCGAGGAAGTTTCCGAGCGAGAACGGCTCGGCGTGGGTGTCCCGCGCGATGTTCCACGCGTCGAACGCGAACGGCTCGTGCGCGACCACGAGCCCGATGTGCACCGCGGTCGCGAGCACGTACGCCACAAGCAGCACGCGGAGCACGGCGGGGACCACGCCGTCACGTAACACGCGCGCACGGATGCCGGCAAATCACCGTGCCCTGCCGCAGCGGGTCGCCGGAGGCCGGGCGCGGGGGAGCGCGCGGCGGGCACCGGCCGGACGGCGATCGCGCGCACGATTTCGTGATCGAGCTCGGAGGGCGCGGCCATCACGCGGCTATGGCCATTGCTTCAAGTGATCCGCCCACGCGTCGCCTCCTGCGTCCCGCGCTCCTCTCGATCTGGCTGGCGATCCCCCTCGTCCTCGGCGCGCTGGCCGGGTCGGCCCTGGCCGCGCCGGCCACGGCGTCGGCGATCTCGATCAGCCCAGCGTCGATCGATTTCTTCGTCGGCTCGAGGTCCCCCCTCCGCGGGGGATACCCGGGCGAGAAGCAGGAGGCGTTCTACTCGGTCCGCAACACCGGCGGCGGGCCGCTCACCGTGAGCGGCATGACGATCATCGGGCCGGACGCCGCCCTCATGGCGTTCGACGACACGTACGATCCGTTCTGCGGCAGCGGCCGGCGCTGCGCGCAGGAGTTCTCGCTCGCGCCCGGGGAGGAGCGCCGGTTCAAGCTCCAGTGCACGGCCGCGCAGGGGGGCTCCTTCACCGCGTCGCTCCATGTCGCGAGCAACGCGGCCAGCGGCACGGGCTCGGCCCTCTTGTCGTGCCTGGGGTGGCAGCAGCCGATCATCCAGGTCTCGCCGTCGTCGCTCGACTTCGGGATCGCGCACCGCTGCGATCGCACCAACTCCTACTGCGGCCCGTTCTGCGAGACGCGGCCGCTCACCCAGACGCTCACCATCACGAATGCCGCGCCCGCGCCGTCCTACCTCGACTTCTATTTCACGCCCGAGCTGGGCTCGCCCCCGTATGACGACTTCATCGTCGACACTCTGTGCACGTGGGACTCTCACTGCAGCATCGGCCCCGGCGAATCCCTGCCGATCCAGATCACGTTCCGCCCGTACGTCACCATGGCTTACACGGCGCTCGAGATCGTGAGCCAGTACCCGGGACAGGCTCCGGTCTCGATCCCGTTCTACGCCGAGGGCGGGTTCGGTCAGCTCGCGTTCGAGACCCCGAGCCTCCTCGGCGCGGTACCGGTCGGCGAGACGCTCATGACGACCTATACGGTTCGCAACGCTGGCAACTCGTGCCTGCAGCTCCACGGTCCGGCGCTCATCACCTGGGACGGCCTCGAGCTCGAGGCCACAGAGCCGTTCTACTTCACGCTGCAGGCCGGCGAATCACGCAGCTGGTCCTTGGCGTGCACGCCGTCCTCCACCACGGACGACGGCCGCGGATCCGTGTTCTTCGAGCAGACCTTCGAGGGCTCGGACTTTGCGAGCCAGTGGGTGCACTGCCAGGGCCTCGCCCCCGCGCTCGACGTCACGCCGGGCGGCGGCTTCGCGCTCGACGTCACGGGGGACGGGAGCGCCCTCGCGGTGCGTGGAGGCGGCCTCGGGGATCCGCTGGCTACCGCCGGGACTGGAGCCGAGGCCGAGGCCGAGGGCGGCTGCTCGACCGGCGCGCCGGTGCACGGCCTGCCGCTCGGCGTGATCTTCCTGCTCGTGCTCCGCCGCCGCCACCCGCGGCGGGCGCGCCGCGGGTAGCGGAGCAAGCGCCCCGCCCGCACGATTTCGGCTGCTGCCGTGATCGAGGAAGCTCCGAGCGAGAACGGCCGGGCGCGGAGCACGCGGGCACGGATGCCGGCAAATCACCTAAGCCCCTGCCGCAGCGGTGGACGGGTGGCGGCGTCGGCCCGGGGCCTGCACAGCTGGATCTCCAAGAAGGAGATCTCATGCGAAGCCTCGCCATGCTCGTGGCGCTCGCGCTGGCCCCCGCGTCAGTGGCGAGCGCAGACCCGCCGTACCGAGGAGGAAGAGATTCCCCGAGCGACCGCGAGCACGCGCGCGATCGCGAGCCCGGTGGATATCGATACGACCGGTACGACGAGGGGTACTACGAGCGCGGCGGGCGCCGGGTCGACGCCCAGGACCGGCGCCGGTGGGCGCCGATCGTCGAGCGGAGCTCGGCGACGAGCGCGCGCCAGTTCATCAACGTGCTGGGGCGCGGCGGACGCTACCGCCGGCTGCTCGTCGAGGGCGTGCGCGGCGCGCCGGTGATCGAGCGCGTGGCGGTGGAGTTCGAGGATCGTCAGACGCAGGTCTGGGACGTGGGGCGCCGGCTGCCGCGCGGCGCCGATCATGTGATCCAGCTGGGCGGCGCGAAGCGGATCCACCGGATCGTCGTGTACACGGATCCGGCGCACCGCGGGCAGTACTCGATCTACGGCGCCTGAGTCGGCGCCTGGGTCGGTGGCTCGGCGGCGGGTGGCCGGCGTCAGGGCGCGACCACGCAGCGCGCCCGCGTGACGGTGGCGGGATCGGGCGCGGCGGCGCGATCGATGACGAGCTGGAGGTTCGGCGCGGGTGAGGCGGCGCAGGCGGTGGGCTCCGACGAGAGCCGCCAGCACGGCCGCGCGGCGGGGCTCCCGGCGCAGGACGGGACGGGGGTCGCGGCCGCGCCGACCACGTCGTCGACGAGGCAGTCGGGCTGGAGGCCGGGCGTGCCGGCGTCTGTGTCCGTGAGTCGGACATCGATGCAGGAGCCGGCGAGCGCCTGGCGGATGACCCCGCCGATGCTGGTGAGGCCGGCGGAGAGATCCTGCTGGCAGACGGTGGCGACCGATGAGCGAGCCGGGAACCCGTCGAGGAGCGCCTTGAGCCGGACCGCCGGATCGGCGACCTCGAGGTTGCTGGAGCCCTGGTAGCTGCACGAGTGCGCGAGCGCGGAGAGCGGCGTGCCGCCGCCGGGCGGCGCCCGCAGCTCGACGGCGAACGGCGTGACGTCCCCGAGGATCCCGCCGACCACGACGCGCCGCGGATCGGTCTTGAGCCCGGCCAGGAAGGCGCGGTACGGCGCGACGTCGTCGAGGTGCGCGGAGCCCACGCTGGGCGCGCAGCCGCTCTTCGCGCCGACCTGGTTCATCGCGTCGGACGTCTGGCCCCCGATCGCGCAGGTCACGCCGAACCGCGTGCACCGGAACGACTGCAGCGGGCCGAGCGGCCCCGCGCCGTTCACGTCGAACAGGGTCGTGCTCTTGGCGGAGCAGTCGTCCTCGTCCGACAGGAAGATCACGCCGAGCATCGCCCCGGCGCGGAGGAAGCCGGTGTTCGCCGGGTGGTTGTCGAGCGCGGCGCGCATCGCGGCGAGCGGCTGCTCGAACCCGCAGCCGCCGGCGCCGAGGTTCGCGAGCTGGCCGAACGCGTCGGCGAGCATCCCCGGGTAGTTCACGAGGCGCGTGCCGCCGGGCTGCGCGATGTCGATCAGGTACCGGTCCGTGATCGACGAGGTGCCGATCTGCAGCGCGCCGCCCTTCCCGGTGCCGCTGCACCCGCCCTGCCCGATCTGCCCGATCGCCGGCGCGGGCGTCGCGCTCCCGCTGGCCTTCGTCCCCATGTCGGTGGAGACGACCCCGATGTGCAGGTTCGGGAGCCCGCCGAGCGCGAGCTGCAGGGCCTCGATGAAGCGCGGGAAGTTCGCCTTGAGGTTTTGCTGCTTGTCGAGCATCGACGGGGAGTCGTCGACGACGAACAGGAGATCGAGGTCGCGGTTCGGCGTCGCCGCCACCTCGGCCACAGTCTGCCGCTGCGGGGCCGGAGGCGCATCGGGGATCGGGCCCACCGGCGCGTCGGGCGGCGGGTCCACCAGCGCGTCGGGCGGCATGTTGGGCGGCCGCTTCCCGCCTTCGCACGCACTCGATACCAGCGCGAGCGCGCTCACGATCGCGATGCTTCCCCGGATGATCATCGGCACTTCCTCCGCGGCGCTGGGCCGCGGTACAGCGTAGCGCGATCGCCCGCACGATTTCGTGATCGAGATCGAAGGACGCGGCCATCACGCGGCTATGGCCGTCGCTCCGGGTGCTCCGCCGTCTCGCCGCCTCCCGCGTCCCCTCGTGATCGGGCTGACTTGCCTGCTGCTGCTCGGCGCGCTGGCCGGACCGGCCGTGGCCGGGCCGGCGGTCGCGATCAACCCGGACCCGATCGAGTTCTACAGCGGGACCTCGGGCTACCCGGGCGGCCCCCCGGGCACCAAGCAGCAGACGTTTTACTCGGTCCGCAACACCGGCGACGCGCCGCTCGCCGTGAGCGGCATGGCGATCACCGGGCCGGGCGCCGCCATCATGGCGTTCGACGACACGTACGATCCGTCCTGCGGCACGGGCCAGAGCTGCCCGCTGTCGTTCTCGCTCGCGCCCGGGGAGGAGCGCTGGTTCACGGTCCAGTGCACGGCGGCGCAAGGGGGGACCTTCACCGCGTCGCTCGGCGTCGCGAGCAACGCGACGAGCGGCACGGGCTCGGCCACGATGTCGTGCCTCGGGCTGCTCCCGCCGGTCATCCAGGTGTCGGCGCCCTCGCTCGACTTCGGGATCGCGCACTTCTGCGATCGCTTCGACTCCTTCTGCGGTCCGTTCTGCGAGACCAGGCCGCTCACCCAGACGCTCACCATCACGAACGCCGCGCCGGCTCCCTCCTACCTCGAGCTCGTCATCACGCCGCGGCTGTCCTGGCTCGACGACTTCATCGCGGACGACGCGTGCCCCGAGGACGCGCCCTGCTTCCTCGGGCCTGGCGAGTCCGTGTCGATCCCGATCACGTTCCGGCCGTACCACGCCTACGATCTCTCGTTTCCGCTCACGCTCACGAGCGCGTACCCGGGTCAGGCGCAGGTCACGATCCCGATCCACGCGATCGGCGGCACAGGGCGGCTCGAGTTCGTGACCCCGTCCTTCCTCGGCGCGGTGACGGTCGGCCAGACCCTCGTCAAGACGTACACGGTCCGCAACGCCGGTGACTCGTGCCTCAGCTTCTCGGGCCCGTACATCTTCAGCGAGACGGGGATCGAGCTCGTCGGCAGTGATCCGGCCGCCTTCACGCTGCAGGCGGGCGCGTCGCAGAGCTGGACGCTGGCGTGCACGCCGGCCTCCACCGAGGGCGCGAGCGGGTTCGCAGACTTCTTCCTGTACTACCAGGGCGCGAGCCTGATGACGCAGGACCTGTACTGCGGCGGCCTCGTCGCCGCGCTCGCCATCACGCCCGCGTCGCTCGCGTTCGTCGGCGCGGCCGAGGTCCCGGTGGGGAGCTCGGCGACCCGGCGCGTGACCATCCGCAACACCGGCAACGGGGCCGCAGAGCTGGTCGCGATCACCCCGAGCGATCCGCGCTTCACGGCGGCGCTCGTCGGCGGCGGCAGCCTGCCGCTCGTGCTCGGCCCCGACGCCGCCGCGGAGGTCGACGTCACGTTCACCCCGACGGCGAACGCGCGCACGCAGGACACGATCGCGTTCGACGTCGCGGCGGGTAACGACCTCGCGCTCACCGTCATCGGCGACGGGGTTGGCCTCGAGAAATCGCTGGCGCCGGCCGCGAGCGGCAGCGGCGAGATCGCGCCCGGGGCCGAGCTCGCCGCTGCATCGGCCGCCGCGGATGAAGCCGACGCCAGGTCCGGGGGCGGCTGCGCGACGGGCGCGCCGGCGCGTGGCCTGCCGCTCGGCGCGATCCTCCTGCTCGTGCTCCGCCGCCGGCCGCGCCGGCGCGCGCGGTAGCGGCGCGGCGGAAGGGCCGGCCGACCCGGAGCCGGGGCGCCGTGGTACTCATGGCCGCCCCGATGCGCCGAGCTGATCCGGAGACGCAGCCTGCGGACCACGCGCGGCCGACGCCCGCGCAGGTGACCGCGCTGCTCCTCCTGGCCGGGCTGGCGGCGTGGACGGTGAACCTCGCGATCTTCTGGCTGTCGGGGCCGCCGCTCGGGCACGACGAGGCCCAGTACACGATCGCGGCGCGAGACCTGCTCAACGGCGAGGAGCAGCGCTGGTTCTATCTCTCGACGGGCACGAGCCTCCTGGCGATCCCCGGGCTCCTCGCCGGCGGCAGCGAGGTGGCGCTGCGCACGCCGACGTTCGTGCTCGGGATCGGGTTTGGCCTCGTCGTCGTCACGCTCGCGTGGCGCTACTTCGGCGCGGCGACGGCGGCGTGGGTGGCCGCGATCCTCGGCGGCATGCGCGGGTTCACGAAGGTCGGCCCGCAGCTCCTGTCCGATCTGCCGGCCGCGACGTGCCTGCTCGCCGGCACCCTGGTGATCGTCTCGGAGGTGACGCGCGAGGACGGCCCGCGCTGGCGGGCGGTGCTCGCCGCGCCGCTGCTCGCGGCCGCGCTCTACCTGCGCTACGCGAGCTGCGTGCCGATCGCGATCCTCGGGGCGGCCGCGCTGGGCTTCGGCCTGCGCTCGATCGCGCGCCGCCCGGCGCCGATCGTCGCCACCGCGGCGCTGTTCCTCGCGCTGCTCGTGCCGCACGCGGTCGCGGCGACCCGGGCCACGGGCTGGCCGCTCGGCGTCCTGCTCGCGAGCAAGGACGTGCCGCAGCACACGTGGATCGCCGAGGGGCTCGTGGACTACGTGGCGGTGAACCCGGTCCGGACCTACGGGCTCCTGGCGCCGCTGGTGCTGATCGCGGGGCTCCTCGCGGGCCTGCGCCTCCGCGACCGCCGCGCCAAGGTCCTGTGGACGGTCGCGGTGCTCGACATCGTGGCGATCGGCCTCGTCACCCACGCGCAGACCCGCTACATCTCGTACGGCCTCGCGCTGCTCGTCGTGCTCGGCACGGACGTCCTCCGGCGCTGGATCGCGGCGCGGTCGCCGCGCGCGCGCGCCGCGATCGGCGCCACCGCGGCGATCGCGATGGCCGTGACGTGGGTGCTCATCGCGCGCGTCCAGGGGCGGGCCGAAGACAGCCGTGCGGCGTCGCTCCGCACGCGGCTCGACGCCGCGGCGCTGATCCGCGCCGACGCCGCCGGCGCGCCGTGCCTGGTCGTGGGCGATCCGTTCACGCAGCTCGAGTGGTACTCCGGGTGCCGGGGCGCGACGTGGCCGTGGGACGACCTCGGGCGCGCGCGGATCTACCTGTACTACCGGCCGGAGGACCCGCCGCGCGAGACGCGCGGCCGGCCGCAGGTGCTCTTCGCGCGCAGGGACGCGATCGTCACGCGCTACGATCCGTAGCCCGGCACGGCCGTCACCCGGCGTGGCGCGCGCCGCGGGGCCGCGGGGGCAGCGCGGGGGCCGTGTTATACGGGCGTGTTATATGGTGCGCGTGGTGCGGAGCCTCGGCCGGCGTGTCGTGCACGGGATCGCCGCCGCGCCGCCCTGGGCAGTCCTCGCCGCGGGCTGGGCGTTCCTGATCGTGTACGCGTTCCCCGGCGTGATGACGCTGGACTCGTTCGATCACCTGGACGAGGCGCGGCGCGGCGTCTACACCGACGCGCACCCGCCCGCGATCAACCTCCTGTGGCGGGTCGTCGACTACGTGATCGCCGGCCCATTCGGGATGCTCGTGATCCAGAGCGGCTGCTTCCTCGTGGGGCTCTACGCCGTGCTGCGCCGCGCGCTCGGCCCGCGCGGCGCAGCCTGGGCCACGACGCTCGTGTACGTGGTCCCGCCGGTGATGGGCCCGTTCGCGGTGATCTGGAAGGACCCGCTGATGGCGGGCTTTTTGATGCTCGGCGCCGCCGCGCTCCTGTCGGCGCGCCGCGGGGTGCGCATCGCCGGCCTCGCCGCGATGGCGGCGGCGACGGCGCTCCGCTACAACGCGTTCGCCGCGACGCTCCCGCTCGTCGTGCTCTTGTTCGAGTGGCGGCCGGGGCTGCCGCGACTTCGGCGCTACGCGATCTCCACCGCGGCGTGGCTCGCGGTGACGCTCGGCGCGCAGCGCTTCAACGCCGCGATCGTCGACCACGAGCTGCACCTCTGGACGGTGCTCGCGGTCTTCGACATCGCCGGCACGCTGGCGCGCACCGACGGCGAGCTCACCGACGCCGAGCTCGAGGCGCGCTTCGCCGGCACCGATCTCCTCGTCCACAAGGACATCCACGCCACGATCCGCGAGCTCTACAAGGCGGACAACCTCCTGCCGATCATCAACCACGCGACGAAGGCGCTGTGGGGGCTGCCGATCAACGGCACGGTCGGGCCGCCCGCGGCCCAGCGCGAGGCGATCGCGCGGGTCTGGAGGGACACGATCACCACGTGGCCGGGCGCGTACCTCGCGCACCGCCTGGCGGTGATGCGCGAGGCGATCGGGCTCGGCAAGACGCGGGCGAGCGGCGCGATCCCCAATCGCGACTTCCTGTCGCCCGAGCGCGTCCACCAGGACGGCCTGGGCACCGGCTGGTCGAAGCTCCAGCACACGCTGACGCGGCTCAACCGCCAGTGCCTGCGGTCGACCCCGCTGTACTCGGTGTGGATGTACCTCGTGATCGCGCTCGCGCTCCTGCCGCTCGCGCTCCGTCACCCCGACCTGCGCGCGCTCCTGCTCAGCGGCCTCGGCCTCGAGGCGAGCCTGCTTGTGCTCGCGGCGAGCGCGGACTACCGCTACAGCCACTGGCTCGTGATCTGTACGATCGTGATCGCGGTCGCGCTGGGCGCCCGCCGCTACCGCGGCCGGGGCCAGCCGGCCCCAAGCCCCGAGCCGGGCGAGCGTGATGAACGCTTCTTGCCGCGGCGCGCGCCTAGCGATTATAAGAGGCCGTGATTTCGGAGCGGCAGGACACGTACGTCGTGATCGCGGCCTACAACGAGGCGCGCGTGATCCGTGGTGTCGTGAGCGAGGTCGTAGCGGCCGGGTGGCCTGTCGTGGTCGTCGACGACGGCTCCCGCGACGACACGGCGGCCGCGGCGAGCATGCCCGGCGCGACGGTGCTGCGCCACGTGATCAACCTCGGCCAGGGCGCGGCGCTGCAGACCGGGATCGACTACGCAATCTCCCGAGGCGCCCGGTACGTCGTGACGTTCGACGCCGATGGCCAGCACTCGGTCGAGGACATCCCCGAGCTGGTCGCCGCGCTCGCGACGCACGACATCGCGCTGGGCTCGCGCTTCCTCGGCAAGGACGCGGTCGGCGTCACGCGGCGGCGGCGCGCGCTGCTCCGCACGGCGACGTCGATCTCCAACCGGATGAGCGGCATGAAGCTCACCGACGCGCACTGCGGCCTGCGCGCGTTCCGCGCCACGGCGGCGCCGATGCTGGAGATCACGCAGGACCGCATGGCGCACGCCTCCGAGCTCCTGCGCAAGGTCCAGACCAGCGGCCTCCGGGTCAAGGAGATCCCCGTGACGGTCAAGTACACGTCGCACTCGACGCAGAAGGGCCAGAGCGGCTTCCAGGCGATCCGGATCCTGTTCGACTACTTCTTCCGGCCGTCATGATCATCCGCGTCCTCCTGCTGGCCGGCCTGGCGGCGATCGGCTACCTGGTGTTTTTGCGGCGCAACCGGCTGCCGTTCCACATCGTGACGGTGTTCGGGATGCTCGGGGCCGGCGGCCTGGCGGTGATCTTCCCGGACGCGACGAACGACATCGCGCACTACGTCGGCGTCAGCCGCGGCGCCGACCTCATCACGTACCTGCTCGAGGTGACGGTGATGCTCGTGCTCGTCCACTACTACACGAAGTTCGTCGAGCTGCAGCGGCAGCTCACCGTGGTCACCCGCGAGCTGGCGATCCTGAAGGCGGAGCTTGGGCGCACGGCCCCGCGCGATCCGAGCTGACGCCGCCCTCAGGCGCGGGCGGCGGTGACGTGCATGCTGTCGAACAGGTTGACGGGGATCCCGCCGGAGAGCGGCAGCCGGCGGATCGCGGCCTGGGCGCGCGGGCCGATGTAGCGCGATGCCTGGTACGCGATCAGCGAGAGCGGCACCCGCCGCCACGGGTACGCGACGGTCTCGACGCGGAACCCACAGCGCTCGAGCAGCGCGCCGAGCGTCTGGGCCGAGAAGAACCACAGATGCTGCGGCGGCGTCATCAGGCGCCACCGCTTGCCCATCAGGCGCGCGAACCGCGAGCCGATGTCGCCGGTCGAGACCACGAGCGGCGCCCCGGGCCGGAGCGCGCCGTGGAGCTGCGAGAGGACGTCGCCCGGATCGGTCAGGTGCTCGATGACGTCGAGCATCACGGCGGCGTCGAACGGCCCCTTCGCCAGCACCTCGGGCGAAAGCTCGCGGGCAACGTCGAGCCCGCGCGCGCGGCACGCCTCGCGCGCGGCGTCGGAGATCTCCACGCCGCACGCCCGGAACGCGGCGCGCGCCTCGTCCAAGAAGAAGCCGTACGCCGAGCCGATCTCGATCAGCGCGCCGCCGCCGGTGCGCGCGGCGAGCCGGCGGACGAGCGCGCGGAACGCGGGGCGCAGCTCGTCGGCGCTGCCCGCGTAGTCGACGTAGCCGTCGTGCTGGCCGCCGCGGAAGTACGCGTCGGTGTAGATCGCCGCCGGATCGAAGTCGGGCGGGACGGCCGTGCGCACGAGGCCGCATTGGCACTGCACGATCGGGAACGCGCCGACCTGGTAGAGCGGGCGCGTGGAGCTGCCGCCGCACGCCGGGCAGGCGCTCACGGCCGATCTCCCGACGCTCACGATGGCGCTCCGGGCGATCGGCCCCGCGCGCGCCGGGCTACCAGCTCGACGGCCACGATCACCGTACACAGGATCATCCAATGCGAGTACCGGTAGTCGGGGCTCGCCGCAAGCGGTAGCAGCGTCATCTCGAAGAGCACGCCCGAGACGAGGAGCGCGGCGAGCGCGCGGGCGCGGAGCGCGAGCGGCGCGAGGGCGAGCGCGAGCGCGAGGTACATCCACGGCGAGAACAGCGGCAGCTTGCCGACCTTGACCATCCAGCGCGTCATGCGCCGCTGGAGCTTCGACCACCCGGTGCCGAGCCCGAGCTCCTTGGCGTACTCGGGGTACCCGAACTCGCGCCGCGTCACCGGCTCGGGCCGGCGATCGCCGAGGTAGATCACCTCGGCGAACACCGACAGCCGGTGCTTGGCATAGGCCATCGGGTGGCTCGCGACGATGCGCTTCCACGCGCGCTCGAGCGCGTCGCGCTGCGCCTCGGGCGCCGGCGCGTAGAGGTTGATCGGGAGATCCCAGATCGGCGGGTGCGTGCGCGGGCCGACGCCGTTCTTGATGATCTGCTGGTAGTCCCGCGGCGAGTAGACCCGGCGGATCGCGTCGTGGATGTCGCGCTCGATGAGGAGCTGGGTCCCGGCGAGCTCCTCGCGCAGCTCCTCGTCGGGCAGATCCTCGTCGACGAACGCGAGCGTGCCGCAGATGTCGTAGACCGCGAGCGAGGAGTGCCAGAAGTGCATCTTCTGATCCGTGAGCGCGGTGTTGGCGGCGAACGCCGCAACCGTGATCACGAGCCACGCGGCGGCCGCGATCGCGTAGCGCCTCAGCGGGGGCAGCTCCGGCCGCCACACGAACAGGAGCACGATCAGCGGCAGCGTCGCGGCGAACGCGTTGTAGCGGACCGCGCTCGCGACCCAGAGCGCGCCGAGCCCCAGGAGCCGCACGCCGCGGTGCTCCGCGCGCATCGCGCCGCACCCGAGGAGCAGGAAGCCGGCCATGAGGCAGTCCTTCCAGATCACGGCCATCGGCAGCATCACCGGTGGCAGGAGCGTCACGCCGGCGGCCGCCCACGCCGCGCCGCGCGGCGCGAACGTGCGGCGGAACACCAGGTACAGGCCGGCGACGAACGCGACCGTCTGCACGACGAGCATGCCGAACGGCCCGTGCACGAAGTACTCGGCGATCGCCCAGACGAGGTTCATCGCCGGCGGGTGGCTGTCCGTGTACCGCCGCTCGCGCGCCTCGCGCAGGTGATCGAACGAGTCCTGGGTCATCTGCCCCGGGAACGCATAGACGATCAGGATCAGCCAGGCGATCGCGACGATCACGAGCGGCGGCGTCTGTCCGATCCGCCGCGCGGCGCGACGCAGGAGGGCGGTGACTGCCGGCACGGCGGGACTATATGCACGGATGCGCCCGGCCGGCCGCGCCGTGGCGTCAGGACGGCGCCGAGAACGCGAGCTGCCGGTCCTTCATCCAGGGCTGCGGGGCGATGTTGTAGAGCGAGAGCAAGGTCGGCGCGATCGCGGTGACGTCGACGCTCTCCGCGAGCGCGCGCACCCGCCCGCCGGGGCTCCACGCGAGCAGGAAGCCCTGGTCGGTGTGCTGGGCCGTCGATTGATCCGGCGTCGGGGCGAGCGAGATGAAGTGATCGAGCGGCCGCCCGGTGCCCGAGACCTGCGCCGTGAGGCTGGTGCGCGGGTGCAGCTCGAGCTCGAGGAACACCTGCGCGCCCTTGCGCTGGACGTAGAACAGCTTCTCGCCAGAGGCCTCGAACGCGGCGCAGGCGCGCTCCCCGGCGATCGCGGCGGCCTCATCGCCGAACGTGAGCGTGAGATCGGGGTTCATCTGGTGGCGGATCACCCGCGGCGGGACGCCGGCGGCGTCGAGCAGCTCGTCGGCGCGGGAGAGGCGCACGACGGGATTGAAGATCTCACCGCGCGACGGATCGAACGGCCGCTGGCCGAGCGCCGTCGCGAGGACGAGCACGCCGTCGGGATCGAGGAGCTTCGCGAGGCGGGCGAGCATCGCGTCGGTGCGCACGAACGCGTCCTCGATCGCCCGCGAGAAGTGCGCCTCCCAGCGCGCGAGCTCCTCGTGCGTCTTGAAGAACCGGGCGTCCGTCGGCGACAGCGCGGCGCCGAAGCGGTGCGGCTCGGCCGCGCGCCAGAAGCGGTGCTGCACGAACGCGACGTGGTTCGAGTGCATGCAGGCGAAGCCCGGCCGGTGCTCGCGCGCGAGCGACTCGAACGCGTCGATCACGAGATCGGCCTGGAGGTGCGCGCGATCGGCGCGGCGGTGCGATCCCGCGAGGCGCTCCACGGGGAGCTGCGCGAGCGTCCGCGCGGCGGTCCGCGGGTGGACGCCGGACCGCACCGAGCGCACGAGATCGAGCGCCAGCTTGAGGCCGTCTTTCAGGGAGACGTGCTCGGAGTAGTTGCGCGACGTCTCGACGAGGAAGCGCTGCAGGGGCCGCGCGCGCTCGGGGACGCAGGCGTCGTCGTCGGCCAAAGTCTCGGGGAGGTGGAACGCGGCGTCTTTGCGGGGCGGGTAGCTGAGCAGGGAGCCCATCACGCCGACGCGCACGCCCTCCTTCGCGAGCACGTCCCAGACGCAGCGGCCGACGAGGCTCGCCGGATCCTGCCCGAACGCGACGATGCCGTGCTCCGCGGGCGAGAGCCCCGTGTACACCGACGGCCAGATGATCCAGGGCGAGATCGAGCGCCAGTTGCGCGGCGACTCGCGATCGAAGCCGGGGATGCGCGTCCGCACGAACGCGCCCTCGCGGCGCATGCGCGCGAACATGGGGAGCGCGCCGATGAACCGCTCCATGAAGTGAGCGTCGGCCTCGTTCAGCTCGAACACGATCGCGCGCGCCATATGAGAACGGATACTAACCACGGCCACCAAGCCGCGACCACCATCACACTGGCGGGCCCTGCACACCCGGCTCCGGATCATGTATAAAGTGCCCGCGAAAGAATCATGTGCGGAATCTTCGGCGTCATCTGCGCGAGCGACCCCTCTGTTGACCGCGCGCTCGCGCGCCGGCTGGCCCTCTCGCTACTCAAGTACTCGGAGACCCGCGGCGGTGAGGCGGCCGGGATCGCCATCCACGACGGCGATCGGATCGAGGTCCTCAAGCAGGGCGGCTCGGTGAGCGAGTTCCTCGCCAACCCCAAGCTGGGCGCGATGCTCGACGGCGCGCTGGACAACTACGATCGCCGGCGCCGGGCCGGCATGGGCGGCGCGCTCGCGATCGCGGGGCACTCGCGGCTCGCCACGAACGGCGCCCAGAGCAACGTCGACAACAACCAGCCCGTGCTGACGCGCGGCGCGGTCGCGCTCCACAACGGGATCATCGTCAACGACCGGGCGATCGAGGCGCGCCACCCGCAGCTCGTGCGCCGGGGCGAGCTCGACAGCGAGGTGCTCGCCGGCCTGCTCCGGGCCCACCTCGATCAGAAGAAGGATCTGATCGAGGCCGCGCGCGAGACGTTCGCCGAGATCCAGGGCTCGGCCTCGATCGCGATGCTGTTCGACGACCTCGACGCGATGCTGCTCGCGACGAACACCGGCTCGCTGTTCCAGCTCACCGGCGACAGCGGCCGGCTGATCGCGTTCGCGTCCGAGCGCTTCATCCTCCAGCGCGTGCTCGAGGACCGGGAGCTCTCCCGCGGGCTGGGCGACTGCCAGCTCGAGCAGATCCGCGCGGGGCACGCGCTCGCCGTGCACCTGAGCGATCTGCGCCGACGGGCGTTTGCTCTCGCTCCGGCGCCCGGGCCCGGCCGGCAGGACGAGCCGCCTGGCGGAGACTTCGCGCCCAACGGCCACTCGGTCGCGATCGTCGATCAGTCGCCGCGCCCCGATCGGCTGAAGCGCTGCACGAAGTGCATCCTGCCGGAGACGTACCCGTTCGTCGAGTTCGACGAGCAGGGCGTGTGCCACTACTGCCGCACCTGGAAGCAGATCACGCCCAAGGGGGAGCAGGCGCTGCTCGACGCGGTCGAGCCGTACCGCAGCAAGGACGGCAGCCCCGACGTGATCGTCGCGTTCAGCGGCGGCCGCGACTCGTCGTACGGGCTCCACTACGTGAAGAAGAACCTCGGGATGAACCCGGTCGCGTTCACGTACGACTGGGGCATGGTCACCGATCTGGCGCGGCGCAACCAGGCGCGCATCTGCGGCAAGCTCGGCGTCGAGCACATCATCCGATCGGCGGACATCATCGCGAAGCGCCGCTACGTGCGGAAGAACGTCGAGGCGTGGCTCAAGCGGCCGGAGATCGGCATGGTCACGCTGTTCATGGCCGGCGACAAGGAGTTCTACGCGCACGCGCGCGCGCTGCGCAAAGAGACCGGCATCAAGCTCGTGATCTTCTGCACCGGCAACATGATCGAGGACGCGCCGTACAAGACCGGCCTCATGGGCGTCCGCCACGACGATCACGGCAACACGCTCACGGGCATGTCGCTCCGCAACAAGGTCGGCATGCTCACGTACTTCGCGAAGAACTACCTGCGCAACCCGGCGTACCTCAACGAGTCGCTGCTCGACACCGCGAACGCGTTCTGGCAGACGTTCGTGGTCAAGGACGACTTCCTCTACCTCTATCACTACCTCCCCTGGCACGAGGACACGATCGTCGACACGATCCGGCGCGAGTACGACTGGGAGGTCGCCGAGGACACCACCACGACGTGGCGGATCGGCGACGGCACGGCGCCATTCTACAACTACATCTACCAGACGATCGCCGGCTTCACCGAGGACGAGGTGATGCTCGCGAACATGGTCCGCGAGGGGCACCTGGATCGCGAGGAGGCGCTGCGCCGGGCGTACGAGTACGGCAGGCCCCGGTGGCCGTCGATCCGCGAGTACGCGCAGCTGATCGGGTTCTCCGCCGAGGAAGCGCTGCAGATCATCAACGCTGCCCCCAAGCGGTACTGATCGGGGCCGCGTGACCGCGAGCGAGCCGCGGAGCGCCGAGCAGCAGCGGCTGCGCAGGGACATCGGCTGGAACCTGGCGCCGGTCGTCCTGCTCGGGGCCGTCGGCCTCGGCATGAACCTCCTGATCGGAGGCTGGTGGGGCTCGGCCGCGCTCGGCGCGTTCAACCTCGTCACGATCTCGTGGTTCTCGTTCGCGATGCTCGGCGCGTGCGGCGTGCAGTACGCCGCGCTGCGCGCGGTGGCCGAGGCGCCCGACGACCGCGACCGCGTCGCGGCGGTGGTCGCCGGGGCGCTGATCCCCAACGTCGTGCTCGCCGCCGCGATGACGGCGCTCTACCTCGTCCTGCGGCCGGTGTTCGGCGCGCTCCAGGGCGACGCCGTCGCCGAGGGCATGCGGTGGGCGGCGCCCGGGCTGTTCTGCTTCTCGATCAACAAGGTGCTGCTCTGCGTGGTCAACGGCCTGCGCCGGATGCGCGCGTTCGCGATCTACACGTCGGTGCGCTACCTCCTGATCGCGGGCGGGCTCGTGTTCGCCCGGAGCGCGGAGCTCGACGCCGCTCAGCTCCCCGTGATCTGGACGTTCGCCGAGGGCGGGCTCCTGCTCGTCCTCATCTGCGAGCTCCTGGCCACCGTCAAGCTGGCGCGCGGCGCCGGGTGGCTCGCGTGGACCAAGCGCCACCTCGATTTCGGCCTCCGCGGCGTCACCGCGACGCTCGCGTTCGAGATCAACTCCAAGCTCGACGTCTGGATGCTCGGCGTGGCGGTCTCGAACACCCAGGTCGGGATCTACAGCCTCGCCGCGGCCATCTACGAGGGGGCGATGCAGCTCGCGGTCGTGGTGCAGAACAACATCAACCCGGTGATGGCGCAGAAGCTCACGATCAGCGACGGGGCCGGGGTCGAGGCGCTCGTGCGGCGGACGCGGCGCTGGTTCGTCCCGATCCTGGCCGGCGCGGCGCTGCTCGGCGCCGCGCTGTACCCGGTCCTGCTCCCCTGGCTCGTCGGCGATCCGAGCTACGCGGGCGGCGCGTGGTCGTTCGCGATCATGATGCTCGGGATGGCCCTCGCGTCGCCGTACCTGCCGTTCAACCAGCTCTTGCTCATGGCGGCGCGCCCGGGCTGGCACACGGCCTACGTCCTCGGCGTCGTGGCGGTGAACCTCGCCGGCAACGTGGTCTTGATCCCGCTCCTCTCGCTCGAGGGTGCGGCGCTGGCGAGCGCGTCGGCGCTCGTGGCCTCGGCGCTCCTCCTGAAGGTGCTCGTCCGGCTGCGGGTCCGGCTGACGATCTAGCGCGCGGAAGTGGATGCGGACGCGACTTCGATTCTAGAGTCCTTCCGCCCATGCCTGTGCCCGACGATCTGGAGCTCGCGGTCCTCGTGCCCTGCTTCAACGAGGAGGCCGCGATCGGCAAGGTGGTGGCCGACTTCCGCGCCGCGCTCCCGGCGGCGACGATCTACGTCTACGACAACCGTTCGACCGACGGCACCGCCTCCGCCGCGCGGGCGGCCGGCGCCGAGGTGCGCGGCGAGTACCGGCGCGGCAAGGGCAACGTCGTGCGCCGGATGTTCCAGGACGTCGAGGCCGACGTCTACGTGATGGTCGACGGCGACGACACGTACGACGCGAGCGCCGCGGCGCGGCTCGTGGCGCGGCTCGTCGACGAGAACCTCGACATGGTGGTCGGCCGCCGCGTCGAGACGCACCAGGCGGCGTACCGCGCCGGCCACCGGCTCGGCAACACCGTGCTGACCGGCCTCGTGCGCTGGCTGTTCGGCGCGAAGATCGTCGACATGCTGTCGGGGTACCGCGTGTTCTCGCGCCGGTTCGTGAAGAGCTTCCCGTCGTTCTCGCGCGAGTTCGAGATCGAGACCGAGCTCACCGTGCACGCGATGCAGATGCGGATGCCGGTGGCCGAGGAAGACACCGACTACAAGGAGCGCCCGCCCGGCAGCACGAGCAAGCTGCGCACGTTCCGCGACGGCTGGCGCATCCTTTTGACGATCACGAACCTCATGCGCAACGAGCGGCCGCTCCTGTTCTTCTCGCTCCTCGGCGTGCTCCTGGCCGCGCTCGCGCTCGCGCTCGGGATCCCGGTCGTCCTCGACTGGCTCGACACGGGCCTCGTGCCGCGCTTCCCGACGGCGATCCTCGCGATGGGCCTCGGCGTGATCGCCGTCCTGTGCGTCGCGACCGGGCTCGTCCTCGATCTGGTCTCGCACGTGCGCCGCGAGACGAAGCGGCTCGCGTACCTCGCGCTGCCGGCGCCGCGCACACGGCTCGGCAATTTCCGGAACCGCGGCCCGGGGCCCTCGTCAGAGGCGTCCCCAGGGCCGGGGTGATCCGCGCAACCCGCCGGGCGGAAGGTCGCTTGACCCTGCGCGGGGTCGCGGGTAATTGTGACCGCCATGGATGTCGCGCTGATGCGCCGCCTCGACCGCGTGCTCGGGGACGCCGCGTGCAGCGCCCTCGCCACGGCGCACCGGCTGCGCAAGCCGTTCGCCGAGCAGCGGCCGATCCGGAAGATCGCCGTCATGAAGTTCTTCGGGATGGGCTCGATCGTCGTCGCGAGCCGCAGCCTCGCGGCGCTGCGCGACCGGTTCCCGGGCGCCGAGATCCACTTCGTCACGTTCAAGGGCAACCGGGCCATCCTCGAGATCCTCGGGATGACCGATCACAACCACTACGTCGATCCGTCCACGCCGCAGGCGTTCACGAAGTCGACGTTCGCGGTCGCGTACGAGCTGCGCCGCGCCAAGTGCGACCTCGTGCTCGATCTCGAGTTCTTCGCGAAGTTCCCGCTCGTCCTCGGCAGCCTCGCCGGGATCCCGCAGAAGGCCGGGTTCTACCTGACGTCGGAGAGCTGGCGGCGCGAGCTGCTCGACATCACCGGCTTCTACAACTCGTACTTTCACACGAGCGACATCTTCCTCTCGCTCGTCTATCTCTGCGCCACCGGCGACTACTACTACCTGGACTTTGCCGAGTTCGCGGCGAAGTACCGCTATCCGCAGATCGAGATCAACGAGGTCGAGCGCGCGGCGCTGCGCCAAAAGCTCGCGCACCACGGGATCCGCTCGGGCGATCCGCTGTTCGTGATCAACCCGAACACGTCGCCGGACCTGGCGCCCGAGGCGCGCAAGTGGCCCAAGGAGCGCTACGCGCAGCTCGCCGACGAGCTGGTCGCCGGCACGCCGGGCGCGCGCGCCTGCTTCATCGGCGCGCCGAACGAGCGCGAGTACGTGCGCAGCGTCGCCGATCACTGCCGCACGCCGCGCCGCCACGTCCTGGCCGGCGAGCTGTCCTTGCGCGAGCTGCTCGTGCTCTTCGCCGAGGCGAAGCTGTTCGTCAGCAACGACTCGGGGCCGATGCACCTGGCCTGCCTCGTCGACGCGCCGACGGTCGGCCTGTTCTTCGCCGACTCGCCGACCCTGTTCGCGCCGCTCGGCTCGCGGGTCCGCGCGATCGCGCCCGCGCTGTACTCGATCCCGCTGTTCACCGTGTACAACGGCAAGGACGTCGCGGTCGGCAAGCCCAGCCAGGAGGTCGGCAACGCCGCCGCGTGCACCGTGTCGGTCGAGACGGTGCTGCACGCGTGCAATGAGCTCCTGGCGATGCGGCCGGCGCGCCCGGCCGAGCTCCCCGCCGTCCCCGCCGACCTCCGCTCCGGGCTCCGCTGATGCAGACCCGCACCGAGAAGCTCGTCCGCCACGCGCTGATCACGGGCGCGCGCGTGCGCGTCGAGCTCGACATCGAGGCGATCGCGCGCGCGGCCGAGCTCATGCGCGACGCGGCGCTCGCCGGCAAGAAGATCCTCCTGTGCGGCAACGGCGGCAGCGCCGCGGACGCGCAGCACATCGCGGCCGAGCTCGTCGGGCGCTACGTCCTCGAGCGCCGGCCGCTTCCCGCGCTCGCGCTCACCACCGACACGTCGGCGCTGACGGCGATCGCCAACGACTACGGCTACGAGCACGTGTTCACGCGCCAGGTCGAGGCGCTCGGCGCCCCGGGCGACGTCCTCGTGGCGATCACGACGAGCGGGACGTCGAAGAACATCGTCGCCGCGGTGGAGGTGGCGCGGCGGATCGGCATGAAGGTGATCGGCCTGACGGGCGCCAAGGGCGCCGCGTTCGTCGCCGCGTGCGACGCGGGCGTGGCGGTGCCGTCGATGGTGACGGCGCGGATCCAGGAGTGCCACATCACGATCGGGCACCTCCTGTGCGAGGTCCTCGACGAGGCGTTCGCGCCCGCGCCGGCCGCGCGGAGCGACGCCCCGCCGCGCCTGGCGGGCCCCGCGATCCCGAAGCTGATGCAGCTCGAGGAGCTGGTCGCCTGGCGCGAGGCGCAGCGCCTGCGCAAGAAGACGGTGGTGTGGACGAACGGCGTGTTCGACGTGCTCCACGTCGGCCACCTGCAGTCGCTGCGCGGCGCGCGCGAGTTCGGCGACGTGCTCGTCGTCGGCGTCAACGGCGACGCCTCGGTCAAGGCGCTCAAGGGGCCGGAGCGGCCGATCTACCCCTGCCCCGAGCGCGTCGAGATGCTCGCGGCGCTCGAGCTCGTCGACGCGATCGCCGTGTTCGACGACGCCACGCCGGAGCGCATGCTGGCCGCGATCAAGCCCGACGTGCACGTCAAGGGCGCCGACTACGCGCCGCCGCACGGCAAGCCCGTCCCCGAGGCGGCGGTCGTGGAGGCGTACGGCGGGCGGATCGAGTTCATCAAGCTCGTCCCCGGCCGATCCTCGACGGACACGCTCGCCCGGCTGCGCTGAGCGGCGCTGGACGCCCAAGCTCACGAACGACGGGTCGCAGACGACCGCGACTTCCGCTACATTCAAGTGGCCATGACGCTTCGAGCCGCACTCGTGTTCGTCGTCATCCTTGGGGGCTGCGAGGATGGGGATCCGCAACTCGTCTCACTCACCGTGACGCCACAGGAGTCCGCGGACACCGCGCCCTTGTCAGTCACCAAAGGCCTCACCCGCCAGCTCGCGGTGCGAGGCACGTACGCCGACGGGCACTCCGCCGACCTGACCGTGGACGCGGCCTGGGAGAGCAGCGCCCCGGAGGTGGCCACGGTCACGCCGCGGGGGACGGTGACAGGTGCGGGAGAGGGGACCGCAATCATCACGAGCACGATCGATCGAATCGTGGGGAGCCTCGAGGTGATGGTGGGGCCACCGAAGATCGCGTCGATCGAGGTGACGCCGAATCCGGCCCGGATCGGCCTCTCTTACATGTCCCCGTCGGGCATGACGGTGTGGACGAACCTGCAGCTCGTCGCCACGGCCATGCTCACCGACAAGACGCAGTCCGACATCAGCGACAAGGTCGCGTGGAGCGCGGCGCCCGGCGGCCTCGGGCTGCCCGTGGTGATGGTATCGCCGTCCGGTCTGGCGACGACCGAGCTGCAGGTGACCCCTCCCAGCGAGACCGTCGTCAGCGCCCAGATGGGCACGGTGATCGGCCGGACGCGGCTCAACATCTATGACCAGATCATCGCGTTCGACGTGGAGTCCGTCAGCGGCAGCGACACGATGTACGTCGGCGAATCGATGGAGCTCGGGGCGTTTTCGACCTCGGCCTCGAATCCCTCGCGCCGGATTACCGTCGCGCAGCCCGCCGTGTGGGCGTCGTCGGCCCCCGCCATCGTCCAGCTCGGTGTAACGCCGTACATCGTGACGTGTGCTGCCGCGGGGACGTCGAGCGTATCGGCGACCTACCAGGGCGCCCAGGATCAGCTCACCGTGACCTGCCTCGCGCAACCGTGAGCCGGCCGCGGGCGGCCGGTCGCGTTGCATCGCCGGCCAAAGCGGGATACCAAACGCGTCGTGGCCGCTCCCTCTGACCTGCGCGCGGTGGTCGATCAGCTCGGCGGCTGCCGCGTGCTCGTCATCGGCGACGTGATGCTCGACGAGTACCTGCGGGGCGACGTCACGCGGATCTCGCCGGAGGCGCCGGTGCCGGTGCTCGAGGTCCGCGCGCACGACTGGACGCTCGGCGGCGCGGCGAACGCGGCGGCGAACATCCAGGTCATGGGCGGCGCGACGACCCTGATCGGCGTGGTCGGCGAGGACGAGACGGCCGCGATCCTCGCGAGCCTGCTCGATCAGCGCGGGATCGCGAACCGCACGGTGCTCGATCCCGATCGCCCGACGAGCAAGAAGACGCGGCTCGTCGCGCAGCAGCAGCAGATCGTGCGCGTCGATCGCGAGAAGCGCCAGCCGATCGGCGGCGGGGTCGCCGACCGCGTGCGCCACGCCATCGACGCGGCGCTCGAGCGCGCGCAGGCGCTCGTGCTCTCCGACTACGCCAAGGGCGTCGTCACGCCGGACATCGCGCGCTACGCGCTCGCCGCCGCGCGCCGGGCTGGCATCCCGGCGATCGTCGATCCGAAGCAGCGCGACTTCCGCGTCTACGGCGGCGCGACGGTGATCACGCCGAACCTCCACGAGCTCGAGGCCGCGGCGCCGAGCGGGCACCCGCTCGACGTCGACGC
>DATMCI010000383.1:0-28668 GCA_035558535.1 Kofleriaceae bacterium
CCGTCGCGCGGGATCACCACGTTCTCCGGCTTGAGATCCGCGTGCACCAGCCCGCGACGGTGCGCCTCGGCGATCGCCTCGGTCACCGCGCGCGCGTAGCGCAGCGCCTCGCGCAGCGGCAACGGCCCGCTCGCCAGCCGCGCGCGCAGCGACTCCCCGTCGAGGTACTCGAGCGCGAGGTACGGCCGCCCCTCGTGCTCCCCGACCGCGTGCAACGTCACGATGTGCGGGTGGCTGAAGCTCGCCGTCGCCCGCGCCTCGTCGAGGAACCGCTCGACCCCGTCGCCCCGCATCACCGCGCGCTTGATGAACTTCAGCGCCACCCGCCGGTGCAGCGTCACGTCCTGCGCCACGTAGACCTGCCCCATCGCGCCCTCGCCGAGGAACCCGCGGATCAGGAAGTCGCCGACGCGCGTCCCCTCGACGAGCAGCGGATCCCCCCCGTCCTCGTGGTCCGCCACGCGCCGATGATGAGCCGAGGGACCGCGCGCGAGTCAAGCACCGCGGCGCGATGGACCTCGGCGCCTGGGCGCCTCCGCTTTCTTGGAGACCCGGACAGCGCGAGCGCCGTCGCGCCCCGCCGCCGCCAGCGCGGGAGGAGCGCGCCCTCGAGCCGGGCGGCTACAGCCGGACGCGCTCGAAGTGCGCGAGCTCGGCGAGCTCGTCGAAGCGCTGCTGGATCCGCTCGCGCGTGAGGTCGCGAATGCCGTCGACCGAGAACTCCTCGACGGCGAAGCTCCCCATCACGCTGCCCATGATCATCGCGGTGCGGATCGTCCTCGGCGACAGATCGCCAGCGTACGCGAGGTAGCCCATGAAGCCGCCGGCGAAGCTGTCGCCCGCGCCGGTCGGATCCTTGACGTCGGCGAGCGGCATCGCGGGCGCGGCGAACACGCCGCCGCCGTGGAACAGGAGCGCGCCGGCGTCGCCGCGCTTGATGATCACCGACGTGGGGCCCATCGTGAGGATGTGCGCGGCGGCGCGGCGCAGGTTGTGCTGGCCCGCCAGCATGCGCGCCTCCTCGTCGTTGAGCATGATCGTGTGGATCCGCGCGAGCATCCGCTCGAGGTCGGGGCGCTTGATGTTGATCCACAGGTTCATCGTGTCGGCGGCGACCAGGACCGGCGCGCGGACCTGCGTCAGGACGTCGAGCTGGAGCACCGGATCGATGTTGCCGAGCAGGACGAGCTGCGCGTCCCGGCCGACCTCGCCGATCTTTGGCTGGAACTCGGCGAACACGCCGAGCTTCGTGTCGAGCGTCTCGCGGGTCGCGAGGTCCGGCGCGTAGCGGCCGACCCAGTGGAACGTCTCGCCGGAGCGGCGCTCGATGCCCGAGACGTCCACGCCGAGCGCGGCGAGCTCGTCGATGTGGCGCTGCGCGAAGTCGTCCCCGACGACGCCCACGACCGACACATGGCGCGTGAAGTACGACGCCGCCCGCGCGATGAACGACGCCGAGCCGCCGAGCAGGTCGCGGTGGAACCCGAACGGGCCGTCGATGTCATCGAGCGCGACGGAGCCGACGACGAGCAGGGATCGATGTGCGCTGCGCGAATGCATGATGGGTGTCGTCTGGTATCATCGCTCCGCCGTGGCAGGCAATTCGGATGAGCAGCCGCCCGCCGAAATCGCCGAGCCGCGCGAGGAGCCGGCCGAGGCGACCGGCGCGGTGAGCGTCGAGGAGCTGATCGCGGCCGGCCGGCACGCCGACGCCGCGCGCGCCGCCCTCGCCGGCGGCGACCACGCGCGCGCGATCGAGCTGTTCGAGAAGCTGTGGGACTTCCGCGGCGCGCTCGAGGCGGCGCGCGCCGCCGGAGACCTGCCGCGCGCGCTGCGCTACGCGATCGAGATCTCCTCCGTGGTCACCCGCGGCGACGACGATCGCCGGGCGGCCGTGACCGAGCTGCTCGCGCAGCTGACCGCGACCGAGGACGGCGCGCGCGCCGCGCTCGACGTGCTCGTCAAGATGCGGCGCCACGCCGACGCGGCGCCGATCGCCGAGCAGCTGGGCGAGCTCGACCGCGCGATCGATCTCTACTCGCGGGCGCACGACGAGATCGCCGCGGCCCGCCTGCTCGAGGCGCAGGGCAAAGATCGCGAGGCGGGCCGGATGCTCGAGCGCGCGCTCGATCTGGCGGCCGAGGCCGAGCGCGCCCCGCTCCAGCTCGCGCTCGGCCGGATCCTCGCGCGGCGCGGCGCGTACCCCGAGGCGGCGCGCCTGCTGCAGGAGGCGCGCAAGAGCGCCGAGCTGCGCCTGGAGGCCAAGCGGCACCTGGTCGCGACGCTCGCCGCGATGGGCCTGCGCGACGGCGCGCGCGACACGCTGCTCTCGCTGCGCGCGCTCGATCCGGCGGTGCCGGCCGACCTCGACTCGTACCTCCGCACGTGGCGCGACGAGACGGCGGAGCGCAGGACGAGCCGCGACCGCGAGATCATCGCCGGCCGCTACCGCATCGAGCGCCTGCTCGGCGCCGGCGCGTCGGGCCGCGTGTTCCTCGCCGCCGACGAGGTCGCCGGGCGCAGCGTCGCGATCAAGATGTTCTTCGCGGCCGGCGCGCGCGGCGGCGCGGCGTACGAGCGGTTCGTGCGCGAGGCGCGGCTCGCGAGCGCGCTGCGCCACCCGTCGCTCGTCGAGGTCTACGACGTGTCCGTCGAGCGCGGCTTCCTCGTCATGGAGTACCTGCCGGGCGGCTCGCTCGCGCCGCGGATCGCGGGCACGCCGCTCCCGCAAGCGCAGGCGCGCCGGATGGCGCTCGATCTGCTCGGCGGTCTCGAGGTGGCGCACCACCGCGGCGTCGTGCACCGCGACGTCAAGCCGGCGAACATCTTCTTCGACGCGCGCGGCACGGCGAAGCTCGGCGACTTCGGCGTCGCCCACCTCGTGGACCTGGGCCAGACGCAGACGGGCGGCCTGATCGGCACGCTCGCGTACATGTCGCCCGAGCAGATCACGGGCGCGCCGATCTCGATCGCGGCGGACCTGTACTCGGTCGGCGTCACGCTGTTCGAGGCGATCACCGGGCGGATGCCGTTCCTCGGGCCGGACTTCGTCGCGCAGCACCTCGGCGAGCCGGCGCCCACCGCGACGAGCGTCGCCCCGGAGCTCGCGCCGGGCTGGGATCCGATCCTCGCCGGGCTCCTCGTCAAGAACCCGCGCGAGCGCACGCCGACGCTCGCCGATCTGCGCCGCCAGCTCGAGGCGCTGGACCTGACGGGCCCGGCGGGCCCGGCGAACGTAACCAGCGCGGCGCTCGGCGGCCGGGCCGGGCCCGAGGGCGGCCCGCGGGCGCGCCGCGACAGCGCGGCGCCGTCGCTCGCGCCACCCGCCGAGGAGGGCGAGGCCCGGCCGCGCTACCAGTTCGAGACGCCGCTCGGGACGACGCCGATCTCGCAGCTCGCGCGCGCGGTCGACACCGTGCTCGATCGATCCGTGGTGATCGAGCGGTTCGACGACAGCGAGGAGGCCGCGCGCGCGCTCGAGCGCGCCCGCATGCTGGGGCGCGCGCAGAGCCCGTTCGTCCAGCGCGCGCTCGGGCACGAGCGCGCGACGCGCACGATGGTGTTCGAGGCGCCCGCGGGCGCGTCGCTCGCCGACGCGCTGCCCCAGCTCCCGACGGCCGAGCTCGTGCGCCTGCTCAAGCGCCTCGCGCGCGCGGCCGCGGCGATCCATGAGCTGGGCGGCAGCCACGGCGCGATCGGCACGCGCACGATCGTCCTCGACGAGGGCGCCGTCCCGACGGTGATGGCGGCGGGCCTGGGGCCGATCCCCGGCGGGGCGCCCGCGGCCGACGTCGCCGCGATCATCGGGCTCGTCGCGCAGCTCGCCGAGTCGGAGCCGACGTTCGACGCGCTCGCCCGCGCGCTCACCGGCGCGGTCGGCGCCGCGCTGCCGGCGTATGCGCCGCCCGTGGACGGCGAGTCCCTGTACGCGGCCGCCGATGCGGTCGACATCGCGGTCCTGGGCGCGCTCGGCTCGCGCTGAGCCCGGTCAGCGCTTCGTGCCGAGCAGGACTGCGATGAAGATCGCGCCCTCGCCGATCTCGGCGTGGTTGCCCTGGCCGATGCCGACGCCGATCTCGTCGGGCTTGGTGTCGCCGAGGAGCGACGCGACGTCGATGTGCTCGAGGTCGGCGGCGGTCAGGATGATGCTGCCGACGCGCGCGTACTTGCGCGCGAGCGCCTCGATGCGGGGCCGGAGCGGACCGTAGGCCTCGTCGCGCGTCTGGCCCCGCGCCATCCCGCTCGCGAGATCCTGCGCGATGACGGCGAGCGCCGGATCGCTGCCGACGGGGCGGAGCGCGGCGATCCGCTTGCGGATCGACTCGGCGGCCACCGCGGGATCCACCTTCGGCGGGATGCGGATGAACACCTGGGTGACGAAGATCTCGCGGCGGCCGGAGACCTCGTCGCCGAACACGATGCCGATGCCGATGTGGGTCGCCGCGCCCGACATGAGGTTGGCGCGGTGGCCGGGGCTGTTCATGAGGCCCTGGTGCGCCTCGCCGAGGCCGTACGCGCGCGCGACGTTCTCGAGCACGACGGCGGTCTTGATCTTCGCCACGCGCACACGGTCGACCGCGCTGCCGGTGGTCGGCGAGACGTGCGCGACGATCTTGGTCCTGCGCATCTCGTCCGAGTGCCCGCGCGCGACCTCGGCGACGCGCTCGTCCCACGCGAGCGCCGCGAGCCCGGCGGCCTGGCGATCGCGGTTGACGAGCGCGAGCACGCGGCGCTCGGCTTCGAGCGGATCGGCGACCGGGACGTCATCCTGCGACGGCTCGACGGTGAGCGTCGCCGGCGGCTCCGCGCCGCACCACACGGGGAAGTTCGCGAGCACGGTCGAGCCCTGCTCGTCGCTCGCGGCGATCTCGATCTGCTGCTTGCCGGTGGCGTCGCCGCACGAGACCTGCGCGGTGAACCCGCCGTCCTTGCCGGGCCGGAGCTCGATGCGCTCGACGGTGCCGCCGTGGCGCGTGACGTAGACCTCGGGATCGCGGTAGCGCGGATCGACGGAGGCCTCGAGCGCGAAGCTCCCGCCGGATGGCAGGGAGCGCGGGATCGGCTGGGTCCGGACGCCCGAAGCCTGCAGCGCGAACACGACCGCGCCGACGCCGTCCGGCGTGCGCTTCGCGGCGCCGATGCCGAGGCGCGCCGTGGCGCCGTCGGCGAGGATCTCGGCGAGGCGCGGCCGGAGCTGCTCCACGATCTGCCGCGGCGAGTCGATGTCGCCCCACACGACGAGCAGGTGCGGCGACGGCTCGATGATGCCGTGGCGCTGGAGCGCGAACTCGACGAGGCTGTACGCGATGATGCCCTCCTCGGGCACGATCTGGGCGAGCTCGGTGCAGGCGCGGAACAGGCGCGCGTCGGAGATCGGGGCCGGCAGGCGCAGCTCCTGCGCGGCGTCGCGCGCGGCGCTGGCGATCGCGTCCCCGAGCTTGCTCGGCGGCGGCGGGCCGACGGGCTCGTTGTAGTGGACGGCCGGCGCCGTGGACGGCGCGAACACCACCGGCCGCGGCGGCCCGCTGACCTGGGTCTTGCCGCGCCAGCTCGGCTGGCTCCCGACGCTCTGCGGGCCGCGTCCGGAGCACGCGGCTGCCACGAGGGCGATCACGACGAGTCGTCGCACGCCGGCAAACGTAACACGCCGCCTCCGGACGCGCCCCTCAGGCTTCGGAGCCGCTGCCCACGGAGGGCCGCGGCGCGGCAGCACCAGGCAACTTCGGAGCCGCGCTGCCCTGCGGCGGCGGCGCAGGCGCCGCGCTGCCCTGCGGCGGCGGCGCAGGCGCCGCGGTGCCCTGCGGCGGCGGCGCAGGCGCCGCGCTCCCCGCGCTCCCCGCGCTCCCCGCGCTCCCCGATCCGGCGCCAACCGGCGCCGCGGGCTGCACCGGGACGACGGAGCCCGTCGCGTCGGCGAACACGATCGTGAGCATCCGATCCAGCCCGTGGAAGTCGCTCATCGTGATCTGGTTCCACGACGACACCGACGCGATCTCGCCGTTGCTCCGCCGGTCGACGCGCACGACGTTCATCCGCCACCGATCGCCGACCGCCGGCGGGATCGCCACCGGCATCGCGTCGTCCCTGCCCTTCACCGCCAGAAGCGGGATCGCGATCTCCACGTCCCAGCCGCGATCGGTGTCGCCCTTCACGTTGCCGGTGCCGCTCACCTTCACGCCGGTCCGCATGCCGCTGTCCCACGCCTCGTCGCCGCGCGAGCTGCGCGGCCCGGCGAACCACGAGTCGAACGTCACGTTGTTCGGGCTGACCTGGAGCTCGACGTAGCCGCGGCGATTACCGTCGGCGTCGACGAACAGCTCGATGCAGTCGGCCTTCCACAGCGGATCGTCCTTTCGCGCGTACTCGCTGTAGATGTCGCTGTCGAGGACGCTCGCGTACACGTAGAGGTTCGCGTCGTCCCACAAGAGCTTCGCGGAGGTCCGGCCGTTCGGCTCGGCGCTCCCCTCGGCCGTCCGCAGATCCGGCACCGCGGCCGCGCCGGCCCACGCGGGCTCGCTGGCGATGCCGTCGATCGTGATCTCGCCCTGGGCGCGCGGCACGTGCACCGTGCCCGCGGGCGGCGGCGCGCGCAAGAGGTCGATCTCGAGCACGCGCGCGACGACGGCGAGATCCTGCGTGCGCGGCCCGCTCGCCGCCATGCGATCGAGCGTGCCGTGGCGCCCGACCTCGATCAGCCCGACCAGGATCGTCGCGCTCGCCGAGCGCCAGTCGGGCCGGACGATGAACGTCTGCGGATCCTCGATCACATCGCCGGCCTGCCACTTCGCCGGCCCGTACGCGAACTGCATGTCCGACGCGCCGAGGCTCATGAAGTCCGGCGAGCCGGCTGGCGCGCGCACGAGCGAGAACACCCGCCACCTGGGCCCGACGGGCGCGAGCACCTTCCAGTAATGCGTGATCGTCACCGCCTGGCCGGGCGCGACGCGCGCGCGATCGACCTTGTTGCCGAGGTAGACGACCTTACCGCCGAGCGAGACGTCGAGCCGATCGGCGCCGGTGAGGCCCGCGGGCTCGGCGGGGAGCAGGTGCGACCGCACGTAGCCGGGATCCACCTTGCGCGGCTCCGGGCCCGGCCCTTTGTCGACGCAGCCGGCGAGCGCGCAGGCCGCGAGGACCACGGGCGTCATCCGCATCGCCCTCATAGCCCCCTTACCTTATACGATCAGATCCGAGGCGTCCTGGAACAGCGCCCGGTTTGCCGTCTCGCGCGCGACGACGAGCTGCTTCATCGCGGCGAGCAGCGCCGGGTATCGCGCTGCGACGACGTCGAACTCGCGCTTCGCCAGCCGGAGCAGCACCGCGGGCTCGACGGCGACGACGTCCGCGACCGCGGGCACGCCGCTCACGAGCGAGATCTCGCCGACGGCGGCGCCGGGCCCGAGCTCGCTGATCGGGGAGCCGGCGGCCCGCACCTCGCAGCGGCCGGAGACCACGACCCACAGGTGCTCGTTCGGCTGGCCCTCGCGGATGAACGTGGTGCCCGCGGGCACGAGCTGCGTCTCGAGCTTGCCGAGCAGCGCGTCGCGCTCGTCGGCGGGGAGCGCGCGGAACAGCTCCGACGTGCGCACGACGTTCGCGAGCAGCCGCGCCCGCGCGTGCAGCGCGAGCACCTCGGCGAGCTGCGGGTGCTTCCGCGCCGCGGTCTCCACCGCGCGCGCCGGGATCTCGAGCAGCCACGCGTCGCTCGCCGCGGTGACCTGCGCGGTGCGCCGCGTGCCGCCGACGAGCGCGATCTCGCCGAAGAACGCGCCGGAGTGCAGCTCGCCGAGCTCGACGCCGTCGGCGCGCGAGACCAGCGCCATGCCGTGCGCGAGCCAGAACAGCGAGCTGGCGGGCGCGCCGACCTCGATGATCACGGTGCCCGCCGGCACGGCGCGCGCGGCCATGACGCCGATCAGCGCGCGCGCCGAGGGCGCGGGCAGCGCCGACAGGAGCGGCGCCGCCGGCACCTTCGCGACCTGGCGCGAGGCGAGGTACGCCCCGAGGGCGGCCACGGCGGCGCGCGCCTCCTCGATGGGCGTGCCGTTGCCCGGGGCGAGCACCGGCGCGCCGCGCAGCGCGCGCCCCGACGGCACCGGCGGGCCGGACGCGGAGGCCGCGTACGTCTCGACGACGCGGTCGAGGAGCTCGGGCCCGCGCAGGCTGCCGGTCTGCGCCAGGTGGCGGCCGCACGCGACCGCGAGCGCGACCTGCCCGCCGATGCGCGCGCCCTCGCCGATGGCGGCGAACGCGAGCTCGGCGTCGTCGGCGTGCCCGAGCGCCCCGAGCAGCGCCGCGACCTCGAGCCAGGTGCCGTATTCGAGCGGTTGCCTGCGCAGCCGCCGCGTGGCCGCGACCAGATCGTTTTCGGTGACGCTCACGACATCAGTCTACTACCAGCGCAGCAGCGTCATGCCGCCCGACTGCTGCGGCGCCACGGGCCCGAGCGGCAGCTCGCGGGCGCGCGTCGTCGGCGCCTCGGCCGAGTCCTCGCGGGCGATCGAGATGACGACGTACGCGCTCACCCCGACGATGGCCCAGAACCACCACTTCTTGTAGAGCGGCGTGGCCTTCGGCTTGTCATCGGGCACGGGCCCGGCCGGCATGCCCTGGGGCGGCTGCGGCTCCCCCATGCCGACGCGCGGGGGCGGCGCGCCATTGGGGCTGCGCGGATCGGCCATGCCGCTGCCCCCGTAGCTGCCCATGCGCTGATCGCGGACCGAGCCGACGTCGATCTGCTGCACGCGATCGATCTGCGCGTCGCCGGTCGGGGGCGGCATGGCCGCGCCGGGGGTGCCGGTGGAGCCGCCCACGGAGATCGAGCCGCCGATGCTGCCGGAGCCGGTGCCGGTGCCCGGCGCCGGGCCGACCGGCGCGGTCGGCTGCCGCGCGGCTTCCTCGGCACGCCGCGTCTCCTCGGCACGCCGCGCGGCTTCGTCTGCCCGCCGCGCCTCCTCGGCCCGCCGCGCGGCTTCTTCCGCACGCCGCGCGTCCTCGACCCTGCGCATCTCCTCGGCCCGCCGCGCGGCTTCGTCTGCCCGCCGCGCTTCGTCTGCCCGCCGCGCCTCGTCCGCCTTCTTCGCAGCCGCCGACTTCACCGCGGCATCGAGGCGGGCGATGCTCGCCTCGATCTCCGCGCGCTTGTCGGTGTTCGGCTGCTTGTCGAGGTAGGCGCGGTAGTACTGGATCGCCGGCTCGGGGTCGCCCAGCTTGTCGTAGCAGAGCGCGAGGTTGTAGTTGTTGAGGTCCGCCGGCACGAGCTGCTGCGCGGCCGAGAACTCGCGGATCGCGCTCTGGTAATCGCCGCCAGCGTAGAACTTCACGCCGGCCTGGTAGTGGGCCCGAGCCTCCGTGCGTGAATCCGCGGATACAGTCCCTGTGGCGAATACCATCGCCATCGCGAGGACCAGGTACCGGGCGACGCGCGGAATCATTGAAGCTTGGTGGCGCATGTATCGAGTTCCTCTCTCGCTCGGTCAGTGTCCCTCAAGATCGATGCCACAGTCGGTGATGGCGGCCACCGCCCCGGCGGCGGCCACCGCCCCGGCGACCGCGCTCATTCGGCGCTGCAGCGCATGTCGTCGGGATGGAACTGGCAATATTGCTTCCGGCAGGCGGCGCTGCTCGGATCGACGACGATGTTCTTGCAGCCGGGGTCGGCCGGCGGCTTGGCGGAGCCCGAGCCGGGGCCAGGCCCCGGGCCGGTGACGCCAGCGGCTCGCTCGAGCTTGGGGAACTCGAACTTCCGGCCCCTGGCATCGGCCGACACGGTGAACGTCTTGTCCTTGAAGCCGCGGGCCTTGATCGTGATCTTGCGCGATTTGCCGACCTCGATCGGCAGGTTGTCGGGTCCGTCGAACAGCTTCTGGTCGTTCTCCCAGACCTCGAACGTGCCGTGGTACCGGCTCTTGATGATGATGTCGACGGTGTCCGGCATCGCGACGCCGGCGTCCACCTTCGGCGGCTCGACGGCGGCGTCGATCGAGACAGGCTCGGGCGTGGCGGCGTCCACCGGCACGGTCGCCGCGTCGGCGACCTCCGGCGTGCCGCCGCCGCCGCCCCGGGCGTCCACGACGACCGCGACCTGCGAGCCCGAGCCATCGCCCCCGGGGTCCTTCTTGCCGCCGCTGACGACCACGAACACGGCGATGGCGCCGCCGACCACCGCGATCGCGAGGATCGCCATGATGAGCGCGATGTTGCTCTTCTTCTGGATCGGGACGCCCTGGCTCCCGCTGTAGCCCGCGTACATCGCCGACGATCCCGCCGTCGGGAGCATGTTCGGCCCCGAGGCGCCGGCCGGCAGCGGCATCGGTCCGGTCCCTGGCCCGTGCATCGATCCGGTCCCCGGGCCATGCATCATGTTCGGCGTCATCGTCGGCGCGTGGGCCGCGCCGACGTGCATGCCGCCCGTCATGGGCGACGGCGTCTGCACCGCGTGACCCGAGGTCACCGGGAACGCCTCCATGTACGTGCTCATGCCGGCGCCCGCGATGCCGCGATAGATCTGGATGAGCGCGTTCACGAGCTCGTCCATCGTGGCGTAGCGCTGCGCCGAGTTCTTCTGCATGCAGCGCGTGATGACCTCGGCGATGCCCGGCGGCAGCTGGCGGCCAGCCTTGGCAGCGCGCTGCGCGACCGGCTCGGGCTCGGTCGTGATGTGCTGCGTGAGGATGCCCATGAACGACTCGCCCTGGAACGGTAGCGAGCCGCTGAACACCTCGTACATGATGACGCCCATCGCGTAGATGTCCGTGCGCGCGTCGACGGGGGTGCCGAGCGCCTGCTCGGGCGCCATGTAGAACGGCGTCCCGAAGATCGTGCCGGTGCGCGTCAGGTGGTTCTGCCCGTCGTTGCCGGACACCTTCGCGATGCCGAAGTCGAGCAGCTTCGGGACGTCCTCGCCGCTGGGCCCGATCGTGACGAAGATGTTCTCCGGCTTCATGTCGCGGTGGATGATGCCCTTGGCGTGCGCCGCCGCGAGGCCGTGGCCGGTCTGGATCAGGATGTTGAGCAGCCGATCGGCGGCGATCGGCGTCTGGATCAGATCGTTTAGAGCCGCTCCGTTGAGCAGCTCCATGCACATGTAGATCCGGCCGTCGGGGAGCTGGCCGAAGTCCTCGATCGCGATGATGTTGCGGTGGCCGATCGACGACGCGGAGCGCGCCTCCTGGCGGAACCGCTGCACGGCCTCGGCGTTCGACACGATCTCGGGCCGCAGCAGCTTGATCGCGAAGCGCTTCTCGATGTGGACGTGCTCGGCCGCGAACACCTCGCCCATGCCGCCCTCGCCCAGCTTGCGCGTGATCTTGTACCGGCCGTCCAGCACCTCGCCGACCAGCGACGGGGTCTGCAAATAGGGCATCGAGCCCGAGGCTGGAGGACCGTCCACGCTCATGAGGGCGGCAGTATAACGCGCCGCGAGGTCCGCCGGTCTGTCGAGGGAGCCGCCATCACGGCGGGGAGCCGCAGACGCCGACGTGGTGCATGTTGGCCGGATCGCTCACGTTCACGAGGCACGCGGTGTCCGCGGGACACGCAGGCAGATCCGGGCGGCCGCACGCGCCAGGCGGCGGATCGGGCGTGATGAGCTCGCAGCGGCCCGCGATGCACGTGGGCTCGTCGGCGGTGCAGGTGCTGATGCCAGGGCACGCGGGCGAGGCCGGGCACATCAGCATGGCGTCGAACCGCGCCCGGTCAGTGACCAGCACGGCGGTGTCGAACCCGCCCTGCTGGCAGCCGCAGCAGTCGGCGCGCGTCTGCGTGCACTGGGAGTCCGCCGTGCAGCCGCCCGGCTCGGGCGCCGCGCAGTCGCACGTGAGGCACCCGCTGGCGTCGGTCGCGAAGCCGTACATGCACGAGGCGGTCGGCTCGCACGCGCGCGGCGCGCACGCGAGCTCGCAGCGCCCCTCGTCGCTGCACCGCGCGACCACGTCCGCCGTGCACTCGGAGGCCGGGCACGGCACGTTCGCGCACGCGCGGGCCACGGGGCTCGTGCGCGACACGGCGAACGTCGGGCACTCGCAGCACGTGGGGGCCGCCGGCACGCAGTCCTGATCGCGGCTGCAGAAATACGGAGCGGCCGAGTCCCCCCCGGGGGATGGATCGTCGGCGTTGTCCAGGCTGGTCTCGATCGAGCCGACGCAGGCGCTCGCCGCCGCGAGGGCGATGCAGAGGGCCAAGACGCCTGAGGGAAAGACAGCTCCGAGGATGAACGACGCGCGCACGGGACGACGGAGGCAGAGCAGAGCACGCGGCGTGCCGGAGCGTAACCGGCCGACATCCGGTGGCACAGCCTCAGTTTTTCGAGTGAAGCCAGGCGCGCAGTCGAGCTCGATCAGACCGATCCCGTAGCGTGCGCTCGCGATGGGCTCGAAGATCATCACCAAGACCGATCGCGCGATGGAAGATCGGATGCACGCCGTCGCGGATGATCCGGAACGCGCCGACACGCTGGCGAAGGCCCGGGCCTTCAAGCGCACCTGGCTCGAGCTGGCCGAGGCACTGAACCGCGCGCACGAGAAGCGGCTGTGGGAGCGGTGGGGCTTCCCGGACTTCGACGCGTACTGCCGCAAGGAGCTGCACCTGCGCGCGTCGACGGTCGCCAAGCTCCTCGGCAGCTACCGGTTCCTCGAGTCGAGCGCGCCGCGCGTGCTCGAGCGCGCGCGGACCGATCACTTCGACGCGCCGATCCCGAGCCTGCCGGCGGTCGAGTTCGTCAAGCGCGCCACGGAGAAGGGCACCGCCGACGAGGAGACGCTCCGCACGATCCAGCGCGTCGCCTTCGACGAGGGGGCCGAGGCGCCCGTGCTGACGCGCAAGTTCGGCGACGTGGCGTTCCCGCAGAGCGATCGAGAGCGCAAGGAGAAGATGCGGTCGCAGATCGCGGCGGCGGCGCGCCGGCTGTCGGCGCTCATCGCCGAGCCGGGCGCCCCGGTACCCAAGCAGCTCGCGATCAGGGTGGAGGAGACGGTGGGCGAGCTGCTGGAGGCGATCGAGAACTGATTTGTTCGTTTTCGGTTGGATCGGTGAATAATGAGTAATTCAAATCACCGAAAACATCGCTGATGTTGCCAATCGTAGACACTCCCCCCTCAGAAATTTTAGACTGATTGGCACTTATGAATTCTTAACTGATTGTAATCACGTAAAGGACGTTGGCGGCACGTCCTTCGCACCTAGGGATGAGGGCGCGACATCGACGGTGAGGTTGAAGCACGGTTCGAGCGGGCAGCAGAAGGCACAAGTTCAGGGCGGATCCAGGGCTGAGGACGGCGGTGGGCGTTGCGGGGCGAGCGAACGGAGGGCGTGAGGGCGTGAGGGCGTGACGGAGGCAGGCGGGCGAGGACGGCGAGGACGGCGAGGACGGCGAGGACGGCGAGACAGGGCGAGCGGGGCGGGGGCGGGGCGGGTCGATGTCGCGCGATTTTTTTTCAGGGTCTTCGGGCGACGCTTCAGGCGATGAAGTACCGCACGGCCTTCGTCAGCAGGTAGACCGAGTAGACCATGAGCGCGACGCCGACGAGGCGCGGGATCCACGCCGCCTTGTCGCCGAGGAACGACTTGCCCTTGTGGGTCAAAAACGCGACGAACGTGAACCAGCCGAAGCTGCCGCACGCGACGCCGAGCGCGCACGCGACGCCATCGAGCGTACCCTCGGGATCGGGGATGAGCTGGCCCATGATCACGACCCACGTCACGATCGCGGCCGGGTTCATCACGATGAGCAGGAGCCCGACGGTGAAGCCGGACCACATCTCGCGGCGCTGCATCGTCGACGTCGACTCGCGCGGCTCGTCGACGGCCGGCTGAGCCGGCGCCACGGGCTGGCTCCGCACGGTGAGGAAGCCATAGACGAGGAGCACGAGGCCGCTGGCGAGGTAGAGCAGCGGCGGCACCGACGGGTACGTGCGGAGCACCGGCGTGACGCCGACGACGCCGAGCCCCGCGTACAGGCCATCGGCGAGCGCGCCCCCGAAGCCGACGGCCAGCGCGCGGCGCAGCGTGTGCCGGTACGCCGCGTCGATCACCGCGACGTTGACCGGCCCGATCGGAACACCGGTGAGGGCGCCCGCGGCCGCTCCGATCAGGAAGAACATCAGCACGGGAGCCTCCGTGCTATAGCAGCACCGTGGCACCCGCTGCTAGAGAGCCCGGCCGCGCGCTCTCTGCGGTCGGACCCTCGGTGACCTGGCTGGGCCACGCGACCGCGGTGGCCGAGCTCGGCCGGGCGCGCGTGGTGTTCGATCCGCTGCTCCGCGCGCGGGCGCGGCGCGCCGGCAAGGTCGACGCCGTGCTGATCACGCACTCGCACGTCGATCACCTGAACCGGTGGAGCCTCAAGGCGATCGATCGCGACACGCACCTGATCGTGCCCAAGGGCGCGCGGGGCGTCGTCGCCGACCTGGGCTTCGCGCGGCTGACCGAGGTCACCGCGGGCGATCAGCTCGAGGTGAATGGCCTCGAGATCACGGCGGTGCCGACGCGCCACGATTTCGGGCGCTGGCGCAAGGGCGACGCGCCCGAGGCGCTCGGCTACGTGGTGACGGGCGGCGGCGCGACCTTGCACCACGCGGGCGACGTCGACTTCTCCGATCACGCCGTGTTCGACGACATCGGCAAGCGCCACGCGATCGACGCGGCGCTCCTGCCGATCGGCGGCATGATGCCGGTCTGGTACTACCGCTGGCGCCGCCGCGCGCTCGATCGCGGCATCCACATCGATCCCGACTGCGCGCTCGACATCTTCGAGCGGCTCGGCGCGCGGGCGCTCGTCCCGGTGCACTGGGGGACGCTGAACCTCCGGCTCGGCCCGCCGAGCATGCCGCGCCGCCGGCTCGAGAAGATCGCGGTCGCGCGCGGCGTGGACCGCGTGCGCGTCCTCCTGCACGGCGAGCGCCTGGAGCTGGGCACCGCGCAGGCTGGGGACGACGCCGGCGCGGAGTGACGCCATCTACACCACGTCGTGGAAGCGGAGGCAGCCCAGCACGCCGGCGAAGCCGATCACGATGCCCATCACGTAGCCGAAGCGGCGATCGCGGATCAGCGGATCAGCGGCGTCCGCGTGGCGGACGCGGATCAGGTTGATGATGTCGTACACGAACCAGGCGCCCGCGACGCCGCCGGTCAGGGCCGTGACGAACCAGTAGAACGCGTCCTGCGAGACGAGCTCGGTGCTCACCGCGCGCCTCCTGCGTGGGCCGCCGGCGCGGGCGGGATCTGATCGACGAGCATGCGCTTGGCGTCGTGGCCGATGATGAGCGCCATGAGCGGCACGAACAGCCAGTAGTAGAACGTGACCTCGAAGCCCGCGGTCGCGAAGCCGACGAGGTAGCCGGTGTACGCGACGATCCGCTCCATCGCGTACGACTTGTAGTTGACCGGCCGGCGGGCGCGCCGGACGTAGACGCCGCGCATGCCGGTGTTGGCGAGGCCGAGCGCGATGATGAGCGCGACCGGGACGACAGGCGCCCAGCCGTACGCCGCGACGAGGATCAGCGCGAAGCCGTAGCAGATGCCGTCGGTGATCGCGTCGAACAGCTCGCCGAACGCGCTGCGGCAGTCGAAGACCCGCGCCGCGAGCCCGTCGATCTTGTCGAGCACACCGCAGATCAGGATGAACAGCGTCGCCCACTGGTGGTAGCCGTTGTCCACGGCCCACACGAACGGCGGCAGGCACAGGAAGCGCGACGCGGTGACGGCGTTCGCCGGGTTGAATGGCGAGACGACGCGCGGCGCCGGGGCGGCGGCGACCATCCCCACTAGCTGGCCTTCTCGACGGGCTCGTCCTGCGCGGCGACCAGGCCCGGATCGACGAAGCGGTAGCGCTTCCACGCGAAGCGCACCCGCTGCAGCAGCGAGACGTGGCTCATGATCGCGACCGCCCAGCACCCGGCCAGGAGCGGCCGCGGATCCTCGAGCAGCGCGGTGAAGAACACGCCGAAGCCGTAATAGATGATGAACTCGGCCGAGCCGAACAGCCCGACGACGTCCACGGGGTGGCCGATCTTGCCCTTCTCGCGCCAGATGTCCTGCTGGCTCTCGGCGTAGATCGAGAGCTTGATGATGACGTTCGTCAGCGCGCCGGTGATGCCGAACCCCAGGACGATCAGGATGTGCGGATAGTCGTAGCTGAGGTTCAGGCACCCGCCCGCGTACATGACGCCGAGCACCCAGCGATCGCAGACGTCGTCCATGACGGCGCCGAACGTCGAGCGCTGGTTGAAGTTGCGAGCCTTGTAGCCATCGATGTGATCGATGAGGCCGCGCACGAGGAGGAGCACGAGGCCCGGCCACCACGCTCCGTAGAAGAACACGATGCCACCGACGAGACCGATCAGCGCGCCGATCATCGTCCACGCGTTGGCGTGCAAGGGGAGCCTCGCGAGCGCGGACACGATCGGGTGGAGCACCCGGTCTAGCTGCTTGCGGACGGCGAAGAGGTTCATCGGCGGTGGGACTCTATCCAAAAATGGATCGCTGGGAAGTACGAACGATCAGGCGCCGCGGATGGTGCGTAAAGTGTTTCGCAGCGCCGCGATGAACTGATCGATCTGAGCGGCCTTGATCGACAGCGGCGGCTGCAGCCGGAGCACGTTGCCGTGCCAGCCGGACACCGTGATCAGCATGCCCAGCTCGTGGAGGTGATCCTTGACCCGAGCGACCTCGGTCTTGCCGAGCACCTCGCGCGTGCCGCGATCCCGGACGAGCTCGATGCCGCCGAGCAGGCCCGTGAAGCGGACGTCCCCGATCCAGGGATCGCTCAGCGCCCACGCGGCCTCGGTGAAGTGGCGGCCCATCGCCGCGGCGTTGTCGACGAGGCGCTCGTCGATCAAGGTCTCGATCAGCGCGAGGCCGGCGGCCGACGATACGGCGTTGCCGCCGTTCGTGGGCGTGGTGCCGCCGAAGAAGCTCTTCGCGACCTCGTCGGACGCCGCGGTCATCGCGAGCGAGCCGACGCCGCCGGACAGCCCCTTGCCGCCGGTCATGATCTCCGGCTCGAGCCCGTAGTGATCGCAGGCGAACATCTTGCCGGTGCGGCCGAGCCCGGTCTGCACCTCGTCCGCGATGAGCAGGATCTTGCGCACCTTGCGGATGCGGTCCAACCGGTCCCACCACTTCTGCGGCGGGGCGAGCCCGCCGACGGCCTGGATCGGCTCGGCGATGATCGCCGCGGTGTTCGGGCGCTGGTCGAGCTGGGCCTCCACGCCGTCGAGGCACTCGGTCTTGCACGTCGCCGGGTTCTGCTTGGCCGGGCAGCGATAGCAGTACGCGGTGGGGAGCGCGTAGTTGTCGGTGCCGAGCGGCTTGCCGGCCGACTCGCGGTACTTCTCGCTCGCGGTCACCTCGAGCGAGCCGAGCGTCAGGCCGTGGTAGCCGTTCTGGAGATAGGCGACGTCGGGCTTCTTCGTGTACTGCCGCGCGAGCTTGAGCGCGAACTCGTTCGACTCCGAGCCGCCCGTCGAGAAGAACGCCTTGTTGACCGACTTCGGCGCGAGCTTGATCAGCTTCTCGGCGAGCCGCACCGTCGGGACGGTGCCGTGCTTGCCGGAGACCTGGAGCACCTCGTCGACCTGGCGCTTGACCGCGTCGGCGATCCGCGGGTGGCAGTGGCCGACGTTGTTGACGAAGTAGCCGGCGGTCAGATCGAGGTAGTCCTTGCCGTGGACGTCGGTCACCACGCAGCCCTTGGCGCGCGCGATGATGACGGGCTCACCCGGCGGGTGCGCCCAGGGCCGCATGACGTACTTCCGGTCTGCGGCTTCGATGGCGTCGGCATCAGCGATCGGCTGGCCCATGGCTTCTCCGGTAATGCTCGAGGATCGAGCATGGCTGGGGTATCTCACGCGCGAAAGCCAAGTCAAGGTTGCGAGCTTGATTGCCGGGCGCTGCCGTCTCCGTCGAGGCCCGGCTCTTGCGCGAAGCCGCCACTCGCTGGATTCCACACGCGCACGTGGTGGCTCGTGATCTTCCCGTGAGCGATGTTGAAGACGCGATAGCGCGCGATCCGCTCGGGCTTGTTGTGGTGGTACGTGCCGGACGCGATGCCGTGCACGGGCACCGGACCGGCCGGGCTCGCGAGCACCTCGTGCATGTCGCGGTGCTCGTGGCCGTGGACGATCAGATCGGCCCCGTGCGCGGCGATCACCTCGGCGAACGCGGCGTGATCGCGCAGCCCGCGGACCCGGCTCTGCGCGCGCTTGCCGGCGGGCGGGTGATGGATCCCGACGAGGCGGACCTTGCCGCGCAGGCGCTCGTCGGAGAGCGCGCGGGACAGCCGCGCGAGCTGGCCAGCGCCGACCCGGCCGTAGGCGGTGAACCACGGCGTGGCGCGGCTCGTCGAGACGCCGATCAGCGCGAGCTCGCCGCGGACGCGGACGATCGGCCAGTGCAGATCGTCGCCGGGGTCGGCGCTGGGATCGGCGCGCTCCTGGTCGGTCCACGCCCAGCCGGGATCGGCGGCGGCGTACGGGGCGAACAGCTCTGCGAACAGCGGGACGCCCTCGGCGACGTACGCGTCGTGGTTGCCGGGGATCACGGTGACGTTCGCCGGGCCGAGCGCGAGCCGATCGAACTTGCCGCGCGCGAACTCGAACTCGCGCCGCAGCGCGAGGTTCGTGACGTCGCCGGTGCACAGCACGTGATCGACGCCCTGGGCGTTCAGGTCGTCGACCATCGCCTCGAACGCGGCGACGTGATAGTGCCGGCTGCGGTTCGACAGGAGGTTCATCGCGCCGATCCAGCGCTTGTTCGCGAGCTCGAGCCACCGCGCGCCGTCGTGCGACAGGAGGTGCAGATCCGAGCAGTGGGCCAGCTTCATCGAAGCACGATTGGTAGCACGGCCAAAGGTCAGCGATGCTCGCGCAAGAAGCCCGCGACCGCCGCGGTGGCGGCCTCCGCGGTCGCCCGCTTGCTGTGCGGGCTGTGGCCGCCTCCGGGGATCACCTGGAAGGTCGCGGCCGGCAGCGCGCGCCGCACAGCGTCGAGCTCGCCGGGCTCGGTGCGCGGATCGTCCGCGCCGTGGAGCACCAGCGCCGGCACGCGCAGCTCGCCGAGGCGGCCGCCGAAGAAGTCCTCGGCGGGCGAGGCGGACGACGCGGCGATCGCGAGCCACGCGCGGCCGCCGAAGCCAAGGACGGTGCGCCAGTAGTCCGCGCCGTGATCCGCGGCGAGCCGCTCGGCGACGCGCGATCCGAAGCCGTCCGGGTCCTCGGCCATCATCTGAAAGAACGCGCGCGAGCGCGGCTTCTCCCGCTCGATGTGGAGCGCCTCGAGGATGAGGGCGCGGTAGCGGTCGGGCCGCCGCAGCGCGGCGATCGCGGCGATCACGGCGCCGTCGCTGTGGCCCCAGATCGCGCAGCGCGCGATGCCGAGCGCGTCGAGGAACGCCTCGACCTCGAGCGCCGCGGCCGCGTGGAAGCGCGGCGGCAGCGCGGCGAGGCGCGGCGACCGGCCGTAGCCAGTGCGATCGGGGATGAGGAAGCGCAGCTCGCCGCCGAGCGCGGCGAGCTGCGCGTCGAACGGGTAGAACGCGGCGCCCCAGCCGCCGTGCAAGACGAGGAGCGGCTCGCCCTGCCCCGCCTCGCGGTAGTGCTGCAAGGCCGGCTCGCCGGGCGAGAGCGGCGTGGCGATGCGGACGAACGGCACGCCGCATCCTACGGCGGGTGCGGCTCGCGCGGCGCGCTGAGCCTGCGCTAGCTTCGTGCCGCCGCCTTCGCGAGCGTCTCGGCGAGGGCCGCGATGCCGCGCTTGGCGCACGTCACCACCCGGCCCTGCGAGGCGCCGGTGTAGAGCTTGCTGATCTTGTGATCGAGCTCGGTCGAGCCCCAGATGACGACGAGATCGGCCCAGCTGAGATCGGCCTTCGCGTCGCGCGACGTGCGGCGATCGGTGCCCGAGACGAGCCGGAGCTCGAGCCGACCGGCGATCAAGCTGCGCAGCTCCTCGCGCGTCGACGGCGATCCGCCCACGACGACGATCCGGCGCAGCCCGCCGTCGACCAGCGCCGTGATCGCTTTGCCGATCTCGGCGGCGTTGGCCGAGCCGCCGCACACCTCGCACGCCGTGGGACGCGCCGCGGCGAGCACGGTGCGATTCGCGCCGGCGGCCACGGCCGCCTCGCGGCACGGGGCGCGGGTGCAGACCAGCATGAACCGCGCGCTCAGCACGCTCCTGAGATCGGAGAGCTTCGCCGCCGAGATCCGCTTCTTCTTCGCGTTTGTGAGCCCTGCTTCCTCGAGAGCTGTGCGCGCCAGCCGCGCGTTGTCGCCCGTGAACCCGAGATCGTCGAGGACTGCCTCGATGACGAGATCGGCAGCGTCGTCCGTACTGCTACTTCGCTCCATCTGGGCTCAACCGTACCCGAACGGCGCGGTCCGGCACCGTGAAGCAGCCGCTTCCGCACCGAGCGCTGGCGCCTCACCCGAACAGCTCGGCCCGGGCGTACCTGGAACGCGCGCTCGCGATGTGGCAGGCCGCGCGCGCCGCTGATCTCACCACCCGACCACCGTCGCCTCGGCGGTGCCGTCCCACGGCAACCTCGCTCCCCGGCATAAGTAGCCAGATCCCCGCTCCGGAACCGAGATCTGGCTACTTATACGGAGCGCCTCGTCGAAGATGAACCTGCGGTTACACGACGACCGGCGACCACGCGAAGCTCACCGCCCACCGCGAAGGCTGCCGCTGACGCCCGGGATCCGACGCCGCCGCGCCGCCGCGTCAAGACGCGTCGATGCATCGATCCGGCTCTCCGGCTTTGTCGATCTTCGTCGATCGGCTCGCCGGCACAGCCGCCGGCTGCGCCTTACGGAGCAGATCGCCCCTCGAAGACTCGGGCTCAGTCGAACAACGCGTCCATGGTCAACGCGCGGATGCCGAGCCGCTGCACGTGATCGTTGACGCGGAGCCCGTACGTCGAGATCAGCGTGAGGAACGTGGCCTTGCGGTCGCCGAACGCCGCCCGGTAGGCATCGCGCTTGCGCTCGAGCTCGCGCGCGTAAGCCCTGTCGATCACGAGCTCGGACTCCGAGAACTTCATCTCGCACAGGTTCACGCTGCGATCGGCTCGCTCGATCACGAGGTCGACCTGCGCACCGTCGCGGCCCTCCGCGGCGCGCCGCTCCCAGGCCCCCTCGGTGGTCTCCACGCCGGCGATCCCGAGCGCGCGCTTGATCGACTCGACGTGGCGCAGGCATACGGCCTCGAACGCGAGCCCGCTCCACGCGCGCCACGCCGGCGACGCTCGCTTGCGCTGCCACGCCCCCCGCGCGCTGCCGCGATGCGGCTCGATCCACTTCAGGAAGAACAGCGAGTAGTGATCGGCGAGCCAGTACACCGCGTCCCGCTTCGCGTGGCCGAGCCGCGGCATCTGCGCGACGAAGCCGCACTGCTCCAGCTCGCCCAGCACCTTCGTGATCGAGCCGCCGGAGCCCAGCCGGGTGGCCGCGAGCAGCTGCGCGCGCGTCATGCCGCGCCGCCGCGCGGCCAGCGCGCGGACGACGGCCTCGTGGCGCTCGGCCTTCTCGAATAGCCCCGCGTAGAGATCGGCGAACTCGGTGCGCAGGAAGCCGTCGCGCGTGAAGCACAGCCGATCGATCGCCTCCGCGGCAGACTCGCCGGAGCGGACCTGGACGAGGTAGTGCGGGATGCCGCCGAGCGCCATGTACAGCTCGATCACCTGGTAGCGGCCGAGGTCGACGCGCCGCGACCGCAGGAGCTCCTCTACCTCGGCGAGCGAGAACGGATCGACCCGGAGCCGCCGCGTGACCCGGTTGTGGAGGCCGCCGCGCTGGCGCACCACCTTCTCGAGCATCCAGGACGCCGCCGACCCGCAGATCACGATGACGAGCTTCGGCTGCTTGACCGCCCAGCCGTTCCAGAAGTGCTCGAACGCGGCGAGGAACCCCGAGCGCCGCGAGGCGAGCCACGGGACCTCATCGAAGAACACGACCTGCTTCGCCCGCCGCCGCCGAAGCTGCGCGCTCAAGCGCGCCCGCAGCTCTTCGAACGCGCGCTGCCAGTCCGCGGGCGGCGTCGCCAGGCCGAGCGCCCCCGCGAACGCGCGCAGCTGCCGCGAGGCGTCGACGCCGTGCATGCCGACGAGCTCGAAGCAGATCGCGTCCCGATACACCTCGCGGATCAGGAACGTCTTGCCGACCCGCCGCCGGCCGTAGACCGCGACGAGCTCGGCCTCCGGTGACTGCAACGCATCGAGGAGCACCTGGCGCTCCGCGCGGCGCCCGACGAGCGGCATCCGCATATCTAGCCAGATCTGGGTCATTCGGCCAAGATCTGGCTAGATATAGGGGGGCCCATAAGTAGCCAGATCTAGGGTTGGTGACCCCAGATCTGGCTACTTATCCAGGATGCCGGATCCCGCGAGCTACGGGTTCTCGACGGCGAGCGTGTGCGGCGGCGTCAGCTTCGGATCGAGCCGGTCCCACGCGAGGTACGGCACGCCGCCGGGGCCGATGGCCGCGCCGATCGAGACGCCGTCGAGCAGCGGCCCGGTGGACAGCGCCGCCTGCGTCCAGGTCGTGCCCGCGCGCGTCGCGACGTAGACGTCCGAGGTCATGCCGTCCTGGTAGGCGATCGCCGGGGCGCCGCCGACCAGGTAGATCGACGCGCCCGCGCCGACGGGGTGCGTGCGATCGCCGGCGCGCACGCCATCGTCGACGACCTCGGGCACGCCGGGCGCGCCGGCCCACGTCGTGTACAGGAGCTGGTCGCCGATCGCGTCCTGGTAGGCGACGTGGATCGTGCCGGCCTCGTCGACGGCCGCGCTCGCCCACATGCCGCGGTCGCCGGAGGCCCCGCCGTGCAGCACGGTCTCGGCGAACTCGTTCGAGCCGGCCGCGCTCTCCACGGCGAGCTTGAGCGCGCGCGCCGCGCGGTCGTAGTAGGCCGCCGCGAGCCGGCCGTCCGGCAGGACCACGAGCGAGACGTACAGGCCGGTGCCGCCGGGGAGCGTCGCGACCGTCGGCACCGCGATCTCCGCCGTGCAGGTGCCGGAGATGCAGGCGTCGCCGGTGCCGCACGCGGCGGTGCAGTCGGCCGTGATCGCCTTGCACGCCTCGCCCCCGGAGGCGCCGGCGGCGACGCACGCCTCGCCGCCGCCGCACAGGCCGGCGCAGCTGCCCGGCGCCGCCGCGATCACCGCGGAGGTCCACTCCTTCTCGTCGGGCTCGGCCGCGGCGGCGCGCGCGAGCCGCAGCTCGGTCACGCGCTTGCCCATTCCGTCATCCATCCCGATCGCCAGGTACGCGATCGCCGGGCGGCCCTCGGCATCGATCGCCATCGCCGCGTAGCGGCCCACCTCCTCGCCGTTGCCGGCATCGACCACGTAGCTCTCCCACTCGCCCCCCTTCTTCTCGAACGCGTACTTGAGCGCGCCGGCGTCGCGGTCCTGGTAGGCGACCTTGGCCCGGCCGCCAGAGAGCGCGATCGACGTCCACGCGCCGACGTCCGGCCCGGGCTCCTCGATGCCGCGGCGGTACGAGTCCTTCGCGTGCGTCGGCGCCGCGTCGAGCGGGACGCCGTCGACGGCGAGCTTCTGCGGCGCGGCCGGATCGGTCACGTCCACCACGACGAGGTCGCCCAGGCCGTGATCGTAGGTCGCCACGAGGACGCGCTTGTCATCGGCGGCGATGCTCGTGAACCGGCCGATGCCGCCGGCCTCGATGTCGCCCTCGAGGCACGCGGTGTCGCCGCAGTAGTCGGAGCTGCCGCAGTTGCAGCCGGGCAGGAGCGCGATCGCCGCGAGCCACGCCGCCGCGCCGAGCCGGCGCGCCTCGCGCGCGATCCGCGCCGCGCGCCGGCGCACCCGCCGAAGCGGCAGGAGGACCGCGCCGAGCACCAGCGCGAGCGGCGCCGCGCCGCCGGCCGAGCCGGTCTGGCAGGTGCAGCCGGCCTGGCCGGGCGAGCCGTGGAAGCCGCGCGCCGGCCCGCTCCGCACGCCCGCGCCCGCGCCGAGCGCGACCTCGATCGAGGCCGGCGTCGGATCGATCGTGGCGGGCCTGCCGACCTCTCTCGCGCGCGCCTCGATGCGGTGCGTACCGGCGAGCCAGAACACGCTGGACGACAGGGTCGGCCGCGGGTTGCGCGACCACGCCGACCAGGCGCCGCCGTCGATGCGGTACGAGTACTCGAGGGGCTCCGCGCTGCCGCCGAGCTCGAGCGCGACGGTCGGGGCGCGGGCGGTCCGCCACTGCTTCGGATCGCGCGCCGCCGCCGGATCGGGCTCGCCGATCTCGCCGAGCGAGAGCGTGGTCTCGACCGGCGCCGCCGCGAGCGTGGCGGGCGCGAGGTCCGCGTAGATCGCGAGGAACGAGACGTCGCTGCCGCCCTGGGTCACCGGCACGCCGGTGACCGCTGTGACGTCGAGCTGGAGACCGCCGATGGACGGCAGCGCGATCGACGGCAGCCCGCCGGAGAGCTGCGGCAGGACGAGGTTCAGCACGGTCGGGAGCAGCGCCGCCAGCTCGGCCGGCGACTCGGCGACCGCCTCGGAGTTCTTGACCGAGAGGTTCGTGAACGCGTTGTCGATGCCGCCGAACACGGGCGCGAGCTCGCCCATCGACGTGACCTGGAGGCCGAGCGGCAGGTGCACGTCGGCGACCACGGTGAACACGCGCGCGTACTGCTCGTCGATCGACGCGAAGAAGTCGATCTCCAGGCTCTTGAAGCTGATGTCGATCAGCGGATCGGCGAGCGTCGTGTTGCCCTGGCCGTCGGTGACGAAGATGTTCTTGCCGAGCACGAGCGTGGGCGGGCTCTGCGGCCGCAGGCCGACCGCCATCGGCGAGTTACCCTCGACGAGCTTGCCGAGCGAGCGCGAGACCAGCGCCAGGGTCTCGGTCGACAGCTGCTGGACCGTGTCCGTGCCCACCGTGAGGCACAAGAGGCCGCCCTCGTAGCCGGCGTACGCGAACTGCTCGAGCTGCGACTTGTGGATGCCGATGCCAACGCCGAACGGCTGGTTCGTGTCGGGCCGCGTGTTGCCCTGGAAGAACGTCGACTGCGGGATCGCAGGCCGCGCCGGCGCCGCCGCGGGCGGGCCGCAGCGATCGCGCGGCGCGCCGCCCGGCAGCATGCCGCCGAGCAGGCCGAGCGCGATGCCGTTCGTGTTCGTCGTGGCGTAGCCGCCGGCGACCTCGTAGAGGTCGATCGCGCCGGTGGTGCCGGGCGAGAAGCTGCTGAATAGGTTCGTGCCGCGCGCGCGGCCGGCGAGCCCGAGCTCCTGCATGCACTGCGCGCCCTGCATGCAGACCTTGTTCGTGCAGGCCGTCGCGAACGTGCCGCACTCGCCGACATCGCCCGACGGGCAGCCCTTGCACGTCTGCTCCTGGATCGTGTCCTGAATGACGCCCGTCAGCTCATCGGTGAGCAGGTCGATGACGAAGCTCAGGGCGAGGTTCGCGACCTGGCACCCGAAACCGCCGGTCAGCCGCACGTCCTCGGTGACGAGCTGCGAGATCGCCACCGTGCCGACGGCGACGCGCGTCGTGCCCGCGGTCCCGTCCTGCTGGAAGTTGATCGGCGCGTCGATCTTGATGTCCTTGACCGTGCCGGCCGTGGTGTCGATCTTGAGGCCGCAGTCGCCGGCGATCGGCACCTTCACCGGGATGTCCATCGCCGTCTTCACGCGCGCGCGCACGGTGACGTCGACCCGGCTCGCGCCCTGCGCCGGCTTCACCTCGAGGCGCGGCAGATCGCCCGCGACCTGGTTGAAGTCGATGTTGATCGGCCCGCACGGGCTCACCGGGTTGCCGCCGGGGCAGCACGTCGGCGTGCTGCCGCTGCAGTTGACGGGCGCGTCGAACGCAAGGACGCCGTTCGTGCCGCCCGCGAGCGCGGTGATGATCTTCGCCGGATCGGCGGTGATCGCCGCGATGCCGGTCTGCGAGACGCGGACCTGGACGGCGTTGGGGTTGCGCTCGGCGGCGGGGAAGCCGCCGGGGATGGGCTCGAACGCCGCGCAGCCGCCGCACCCGCCGCCGCTGCACGAGACGGCGAACACGATCGAGGCGATCACGAGCAGCCAGTCGACTCTGTGGCTCTTCATCGGTAGACCCCCGAAGCTCAGTTCTTCAGGGGGCCGATGTCACTCGACGTCGCACCTCGGGTCAACCCCGAATCTCGCGGGTCGTGCCGTTCTGCACGCCCCGCGGTCGGCGGCCGCGATCTTCGTACGAGCGGCCCCGGCTACAGCCGGTAGTGCGCCTGCAGGAGGGCGTACGCGTGCGAGTCGCCGCCCTTGCCGAACGCGAGCATCTCGAACCGACCGTTGAAGATCAGCTCGATATGCGACGTGGTGAACCAGTGCAGGTTCACGTCGAGGGCGTCGCGATCGAGGTCCCGGATCCGGATGTTCGTGTCGAAGTGGCCGATGCCCACGTCGAGCAAGAAGCCGCCGCTCAGGTTGCGCGACATGACGAGGTTACCGATGAGCTGCACCGGCGCGCCGATCGGATCGATCCGCTGGTTCATGACCTGGACCTCGGCCTGGAACAGGAGGTCCGGGCCGGACAGGTACTTCTTCACGGTGACCGTGCCGCGCCTCTTCTGATCGTCCTCGCCGATCTCGAGCATGCCGCCGCCGCCGATCGAGAAGCTGTCGGTCACGCGCAGCTCGGCGTAGAGCGCGCCGCCCTTGGCGTGGCGCACGGGCTCGATCAGCGGATCCTCGATGAACCCGGTCGCGTGGACCTCGATCGACTCCATGACGAGCTCCACCGCGCCCCCGTAGGTCTCGCCCCACAGCGGCGTGCCGCCGAAGCGCCGCGTGTACATCGGGTGCTCGGCGTACCGGAGGCCGAACACGGGCATGAAGCGCCCGGCGCGCACGAACAGGCCGGTGGGCGTGCCCGGGCTCGTCCGCCACATGAGGTAGTGCTCGCGAGACCACAGGAAGTTCTTGCCCGGCGTCGCCGCGTTCTCCATCGTCGGCGGCCGGGTCCCGCCGTGCACCTGGATCGAGAAGCCGACCGGCAGCCTGACGTTCGCGTACGCTTCGATCTGCATCGGGAAGGTCGCGAGCACCTTCTCCGGGGTCTGGATGTAGCCCGTCGAGCCGCGGAGGTCGCCGCCCAGGGTGAGCCAGCTCGGCAGCGGGAGCGCGCCGTACAAGAAAGCGCCCGGATGGTCGATCATCGCGATCGTCTCCGAGGTGCTCTCGCCGTTCTCGTTCAGGAGGTTCCCGCCCGCCGGCGAGATGTGGCAGCCGGTGCAGGTCCTGTCCCGGCTCAGCTGGAACTGCGGGTACGCCTCGGCCGCCCCGGCGAGCGCGGCCACCGCCGCGAACACGAGCACGGCGAGCCACGCGGGGCTCCGCGCCATCCGCAGCGCGCCGTGCATCAGGCCCGTCATCAGCCCCGTCATCAGCCCCCTCATCAGCCCCGTCATCAGCCCCCTCATCGGCACGCCCCCATCGAACAGTTCTTGCCCGTGACCGCGCAGTCCTCGATCACCGCGCCGTAGTCGAACGACGCCTTGCACTCGACCACCTTCCGGCCCACGCAGACCATCGGGCCGTCCGCCTCCCGGTTGCACTGCGCGCCTGGAGCTCCGAAATCGATCCAGCGCACGATCAGATCGATATCCGCATCGGCCAGCGGCTGGTCGTACGGCATGCGTCTCACCGAGCGAGTGAGCACGGAGTACAGGAACGACGTCTCGCCATCTCCCTGCGGCTCGTCCCGGGTGTTCAGGGTGATGCCGCCGATCAGGCTACCCATGAGGCTCTGCCGTGACTTCTCGACGGTGTCGAACGCGTAGCCGAAGGCGTTCCGGAAGGAGGAGTGGCACTGTGCGTTGCCGCAGTTGGGGGCGAGGATGGCCTCGGTGATGTACTGGACCGAGCGCGGCCGCTGGTCGGTCTCGGTGCCGCACGCGGCGAGCGCGATCACCGGGAGCCAGGTCCGCCAGATCGAGCGGTGCATGGCGGCCACGATAGCTCAGCGCGCGCGAGAACGCCTGACGCCGACGTGACTTCCGCGAGACCTACCGGGCAAGGCTGCGGCTGGGTGTGACCGCGGTCGCGCTACTTCGTCGAGCGCGCGCGGGCGCGGCGCAGCGAGGAGCCGGCGCCGCTCGAGCGCTGCGCGCGGAGCGCGGGCGCGGTGGGGCGGCGGACGCGGCGCGAGACGGAGGGCGGCGGCGGGATGGCGCGGTAGGCGATGGCGTCGCGGATCTCCTGCCGGAGGACGAGCCGCATCCCCGACCAGCTCGCGTCGATCTCGCAGACCTTGTTGTCGACCATGCCGGCGGCGAGCGCGATTCGCCGCACCACGTCATCGGTGATGTCCCCGCGGTGGGTCCGGAAGGCGACCCAGAAGCCGCCCTCGGGATGTAGGCGGTTGGTGATGTCGGCAAACCGGCGCTCGAGGTCCGCCAGGCGCTCCACGAACAGTACGACCACGTCCACCGGTGGGAGCCGGAGGTCGTGGGTGATCCGCACGTCGTCTTGACCTTGCCGGAGATGGCGTTCGAGACCGCCCGGAGCATCGAGCAGGCAGACCTTGTGGCCGGCCTTGATCCCCAGCTTCTTGGGCAGTGGCGTTCCCGGGTACCCAGCCATGTCTGGGCATAATGCCGCCGCCGGCCAAGAGGTCAAACAGGAAGCCCCAGACATCCAATAACTAATTGATTTTTATTAAATTTCTCCGGATC
>DATMCI010000384.1:0-22824 GCA_035558535.1 Kofleriaceae bacterium
TGAAGAACGGCCCGATCGCGGGGAGCTCCGCCTCGGCCGACTCGATGACGATCTTCGCGTTCCAGCTGGGCTTCCGGCTCCCGGTGCTAAATGATCGACTCTCGCTCGAGGTGATCGGCGGCGACCCGACGGCGAAGGTGAAGTTCCACGCCAAAGGCTCGCTCGCGATGAAGTCGCTCGCGCCGACCGCGCTCGGCATCCCGACCGGCGTGCCGCCGCTCGGCGACGAGCTCGGCGAGATGACGGCCCTGCCGATCGTGACCACCGCCGTCTTCCAGCTCCACGAGGCCAGCATATTCCGGCTGTACGCGGGCGCGGGGCTCGCCGTGATGTTCGGCCTGGACCCGAAGATCACGAACCCGATCCTGACCGAGGTCAGCCAGCCAGACTTCGAGGTCAAGCCGGCTCCCGGCGTCGTGGTGCAGGCCGGCCTCGACGTGAAGGTGTGGAGGGACGTCTACGCGCGGCTCGACGTCAAGTACATCGCCGGCATGCTCGCGCGCGCGGAGGTGCACCACGCCGAGGTCCGCGCGCCGGCGCTGCCGCTGTTCGATGCCGTCGAGGTCGGCACCGCGAAGATGAGCCTGTGGGTGAACCCGCTGATCATCCAGGCGGGCGTCGGCTTCGACTTCACGCTGTTCTAGGGCGCGCCCTCGACGCGCGCGAGCGCCTGTACAGGCGTCGCGTCCGAGTGGATCGCGGCGGCGAACGTGGGGAGGTAGCGATCCATGGTCTGGATGTTGGGGCGGAGGATCCGTTCGAGCAGCCCGCCGTCGAGCTCGGACTCGGACACGTCGAGGCTGGTCTTGTAGCGGATCTCGCCGGTGTCCATCTCGAGCTCGAAGTTTCCGATCACCATCCCGAAATTCGCCCGCGCGATCGTCTCGGCGAGCTTGGTACGGCGGTCCGGGGGGACGCGCAGACTGCTCGCCGAATAGACGAGGATCTGCTGCTCCTGCTCGCGCGCCACCACGATACAGGGCCAGGTGCCGTTGCGACCCTCCATGAGCATCGTCACGCTGCGCCGCTCCTCGTCCGCTTGTAGCTTCCAACCCTTCTCGGCGAGCAGCCGCAGCACCGTCGCGTAGAGTGTCGGGGCCGCGCTCATTTGTATTGGCCTGAACCTTTGTACTCGGGCGGCGCAAACCACTGCCCGGACTGATCCTTCCGGAACCCACTGACGTCGGTCTCCTCGAAGGTCGTCCCGATCAGCTTGTTGTGCTCCTCCATGACCATGGCCTGCTCATTGGAGATCGGGCTCATCGGATATTCGATGGTGTTACCGGTCTTGTTCGGGCTACTCAGGTCCACGTTGAAGTCCGGCTTCTCCTTCAAGGAGTTGTTCGTCACGTGCGATCCGGGCCGCAGGTTCTTCCTGCTCGTCGTCGAGATGACGTGCACCATTTTATCGATCTTCTTCTGCTCCAAATCCGTTGGCTTGCGCGCCTGACCGCTGTTGATGATCGAGGTCATGACCTGGACGCCCGAGCTCACCTTGCTGTCCTGCTGGCTGGTCTGCTGGCTCGAGTCCCACACAGAGTTCATGAACTTGGTGAAGTGGCCGATCAGCTGCTGTTTGTTCTGTTGCGGCTCGTGCACCTGCGTCAGGATGTCGTCGACCTCGCGCCGGAGGCCCAAGTCCGACCAGCGATGACACATGTCGACTTGGGTGTCGTTCGTCGTGCCGACGTTCTTGCCGCCCGCCTTGACGAAGTCGTTGACGAGGGACAGCGTCTTCTGGTCGTACTTGTTCGGGTCGTCGACCTGGGCGCGCGACTTCACGTAAGTCGTGGGGTTGCCGCTACGGCTGCTGACGAAGTTGAACGAGTCCGAGATCGAGTAGCTGGTCGTGTTCGTGGTGTTGCTGTTCGTGGTGTTGCTGTTCGTGGTGTTGCTGTTCGTGGTGTTGCTGTTCGTGGTGTTGCTGTTCGTGGTCAGCGGTTGGTACAGCTGCTGCTGATACAGCTCCCACTGCTGGTACAGCAACAGCTGCTGCTGATACAGCTGCTGCTGATACAGCTGCTGCTGATACAGCTCCCACTGCTGGTACTCGCTGACGTCGTTGAAATACAGGTCCGGCGGAATGAACACGGCATCGAACGGCTGCTGCCCGTCCTGGTAGAAGCCACCGTTGTTCCAGATCCACATTCCCTGCACGACGCGCGATGACGAGGGTCCCGACACAGTTCCCCCCGAGCGCGCCTGCTCCCCGGTCGCCGCCCTCGCGCCGAGCTCGTCCGCCTCGCGCTCGAGAGCGGGGTCAGCGTTGACCTCCATTCCGTGGGCCTGGAAGCTCGCGGTCACGCGCCCCTCGCGCTGTTGCACCACGTGCGCAAGCTCGTGACCAAGGAGCTCCTGGCCGCCGCGGTCGTGCGGGTCGTACTGGCCGGGCGCGAAGTGGATGTCGTCGCCGCGGGTGAAGGCGTGCGCGCCGATCGACGACGCCTCCCTTCCCGTGTGGATGCGCACGCCAGAGAAGTCGGCGCCCAGCGATCGCTCCATCTTCCCGCGCACCGGATCGGGGATACGCTCGCCCGACGAAGCCGCGGGCCCGGCGAGCGGGGCGACTTGGGTGGTACGGCCGGGTGCGGCTCCGCCAGAGCGGCTGCCGCTCGTGGCGAGCTGCGCGACGAGCGTGGTGCGGCCGGGCACGAGTCCGCTGGAGCGATCGCCGCCTGTGGACCCCTCCGCGCCGCCGCAGCTCCTGGACCGAAACCCACTCACCAGCTGATACTGCTCTTGCGTGCGAGGCATGTCAACGACGGCCTCAGCGATCCGGCCACGCCACTCGCCCAGCGGCAGCTCGCGGTACGTCGCGTGCTCGCGCGCGGGAAGCGCCTCGCGACCGAGAGCACGCCGTCCTCGTGCCCTTGGGGCCGAGCGCGAACCGATCGCGTGCGGAGGTGCACCACGCCGAGGTCCGGGCGTCGGCTTCGACTTCACGATGTTCTAGCGCAGGTCCGGGATCGCGCCGGGGCCTCGACTCTGCGACACGGTCTCAGCCGACTGCGAACGGCGTATGCTTCCGGCCTTCGGGCGCATGGAACGCCAACACGAGGTCCTTGGCCGGGACGCCGACGTCCATGAGCTCGGTGGCGACGCAGCGCTCCGTGCCGTCATGCTGGATCCAGATCTTGCCACCTCGCAGGTCAATGTGCAGCGCGCTGCCGTGAACTCGCCGTTCGCCGATCTAGCCAGCGTACATGAGCTCGTAGTGTCCCTGGGCATCGTCGCAGATCACCTCGACGGCGATGCCTTCATAGGAAGGTTTGATCTCGGCATGCTCGCGGGTCACACGCTTGATGAGTTCGGCGTACGTCTCTACGGAAGCCATTTTTGGATGATCTCCTTCCGGGCATCAAAGACGAGGAGCGGCATACCGGTGTCTTCGCGCACAGCGCGCCCGATCTCGTCCGCCAGAATAGCTTCGAATGCAGCGCTCGATACGGGTCTAATTCTCCAGTGCCCACGCGATATATCTTAATGCGGAGGCAACCTGAGGTATGAACCGCTTGGTAGCGCGGGCTCCTCGTCGGCAGCGAGGTCCACCTTTGCTTGGCGCCCAAAGTCCGTGACTGAGAGCTTGTCTTTATTGCCCGTGACTCCTAGGCTGACGCTGCTGATGTTTCACGACCCGCACGACACCAGCGAGCGCAGTCGGGTGTGCTCGCGTGCAGTCTACCGCTCATGGCGGCCGTACCTGTCCCTCGTCTGACTCCATGCTCTCCTCGCCCGCTTGGATGCGAACGCGCTTCGACCAGTTCGGTAAGCAGATGGTGCGGTCCGCGGTCGCCGCGCGCGGCTCGGTCGAGACCGACGCGGAGGTCCCGGCCGAAACTCGGAGGATCGATCTTCTGGTTCATGCCCGATCCGGCCTGCGAGCCAGTTCCCGGCTACCTCGGCCTCTTCGGGCGCATCACCGCCGGCCCGAGCACGCTGGAGTTTTTCCACAACACGCCGAGCGGCGAAGATCTCGCCGACTGCCTGATCAAGCACGGTCAGTTCCGCCATTACCTGTCGCTCCCTAAGCCGCCGCCCCCGATCCCGATGCAATGGGTGATCTCGTCGTGCCGCCCCAAGGGCGGCATCGAGGGCCTGCGGCTTTACCCGCTCGAGGGGGAGGGCTGGTCGCTCGGCATCTACGAGGGCCCGCCCTTGCTCTGGACACGGCTTGTCGTCGTGAGCGAGCTACTCGTCGAGCCCGACACGCTGCTCCTGCGCCTGCTCGGCGCCGGCCAAGTGCTGAAGCAGGCGATCGCCGAGCGCAAGGCGCTCCGGGCCGAGGATCCAGCGCGCAGCCTCGCGCTGCCGCTTCTGGTACGCTTGCGCTTGGAGATTCCCCCGACCCTGCTCAGCGAACGGACGACGACCAGGAGTTCCTCATGCAGACCCAAGACATCGTCGAGACCTGGCGCGAGGAGGCGATCCAGGAAGGCGTCAAGAAGGGCGTCAAGCAGGGCATCCAGCAGGGCGAGTGTGCGGTGCTACTGCGCTTGCTGCGGCAGCGCTTCGGTGACGCCGTGGACGCTCACGTCGAGCAACGCATCACGACGGCCTCCATCGAGCAGATCGACCTCTGGATCGTGCCTATCCTGTCGGCCGCCACCCTCGCCGAGGTGTTCGCCGACTGAACGGCGCCGACCTCGTTCGCCAGCGCGCCGATGCAGACTGCAGCGTGCTCGACACATGGGAAGCAGACCCTGGCTCGCTGGACGAGGTCTCCCAGCCGGACAAGCTGGTGGCGCTCGGAAAGCGCTACAATGCCGAGCTCACCGAGACTGGCTATCCAGCCGAGCGCGTCTACGCGCTGAACAAGTCGTTTGCGGCGAGTGTCGACGCCGCGCTGTCATGCAAGCCCCTCCTGGAGGCGCTCGAGCGGCTGCGCTCTCAGGCGGGCTCCCTCGAAGACCGCTGAGATCCAGCGATTGATCCTCGAGTCGGCCCCGGGCTTCACGCGGTGCGCCGACGAAGCCTCCGCATCCGAATCCGGATCGCACGCATACGGTCGCCAGCCGTCGGATAACGCCGGGTGAACCAGCTCACCATGTCCTCGAAGCTCTCGCGCTCGTAGTCCGACATCGGTACCGCGACGCGCGCGGCGAACTCGTCCGGCGGCAGGGGCCGCTCCTCCCAGCGCGCGAGCTGTTCGCGCTCCTCCGCCGTCAGCGTGGCGATCGGGGTGCTCACGAGGTCCGGGCCTTGAGCTGCTGCAGCCAGCGGATGTCATCGGCGTCGCGGGGGCGCGCACCGAAGCGCTTCGTCAGGATCAGATCGTCGATCGATGGGATCGCCGCGCGGACACCGTCGCCGATCTCCACGTAGGTCCGACGCGCCCAGACCTCGACGAAGTGGACCATCACGCCGTCCACGGTGGAGACCGACGCGGCCACCAGGACGTCGAGGTGCTCGTCGTTGTCGAGCACGTAGCGACCGTTGGCCCTCGCCTCGTCCGGGGGACGGCTCGGGAGTAGATCGAACGGTCGAAGGGCGTCGTTGAATCGGCCCGCGTCGTCGGCCGCCAGCCAGAAATCGTAATCGGCGGTCATCACGGGCATCCCGAGCGCGATCAACGCCTGACGCCCGATCAGCAGCGCACGGGCACCGCTCTCCTCGATCGCACGGAACATGCCGATCTCGTCGAAGACGCTGGCCTGCACGGCGCGATCATACCCGGATGCGCCGCGCGCGGTGGACTGGGCATGCTCGCGGATCACGCGCGCTACGGATGGAGCAACGCCGCGTGCCGCTCCGCCGGGCGGCCGCGCAGCTCCGCGAGCACTTCACTCGGCAGCGGGAACCAGCGCAGCTCTTCGTTCGGATGAGCGGGCGACCACGCTGGACATGTCCTCAGTCGGTTGGACATGTCCAGGCCGCGACTGGACACACCCGCGCCCGCTGGCGCCCGCTGGGTCGACGAGCTCAATCACTCAGGGGATCACGCCGGGGCGGAAGACGAGCAGCTGGCTCGGGCCGGTGATCCGCTTCCACTGGTTGTCGACGACGGTCACGGTGCGCCCGTCGGGCAGGCGCGCGATGCCCTCGAGGTTGAGCCGGCCGTTCAGGATCGGCCCCAGATCGAGGAGGACGGTCGGCGTGAGCTCGTCCGCGCCGGCCCCCGGCGGCGGCAGCGTGAAGCGGAGCAGGTGCGTCTCCTCGAAGTGCCGCTCGACGGCCCACGCCGTGACGCCGCCGTCGGGCGCGAGCACGCAGTCGAGGCCCGAGATCTTGCCGGTCCGCGTGGTCAGCCAGAGGCGGTGCGTGCGCACGATCGCGCCGCCCTCGATCCGCACGATGGGCGCCCAGCGCCGGCCGCCGGTCTCGCCCACGTCCTCGATGCCGGCGAGGATCGTCTCGCCCGCGCCGCAGAGGCCCTCGGCGCCGTGGTTCTTGACGAGCTTGATGCCGACCTGGGCCTCGGGCAGCGCGATCGTGCGGGTCACCACAAGCGCCGCGCCGCGCCGCTCGGCGAGCAGCACCGTGGCGACGCCGTCCTCGTGGCCCTCGGTGCCGAGCGCGAACCGATCGACGCCCAGGATGGCGAGGCCCTCGACGTCGGTGTCCGGCGGCAGCCCCTGGATGACGAACGTCTCGAGCGACGGGCGCAGCGCGTCGTCGAGCAGGACGCGGTAGGCGCGCGCCCCGCGCTCGGCGACCGTCCACAGCGCGCCGTTGTGATCGACGGCGAGCCCGGACAGGCCGGGCAGCGTCGCGACGTCGACGGCGGTGAACACCGCCGCCGCGCGGCCGGGATCGATGTTCGGCCGGTTGTCACACGCCGAAGCGGCGACCGCAGCGACCGCAGCGGCAGCGGCGGCGGCCCGGGCGAGCGTCCGGTACAGCGCCCTCGCCATGATCAGAAGATTTCCGGGCACCACGGCGCGATGGGCCACGGGAACAGCCGATCGGCCATCGCGACCGCGGCCGGGTCGCCGTGGACCTCGCCCGCGCGGGCGAGCTGCGTCGCGAACACGCCCCCCAGGAAGAGCGAGCCGAGCGCCGGGCGCGAGAGCCGGAGCGACGGCAGCGGCGCGGCCCCGGCGCCGAGCGCGGCGCTGGCTCCTGGCGCGCAGCGCGCGCAGCGCGCGCGGCCGCCGTCGCCCTCGACGACGAGGTCCCACGCCTCGCCCTCGACCTCGAGGCGCAGCGCGCCGCCGGCCGCGTAGCGCCGCGCAGAGAGCGCGGCCGGGACGTCCTCGATCCGCAGCCAGAGCGTGTCGGTGCGGCGCCGCTTCACGCGGCGGGCGTCCGTGACGATCCACGGCAGGACGTCGTCGACGGGCGCGTTCCACCACGTCACGCGCGGGAACAGATCGGCGCTGAGCGCGAGCTGCCACAGGCTCGCCTCGGCGCGCGTGTCGACGCCGACGAGCTCGACGATGTCGAGGCTGCCCGACGGCAGGCCGTCGGTGAAGCTGGCCCGCTGCCGGAACTGGAGGTAGCCGACGAGCGCGCCGCCGCGCACCGCCCCGACGTGCCGCCGCCGGCTCGCGCCCGCGCGCATGTACGGCGCCTCGAGGAAGCGCCGCTCGCGCCACCACGCCGCGGAGCGGATCAGTGCGCCGGGCCGGCCCGCGGTCGCGCGGTCGTAGATCGCGGGGAGCTCCGCGCGCGCGCGCTCCTCGTCGACGTGCACGACCGCGTCGAGCTCGCGCGGCTCACGGAAGGTGACCGCGCGCGCGTCGCCGACCTCGACGGCGTCGCCCTCGGCCGCGATGCCGTAGCCGAACCGCTGGTAGATCGACGCCTCCGACGCCCACAGGCCGCTGATCGGGAAGCCGCGGCGGCGGGCGTCCTCGAGGTGGAGCCGCATCAGCTCGCGCAGGATGCCGCGGCGGCGGTGCGTCGGGCGCACCGACACCATCGTCAGGCCCGCCATGGCGAGCTGGCCGCCGCCGGGCATGGCGATCGCGTGATCGAACGTCCCGGACGTCGCGACGACGTCGCCGCCGTCGAACGCGGCCCAGCGCTGCTCGGGGCCGATCAGCGCGCGGACACGCGCGGCCCCCTCCGGATCGCTCTCCGGATCGTCGCCGAACGTCGCCATCATCGCGGCGCGATAGGCAGGGAGCTCGTCGTCGGCGACGGTGCGAAACGAGAGGGCCATCAGCTGCGTACTTTGGCGCAGATGACCCGCGCGCGGGTGCGCCGCGCCGCTAGAACTGCACGCCGCCGCCGGCCACGCGGCCGAGCAGCGGATCGTCGCCCGTCACGAACAGCCGGGGCGTGGGGGCCGGGCTCACCTTCGTCGGATCCGGGTTCTTCGGGTCGAAGACCTCGGTGTCGAACAGGATCGCGAGCGCCTTCGCGCCGACCGGGATGCGCGGCGAGATCGTGAACGACGTCTTCGTGCTGGCGGCGTCCTGGAACACCACGGCGACGGTGGCCGGGGCCGCGTCGGTCGAGCCCTTCGTCCCCACGATGCCGCTGGCCATGTACCGGTCGAGCACGGCGATCTCGGACATGGCGGCGTCCGGGTTGATCTCCACCTGCACCGGGGTCCCGACCTTCCGCGACGCGTGCACGACCTGGGCCTGCGTCTCCACGCTGCCGTCGAACGTGTCCATGACCTCGATGAAGCGCAGCGGATCGGTCACCGACTTCGGGTTCTCCGGCGTCCCGTCGCTCTTGAGCGCGTCGGCGATGCCGGCCAGGATGATCGTCCGGCCAGCGTCGAACAGCTTGGGATCGGCGTCCGGCGTGAGCCGGAGGACGAGCGACTGCGCGATGCGGGTCTCCTTGCCGCCCACGAGGCGCGCGTTCAGCGTCAGGTCCTTGTTGGCGCACAGCTGCACGAGCGCCGCGCGGCCCGGGGCGAGGCTCGTGACGACGCGCGGCTCCATCTTCGGCGGATCCGATCCGACGACCGGATCCAGGACGTCCGGGCGGATCACGTTCAGGTTCCGCGTCGTCGCGGGGCCGAAGTCCGGCCGGGTCACCGGCGTGCCGCCGGCCGCGTGGAAGAAGCGCACGGTGGCGAGCTCCGCCGACGGGCACTCCGGCGTCGTGCCGCCGCCGTCGTCGCCCATGCCATCGCCCTCGTTGACGTCGACCGGGCACCCGGTCGTGCACAGGAGCACGGCCAGAAGCCCGAGCCACAGGATGCAATTTCTCTTCATCATTAGGTGTACCTCCTCACGTAGGGACTGAGGATTTCGAGATCAGAAGTTGTGGGTGAGGCGCGTGTAGAAGTAACGACCGAGATAGTCGTACGTCGACGCGTCCGAGTTCGCGAGGAAGCCGGAGTAGATGAGCGGCGGATCCTGGTCGGTGAGGTTGTTCACACCGACGGTGAGCGACGTCGTGCCGCCCTTCGACTTCACCGTGTAGCCCGCGAACAGGTCCGCGGTCACGTTCGAGTCGATCCGGCGCGACAGCGCGTCCTCGGCGCCGCAGTCACCGTTCTCGCACTCCTTTAACGCGTTGATGAAGCGGATGTTGAAGCCGGCGTTGTACTTGTCGAGCGACCACACCGTGCTGAAGTTCGTCTTGAGCTTGGGGAACGCCGCGATGTCGTAGTTGCCCACGCCCTTGAGCTCGAAGCCGGGGAACGTGTTCGTGTACTCGATCAGCCGCGTGCCCTCGAACGAGTGGCGGAAGCGGCCGAACGAGCGCTTGTGGTCGTACGCGATGGCGAAGTCGATGCCCGACGACTGGGTGCCGCCGATGTTCTGCTGGATGTCGATGACGTTATCGAGGAAGAACGAGCCCTCCTCGCGGAAGATCTTCGCGCACTCGCTATCGATGTTGTAGATGTAGCAAGCGTTCAGGATGTTCTGCGACCCTTCGGCCTGGATCGCGCTCTCGATGTCGAAGTTGAAGTAGTCGAACGTCAAGGTCAGGCCCGGCGTCTGGGGCAGCTCGATCACGAGGCCCGCGGTGAAGACGTTCGCCGTCTCCTCCTGGAGGTCCGGGTTCCCGCCGACGAGGGCGCGGGTCTGCGAGAACGGGAACGAGAAGTCGGCCGGGATGCCGGGGTGGATCGCCTGGCAGCGCGCGGCGACCTCGGGCGTCGGCCGCGTCTCGCACGGATCGTCGATGCCGGGGAACGCGTCGCCCTGGCCCGAGTACAGCTCGCTGATGTTCGGCGCGCGGAACGCCGACGAGAACGTGCCGCGGAGGCTGATGCCCTGGGGGATCGTCCACAGCCCGCCGATCTTCCAGGTCGCGCCCGAGCCGAACGTGTTGTAGTCGAACACGCGGGCGGCGGCGTTGACCTCGACCCACTTGGCGAACTCCCGCTTCGTCACGGGGACGAACGAGATCTCGGCGAAGCCCTCCTTCACGTTGTACTCGCCGCGCGTCTCCTCGCGCGAGTTGCCGGTCGTGTCGCCGGCCGCGGTGACCGGATCGGGGATGTCGGCCGCGGACTCGACGCGGTAGTCGGCGCCGACGGCCATCGAGAGGTCGCCGCCCCACGGCGTCTTCAGCACCCGGCCGCGGGCGTTGACGAGGAACGTCCGCTGCTGGATGAAGCTGTCGTCGATGCCGGTATACGAGATGTAGTCCAGCATCTCTTTCGTGATCGTGCCGGGGCCGCTCAGGATGTCGAGCGGGACGCAGCCGTCGTCGGTGATCGGCGCCGCGGCGGTGCCGCACGTCGGGACGTTCTCGGCGTCGCGGAAGCTCGGGCCGAGCGCGCGGTTCAGCTTGGCCTTGTTGAACTGCCCCGCGTTGACCGCCTTGGCGCCCGTGCGCCCGTAGTTGTACGACGCCTCCCACTTCCAGTTGTTGAGCTCCGGGAGGGATCCATCGACGCCCGCGACGAAGCGGAACGTGTCGACGTCCTGGGTGAAGATGCGCCGGCCGGCCTCGACCATGCGGCGGTTGGCCGCCGTCAGATCGACGCCGAACGGGTTGAACGTGCTGTTTCGCGACAGCGTGACGCCGGCGCCGGAGAGCGTCAGCGGCGTCGGGGCCAGGTTCTGGTCCGACGTCCGGTTCGTGTAGAGCGCCTCGAAGAAGCCGCGGGCGCGCTCGTGGAACTGGTACTTACCGGACGACCACAGGCTGTAGCGATCCTCGGGCGTGACGAGGTAGTTCTCCGGCTGGAAGTTGTAGAGATCGCCTTCCATGCTGTCGGAGGTGCCGGTGTTCCGGAACGCCCGCCACTTGCCGGTATCGGGATCGCGGTAGCAGTTGCCGCGGCCGGCGAGCACGCCCGGGCACTCGCGGAGGAGGTCGCGCCAGGCGTCGGTGCCGATCTGGCGCCCCGCGCTGGCGGCGTTGAGCGAGCCGCCGGGCGTGGTGCCGCTGCCCGCGGTGGACTGGGTCTTCGTGGCGTAGTCGTACTCGAGGTCCGAGTACGAGAAGTCGCGATCGCCGGCCATCACGAGATCGCGCGTGTTGTAGGTCGCCGAGAAGAGGATGCTGCTCTTCTTCGACTTGGCGCCGGTCGTGACGTTGACCTCGTAGTTGAAGGCGTCGCCGCGCTGCGTGATGCCGGAGTAGGCCGAGGCGCTCGCGCCCTCGAAGTCGTCGCGCGTGATGATGTTCACCACGCCGCCGATCGCGTCGGAGCCGTAGATCGCCGACGCGCCGTCCTTGAGGACCTCGACGCGCTCGATGATCGCGATCGGGATCGAGTTGAGATCGACGGACGCGCTGACGCCGGTGCCGCCCGGCACCACGCGGCGGCCGTTGACGAGCACGAGCGTGCGGTCCGCGCCGAGGCCGCGGAGGTTGACGCGCGTCGTGCCGTCACCGCCGTTGTTGAACTGGACGTTGATGCCGTTCGCCTGGGACGGCAGGTTCTGGAGGATGTCGCCGATCGACGTCACGCCGGCGGCCTCGAGATCCGCCTTGTCGACGACCGTCACGGGCGCCGGCGAGGTCAGCTCCTTGCGCTCGATCAGCGAGCCGGTGACCTCGATGATCTCGCCCTCGGCCTTCTCCTGCTCCTCGGCGAGCTTGCGGATCTCCTCGTCGGAGGTGTCGACCGTGGTCTCGACGGGCGGCGGCGGCTGCCGCGGCTGCGGGGGCTGCGGCTGCGGAGGCTGCGGCTGCGGGGGCGGCGGCTCCACCGGGGGCGGCGGCTCCGTCGCGGGCGGCGCAGGCGGCGGCGCGGCCTCCGTGGGCGGCGGCGGCGCGGGCGGCGTGGCCGGCGGCGGCGGCTGGGCGCCATCCGGCGGCGGCGGTGCGCTGCCGTCGGGCGGCTGCGTGGGCGCCGGAGGTTGCGTCGGCGCCGGCTGCGTCGGCGCCGGCTGCTGCGCGGTGCGCAGCGGCCGCCGCTGCTGCACCTGGCGCGCCTGCGCGATCGTCACGTGGTCTTCGCGGATGCGAAGGCTCTTGGGAACTCTTCCGTCGGCAAACGCCTCCCCCGCACCGAACCCCACGAACGGCGCCAGGGCTGCCAGATACAAAACCCGTTTGAAATGCTGCTTAGCCATGTGCTCCTCCGGCCGAATTGGCAGACGCTCTCACCTGCGGCCCGCCTGCGACAAGAGTGCGACCTAACTATTGTTGGCTTCTCCTGGGGTAGTCGCCGCGCGACCTGTCGCACCGTGCTTGTCCTGCGACGGGCGCCCGGGTGCAGCGCGCTGCGGCAGCCCGGCGGGAGCGAGCCCGAGCGCTCGGTCCGGCCCCCTAGCTTGCGCGCGGGGGACTCAGAAGTCGGGATCGAGCACGACCGTGCCGAGGTCGCGCTGGAGCATGCGCTTCCACAGCTCGGGCGCAACCCAGGTGTACGCGCACAGGCCGAGCCAGGCCCAGCTCAGCACCTGCTCGAGGAGCGGGAGGTCGGCGGCGGTCGCCAGGATGATCGCGATCTGGACGACGACGAAGCTGCCGATCAGGAGCGCCACCTGGCCGCCCTCGCTGCGCAAGGAGACCCACGCGTTCAGGCGCCACCAGAGGCCAAGCGTCCAGCTCCGGCGCGCCTTGATCGAGGCCCACAGCCCGAGCGCGTCGTGATCGGTCGCGTCCTGGGTGAGGGCGAACCGAGCGTGGCCCTCGGCGCCCGCGACGTCGCCGCGCACCAGATCGACGAGGCCGGCCACCACGTGGGCGTCCAGATCGTCGGGCCGAGCGCGCAGGGCCTCCTCCGCGTAGCGCGCGGCCTCCTCGGGGCGGTGCGCGTCGAGCTCGAGGCGCGCGAAGCGCGTCAGCGCGCCGGCGTGGGCGGGCTCGAGCTCGAGCGCCCGGACGAGCAGCGCGCGCGCCTCGGAGACCTCGCCGCGCAGATCGCGGATGCCCGCGCCGAGCACGTAGACGTCGGCGTCGGCGGAGTCGGCGGTGAGCGCGATCTCGCAGTGCTCCCACGCTTCGTCGAGGCGGCGCTGCGCGCGCAGCACCGCGGCGGCTGCGTAGTGGGCGAGCGAGCTGCCCGACTCGAGCGCGAGCGCGAGCCGGGCCTCGATCTCCGCGCCGGCCAGCCGCTTGGCGCCGAGCAGCGCCAGCGCGAGCTGCGCGTGCGCCCGCGCGTGATCCGGATCGATCGCGAGCGCGCGGCGCAGCAGATCGATCGCGCTGCGCCACTGGGCGAGGCGCATCTGCACATCCGCCTGCTCGAGCAGGACCTCGACCTGGCGATCCTCCATCACGCGCCCCCGCCGAGGAGCCCGGAGACGCCCGAGACGATGATCCCCCACAGCGGATCGTCGGAGAGGCCGATCACCACGTCGCGCAGGAGCCAGCCCGTGCTGAGCACGTACGACGCCGGGCGCACCGGCCCGCCGTAGTACTCGTAGACGTGGAACGTGCGCGACTGCAGCGTGTAGATCGCCTGCGCCATCGCGAGCTTCCACGTGATGATCCCGAGCAGCGCGCACCGCAGCATCGTGCGCGACTCGATCACGCCGCCCTCGCGCAGCGCGAGCACGGCGGCGGCGAGGACGGCGGTGACGACGAGCGACAGCGCGCACAGCGCGATCTCCTTGCGCCGCGTCGGGCTGCCCATCGCGATCGCGTTCCACGCGAACCACGGCAGGGACAGCCACGTGCCGCACAGCATCTCGGCCAAAAGCGGCGCGCTCGGGTTCACGACGAGGTGGCGCCGCGAGGTCTCGATCGGTTCGTCGGCGATCGCGTAGGTCATGGCTATTTCCCGTACCGCTTGAGGAAGTCGAGGACCTCGTCGTACTGGCCGCCCTCGTTGGCGTAGCGCGCGTAGTTGCGCGCGGTGGTCAGCCACTCGACGGTGGTCGGCTTGATCTCGGCGAGCGCCGCGGTCAAGTGCGATTGATCGATCGGGACCTCGGTGTTCTGCGCGAGCGACGCAGCGATCGCGCCATCGGCCGCCGTGTCGACGAGGTTCTCGAGGTCCGCGCCGGAGAACTGCGAGGTGCGCGCCGCGAGCGCGCCCGTGTCGATCGCCCCGGACGTCGGGCGCCCGGCGAGGAGGATCTCGAGGATGCTCGCGCGCGCCGCCCGGTCCGGCGGCGGCACGAACAGCACGCGATCGAAGCGGCCGGGGCGGCGGAACGCCGGATCGATCGCCCACGGCACGTTCGTCGCCGCGAGGATCAGGACACCCGCGTTGTTCTTGACGAAGCCGTCCATCTCCGAGAGGAACTGGCTGACGAGCTTGGACGACGTGGCCTCGCGCGTGTGCTGCCGCTTGCCGGCGAGCGCCTCGAGCTCGTCGAAGAACATGACGGCGGGCGTCGTGGCGCGCGCCTTCTCGAACAAGGCGTGCAGCTTGCGCTCGCTCTCGCCGATGTACATGTCGAGCACGTCGTCGATCGCGACGTTCAGGAACGTCGCCTTGCACTGGCCGGCGGTGGCGCGCGCGAGCAGCGTCTTGCCGCAGCCCGGCGGGCCGTAGAGCAGGATGCCGCCGCCCGCCTTCTTCTTGAACTTCGCGAACAGGGACGGCTTCTGGAACGGCAGGATGATCCGCTTCTCGATCTGCGCCTTGATCTCGTCCAGCCCACCGACGTCGGCGAACGTCACCGGCGGCTGCGCCGGCAGGAGCAGGCGGCCGAGCTCGCTCTGATCGGTGTCGTCGTTCGACATGACGCGCAGCCGCGGCCCGTCGCCGGTGCCGCCGTGCACGCGCACCGTGACGGCGAGCTGCGCGCGCAGGTCGCGATCTTCGAGCGTCGGGTTGCCGCGCACCGCCGCGTCGTACGCCGCGAGCGCGCCCGGCTGATCGCCGAGCGCGTGGAGCGCGCGGGCGCGGGCGACGAGGAGCTCTGGCTCGGCGGGCGCCTTGCCGCCTGGCTCGTCGACGAAGCTGAGCGCGCGCGACGGTGCCCCCGCGTCGAGGAGCACCCGCGCGACGAACGCGCGGTCCGCCGCCGGCAGCGCCGCGGCGCGGAGGCCGTCGACGTGCTCGGCGGCGCGCCGGTCGCCCGCCGCGTGGAGCGCGCGGATCACGGCCATGCGCAGCGCCGCGTTGCCGGGGGTCGCCGCCAAGGCGTCGAGCAGCGACCGCAGCGTCGCGTCATCCATAGGCGGGGGAATGTATCATCGCGGCCATGACCGCCCCCGCGTCTGCCCCGGATCCGACCTTCCGCGACTTCGCTGGCGCCGTGATGCGCGGCGACCCGGCGGCCGCCGCCGCGGTGCTCGAGGTGCTGCTCGGGCTCGGCGCGCCCGAGGCCGCCGCGGCCACCGCCCACTTCCGCGGCCGGATGGCCGACCCCGCGTTCATGCCGAAGGCGATGGGGCTGCGCACGGCGGTGACCTCCGGCACCGACGCCGAGATCGGCGTGCTGCTCGAGGACTGCTTCGGCATCTCGGGCCCCGCGCGCGATGCGGCCGTCGCCGCGCTCCGCACGCGCTACCCGGCGCCCGCGTAGCCATGGACGTAGCCATGGACGTAGCCATGAATGGCGAGCTCTCCGACGACGAGCTGTGGGCCGCGTTCGGCGCCGCGGCGCTGCCCGCGCCCGCGTGGACGCACCGCGCGCACCTGCGCGTCGCGTGGCTGTTCCTCCAGCGCCACCCGCTCGACGAGGCGCACGTCCTCCTGCGCGTCGGGATCATCCGGCTCAACGCGTTCCACGGCCTCGTCGAGACGCCGGCGCGCGGCTACCACGAGACGCTCACGCGCGTGTGGCTCGCGCTGATCGCGGCGCTGCCCGCGGCCGCGGCCGCGGCCGCGCCGAGTTCCGCCGCGTTCGTCGACGCGCACCAGGCCGCGCTCGGCCGAGACGCCGCGCTCCGGCACTACTCGCGCGAGCGGCTCATGAGCGTGCGAGCCCGCGCCATGTTCGTCGAGCCGGACCTCCTGCCGCTGCCGGCGGCGCCGCCGTCTATATAATAGAGGGCGCAGCGCGTCATACGAGATTTCAGCTAGTTACGCTGCTGCCGGGAGTGCTGGCCGCCGACGGGGGCGCACGACGACCACGACGACCAGCGCGACGATCAGCGGCGCCCACATCGAGCGGCCGCGACCTTCGCGCGCCCCGGCGGCGGCCTGCGCCCCGGCGGCTGCCTGCGCCCCGGCGGCGCCGCTCACGACGAACGCGTGGATCGCGACGTCGTCGCCGAGCGGATCGGTGAGCGTCGAGGCGCCCGCGACGCCGGCGCCGTTGCCGTCGACGACGCCGAGGTTGATCGTGAGCGGCCCGGCTGCTGCGGCCGGCGCGGTCCACGTGAATGACCACGACGTCTCGTTGCTCACCGTCGAGTCGGAGGCGAGGATCGACGTCCCGCGCGCGTAGAACCGGCTCGGATCGAAGCCGCTGATCGTGCCCGCGGGCACGCCCTGGGCGTCCAGCACGCTGACGCCGACCCCGTTGTAGTTCGAGCGCGTGGAGGCGAGGCCGAGCTGGCTCTGCGGATCGCGCATCGTGATCGTGATGGCGTAGGCGGTCCCCGCCGTGAACCGGCCGCTGGTGATGAGCTCGGGCGGCTGCGACGCGACGTCGACGCGCAGCCGGCCGCGCGACTCGACGTGGCACGCCGTGCAATCCCAGCCGCGCTCGCGCACCGAGCCTGTGTAGAACAGCCCGCCCCCGCCGCCCGCGCCGGGCGGCCGGTCGAAGACCGCGCCGTTGTGGAACGCGTGCGCGACCGACGGCGCCGCGACGGACGCAAGCGCGACCGCGATCGCGAGCGCGACCGCGAGCGCGGGCGCGATCGCTACAGAGTGCTGCCGGGTTCCTGGCATGTCGGGGCCTCGGTGGCGCCGGCGAGCCACTGGGCCAGCACCTGGTAGTCGGGGTCGTCCGTGCCGGCGAACACGTTGCCGGCGCGGTAGAGCGTGGCGCCCACGTGGAACGAGCCGCCCGCCGCCTGCTCGAGCGGCTTGGTCAGGAGCAGGCTGCGCTCCGGCGCCGCGCGATCGACGAACGCGCGCGCGGCGTTGTAGTTGTGCGCTCGCTCCTCGGGGCGCATGAACACGTTGCGCTGCGTCTCGTCGCCGGTGATCCGCAGGCGGTTGCGCGCGAACAGCTTGAAGTACCGGCCCGGATCGCCGTGACACGCCAGCGCCGCGCAGGATCGGGTGAGCACCGGCTGCACGCGGCAATCGAAGAACGGGCGATCGAGCTCGACCGGATCGAGCGGCGCGTCCAGATCCTTCTGGCACGCCGCGGGCGCGACCGCCGCCGCGGGCGCGACCGCCAGCCCGAGGCCGAGCAGCGCGGCGCGCCTCATATCGCCCACACCAGGCCCAGCGCGGCCGTGAGCCCGCGCCGCTCCGGCAGCCGCGAGAACTCGGGGAACCGGAACCCAAAGCCCGTGAGCGCGGCGTCGACCGCGATGGACTCGCCGATCCACCGGCCGCGGACGCCGACGAAGATGTCCTGGAACGTCGACAGCTCGCGATCCGCCGTCATGTAGCGGCGCGGCCGGTCGTAGACGTCCTGGTAGAACGCCGCGTGGCGCTGCGCGTAGAGCCGCACGTTCGCGCCCAGCTCGAACGGCGCGAGGCCGACGACGAATTCGGTGCCCGCCGTGATCGACGCTGTGCCCCAATCATCGGCGTAGCCGCGGGCGTGGCTGCGCAGCGCGGCGTCGCGGAGCAGGTGGCGGTTCCAGCGCAGCGTGACCGCGTGCCGCGTGCGCTGCTCCGGCGCGACCTCGGCGAACGCGATCGGGACGCCCGCCGGATCATCGACGAACGCGTAGCGGTACGGGCTCGCCTGGTAGCCGCTCGCGCGCGACAGATCGTACGCCCCCTGGAAGATGTCGCGCTTGCCCGCGACCCACACGGCGCGCAGCGCGCCGCCCAGCACGCGCATGCGCTCGTGGAAGTTGGCGTCGTCCGCGCGCCCGACGCGGTTGTCGACGAAGCTCGCGCCCGCGCCGAGCGTGAGGTTGTGCCCGAACAGATCGCGCGAGCCGCCGGCGCTGACCGTGTGCGAGTCCCAGTCGTTCTCGTGCGAGAACACGTAATCGGCCGACAGCGACGTGGTGCCGTCGGCGTAGGCGACGCCGGTGGAGACCTCCGAGCGCAGCTCGGTCCACCGCCCCGTCGCGGCGGTGACGACGTCGACCGACGCGCTCGACACGGCGTCGGCGACGTAGCGCGCGCTCACGAAGACGTCGCCGACCGGGCGCGCTCGCACCGAGACGAGGCTCGTGCTGATCGCGGTGTGATCGTCGTCGACGTAGCCCGCGGTGCGCACGACCACGGTGGCCCGATCGCCGTCGGGCTCGGCGCCGGCCGGCGAGCCCGAGAGCAGCGCGCAGGCGGCGGCTAGTTGCAGCCGCACCCGCCGCCCCCGGCGTCATAGCCGCCGGCGGAGCCCTCGCGGTACGAGTAGACGTGCTGCTCGAGCTGCGTGGCCTCGGGCGCCGGGTTGAACTGCATCTTGGGCTTGGCCAGCTGGCCGCGCTGGTTCGCGCGCACCCCGCAGCCCGCCGCGAGCGCGGTGATCACCAGCGCGAGCCACGCGCGCGGCACTCGCACTATGGACCCTCGCGGAGCGTGATCGCGCGCTCGAGCGTGTCGTCGCCCACGCTGGAGTCGCCGCCGGTGTCGCCGTCGACCATGCCGATGAAGATCTTCAGATCGCCCGCGCCCGCCGGGGGCGCCACCCAGTCGAACTTCCACTGCGTGAGCCCCATGTGGTTGAGCGGCAGGACGCCGTGGCAATCCCCGTAGAGGAGCGTCGTCTTCCCCGCCGGGATCGGCGCGGTGGCGTACGGGTTCACGGCCGGGCACGCCGCGCTGTCCTGGCCCGCGTCGGCGATGAACCGCCCGGCGCGCTGGCCCGACGCGTCCTCGATCGTGGCCGCCATGCCGTTGCCGTTGTTCGTCGTCCCCGGGCGCTTGTGCTCGCCCGTCATCGAGACGGTGATCGTGTACCGCGTGCCCGGGACGTACCGGTCCTCGCCGGCCACGTTCACGAACGCCGGGGTCGCGGCCAGCGTCATGCCGATCTTGCCCTCGCCCTTGATGTGGCAGTGCGAGCACTTGATGCCCTTGTCGGTGCGCCCGCCGGTGCCGTACAGGCCGCCGCCGCCGGCGCGGTTCGTGCCGGCGCGGCCGGTCGCGGGCTCGTGCCACGAGCGCGGCGTCGGGAACGCCGACACGGCGGCGCTGCCGGCCACGAGGACCGCCCCGATGAGGATTGCTGTCCGAGCTTGCATTGGGTCCCTCCAGGCTGGTTCGCTAGTTCATCGAGTTGCAGGCCGAGCCGCGCCGCGCGCCGTCGAGCCACGACTTGACCGCCGTGTAATCGGCGTCGCCCTGGCTCCACAGGTACACGCCGGCGTGCGCGAAGCCGCCGCCGACCAGCGGCTGCTTGAGGAGCTGCGACTCGGCCATGTCGGCCAGCCGCGAGCCGTTGGCATCGAGCCCGAAGCCGCGCGCCGAGTCGAAGCTCCGGCGCCGCTCGGTCGGGAACTGCGGCAGCGTCCAGCACCGGCACTCGATGGAGCCGATGCACTCCTCCGACGGGTGCTGCGTGCCCGCCGCCAGGCAGCCCGGCTCGGTCATCGTCATGCCCGAGACCCGCAGGCGGCCGCGCGCGTAGATCCGGTACCCGCGGCCGGTCTCGGTGCCGTGGCAGCCGAGCATCGAGCAGCCCTGGGTCAGCACCGGCTCGACGTTGCACTCGTAGTAGTCGGCATCCAGCGCGGGGAGCGTCGCCGTCTCCGGCGGCTTGGCGAGCGTGGTGCCGCACGCGCTCTGATCGGAGCAGGTTCGCGTCGCGGCGTCGGACGTACCGTCCGTCGTCCACGACGAGCACTGCCACGCCTCGACGCACGCCGGCGGATCGCAGTCGCCCCCGGGGCACTCATCAGGCTCGCCACCGCCGCACGCCGCCGCCGCGAGCCCGCAGATCGCACCGAAGATCACGAGGCGCCATCGCGAGGCGCACGTATAGCCAGTCCCCATGGCCGGCCATTCTAGGCCCGCCGTTGGCGATTTCAAACATCGCGATATGTGACTTAGATCTATCCCACCTCCGAGGTGATGCGAGGCGCGTGTCGGACCGCAACAGCGCACCGGCGGCAGGCAGCCGGCCGTCACGCGATCGTCGCGGCGGAAACCCTCCGCCGCTGTTCCTGCAGACGACACCGCTCGACGCGGTCGAGGATCGACTCGTCTACGCGCTCGGCTATCCACTCATCGACAACAGCGGAGATACGCCCGAGGAGGTTATCCATACTATCTTCCGCGACGCGCTGGGCATCAAGCGCTTCCAGCCCGGGAAGCTACTCGGGTTCGACACCGATCCTCGCCGCGTGCTGCACGACTGCTCGACGCTCGGCGGCAGCTCGGGATCGTGCATCGTCGACTACGTGTCCGGCGTCGTGGTCGCATGAAAGGGGACTATCTGGTGCTCCCCGGAGCGAGATCTGATCTGACGCCGACAGACTGGCGCCGACGTTGGTCAGCCACGCGCAGGGACGCGCAGTCATGATCGATTGGGCGCTGTCACCCGAATGTCGCGCAGGTCCGCGTCACCGCCGCACGCCGCGAGGCGCGTGTCGGACCGCGGTCCGGTATCATCACGATCGCGGGGACGCCCAGCGCCGCGCCCCCAGGACCACCCCATGACTGCTCACCCGAACATCTTGTTCCTCTGCGTCAAGAACTCCGCCCGCAGCCAGATGGCCGAAGGCTTCGCGCGCAAGCTGCTCGGCGAACGCGCGATCGTGCAGAGCGCGGGGAGCGAGCCGGTGCAGGTCAACCCGTACGCGATCGAGGTGATGCGCGAGGTCGGTGTCGATCTGTCAACGCACCACTCGAAGTCGGTGGACACGGTAGATGCGGCCACGGTCACGACGGTGATCACGCTGTGCGCCGAAGAGGTCTGCCCGGTGTTCCTCGGCAAGGTCCGCCGGATCCACTGGCCGCTCCTCGATCCGGCGAGCGACGATCCGTCGCTGTCGCGGGATCAGGTGCTCGCGCGGTTCCGCACCGCGCGCGATCAGATCCAGGGCCGGGTCGAGGTCCTGGCGGCGCTGCTCGACGTGCCGGAGGGCCCGCGTCCGGACGAGTTCCACGCGAGCGTGCGCGTGCGCGACCTCGCGGCCAGCACGCGGTTCTATGCGTGGCTGCTCGGCGGCCCGCCCAAGGAGTGGACCCACCGGTTTTCGACGTTCGTGTCGCCGGCCTTGCGTACGAACTTCGTGCTGGTCGTGTCCGACGGCAAGGAGCTCCACCACGACACGCTCTATCACCTCGGGATCGCCGTCGCTGACAAGGCCGCGGTCATCCGCGCGTACACGCTCGCGCGTGCCGCGGGTGTGAAGATCGAGAAGCCACCGCGCACGACCTGGCGTGGCACGCCGCTGCACGAGCTGTGGCTCGCCGATCCGGACGGCAACTTGATCGAGGTCTACGCGCGGCTCACGGACGACGAGCTCGCGCAGAAGCCTGCCGATCTCGAGCCCGTCGCGCTCGCCTGACGCGGCGAGCTGCTTCGCCGGTGTTCACGAGCTGACGGCGACCGCCCCGAGCTCGGGGCGGTCACTCGACGGAGTCCCGGCGTGCGCGAGCCGATGGAGCCGCTCCGAGCCCACTGGCTCCTCGATCTGCCACGGCACGACGACGACGCGCCTGGCGTGCCGGCGCTGGACCGCCGCGATCTGGGTCCGCTCGCCCGCGATCCGTTGCCGCAGCAGCGGATCGGTGGACCCGGCAGCCGCCAGGCTGCTGTTGATGATCCACGCGAACGGTTCGATGCCGGCGCGTCGCAGATCCGCCTGTAGCCCGGCCGCCTCCGTGACGGGCGTCGTCTCGGCGAGGGCGACGATCAGCACCTTGGTGTACGTCGGGTTACCGAGCCGCATCAGCGGCGTCTCGATGCGCCCCGAGTACGCAGCCTTGTAGGCCGCGACGGTCTGCCGGTGATAAGCGCCGGTCGCATCGAGCAGGAGCAGCGAGTGACCGGTGGGCGCAGTGTCGAGCACGACGAAGCTCTTGCCGGCCTCGCGGACGAGCCGCGAAAACGCGCCGAACACGGCGACCTCTTCCCAGCACGGCGAGCGCAGGTCCTCGGCGAGGAGGGCGCGGCCTTGCTCGTCGAGCTTGGCGCCGCGTGTCGACATCACGTTGTCGACGTACGCCTTCGTCTCGGCCTCGGGATCGATCCGGCTGATCTTGAGGTTCGGCTCAATACCAAGCTCCGCGCGCTCGATGCACTGCGTGGCTACTTCTCGCAGCAGCGGGGCCAGATCTACATTACTCAGGATCTGCCGACCTACTATCCTGCCGAGCCACGCTTCGCACCGGATCTGCTCGTGGTGCGCGATGCCGAGGATGTCGAGCGCGACAAGTGGATCGTGAGCGCAGAAGGCAAGGGGCTCGACTGGGTGATCGAGATTCATGTCGGCGCAGCAGCCAAACCCAATAAGTCCGGCCGCAAGGTGGCCTAGTCCGGTGCGGCTTGCTATCATCACCACGATGCCATCCTTGCTCCACGAGGGCTTGCTGGAGATTGTGCGCGATCAGCCCGCGCTGGCCGCCACTCTCCT
>DATMCI010000385.1:0-3846 GCA_035558535.1 Kofleriaceae bacterium
CGGGATGGTCGGAGCCGGCTTCTACCTCAGCGGTCCGACACCGGACTGGCCCCCCGCGCCCGAGGCTTCGCTAGGTGAACCCCATCAATCAGCCTGCCTCAAAAATTGATCTCCTCCATCAGAGGACGTGCTCGCTAACACCGGGCTGCCGGTCGTGACCCAGATCGCGATGATAGGTGTTGTGTGTTTGTGCCTGGTCCTCGACTACAGGACGCACCGAGAGCAAGACACGCTCCAGCGAGGCCTTGGGCTGACCCTCGACAAGCTCGCTTTTTCGAGACAGCTCAAGGAGCCCTTCCATGAGAGTCGATATCAAAGCGAGATCATCGATCTGACGGATCGCTACAAGCTCATCCGCAACAAAGAGCGCCACGGGTTGATGATAGGAGTTGCAGTATTATTGTGCTTTACCGCCTGGCGGATCGTCGACGTTGCCTCACGGCCAACAGCGCCTGCAGATAGCAGATTGGCAAATCAGGAGACGCCAGATATTGCCGCCGGATGGCCTCCTGCAGTCGATGGGCCGGTGTCGGACATTGCCGAGAGCAATGCCCCGCCCCTTCCAGGCGATGCCTCCCCGTCCGGGGTCTCGAAGCCATCGCGAGCGTCCGCTCAACCCAAGCGCCCTCCGGATGCCTGGCCAGATACCCCAGATGGAGGGGAGGCGCACCTCGATGTGCTCACCGACAGCGATGGAGGCACGCCGGACAAGCTCCCGCCATGCATCGAGGAGGCCCCGGATCACAACTCGAACTGCTCGACCCCGGCCAGTCCGATCGTCGGGCGCATCATCGGCCGCGAGGCGGACGCCAGCGACCTGCTCCTCCGCATCGGCGCCGGCTCGGACCAGGGCATCACGAAGGCCTGGCGGGCGATGGTCGTCAGCGGCCCCGACCCCAAGGACGAGGCGGTGTCCGGCGGCGAGGTGCAGATCATCAGCATCGACAAGACGCGCATCCGCGGCAAGACCAAGCTGACCGCTGGTCAGATCGACGCCAACCCCTACGTCAAGTTCGTCCCGGCGCCCAAATGACGGATCCCTTCGTCGGAAGGGTCATCGACGGCCGGTACGAGATCCAGGCACGCATCCAGCGAAGGTGGAATGGGCGTCGTCCACAAGGCGCGTTGGATCTCGATCGATCGCGTCATCGCGCTGAAGATGCTGAACCAGCAGATGGCCGGCGATACGCCGCGAGCTCGCCCATGAGCTCGAGTTCGCCGCGCGGCTGTACGCGGCCATCGGCGACCGAACCGTGCGCCCCCCCCCGTCGCCCCGTCACCTGGATACCGCCGACAGTCCGCCGGTCTCTTGCATTCGCCGTGAGCGAAGGCCGCCACCTCACATCCCAACCAGGCCGCAGGATGACGCGTACTGGCTTATGCCCTACCGCTCCTGCATGAGCCGCGAGCTCGCGTTCGGTGGCGAGGGATCCGCGCTCCGTTGTGGGACTGCGCTGCAATCCACAAGGGCTCACAGGACCACACCCTCTCGCCACGTCGCAAGAGATTCTGCCGGCGAAGATCTGCGCCATGCGTCACACAGGCATGCCGGTACTTGAACAGTCACCTCGCAGTTAAACACCACTCACACATTGACACTCTAGCCACACCCCCTATCCATTGAGAGTGACAGCCAAGCGACGCGGGCAGCAGTCATTCGAATTCAGGACCTGGGGTGGGAAGCGCAAAGGTGCCGGGCGGCCGCCCCAAGGGCGTAGGTCGAGTGAGCCGCACAAGCCTCGTGCGCGATTCTCCGGACCGACACCGGCCCACGTCACGCTGCGCGTGATCGCCCCCATCGCGACGCTCCGGCGACCGGATGCATATCACGCGATCCGCCGAGCGATGTATACCGTCGTCGACCGGAGCGACTTTCGCATTGTCCACATCGCCATCGAGCGCGATCACCTGCACCTGATCGTCGAAGCGGATAATCACGAGGCGCTGGGAGAAGGGATGCAGACGTTTCAGTCCTCGGCCGCGCAGCGGCTCAATCGCGCCATCTCGCTCGCCACGGGAACGAAGCGTACCGGGAAGGTCTTCGAGGATCGCTATCATGCGCGGCTCATCACGACGCCGACGCAGGCCCGCAATTGCATCTCGTATGTGCTCTCGAACTGGCGCCGGCACGGCCTCGATCAGGGCATGGAGACCATGTTCTGGGATGTCGACTATTACTCCAGCGGCCCCAGCTTCGATGGCTGGACGGAGCTCGATGACTCGCCGTTCCTCTACCCGGCGCCCGATTATCCGCGCCTCTCCGTCTGCCGTCCGAAGACGTGGCTCTTGAAGGTGGGCTGGCGCAAGGCTGGGCCGATCAGCATGCGAGACGTCCCTGGCCCTCCGCGCTGATCCGAGCCTACCCCGCAGGAGTACAGCGCTGGGGACCTGTACCAAGAGGCTGGTGCCGCGGGTAACCGATAGATCCTCGATCTTGGAGTTTTGACACCAGACTCCGAGCTCGAACGGCACGGCTCGCGCGGGGCCTGCACAGATGGCGGCGATGGCGGTGTGTCGAGTGGCGCTTGCCTCGATGGCGAAATGGGCCGCGCGGAGCCCGCGCGAATGGGCGCGATGTCGATGTGTCCGAGTGGCACTTGCCGCGGTGGCCAATGGCCGCCCGGGCCCGCGGATAGCGGCGGCGGCGATGGCGTCCTCGTCTGGTACGCTGCGCGGCCGTGTGGACCACGCGTCGGGCGACGGCCGCCGATCTCGCCGCGATCCAGCGGCTGTTCCTGGAGCTGGGCGTGCCGGATCCGCCGCCCGACGCGGCGGAGCTCGCGGAGCGCATGCTGCCGCGCGTGATCGTGGCGTGTCGCGGCGGGGGCGACGCGGAGGTCGTCGGCTACGCGCACTGGCGGATCTACGGCCCCACCGCGCACGTGGCGCACGTCGTCGCGGCGCCCGACGTGCGGCGGCTCGGCGTGGGCCGGACGCTGATGGAGGCGGTGCGCGAGGCGGTGACGGCCGAGGGATGCACGCGGTGGTACCTGAACGTCAAGCGCGACAACGCGCCGGCGCGCCGGCTCTACGAGCAGCACGGGATGGCAGTCGAGCACGAGACGTGGGCGCTCCGCATCGCCTGGGCGCAGATCGAGGGGCTCGCGGCGGACAGCGCCGCGGCGGACGGCGCCGCGGCGGACAGCGCCGCGGCGGACGGCGCCGCGGCGGTCGCGTACGCGCCGGGCCCCGACGAGGACGCGGGGATCGCCGCGCGCTTTGCGCTCGACACCGGCCGGCTCGCGAGCCTGCGCGCGCGCCCGGGGATGGTGATGCTCGCGCTCCGCGAGGACGGCGCGACCGCCGGGTGCGCGGCGTTCGATCCGCGGTTCCCGGGCGCCGCGGTGTTCTGCGCCGCGCGGCCCGGCCTCGCGCGCCCGCTGCTCGACGCGTGCCGCGCGCACGCCGATCCCACACGCCCCAGCTTCATCCGGCTCGCCGTCGAGCGCGACCGCGCGCTCGTCGACGCGCTCGTCGCAGCGGGCGCAGAGATCACGCTCGAGATCCTGCAGCTGGGCGCGACGCTCTGCGGCTGACCGCGGGCCGCGCGCCGCGGGGCGCGCGCCGCGCTACGTCTGTGTACCGGACGCGAGCGCCGGGTCGCCCGGCGCGGGGAGCTCATCGCGGACGTGGAGCGGCACGCCCTTCACGTCCCAGACGATGTGCAGCCGCTCGAGCAGCTTGAGGACGTAGTACGAGATGTCGACCTCCCACCAGAAGAAGCCCTGGCGCGCGGAGCGCTGGTAGTGGTGGTGGTTGTTGTGCCAGCCCTCGCCGAGCGTCAGCAGCGCGAGCACGAAGTTGTTGCGCGAGTCATCGGTGGTCGCGTAGCGGCGCCGCCCCCAG
>DATMCI010000386.1:0-31140 GCA_035558535.1 Kofleriaceae bacterium
GGAGGGCGCTGCGGAGGAGCGCGATCGGGCGACGGTCGGCGCCGCGATCGAAGCAGTGACGCAGAGCGGGGGCTGGCAGCTGCCGGCCACGCCGCTCCCGCGCGAGGACGCCGCCGCGCTGCTCGCGTGCGCTGCCTCGAAGCAACCGTGGGACTGTATTCCGGCACGGCCCCGCACGGTCCGGCGAATGTTCGTCGTAGGCGTCGAGTGCCGCGTGCACGAGGGTGCGCCGATGGTCGTGCTCACCGGCCAGGTGATCGTCGTGAGCGAGCGGCTCAGGGTCGTCGGCGAGCGGTACGGCGAGTCGTGCACGGGCAGCGCGCTCGGCGAGGCCGCGGCGGAGCTGACGACTCGGCTCCTGCGCGAGGTCGCGGTGCGGTCGGGGCTCGGCGAGCGACTGCTACCGGACGCCGGTGATTCGCGTCCGGCGCGTCCGGCGCTCGTGCAGCGTCGGCGCTCGCAGCTCCCGCCGGCGCTCATCGTGAGCGGCGGCGCCGCGTTGCTCGTGGTCGGCATGGTGCTCCTCGCGTTCGACGAGGACTCGCACGCCGCAGGCCAGCGGCTCTCGGGCACTGGCGATTTCGACAGCGCGCGGCCTGGCGTCGGCTGCGCGCTCGCGGGCGGGGCGCTCGCCGTGGGTGGCGCGTACTGGTGGATGCGCCGCGCCAGGTCTCGATCTGCGCCGACCGTCACGGCCACCTCCACCGGCGGCGCCGTCGGCTGGATCACCTCGTTCTAGGAGCCAGCTCATGTCGCGTCGCCTCGCTTCGTTCGCCCCGGCGGCCCTCGCGTCGATCCTTCCAGACTGCGTCTACCCGCTCGACCCGGCCTACTGCCCAGGCAAGGACCCGAACAACAACTGCCTGGGCCCCGCTCTCGACCCAGGCTCCATGTCATGCACGACCAACGCCGAGTGCAGCGGGGACGCCGCCCGCGTCGCGTACGTCGATCCAGCCGGGTTCGACGAGCAAGTGGTCATCGACGGCGGCCGGGTCGTCACGTTCGTCGGCGGTCCAGGCGCCAGCTTCACGCGCACGAACGGGGTGTGTGGGGCGCGCGGCGCCGCCGATCCGCGCTCAAGCTTGACGGGCCTCGCCGCGCGCGACCTGGACGGCGATGTGCGGACCCGTCCGGCGGACATCGGCGCCGACGAGGTGTCGTGAGATGCGGGCGCGGACACGATCTCTCTCCTCGAGGAACCAGCTCATGCCGCTTCACTTCACTTCGTTCGCCTCGTTGTTCGCCTCGTTGGTCCTCGCGTTGGTCCTCGCGGCCTGCATCCGCCCGACCGACCCGAACTACTGTCCGGGCAAGAACCCGAACAACAACTGCCTGGATCCGTTCGATCCGAAACCATGCACGGCCAGCGCCGAGTGCAGCGGGGCGACGCCCGTGTGCGATCGCGATGACACGCAGATGTGCGTCGCGTGCACGGCTGGCGACGCGGGCGCGTGCACCGGAGCCACACCTGTCTGCGGCGCCGACCACGCGTGCCGTGCCTGCACTGAGCACGCCGAGTGCGGCGCGGCTGGGTGCCTGCCCGACGGCTCGTGCGGCGACGATACCCGCGTCGCGTACGTCGATCGGGCCGGGTTCGACAACCTGTCCTGCACGAGCGCGTCGCCGTGCACGCGGGTGAGCCGGGCGCTCGCCACCAACCGGCCGTACGTGAAGCTCGCGGGCGTGCTCGACGAGCAGGTGGTCGTCAGCGGCGGCCGGATCGTCACGTTCGTCGGCGGTCCGGATGTCAAGCTCACGACCGTTGCGAGCGGCCCGGGACCGACCGTGACCGTGCGAGACGACGGTACGTCGCTCACGATCTACGACCTCTCGATCAGCGATGCACAAAACAGCGTGAGCGGGCTCGGGCTACGACTCCAGGCAGGTGGCGCGCCTCACGTGACGCTCGTCCGGTCCAGGCTACTGAACAACGCGGTCGGCGGAATCTTGGCGGAGGGCAGCGGGATCCTGACAGTCACGCAGAGCCTGATCGCCAGGAACGTGGGGGGCGGCATCTCGGTGCTGGGCGGGACGTTCGCGGCCGTCGGCAACGCCTTCTACGGCAATGGCAGCCCGGTGACGAGCACCGGCGGGATCCGCATCGCGACGATGCAAGGAGGCAACCGCCTCGAGTTCAACAGCTTCCACATGAACGCGGCGGCCTCCGGGACCGGCCCTGCGATCCACTGCGCCTCGGTGCTGGTCGCGGCGCGCAACAACATCATGAGCGAGAACGGGACGACGTCGAGCCAGGACCAGGTCGCCGGTAACTGCACGCACGCGTACTCGATCGTGCGGCCGGGCATGCTGCCATCGGGCGCCGGCAACACGAACGCCGATCCGCTGTTCGTGAGCCCGACGACGGGCGATCTCCATATCAGACTCGGATCGCCCGCGCGCGGTGCCGCCGATCCGAGCTCGAGCTTGATGGGCCTCGCCGAGCGCGACCTGGACGGTGACGTGCGGATAAGTCCAGCGGACGTCGGCGCTGACGAGGTGCCGTGAGATGCGGGCGTGGCCACAGACACGATGTCCCTGCAAGCTCGTGTGGCGCCTGTCGTGCGTCATCGCCGCGGCGAGCGCGGCGAGCGCGGCGATGCCAGGCGCCGCCCAGGCGACGCCCAGCAAGCAGCCGATCCCCGTGTTCGAGGTGCACTTCGGTCCGCGCGCGGCCGAGGCTGAGCGCGTGCTGGGGCCGCTGCGCGACGCGCTGGAGAGCCACGGGTTCGCCGCGCGTCCCGAGTCGATCCTGAAGATCGCCGGCGGCAACGCGCCGCGGCCCGGCATCATGGATCTCGGCGTCACGGCCAAGGTGATCGCGCAGCGGGTCGACGATGGATACCTGGACTACATGCAGGGCAACTTCGAGACGGCGATCAAGGCGCTGAACGAGGCGATCAAGTTGATCCAGCGCAACCCCGCGCTCCTGGCGATCGACACGGGGAACTCGACGCTGATGGTCAAGGCGCTCGTGGGCCTGGCCAGCAGCCACGCGCGGCTGGGGCACGAGCCCGAGACGATGGCCGCGATGGACGAGCTGGTCCGCATGTATCCGTCGGTGGCGGTCATGAGCGCGAGCTTCGGGCCGGAGGCCGAGCGCCTCCACCACGCGGCGTGGAAGCGGTCCCGCGCGCTGGGGCGAGGCCGGATCGCGATCACTGCGGGGCACCCGCAGGCGGTCATCTTCGTCGATGGTCAGATCCGCGGGCTCGGGACCGCGAGCCTCGTAGATCTGATCCCCGGTCTATATCGAGTTTTTATTCAGATACCTGGAACCATCGGACGCCAGTACGAGGTCGAAGTGCGTCCCAACGAGGACCACCAGCTCGACCTCGCATGGAGCGTCGACTCGGCGCTCATCATCAGTGATTCATGGATCGGCTTTGAGCTCACGAGCGAGGACCCGCGGGGGCGCGAGGCACAGCTCGCGGGAGCGCTCGTGGAGCGCTGGCAAGCAGGTGACAGGGTCGTGATCATCGGCCTGCGGAGGCTGCCGAGGCCACTGATGCCACAGGACAAGCCGGTGGTCATCGGGACCCTGTACCGGACGGACGGGAAGGTGATCCGCAACGCCCAGGTCGGCCTCGACGGCGTCAACGGCTCCAACGGCCCCCGGCTGATCGCGCTCGCGCAATTCCTGGCAGACGGCACGCCAGCAGCCGGCCTCGAGATCCTCGACGGCGAGGCTCGACCCGCGGCGCCACCGCCGGCCGGGCCCGGGCCCGCGCCCGCGCCTGCCCGCGAGCCAGCACCCGGTGGTCGTGCCCGGTGGTTCATCTTCGGCGGCGCGGCCGCATGTGCGGCCGGCCTGGGGCTGTACCTGGTCGACCAGGACTCGGTCTCGATGCCCGGCTTGCCAGTACAAGAGCGCTACTGGAACACGGCGCCGTATGGAATCGCGTTCGGCGCCGCGGGCGTTGTGTCGATCGGTGTCGGGCTTTGGTGGTCGTACCGCACGAAATCTTCATCAAGGCCGACCTTCTCTGCAGGTGTGTCGCATGCGGAGCTCGGCTGGAGCGGCCGATTTTGATCCTAACTTTACAGTGCCCGGGATCTGCACCCCTCGAGCACACCGCGGGTGCGCTCCCGCGGGTGCGCTGGATTAATCATGGCGAACACGTGCTCAGCAACAGAGGGATTGCGTAGCGTAGCGTCACCCATGTCGAGCATCGTTGACCTCTCCCGGCCGCCGTACCTGGTCGTGGCCGGCGAGCCCGGCCAGGCGATGCAGAACGCTGCGAGCATCAACGCAGCGATCGCGGCGCACGACGGCCGCGGCACGGTGCTACTCCTGCCGCCCGGCGACATCTACTGCGATCGCGCGGGCAGCTGCTGGTCGATCCGGTTCCCGCCGGGCGCCTCGCGCGTGGCGCTGCGCGGCTCCGGTACGCGCGTGACGACTCTGGTCCAGCACGGCGCTGGCATGCGCGACGCGCCGTGGGACCTGCTCGTGCTCGACTCGTGCCACGACATCGAGATCGCGGATCTCGGGCTCCGCCAGGGCACGTTCGAGCACGCCGGCGACGGTGTCGACGTCGGCATCGACGTCGAGGGAGATCACAGCTCGCTGATCGAGATCGTCGCGCTGGCCCAGAGCTGCCGGAACCTCGTGCTCGAGAACCTGTGGTTCGGCCCGTGTATCGGCGACGCGCTGCGCATCACCGGCGAGGGCGCGGGCTGCTTTTGCGAGCACGTCCGCGTCAAGAGCTTCACCATGGAGACGGGCGGTCACCCGGACGGCGCGGACGGCGCGGGGCTCGGCTCGCGCTCGGGCGTGTCGCTGCGCGGGGGCATCCAGAAGCTCGAGCTCGGCCCCGGCTCCGTGCGCGGCGCCAGGGATGTCCCGCTCGAGATCGCGCCGGGCGGCAGCGGCGTGCTCGAGGACCTGCTCCTGCACGACCTCATCGTCGACAACTCGGGCGGCCAGGGCGCGAGCGGCATCGCGCTCGCGGGCTCCCTGACGCATCCGATCGAGCGGATGATCGTGAACAACGTCTTCGTGCTCCACGGCAACGTCTCCGGCGCGCTCACCCGGGACGCCACGATCACGAACCTGACGATCCACACCTCGCGCTCCGCGCCGGCCGCGCTCGAGGGCAGGCCGCTCCTCGACTGGTCGCAGGCGCACGAGGGCTCGACGATCACGAGCCTGAACCTGACCCGCGACCCCGGCAGCCCGCCCGGGCCGCTCGTCACCGTGATCCCCGCCGGGCGCGCGGCCGGCCAGATCGAGGCGGTCGCCGGCCTCGCGCTGGTCGACGGCGAGACGTTCACGCTCGGCGACGGCGCCACGTTCACGACGTTCGAATTCGACAGCGACGGGATCGTGATGCCCGGGCACGTCGGGGTCCCGTTCTCGTCGCACGCCTCGACGCTCCAGGTGCGCGACGCGATCATCGCCGTGATCAACGGTGAGCACGACCTGGCCGTGACGGCGGCGGCGTCGCACCTGTCGATGCAGCCGCACGTCGTCGTCCTGACGAACGACCACTACGGCCGCCACGGCAACATCGCGATCACCACCACCGTGGTCGACCGCGCGTTCTCCGTCACCGGCATGATGGGCGGCATCGGCGAGAGCGCCGACGTCCGGATCTCCGGCGGGACGTGGAGGACCAGCGTCGGGCCGGGGAGCGGCAAGCGCTACTTCGAGGCGCGCGGCTGCCGGCGGCTCTCGGTCGAAGGCATCCACCTGCAGCTCGGCGCGGTCGGCGCGAACGAGTACGGCTTCGGCTTCCGCTCGATCGGCGACATCCACGGGCCGACGCTGAACGACATCAGCATCGAGTCGCTCGCCCCGACGCCCGGCCTGTCCGGGCCCAAGCTCATGGCGGCGGTGTACTTCGCGGCCACGAACGGCGGCGCGCTCACCGACATCCGCGTGACGAACGTCCGCGCGCCGGACGCCTGCATCTCCGGCGTCCTGCTCGATCGCACGAGCGGCGGCTCGATCGACGCCTCGCCGATGATCCAGGGCTGCGACTTCGCCGGCGCGTCGAACGCGTGGCTCGCGATCAACGGCGCCATCGACGAGACGTTCCCGATCATCTCGGGCAACCGCGGCGGCCGCACGTGGCAGGTCGGCACCGCCGACCCGAGCGCGATCGTGGCCGTCCAGGGCTCGCGCTACACGCGCCAGGCGGGCGACAACACGACCGAGTGGCTCAAGCAGAGCGGCACCGGCAGCTCGGGCTGGAACCTCGTGGCGGGCGGCACCGAGCGCCTGAAGGCGAGCGGCGCCGCGGCGCTCGATCGGCAGGTCACCTATATATCCGGGTTCCGGACGAGCCTCACGCTCGGCAAGCACTCGACCGACGGCTACGTGAAGCACTTCGTGGTCACGAGCGGCACGGGCGAGCTCGCGCCGCTCTCCCTCGTCGACGGCACGGCGCACGTGATCACGTGGTCGGGGCCGGCTTCGTTCTCCCTCCTGTGGGACGCGGCCGCGGCGTCGTGGCGCGTCCTCGGCGCCCCGCGCAACGCCAACGTGACGTGAGGCGGCCCGGTCGGCCTGGACGCGGCGCTGCGGGGACTACGCGGTCGAGCCCTGCTGCCGCGGCTCGTCCTTCGGGCGGCCGTCGGGCGGGCGGCCGTCGGGCGGGTGGCTGTCCTCCGGCGAGCCCTGGCCGTAGTACGAGTAGTAGCCCTCGCGCTCGGAGGACTCGATCGCGTTGACGATCACGCCGAAGATGCTGCTGCCGACGCCGCGGATCTTGTTGGCCGAGCGCCGGATGTCGTCGCGCAAGGTCTTGCCGGCCTGCACGACGAGGATGACGCCGTCGGTCAGCTTCGACAGGAGCACGGCGTCGGTCACCGGCTGCAGCGGCGGCGAGTCGAGGATGACGCGGTCGAAGCGCCCGTTCAGGTCGGCGAGGATCTTCGCGAACCGGGGCCCCATCAGGAGCTCCGCCGGGTTCGGCGGCAAGGGGCCGCACGGCAGGACGAACAGGTTCGGCACGTCCGTCGACTTGATGACCTCCTCGTAGTCCCGATCGCCCAAAATCAAGTTCGATAGCCCCATGGTGCGCGACCCGCCGGTCAGCGAGTGGAGGCGCGGCTTGCGCATGTCGGTGTCGATCAGGAGCACGCGCTGGCCGGTCTGCGCCATCGTCGTGCCGAGGTAGATCACGCACGTCGTCTTGCCCTCGCGCGGGTTCGCGCTCGACACGACGATCGTCTTGAGCGGCCGATCCGCCGCGGAGAACAGGATGTTCGTGCGCAGCGAGCGGCAGCACTCGGCGACGTTCGAGACCGGGTGCGTGTGGACGTAGAGGTCGCGCAGCCGATCGTCCTCGCGGCCGCCGCCCAGATCCTCGAGCACCGGCACGATGCCGAGCACCGGCACGCCGGTCGCCTGCTGCGCGTCCGCGACGTTCTTGACGGAGCGATCGAGGAACACGATGAGGAGCACGAGCGCGAAGCCCAGGACGAGCGAGACGATCGCCGCCGCGGCGATGTTCATGCGGAGCTTCGGCGAGACGGGCTCCGTCGGGACGAGCGCCGGATCGAGCGGCTTTACGTTCGTCGCCTCGATCTTGCCGGTCATGCGGCCCGACAGCTCGCTCGCCGACAGCCGCGTGCGCAGGATGTTGTAGCGGTCCTCCATGCTCTTCCGCTTCCGGACGAGCTCGTTGTACGAGACGATCTTCGGCCCGAGCTCGAGCGCCTCCTTCGTGAACTTGTCGACCTCGGCCTGCAGCGCTTGCTCGGTGCCGAGCGCGGCCTGGTGCTGCTCCTGGAGTCCGGCGAGCAGGCGCTTGGCCTCGGTGTTGAGCGCGCCGTACAGGTCGTCGACCTTGGCCTTCTGCATCTGGTACTCGGCGTGCTTGGGACCGAACTGCTTCTCGAGCTCGATGAACTTGTTGCGCTCGGCGTAGTACTGCGCGCGCAGCGCCTCGAACGACGCCTGCTCGGCGAGCAGGAGGATCGGCGACTGCAGGACGTCGAAGTCGGCGAGCCTCTTCATGCGGTCCAGGCGCGAGCCGATCTCGATCCGCCGCGCGCGCGCCTCGTTGCGCTTCTGGGTGTACGACGTGATGTTCGACGACGTCAGGCTCTGCCGATCCTCGAGCGAGACCGCGAGCAGGTCGTTCTCCTTCTGGAACTTGTACAGCGCGGCCTCGGCGTCGCGCAGCTTCTTCTCGGAGTCGTCGAACTCGGCCGACAGCGCGTCGGACGCCTGCCGCGTGTCCGTCGACAAGAGGCCGCGCGAGTACTGCACGAACGTGTCGACGTGGTGGTTGGCGATCTGCGCCGCGAGCTTGGCGCTGTCGCTCCGCACGACGACGTACATGATGCGATCCTGGTCGGGGTACTTGATCGCCATGCCCTCGCGCAGCCGCCGCGTGGCGTCGTCGAGCTGATCCTCGAGCTTTCGGTCGGCGCGCTCGCCCTCGGCGAGGAGCTTCTGGTGCAGCTGGTGCTGCTCGACGGTCTGCCGGATCAGCTTGTAGCTGCCGAGCACCTGCCTCTGCTGCTTGTAATAGTCGGTGGTGCCGCCCATGCCGCCGCCGGCGAGGATCTCCTGGCCCTGGCCGAGCAGATCGGGGAGCCGCGGCTCGATCTGCACCGACGCGCGGGCCTCGAAGATCTTCGGCAGGCGGCTCGTGTAGACGATGGTGCCGGTGACGGCGAGCGCGACGAGCGCGATCAGGAGCCACGCGTACTTGCGGAGCGCGCTGAAGTAGCGCCCGAAGTCGAGCTGCAGGAGCTGCTCGGTGTCGTCGGTGGGGGTGCGGTCCGGCTCCAAGGCGTGGCTCTCTGACGGCTGGCAGCCTGGGTTAGTCGCCCGGGCGCTCGGCGGGGTTCATTGTCGCCATGTTTGGCTGAACCCGCACCGGCACGCCATCTTGTGCGAGCGACCGCTGCGCCGCGGCGAGCACGGAGATCACGCGCACGCCGTGGGCGAGGTCCGAAACCGGCTGTGATCTCGCGGCGATGCAGTCGAGGAAGTGGCGGAGCTCGAGCCGCAGCGGCTCGTCCATCGGGACCTTCGGGATGAACACGTCGCCATCGCGCAGGGTCAGGTACTTCGCGAAGTCGGAGAACTCGGGGGGCGGGTCGTAGCCGCGGTCGTAGATCCGCAGCTTGTCCTGGGTGACGTCGTCGAACTCGACCATCTTCTGCGAGCAGACGAGCGTCAGCCGGCGCTCCTTGCGCGGGTTCAGCCACGACAGGTGCACGTGCGCCATCTGCCCGGTCCCAAAGCGCAGGGTCAGGAACACGACGTCCTCGATCCCGCGCTGCAGGACGCTCTGGCCGCGCGCGGCGACGCTCTCGGGCACTTGCTCGAGCAGGAAGTCGATCATCGACAGGTCGTGCGGCCCGAAGCTCCACAGCGCGCTCTCGTCCTGGCGCAGCCGGCCGAGGTTGACGCGCGTGCTGAACAGGTAGTGCAGCGCGCCGAGCGAGCCCGAGGCGAGCATCGCGCGCAGCTTGACGACGGCCGGGTGGTAGAGCATCACGTGGCCGACCATGCCGACGCGCCCGCTCCGCGCGCCGGCCTCCGCGACGCGCACGGCGTCGCCCAGCTCGAGCGCGAGCGGCTTCTCGACGAGGACGTGCTTGCCGCGCTGGAACGCCGCGATCGCGAGGGACGCGTGCGTCGGCGCGGGCGTCGCGAGCACGACCGCGTCGACATCGGGGCGCGCGAGCAAGAGGTCGGGATCGGCGACGCACGGGACGCCGGGGGCGATGGCCGCGGCGCGCTCCCGCGCCCGCGGGTCCGGATCGGCGACGCCCGCGAGCGTGCACCCGGGCTCGCTCGCGAGGACGCGCACGTGGTTTATGCCCCACGCGCCAGCGCCGAAGACCGCGACGCGGATCATCTACATCGCGACGCGCACGCCGAGGACCAGCTCGTGGCGGATGTAGCTCGGATCGTCCTCGACGACGCGCCCGTCGGACATGGGCACCCTGTAGCGGTAGTCGGTCCGCACGATGCCGAGGTTGTAGCCGAGCGTGCCGGCGATCCAGTTGCGGAAGTTGTAGTGCACGCCGGCGGCCATCGAGAAGATGACGTCGTCGCGCGTCGCGGGGCCGTCGACGATCGTGATGCCCTGGTACTTGCGGAGGTGCAGCTCGGGCTGGAGGGTGAGCGCGAACGGCACGTACATCTGCTGGAGCCACAGCCGCACCACGTGGTCGCGGAAGAAGTTCGCGTTGACCGAGTCCTGGTGCATGTACTGGTACATCGCGGTGACGCGGCCGAGCGGCGAGTAGCGGTAGCCGATCTCGGCGCCGACGACGGGCGCCGAGTAGCTCGGGCCCATGCTGTAGGGGCTGTACGTGTAGCCGCCCTGCAGCGAGACGGTCAGGTTCAACGAGAGCAGCGTCTGGAGGCCGGCGACGCCGACGAACGGGTACGACGACGCCTTCACGCTGTCGCCGCCGAGCGGGCCGAAGATGCCGATCGAGGCGTCGGCGTAGATCCGCGTCATCGGGAGCAGCCGCCACATGACGCGGGCGCCGAACGTGTGCTGGATGCGGTTCGAGAACCGCTGCCGATCGCGCTCGAAGTAATCGATCGTGTTGTCGTAGCGGAGGAAGCCGCCCAGCGTGCGGCCCTGCGGCTGGAAGAACAGGCGCAGCTTGACGTCGTTGATGATCCGGTTCGTGTCGGCGTCGGTCTCGAAGTTCGCCGACCGGATCAGCCGGCGGACCTCCTCGGCGAAGCCAAACGACCAGGTGCGCAGCGGGTTCACGAGCATGCGCAGCGTGCCGCCCGCGCCGAGCCCACCGGCACCGGCGCGGGTGGTGCGCTCGTTGTTCGACAGGAGCAGGTCGTACGACAGCCGGGCGTCGGCGCGGTACTGGAGGTTGCCCGCGCTCTGGGCCGACGTCTGCGGGTCGCCGGCCTCGTCCAGCGTGAGCATCCCCGGGGACGTCAGGCGGGACAGCGGCAGGGAGCCGGCGCCGATCTGGGCGAGGAGCCGCAGGACGCCGGCTGGGTTTTCGTCCTGATCCTCATAGAAGACGTTCGAGATGAAGCCGGTCTCGGCGCCGAAGATCGGGTGGAGGACGGTCCCCTCGCCGATCTTCACGCCGGGCCCCTCGACGACCGAGACCGGCGCCACGGCATCGCTCGGGTCGAAGGTCGCGACGGCCTGGGCCGACGCGGACCCGGCCATCGCGAGCAGGGCGCCGAGGGTGACGTGCAGTCGAGTCATGCGAGAATCCTAGGCGCCATCGGCGGTTAGGCCCGGCGGGGGTCCAAGGATCGGGACGATCCTTATATCGGCGGAGCTACCGGTGGGTCAACGAAAGGGGGAGCCTTCAGCGGGAGGAAGCGGTACGAAGCGGGAGGACGCCTGGTGCTTGCGTTAGTGCAAGCAGACGCGCCAGCGTTCATGGTGAGCGTCAGCGCCCATGCAGGATCCGAGAATCGGCGATCCACCTGATGTGACGTGCGCACGATCCTGCGGCATCGATCTATTTCAGCCTACGCCAAGCCTCCTCTACACTAACGCCGGAATGGGGGCGACCACGACCTCGGCGGGCCTGAGGCTTTCCATCTTGCTGATCGGGCTCATCGCGACGGGCTGCGACGACGCAGTCCTGTGCGACGCGAACCCATTGATCGTGATCCAGACGCCCACGTCGGCGATCATGACCGACGTGGATCTGGCCGCACCGGGCGTCCAGACCGACGTGCACGTGCGCAGCACGCTCCTGCCCACCGACCAGATCGAGCTGAAGGTGCTCGACGGCGCGGGCACGGAGGTGGCGACCTACGAGCTCCCGGTCGGTGACGGGGCCGAGACGGTGTTCGCCAGCGTGACCGTGCCGGGGCCCCGCGCGCGGCTGCGCGCGGTCGGCCGCAGCGGTTGCGGCAGCGCCGAGGACGCGGTCGAGCTCGACGTGGCAGGCGGCCCGAGCTGCTCGATCGCGGTCGTCTCGCCGACCACGACGGTGACGGCGGACGCCAACCCGGCGGCGGCCGGCTCGCAGGTCGACATCCAGCTGGCCGTGGACACTGCGTGCGCCGGCCGGATGGTGACGTCGACGTGCGGCGGGGGAGCGCCCCAGGGCGTGGTGCCGGCGGACGGCCGGCTCACGCTGCGCGCGGATCTCTGCGACGGCTCGCCGTGCGAGGTGCGGTCGACGTGCACGTTCCACGTGTCGACGTCCCAGGGCGTGGCGTCGCAGGCGACGGCGATGATCGCGTTCGACGATCTGGGGCCGGCGATGAACGTCGCGGTCTTCGATCCGGTGGTCGCGTGCGGCGGGCAGGTGGCGCCGACGGCCGACGTCGACCCGAACACCCCCGGCATGCAGATCAAGGTGCGAGTGACCGCCGCGAACCCGATGGACGCGATGATGCCGATGCTCGAGCTGTCGAACACCGGCGGGCTCGTGTCGACGCCGGTCACCGGCGACCTGGTGGTCACCATCGCGCCCGGCCTCAACGTGCTCACCGGCGTGGCGACCGATCGGCACGGCAACCGCGGCAAGAGCCAGTCGTGCACGATCGCGCACACGAACATCACGCTCACCGTCGATCCGCCGGCCTCGGACGGCGTGCTCGGGCAGAAGGACGGCACGGTCGCCGGCAACACGCTCACGTTCCCGCTGTGCGGCATCGTCGGGGACCCGACGGCGGCGGTGGCGGTGCGCGTCGACGGCGGGCCGCTGCAGCCCGCGACCGTGACCGGCACGCGCTGGTGCCTCTCGCTCACGCTCCCCGAGGCGCCGCACGACGTGACCGTCAGCGCGACGAAGGGCCTCTCGTACGGCGGCGCGCAGCTCCCGCTGGTCGTCGATCTCACGCCGCCGCCGCTGATCCCCGGGGTCGCCCCGCTCGTCCCGAACCGGCAGCGTGTCGGGATGACGTGGTCGTCGCCCTCGGACAACGGCGTGTCGGTCGCCAGGTACCTCGTCAAGATGTCGACCACGCCGCTCACCGAGGCAGGCTTCGACACGGAGGGCACGGAGATCCTGATGGGCGTGCCGCGGGTGCCGGGCGCGATCGAGACGGCGGAGGTGTTCCCGGCGCGGCTCGGGACCTCGTACTGGATCGGCGCCGCGAGCTACGACTTCGCCGGCAACCGCTCGGCCCCGGTGATCGTCGGCCCACTCACGTCGGCATTCCAGCAGCTCGGCCCGCTCTCCGGCCCGAACGTGGGGCAGGGCAGCCTGGCGATGGGCTCGGCGATCGCGCACGGCAAGTTCAACTTCGACGAGTACGACGATCTGGCGATCGCGGCGCCGACGCAGGACTCGAGCACCGGCGTCCTGAGCGTCGGCGCCGTCTACGTCTATTTCGGCGGCCCGGGCGGCCTGCCGTCTCTGCCGTCGGTCTCGATCCTCGGCACCATGGTGGGTGAGCGCGTCGGCGCCAGCCTCACCACCGTGCGGTGGAACGTCTCCAACCGCGACGACCTCGTGATCGGCGCGCCAGGAGCCGACGGCGGCGCGGGTCGCGTCTACGTCTTCAGGGGCGGCTCGGGCTTCCCGACCGGCACGGTCCTCGCGGAGAGCGCGCTCCTGCAGCTCGGCGTGAGCTCGACGGCGCCGGGGTGGTTCGCGGGCGCCGCCCTCGGCACCGCGGTGGCGGGCGCCGACCTCGACGGCGACGGCACGCGCGACATCGTGGCGTCCGCGGCCAAGGGCGGCGGCGGCACCGGCGGCATCGTCATCTTCTACGGCGGCACGGTCACCGCCAGCGTCGAGCTGTCGGACATCGATCCGCTCGGCCTGGGCACCGCGGTCGTCGAGTACATGCCGGATCCGCTCGCGCAGCCGAACCGCGCGTTCGGGACGTACCTCCACTCGGTCGGCCCGACGCGCGGCCTGCTCGATCCCGACGACGATCTGGTGGTCGGCTACGAGGACGACACGAGCACGACGGACCGCGTGTACATCGTGCGCGGCGACGGCACGCGCCCGGGGGCGTCGGGCCTGTCGCTGCGGCCGTTCAAGATCGGTCGCGACGTGCGGATCGAGCTCGTCTCGCCGTACCAGTTCACCGAGCTCGGCGCGCAGGCGGTGTCGGTCAGCGATCTCAACGGCGACGGCTCGCCCGAGGTGGTGATCTCGGCGTTCCGCCACCTGAACGGTGGCGGCCAGGTGCTGATCATCGACGGCGACAACACGGGCAACATCTCCGGCGTCGCGAAGACGACCGACGTCGGCGTCGTGGTGACGCGGATCGACGGCAGCTCGGGCATGCGCCTCGGCGCGGTCCTCATCGCGCACGACGATCGGCTGGGCAACGGCACCGACATCGACAGCGACGACATCGACGGCGACGGGCTGGGCGATCTCCTGATCGGCGCGGCCTCGCCCACCGGCGGCGCGGCGCGCCTGCACGTGTGGTTCGGCGGCTCGATCCCGACCGGCATCACGACGGTCGCGAGCGCGAACGCGGCGATCCTCGGCCCGTCCTCCAAGTTCTTGCTCCAGGCGCGGACGCGCGGCCCCGCGGGGCAGGGGCGGTGGATCGGCGACACGAACGGCGACAGCCTCCCCGATCTCTGCTGGGCGTCGCCGAACGACAACGCGACCCTGTTCGACGGCTCGTTCGCGGTCCTGTTCGACGGCCTGCCGTGAGTCGGCCGCCCCGGCTGCTCGCGATCGCGGCCGCGGCGGCTGCGGTGGCGGCGGCCGCGTGCGGCGCGTGCGGCGCGTGCGGCGCGAAGGGCTCCGTCTCGCTGCGCGGCCCGGCCGAGCCGGCGATCGCGCTCGCGGGCTACGGCGTGGTCGCCGGCGATCCGGCGCGGGCGACCGCGAACCGGCTCGCGATCCAGCGCGCGATCGACGAGCACGCGGGCGGCGGCGTGCAGCTCGTCCTGCCGCCGGGCGCGATCTACCTCGATCGCGGCCCGCGCTACACGTCGCTGCGCTTCGCGGGCCCGGGCACGACCGATCTCGTGCTGCGCGGCGATCCGGATCGCACGTCGGAGCTCGTGCTGCAAGGCGACGCCACGGGCGGCCTGTGGCTCGGGATCGAGATCGTCGACGGCGCGCGGCGGATCACGCTGCGCGACTTCCGGATCTACCAGGGGACGATCGCCAACCCCTCGCCGACGCAGCAGGACCACCTGATCCAGGTCAACGCGCAGCGGGCGGTGACCGGCGACGTCGAGATCGACAACGTCCACTTCGGCCCGTGCATCGGCGACGCGCTGCGCATCGCCGGCTCGGCGCCGTACTACGTCGAGAACGTCCGCGCGCACGACTTCACGATGCAGGTCGACGGCCAGCCGCAGGCGCCGAGCCGCGGCGCGCGCAGCGGCGTCTCGCTGCAGCGCGGGTTCCGCAACGTCGAGATCAGCGACTTCTACATCGGCGGCGTGAAGAACTCGCCGATCGACATGGAGCCGACGACGGCCGCGGTGATGGACCGGCTCCACATCCACGACGGCGTCGTCGACAACACGCTCGGCCAGACGGCGCACGCGATCTCGATCGGCGGCTACGAGGACGGCGCGCGGCAGGTCACGCCGCTCACCCGCAGCACGCTGCGCGACCTGGTCGTGCTCGAGGGGCAGATCAACATCATCGACACCGAGTCGCTCGCGCTCCGGAACGTGACGCTCTACGCGTCGGGGCGCGGGCCGATGGCCGGCTTCTCCGATCCGCTGCTCTACGTGTTCCACCACAACCGGGACCTCGTCCTCGAGGGCGTCGACATCGTGCGCGACACCGGCGCGGCGCCGGGCCCGCTCGTGCTCGTGCTGCACGGGATCGACACGTACACGACGGGGATGCGCGTCCTGGGCGGCGCGTGGGTGTCGCGCGTCGATCCAGGCGGCCGGGCGCCGTTTCTGGCCGCGTTCGAGAGCGTGCAGGAGCTGTCGCTGCGCGGCCTGCGGCTCCGGGTGTCCGAGGCGGCGGAGGGGCGCCACGGCATCAAGCTCCGGCCGTCGGCGCGCGACATCCGGGGCGTCGCGCTGCGCGACGTCGTGATCGAGTCGACGGACACCGAGCTCGCCAGCGCCGTGTGGGTCGTGGCCACGAACGAGCGCGCGATCGAGGGCCTCACGCTCGCGAACGTCGAGGCGCGCGCGGCGCGCTACGGCGTCTTGTTCGACGGCACGCCGGGCAGCCGGCTCCCGCCGGCGCCCGTCCTCGAGGGCCTCGCCTGCACGCGGTGCGCGCGCCCGTGGGCCGCGGTGAACGCGGCCGCGAGCCAGGTGTTCCCGATCGTGGTGGAGTGAGCGGCCCGCGGCGCGTCACCGCGGGCCGGGGGCCGGGCGGCGGCGGGTCACCAGCCCGCGGCGCGCGGCGAGCCGGCGGTACGCGGCCAGGATCGCGGCGATGATGCGCGTCTCGTCGAACTCGCGCAGCGCCTTCTGCCGGCCCGCGGCGCCCATCCGCGCGCGCTCCGCGGGCGAGCGGAGGAGCCGCTCGAGCGCGGCCGCGAGCGCCGCGGGATCGCGCACCGGCACGAGCAGGCCGGTGACCTCGTGCTCGACGCACTGCCGGCAGCCGCGCACGTCGGTCGCGACGCACGCGAGCCCCATCGCCGCCGCCTCCATCAGGGCGCGCGGGAAGCCCTCGCGGTGCGACGGCAGCATGAACACGTCCATCGCGGCGTACAGCCGCTCGACGTCGCGGCGGTGGCCGAGCAGCTGCGCGACGTCGGCGATCCCGTGGCGCGCGAGCGCGTCCGGCGTGATCGCGTCGGGCTTGTCCTCGAACCAGCCGACGAACGCGAACCGCGCGTTCGGGACGCGGTCCTTCAAGAGGCGCGCCGCGCGGAACGCCTCCTCGTAGCCCTTCTCGGCGACGAGGCGCGCGACCATCCCGACGAGCAGCTGCCCGTCCGCGAGGCCAAGCTCGGCGCGCGTGCGGCGCCGCTCGTCGGCGGAGATGCGCGCCGGATCGAAGCGGCGCATCGAGATCCCGTTGCCGATCTGCTCGATCCGGTCGGGCGCCGAGATCCGCTCGGCGATCGCGACCGGGACGTCCTCGGGGTTCTGCGAGAAGTTGTGGTGGGAGAACGCGAGCGTGATGCGCTCGAGCCAGACGTAGATCCAGCGCCGGCTCGGCCGCATGGAGCCGGGGAAGTACAGGCCGTGGATCGTGTGGACGCGCAGCGGGACGCGCGCGAGGAGCGCGGCGTACTGGCCGAGCAGGCCGCCCTTCGGCGTGTGCGTGTGGATGATGTCGAACCGCTCGCGGCGCAGGAGGCGGTACAGCCGGATCAGCGCGCGCAGATCGCCGAGCGGATCGAGCGTGCGCTTGACCGGCAGCTCGAAGAACTCGACGCCGGCAGCGTCGAGCTCCGCGGCGTGCGCGCTGCGCGCCGCGATGCCGGCGACCTCGTACCCCGCCTTCCGGAAGTGCTCGAGCTGGTTCCCGAGGAGCAGCGCGAGCGCCGCATCGGAGGCCGCGATATGGGCGATGCGGTACGGCAACGGCGCGATCTTACGCGGCGGCTGCGCCAGCGCAACGCGCGCGGCGGCCACGGCGGGCTTGCCGGCGCGCGCGGCTTGCCGGCTGGGTGCGCGCGGCGTAGCGTCGAGGGCGAGGCCCTCGTGCTCACCCACGTGACATTCGATCTGGCGCGGCTCGACGAGTCGGCCCAGGCGCTCCGCCGCGCGTGGCGCGAGTCGCTCGTGGTCGTGGTGCACCCCGACCCCCGATCGCCGCTCCCCGACGTGCGCGCGGCGTACGACGCGCTCCTGCCGCAGATCGGGACGCCGCACTACCTCGCCGAGGACGTGCGCGCGGGCGATCGCAGCGTCCAGCGCACCGGCGGGCTGTGGATGGAGGTCCGCTACGATCCCGCGTTCCCCGACGCGTACCGCCACTCGCCGAACGCGCAGCCCCTGCACACCGACGGCTCGTACATCCCGTCGTTCCCGAACGCGACGCTCATGTGCTGCGTCGCCAGCGCCGCCGAGGGTGGCGAGACGGTGTTCCTGACGGCCGAGGCGCTGGTGGACGCGCTGCGCCGCGAGCGCCCGGCGCTGCTCGAGGCGCTCGAGACCGTCGTGATGCCGCACGCGCGCTCCGGCGATCGCCGCGCGCTGCCCGTGATCAGCCGCGGCCGTGGGAGTGTCGGCACGCTCCGGCTCAACTGGAACTATTACTGCGTCGCGGGCGACTGCGGCGATCGCGCGGCCGAGCTGCGCGAGGAGCTGTTCGCATATCTGCAGGCGTCCGAGGCGGTGCGCGCGGCGATCGTCCCGGTGAAGCTCGCGCCCGGCGACGCGGTCGTGTGGCGGGATGATCGGCTGTTGCACGGCCGCAACGCGTTCGTCGCGAGCGCCGCCGGGGAGCGCTTCCTGTGGAAGTGCGCCGTCGACGTCGACGTGTTCCCGGGCGGCGCGCCGTGATCGCGCCGCGCGCCGTGGGCGCGGTGGGCGTTGTAGGCGTTGTGGACGCCGTGCGGGTGAGCCCGCTCGCGTTCGGCTCGATGCGGATCCACGAGCGCGCGCAGGACGACGCCGCGTGGGAGGCGCTCCTCCGCGAGGCGATCGAGCGCGGCGTGACGACGCTCCACTCGTCGTCGGAGTACGAGAGCTTCCCGCGGTTCTGCGGGCTCCTGCCGCGGCTGCGGGGCTTGGCGGTGCAGCACATCGTGAAGCTCGCCGATCCGCACTTCGGCGAGGCCGGATTCGACGCGGCGCGCCTCGAGGCGCGGGTCGACGCGTACCTCGGGCAGCTCGGCGCCGAGCGGCTCGACGTCGTGCAGTGGATGTGGCGCGGCGACCTTACGGACGAGCCCGGCCGGCTCGCCGCGTTCGCGCGCGAGCTGCCGGCGATCCGCGCCGCGTTCGCCGCGCTGCGCGGCAAGGGCAAGCTCGGCGCGGTCGCGCCGTTCCCGTACACGGCGGCGTTCGCGGACCTGGTGATCGCTGGCGGCGCTGGCGGCGGCGATCGCGCGCCGCTCTGCGAGGGGCTCGCCGTGTACCTGAACCCGGTCGAGCGCGAGCTGCTGCCGCAGATCCGCGCGGCCGCGCGCGCCGGCATGGGGATCGTCGCGATCCGGCCGCTCGCGGCGGGGCGCGCGCTCGAAGCCGGGGCGACGATCGGTGCGACGGTCGGATCGACGGCCGCGGCGTGCGTGCGCGAGGTCCTCGCCGAGCCCGGCGTCGCGACGGCCGTGGTCACGTTCTCGTCGCGCGCGCACCTGGACGAGCTCCTCGCTGGCGCCACGTGATCGTCCCGCTCTTCGACATGGCGGCGGAGCTCGCGGCGGTGCGCGCCGACATCGATCGCGCGATCGCGCGCGTGCTCGACAGCGGCGTCCTGGTCGGCGGCCCCGAGGTCGCCGCGCTCGAGCGCGAGCTCGCCGCCGCCACCGGCGCGCGCCACGCGCTCGGCACGAGCTCTGGCACCGACGCCCTGCACGTCATCTTCCTCGCGCTCGGCATCGGGCCCGGTGACGAGGTCGTGACGACGCCGCTCACGTTCTTCGCGACGGCCGGCTCGGCGGCGCGCCTCGGCGCGCGCGTCGTGTTCGCCGACGTCGACGACGACGCGCTCGCGCTCGATCCGCGCCTCGCGGCGGCGGCCACCGGGCCGCGCACGCGCGCCGTCGTGCCCGTGCACCTGTTCGGCCGCCCCGCCGCGCTGCCGGACGTGCCGTGTCCGATCGTCGAGGACGCCGCGCAGGCGATCGGGAGCGGCCCGCCCGCCGGCATCGCAGCGGCGCTGTCGTTCTTCCCGACGAAGAACCTCGGCGCGCTCGGCGACGCGGGCGGTGTCCTCACGAACGACGCGGCGCTCGCCGATCGGATCGCGCTCCTCCGCGCGCACGGCGCGCGGCCGAAGTACCAGCACCACGCGATCGGCGGCAACTTCCGGATCGACGCGCTGCAGGCGGCGGTGCTGCGCGCGAAGCTGCCGCGCCTCCCGGCGTGGACCGCGGCGCGGCGCGCGCACGCCGCTGCCTACCGCGCGTGCTTCGCTGCGGCGCTCGTGCCGCCGGAGCTGCGCCTGCCGCCGCCGCACCCCGCGCACGTCTACCATCAGTTCGTGATCCGCGCGCCGCGGCGCGACGCCCTGCGCGCGCACCTGGCGGCGGCCGGCGTCGGCACCGAGATCTACTACCCGGCGCCGCTGCACCTGCAGCCCTGCTTCGCCGACCTCGGCTACCGCGCCGGCTCTCTGCCCATCGCCGAGCGCGCCGTGTCCGAGGTGCTCGCGCTGCCGATCCACCCGGAGCTGCCGGCCGCCGCGCCCGGCTACGTCGTCGAGCAGATCGCCGCGTTTTATCGTCGCTAGGGCGCCGCTACGCCGCCGCTACGCCTCGCCGCGGAACTCCGGCATCGTCTCGGTCGCCGAGCTCGACACGCCGGTGCGCTGCAGGACGCGGATCGCGGTCAGCCCGAGGATCTTCAGATCGAGCCACAGGCTCCAGTGATCGACGTACCAGACGTCGAGCCGAAACTTCGTCGGCCAGTCCTGCGCGTTGCGGCCGTTGATCTGCGCCCAGCCCGTGATCCCGGGGAGGACCTCGAAGCGGCGGCGCTGCTCGGGCGTGTAGAGCGGCGCGTACTTGTGCATCAGCGGGCGCGGCCCGACGAGGCTGACCTCGCCGCGCAGCACGTTGACGAGCTGCGGCAGCTCGTCGAGGCTCGTCGAGCGCAGGAAGCGGCCGAGCCGCGTCAGGCGCTGCATGTCGGGGAGCGGGCGCCCGTCGGGGCCGATCGCGTCGCGCATCGTGCGGAACTTGATCACGTCGAACGGGCGGCCGCGGTAGCCCGTGCGCGGCTGCGTGAACAGGACCGGCGCGCCCATCGTGGCGCGGATCGCGAGCGCCGTCGCGGCGAGCACCGGGCTCGCCGCGACGAGGCCCGCCGTGCCAGCGAGGCGATCGATCGCGCGCTTGACCGCGAGCTGCCAGCCTCGCTGCTTCATGGTCGGCGCTCCCTGGCGTGGGCGTACATGACTCGTTCAGACGGCAGCAACAAACGTAACGAGTGACGAGAGGTTACGTCGCAACACTCGTGTGGTGATCGGTCGACGCAATCTATCACTCGGCACGGACCGGCCTCCACTCGGCGTCACGCTGGCTCGCGCTATGCTCGCGCGACCGGCCAGCGATGCACGAACGACACGAGCACGAGCAGTACTTCTTCGTCCCCGCGACCGCGGCGCACCTCGCCGCGTTCGCGGCCCGGTTCGAGCGCCCGTGCTGCCTGTGCGCGCCGATGGTGGGCGTCTTGCTCGGCGAGCGCAAGGTGAGCGCCCGCGTGCTCGAGATCGACGAGCGCTTCGCGGCGACGCCCGGCTACTTGCGCTACGACCTGTACCGGCCGCGCGCCCTCGACGAGGCGTTCGGGCTGATCCTCTGCGATCCGCCGTTCGAGAAGGTGAGCCCGTCGCAGCTGTTCACCGCGATCCGCACGCTGGCCCGCGGCGACTACGCGCAGCCGCTCCTCATCTGCTATCCGCGCGAGCGGGCGCTGGCGCTGACGAGCACGTTCGCGCCGTTCGGCCTCGTGGCCACCGGGTACCACCCGCACTACCAGACCGTGCAGGCGCACGGCCCGGAGGACATCGAGTTCTACGGGAACCTGCCGGCCGAGCTGCACGCCGAGCTCGCGCGCGGGGGCTGAGGCCACGCCCAGGCTCGCGCGGCGCCGTGGTAGAAAGCACCATGGCAGGCCAGGTGCCGGACGCTCCGCCGACGGAGGCGCCTACGCTCGACGCGCTCATCGCGGCCCTCGACCCAGAGGTTCGCGCGGCGATCGACGACGTGGACCGGACGCTGATCGTGCTCACGCTCCAGCAGTCGCCGTGGGATCGACTGAGATCGATCTCCCGGATGGCACAGATGATCGTCAGGATCCGCGATGCCCTCGCATCCCAAAGCGGCTGATCTCCCGGCGCTACCGATCCTGATCGCGATCGCGACGCTGCAGGAGCGCGACAAGCTGAACGAGTAGGGCGCCGTGTTCCCGACCGAGCAAGATGCCTATCACCGACTGCGCTGGGATCCGCGCTTCGACGTGCGCCGCTGCCACGTCGTGATCAGCCTGCGGCCGTCGGGCACGCAGCGGCTGCCGTTCCTCGAGCTCGACACGAACGCGGTGCCGTGGCATCGCATCGTCGAGCTGTGGGTCGACGACGAGCTCGCGTGGAGCCGGCCGCAGCGGATCGATCGGCTCGACGAGCTCGCCGCCCGCGCGGCCGCGCGCGAGCCCGCCGCCGCGCCCGCGGGTGAGCCGGCGCGCGCGCTCGACGGCGCGCCGGAGGCCCCGCACCGCTTCGACGCGCGCGCGCAGCGGTGGATCCCCGGCCCGATCGAGCCGCCGCCGCCGCCCGTGGCGCTCCGCGTGGCGACGTGGAACCTGCTCCATGATCGCCACGACGCCGCGGTGCTCGACAGCGAGCGGCGGTGGCAGGACGCGCTCGATCGGCTCGCCGCGCTCGACGCGGATCTGATCGCGCTCGTCGAGGTGACGCCGCGGAGCTGGGAGCTGGCGCTGGCGCAGCCGTGGATCCGCCAGCGCTACGCCGTGAGCCACGGCCCCGGGGCGCGCTCCCTGGCGCCGTTCGGGCAGGCGCTGCTCTCGCGGTACCCGATCCGCGAGGCCCAGGTCGCGGCGCTCTCCCGGCGCGCGGTGCTCGTGGCGACCGTCGAGGCCGGCGAGCGCGCGCTCGGCGTGGCCGTGCTGCACCTGACCAGCAACCGCACAGACGGCGCCGCGGCACTGCGGCACGCGCAGCTCGCCGCGATCGGCGGCCACGTCCAGGCCACCCGCCGCGATGGCTGGATCGTCGCTGGCGACTTCAACGCCGACCCCGAGGACCTGGCCGCCCACGTCGCGGCGCTCGGCGCGGTCGACGCGTGGGACGCGCTCCGGGCCGGCGAGCCCGGCTTCACGTTCGACGTCGAGCGCAACACGCTGGCGGCGCGGATGTCAGTCCGCGGGCGGAGCGCGCGCTACGACCGGATCCTCGCGATCGGCCCGTCGCTTGCGCCCACCGCCGTCGAGCTGTTCGGGATCGAGCCGGGCCCGAGCGGCCTGCCGCCCTCGGATCACTTCGGGCTCCGCGTCGATCTGGCGCTCGCCGCGCCGGCGCTCGCCGACGTGGCGCTCGCGCCCCCGAGCCGCAGGACCGCGCTCGCGCTCGTCCCGCCGCTCGACGCGTGGGGCCCGCTCCAGCGCGTCCGCTGCCGCGACGACCGCGGGTTCCCGCGCTGGCCGCCGCACGTGACCCTGTGCCACCCGTTCGTCGACGAGGGCTGGCTCGATCGCGCCGCGCGCGTGATCGACGATCTCGCCGCCGAGATCTCCCCGTTCGAGCTCGTCCTCTCCCGCGTCGACGCGATCGACGCGCGCGGCGTGACGATCGTGATGCTCCCCGAGCGGCGCTCGGCGCGCGCGGCCGGGCAGCTGCGCGAGACGCTCGTGCGCCCGTTCCGGTCGCTGCACGGCGAGGTGCGCGAGTTCCGCCCGCACCTCACGATCGCACGACTCGACGGCGTTCGCGCGCGGCCCCAGCTCGCCCCGCAGCGCTGGCGCGTCGATCGCGTGACGATCCTGCGCGAGATCTTCAGCCGCTTCGAGCCGGTGCACGAAGCCGCGCTCGGCCGGCGCTCGTCGCGCGCCGTCGCGCCGCCGCCGCCGCCACCACCGCCGCTTCCCCCGTCGCCCCCGGAGCTCCCGGCGACGGCGCGCGTGATCGAGCAGCTGCGCGCGGCCGCCGGCCAGCCCGACCTCGAGATCGAGGCGTTCGGCTCCTCCGTCTACGCGCCGGGGGCCGCGGCCGATCTCGACCTCCTCGTGCGCGCGCCCGCCGAGCTCGCGCCGCCGCTCGCGCGCGCGCTCGGCCTGCGCGCGCTCGAGACCGATCCGCCGCGGCTCCGCGGGGCGATCGGCGGCACCGCCGTCGATCTGATGCTCGTCCCGCCGGGCGCGCCCGCCGACGATCGGACGCGCGGCCTCGTCGCGGGCCCGCGCGACTGTGCGCTGCTCGCCGAGCACCTGCGGCACCACGGCCGGCACGCCGCGTTCCTCGCGGCCTGGCCCGCCGTCCGGCGGTTCGCCGTCGCGCGCGCGATCGCGGCGAACGGGCTCGGCTTCTTCGGGAGCTTCGGGTGGGCGCTCCTGCTCGCGATCCCGCTCGTCCACGACGAGGCGCTGTGCGCGGCGCCCGCGGGCCGCGTGCTGCCGGCGTGGTTTCGCTGGCTCGGCGCGCTCGAGCCCGGCGCGCGGATCGGCCTCGATGCCATCCGCGACGACGATCCAGCGCCGCTCTGGCTCGCCGCGCCCGCGCCGCCGTCGCGCAACGCGGCGCGCGGGCTCACGTCCGGGACCGCGGCCATCTGGTTCGACGAGGTCCGCCGCGCCGCGCGGGCCGCCAGCGGCGCGCCCGACGACGCGGCCGCCGCCCAGCGCGCCGCGATCGATCTCGCCGCCGATCCGCCGCCCGGCGCGACGCTCGTCGTGACCGGCACCGATGAGTCCCAGCGCGGCCGCTATGACGGCCGGTTCCGCGGCCTCCTGCTCGAGCTCGAGCGCGTCATCGCCCCGCCCCCGCGCCCGCCCCCGGTCCGCCCCTGGGGCCGCTTCGATCGCGCCGCGGACGCCTGGCAGCACCGCATCACCGTCGCGCAAGACCGCGCGCACGAGGCCTGCGAGCTCGCCACCGCCTGGCTCGCGCGCGAGCTACCGGCGCACACGCCGCGGATCGCGATCGCGGATCGCGAGCTCGCGTGAGGCATGCCTCCGCGCCGGGTCGGAAGGCTTCGTAGCGTCACCGCTGGCGCGAGCTGTGCGCTCGCATACTGCGCCGATCGCGAGACTGCCCGAGCGCAGCGATCTGCTGACCTGCGACCGCCGATTCTCCTCGAGATCATCTGGAGATCTCGCGGGCCGCGTGTTCTCCTGGCGCGTCAACACAGCTCTGAGGGAGTGCGATGGTGAGTGCGATGGTGCGTGCGACGGCGTTGACGATGGGAGTGGTGCTGGTGCTGGCGGCGGTCGCTGCGGCGCCCGCGCGCGCGGCCGACGCGGGGGCCACCGGACACGAGGTGCCGCACGTCGCGGGCCCGCGGCGGATCGATCTCGGCGACGGGGTCGAGCTCGATCTACCGGCGGGGGCCGTGCTCTACGAGCGCACGGCTGCGCGCGCGCTGCTCGAGGCGGCCGGCAATCACAGCGAGGGCGTGCTCGGCGTCGTGATGCGCACCGATCGGCGCTGGGTCCTCGTGATCGAGCACGAGCCCATCGGCTACGTCAGCGACGCCGATGCCGGCGAGCTCGAGCCGGAGTCGCTGCTCGCGTCGTTCCGCGAAGGCACGGCGCAGCAGAACGCCCGGCGCCGAGAGCTCGGGCTCGCCGAGCTCGTCATCGATGGCTGGAGCGAGCCGCCGCGCTACGACCGCGCCAAGCACCAGCTTTTGTGGAGCATCCGCGGCCACACCGCCCAGGGGCCCGGCATCAACTCCTTCACGCGCGTCCTCGGCCGCGGCGGCTACCTCTCGCTGAGCCTCGTCGACGAGCCGGAGACCATCGAGCAGTCGAAGCAGGAGGCGGCGGCGATCATCGACGCGACCCGGTTCCTGCCGGGCGCGCAGTACGAGGACTACCGAGAGGGCGACAAGTCCTCGGGGATGGGCCTGCGCATGCTGGTCCTGGGCGGCGCGGGCGTGGCGGTGGCGAAGGCCGCCAAGACCGGCATCCTCGTCGCGATCCTGCTCGCGCTGAAGAAGTTCTTCGTGGTCATCGGGCTCGGGGTCGCCAGCCTGTGCAAGTGGCTGCTCCACCGCAGGTCGCGGCCGCCCGCGGCGCCGGTGACCGCCGCCGACCCCGACGCGGGCGCCGGCCCGTACGTGGTCTGAACCGTTCGCCGCGGGCGGCCTCCGGCGGCGCTCGGCCCGGCGCGGCGCGCTGAATGGCTTGCCACGGGCGCGGTCTCGGGGTTCCACTCGGGGCAGTGGAAGTCCAGATCGGGGTGCATGAACCGCCACGGCCGGCCGCCGCGCCGGATGCGGAGACGCAGCGGTTCGGCGCCGTCGTCGACCTCCTGATGTGCGTCGGCCACGTGGACGGCGCGTACGACCCGCGCTCGCGCGCGTTCGTGCGGCAGTACGTGGACGCGGCGCTGCGGACGCTCGATCAGGAGGCGCCGGACGCGCAGCAGAGCGCGGCGCGACGGGCGCACGCCGACGCGCTCGAGGCCGCGCTCGCCGCGCAGCTCGCGGAGCTCGCCGACGAGGAGGTGACGGTGCTCCGCGGCCAGGTGCCGCCGCGGCTGCGGGCGCACGTCCTCGCGCTGTTCCAGGGGCTGCCCTGGAACGATCAGGCGATGGTCCTCGAGCTCGTGCACGCGCTCATGCAGGTCGACGGGCGTGTCTCGCCCGCGGCGCTCGCGCTGTACCACGAGCTCGCGGCGGCGGTCGGCCCCGCCCCGGCGGCGGCCCCGGTGGCCCCGGCGGTCGCCCCGGCGCGCCGCGGCGCGGCGCCGATGCTCGTCGAGCCGCCCGGCTGGCTCGAGCTGGCCACGGCGTCGCACCCGCTGCTCGATCCGCTGGAGCAGACGTACTCGCCGCACCCCGTCGAGCGCCAGGCGCAGTTCGAGTGGGACTTCCACCTGATCCGGCAGGCGATGCTTGCGTGGCAGCGGCAGCGCGAGGCCGGCGCGTTCCGGCTCACGGGCATCACCGATGTCGCGCAGCTGCCGCCCGGCGCGCGGTTCCTCGACGGGTTCGTCCACGTCATGCGTCCGGACGCGCCCGTCGAGCTCATCGTGCTCGGCGATCTGCACGGCTGCTACAGCTGCCTCAAGGCGGCGCTGCTCCAGTCGCGCTTCATCGAGCGCGCGTGGGCGCACCAGTGGGATCCCGCGCGCTATCCCGACGTCAAGCTCGTGCTCCTCGGCGATTACATCGATCGCGGCCGATTCAGCTTCGACGGGGTCTTGCGCGCGGCGCTGCAGCTGTTCGTCACGATGCCCGAGCAGGTGATCCTCCTGCGCGGCAACCACGAGTGGCTGACGTGGAGCGGCAACTACCTCGTCAGCAACGTGTACCCGGCGGAGGCGCTCGCGTCGATCGTGGGGTACGCGCCGCCCGAGATGCTCGAGGCCTACCGCCTGCTGTTCGAGCACATGCCGACGTCGTTCGTGTGCGATCGCACGCTGCTCGTGCACGGCGGCATCCCGCGCGCGGACACGTTCGAGCGCTACCGCGATCTCGCGAGCCTGAACGACCCCGAGCTGCGGTTCCAGATGATGTGGAGCGATCCCGTCCAGGCCGATCGCGTGGCGGTGGAGCAGCAGCGGCTCAATCCGCGCTTCTCGTTCGGGCGCGAGCAGTTCCGCGCGTTCATGGAGCGCGCCGGCCTGACGACGATGATCCGGGGGCACGAGCAGATCGATCGCGGCTTCGACGTGTTCTACGACCTGGGCGACCAGCTGCTCCTGACCTTGTTCTCGGCGGGCGGGCACGACAACGAGGATCTGCCGCCGACGTCCTCCTATCGCGCGGTGACGCCGATGGCGCTGACGCTGCAATACGGGCAGGGCACGCCGACCGCGACGCCGTGGGGCATCGCATACAAGATGTTCAACTACGAGCCGCACAATGGCCTGTACCGGCCGCAGCCGCTGCTCGACTTCCGCTACGCCTGACCGACGCGGCGATGTCCACTCGTCACCATCGCGGACTCGCCCTGACCGCGACAGTGAGGATAGTGAAGCTGTCGCCGTCGAGCTCGTAGCGGATAAGGATTGTCCGGCCGCTGCGAGGGAAGACGAACTGACAGACCGCACGCGGTGCGAACTGTGGTAACGGCCGCTTCACACCTCCGTCGGGCACCGGACCGAGCTGCTCGAGGCGCCATAGTGCGCGCAGCGCGGTCCGATAGGCCATCGAGTTGCGGAGCCGGATCCGCTGCAGGTCCTCTCGGACCTGATTCGAGTAGACCGATCCCACGAGTCAGTTCTTCGCAAGATCACTCATCAGAGTCGCGTAATCGACTCTGGGCTGGTCGAACGCGCGCCGCGTGGCTTCATCGAGCTCGTCGTCGTCCTGGCCGGCTGCATGCGCGAGGTCCAGGAGCGCGTTGACCCTCGCTCGACCTTCGTCCGTCAGACGTACACCCAGGGCTCGATCGGCGAGAGTCTGCAGAGGAGAGCTCAGATCGAGGGGGTCCCCGGCGGATGCCCAGCGCTCGATGAGTCGCTGCGCGACGGCGTCCTGGATCAGCGTGACGAGGGCGTTCTTGTCCGCCACCCCAACCGCACGTGCGACTCCATCATCGACGACGATGAGGTCCTCGAGGCGGATGTAGAGCAGCAGATCGTCCATCGCTCTGGCCAGGCTACCATGGAGGGTGGGACGTACAAGCGGGGTTCGAACACCCGGCGATGACCGGGACCCCCGAGACGCTTCGCCGAGATCCACTACAGGACGGGCATCAACTTCGGTCTGCGCGATGCGTGGGCGGTCGGCTCGGACCCCACCCGGCTGGCGCACCTCTGGCCGCGGTTCCTCGGGAACCCTGCCCCTGCGTTGACGGCGGACGCTCATCGCCTCCCTCGCTCGCAGGGGGCACCGAAGTTCGTGAAGCGGGTCACCTGCATGGCGTTCGTGGGGCTCCAAGACAACTTAGTACGCAGAATCCAAATTGGCCAGGAGAACGGGTATCAAGATGTCTATACGGCAGATCCCGTTTTCGGCTCTGTGTCTGATCTCCGCGGCGGTTGCCTGGCAGCGACGTGACCAGCGCGCGGCTTTCGCGAAGATTCGGCACGAGGCTCGTGCCGACGGCACGCTGCACTCCCGCGACGAGTACTTCGACTACCAGGTCACCCACTTCCCGTTCCCAGCAGCTTCACCCTCGGCGGGCAACGAGGCCGCCACGAGCTCCTCGGCACCAGCTTCGGCGGAACCAGCGCGGCCACCTTGGTGACCGCGTCCGTCGCCACCGCCAACGACCAGTCTACCTGCACCGCACAGGTACCCAAAGCTCCGACTCGTCGCGAGCTCCCAACGCGGGCGTAGATCCACAGTGATCTCGCAGGCATCGCCGTACGCCCGCGCCCGCGAGGGATCCGTGCCCGCCCCGGATCGAAGCGATCTCGGCAGGCTACGCGCTATCGCAGAGCGGTGCGCGCGGCGTTCGTAAGGGCGGATCCAGGACTCCCGGCGAGACACCCCCTAACACAGCGATACGTACGAGATCTCAAATCAGATCGATTGTTCCGAAACCTTTCACGGGGAGTCCCCGTATTGCCCACTATCATGCAAACCAATTCGCTCCACGCCTCGGCACATTCGCTCTCCGTCCGCTCCGCTGCCCTCTCTGCTGCCCTTGTTGCGTCGCTGTGTGCCGCGTGCGTCACCGAGCCGGATGCGGCTCCGGGGGAGGAGGCCGAGGACCTCGCCGAGACCGCGCAGGAGACCGGCTACGGCATCACCAGCGTCACGCCGCTGCCGAGCTTCTCGAGCACGCCGAACATCCGGGCGGCGTCCGGTGTGCTCGCGGGCGCGAGCGTGGTCGCGGTCGCGAGGACGCTCGCCGGATTCCAGATCTATCGCTGCGAGCAGGGCGCGACCACGACGGAGTGGAAGCTGCGGACGCCGTTCGCCGGGCTCGAGCCCTCCACCTACGTCCAGAACGTCTCGCTCAACAAGGCCCGGTTCAGCTCGCTCGTCGGTGCCTACCACTACCGCAGCGACTTCGGCGCGCTCCTGTCGTCGGCGCAGCTCGATGCGCTCGGGCTCAGCCAGCCGCCGGTCACCGCCCCCGTCTGGGACTTCACGTTCCAGCCGTCCGGCCAGGCGCCGCGCCACGAGGTCGTGGCCGTCCGCCTGCTCGCGCAGGACACCACCAACGCGGCCAACATCCCGCTGCTCCTCCTCGAGGTGCGCGGCCGCTCCATCGATCCCGGCACGCCGAGCGCGCTCGCCGGGTCGACCCACCTCTTGCGCTGGAACACCCGCGGCGGCCTCGCGCCGGCGGCGTCCACCTGCACCACGGCCACGCTCGGGCGCGAGTCCCAGTCGCCGTACTCGGCCGACTACTACTTCATCGACACGACGCCCTGACCGCGGCACCCTCCGAGGGGGCGACATCTACCGCGCGGTCGTGCAGCCCATCCGGTGATACGGTCGCGCTCGATGAAGTGCGCGCTGGCGATCGTGATCATGGCGGCTGCGTGCGGTGGCTCGAAGCCGACGCCCGGCTCCACCACCGGGACCGCCGGGGGCCGCGGTGCGGCCGCCGCGGCCCCGAAGCTGCCGCCCGAGTGGGCCACGCTGGCCGCCGGCAAGGCGTACCGCGCGGACCTCGATGCCGACGGCACCGCCGAGGTGATCGCCGTCGCCGGCGAGGACAACCACCTCACGCTTGCGATCGACGGCGCGGCCTACGCGTGCGGCTCGTCGCGGCTCACCAACTTCGCGGACATCAGCATCGTCGACATCAACCCGGCCGTGCCCGGCCTCGAGGTCGTGGTGGGCCAGCACCTCGGCGATGACGACTGGGAGTACTGCTACATCTACAAGGACGCCGGCCGGCTCGACGCCCTGAACGTCGGTAACAGCCGCGTCAAAGGCACGCTCGTGCTCGTCGACGGCAACTGCAGCGCCGAGCCGACAATCTACGAGCGCGTCGCCGACGGCTTCAGCGAGCGCGAGGATCTCGTAGCCTCGCATGAACTGTACACGCGCTGCTGCGAGGGCACGGACTGCCCGTGAGCGACGACGGCGCGCCCGCCGCGCCCGTCGCGCCGCCGCGCCCGAATGCTGCGCCGTAGACAGAGGCAGATGTGCAGTCGAATGCTGCGCCGTAGACAGAGCAGATGTGCAGTCAAATGCTGCACACCTGCTCTGGAATGCCTGAGATTTCAGCCCTGGATCGGAGCGCCGATTTGTTCGGAGATCACCAGTAACGCGCGACTGCCTATGTGGGGTTGCGTGGGAGTCGTCCTGGCGACGAAATCAGTGGCAGAGATTCAATGGTGGCTGGTAGGGTGCCCCGCGAGTCTGTCAGCCGGCTCGAAGGCAGGGGCCATCCATGAGCGATCGAGCAGCGGCCTCCAGCGGTCGGGACGACACACCGGCGATTCGCGCCGACGAACCGAATGATCCGGCGATCGGCCGTGTGATCGGGAGCTATCAGATCCTCCGCAAGCTGGGCGAGGGAGGCATGGGCGCCGTCTACCTGGCCCAGCACACCCTGCTCGGCCGGCGGGCTGCGCTGAAGATGCTGTTGCCGGTGG
>DATMCI010000387.1:0-10377 GCA_035558535.1 Kofleriaceae bacterium
TCGACCGGCGCGAGCCCGGGTACGCCGACCGCGCGGTACAGCTTTCGTGTCACGGAGATCTCGCCGAACGGCGTCTCCACCGTGCGCGTGCGCGTGCGCGCGTACGGTCGCGCGACGCCGTCAGCACCGACCACTTCGACCGGTTGCTCGGCTGCGCAGCGCGCGTCGACGTGCGCTTGGAGCAACCCGCGGATCAACTCGGTGCCGTCCTTGGCCAGCAGGCGTTCGATGTCGCCGAGCGGCGCGCGCATCAGTTCGGGGCTCGTGAGTTTCTTGATCAGGTCGTCCACGCAGGCGTGAGCCTCCCAGAACGGGCCGTCGTTGGCGATGGCGTAGGCCGTGGTCATCGTGGCGTGACGCTACCAGCGCTCAGTCACACCGGACAGATCCGGCCTGGTTAAGTTTGCGTAATTACGGCGGTGTGACGTGCCCTAAAAGATCTGCACCCAAAAATGATCAGGTTATTTTGATCGGCTGCCTAATCCGGGGGTGCTCTGCAGCGTCCTGCCGAGGCGACCTGACCGGCGACCTTCGTGCTGAGCGAGGCCCAGACCTTAGCCTACCTCGGCCGTGCGGACCCAGCCCCTGGCCACCGCGGCGCGCGCGGGTGGCCGAGTTGCTCGCGCGCGAAGCACGCCCCCCACTGCCCTGTACACCGCGGCTGCGGTCCACGCGATCCTGTGAGAACGCAGCAGTCGCACGCGAGGCATGCCGCGTACGACTATGGGAGCACTCTCTGCTCTGATCTGAGATGCTCACTTCTGCAATTGGGCATGCTTGCCGGTCCCGTCCAGGTCGACGGGGAAGGGTTCATCGGGCGAGACACCGCTGATCGGCGGCTCCTGCTTGTTCCGCTCCGACATCGGGGCGTGCTTGGTGTTCGATTGCTCGTGGCGCTGGCTTTCTCTGCGACATAACCATCTCCTTGCTTGCAGCTGTGCGTCAGTAAACTACCTTGCTGATACTCATCGTTCAGAACCAAGTGATCCCAAGAACACGTAGACTGCACCAGCCCCCCCTGCGGAGTTATCAACCTGGGTGCCGCCGATGCCGGTCGCCGTGCTGGCCTCATGGAGAGCACCCACTGCGAGGGTCGAGCCGTCGCCCGAGAGCGCGACGCCAGAGCCGAATCGGTCATCTGCGCCAGTATTGAACGCCTTGACGTACGCCCGTTGGCCCCATTTCGGGTCGCTGTGCGTGAACACGTAGACTGCACCAGCCTCAAGTGCAGAGTTGTCGGCCTGGTTGCTACCGATGCCGGTCACCTTGCTATCCTCACCGGTGGCGCCCACTGCCAGAGTCGAGCCATCGCCCGAGAGCGCGACTCTCCAGCCGAAGTAGTCACCTGCGCCAGTATTGGATGGTTTGACATACGCATATTGGCCCCATGTCGAGTTGCCGCGCGTGAACACGTAGACCGCACCAGCCCCAGGTGCAGAGTTGTCGGCCTGGTTGCCGCCGATGCCAGTCGCCTCGCTATCCTCGTCAGTGGCACCCACCGCCAGGGTCGAGCCATTGCCCGAGAGCGCGACGCTCCAGCCGAAGTAGTCATCTGCACCAGTATTGGATGCCTTGACGTACGCCTGTTGGCTCCACGTCGTGCCGCGCGTGAACACGTAGACCGCGCCGGCAGACCTCGCTAAAGCTAAGTCGTCGGCCTGTCCGCCATTGATGCCGGTCGCCGCGCTATCCTCATCGGTGGCGCCCACCGCCAGGGTCAAGCCGTCGCCCGAGAGCGCGACGCTATAGCCGAAGAAGTCATATGCTCCAGTATTGGACGCCTTGACGTACGCCTGTTGGCTCCACGTCGTGCCGCTGCGCGTGAACACGTAAACCGCGCCGGCAGACCTAGCGGTGTTGTCGGCCTGGCTGCCGTTGATGCCGGTCACCGCGCTAGCCTCACCATAGGCCCCCACCGCCAGGGTCGAGCCATCGGCCGAGAGCGCGACGCTAGAGCCGAATCGGTCACTTGCGCCAGCATTAGACGCCTTGATGTACGCCTGTTGGTTCCACGTCGTGTCGCTGCGCGTGAACACGTAGACCGCGCCGGCGTCCCCGGCGGAGTTGTCGAGCTGGTCGCCGTCAATACCGATCGCTGCGCTGGCTTCACCACTGGCACCCACCGCCAGGGTCGAGCCATCGGCCGAGAGTGCGACGCTAGAGCCGAATTCGTCATATGCGCCAGTATTGGACGCCTTGACGTAAGCCTGCTGTTTCCATATCGTGTCGCCGCGCGTGAACACATAGACTGCACCAGATCTCGACGTGGAGTTGTCGCTCTGATTGCGGCCGATGCCAGTCGCCGCGCTGTCCTCGTACCAGGCACCTACCGCCAGAGTCGAGCCGTCAGCCGAGAGTACGACGCTAGAGCCAAATTCGTCATATGCGCCAGTATTGGACGCCTTGATATACGCAAGCTGGCTAACGGTGCAGTCGTTATTGCAGCCGTCGTAGTCATTGTCGTTGCCGTCGTCGCATTGCTCATCCGCCTCAGTGAAGCGGTCACCACACACCCTCTTGACACACTTAGGAGTAAATTCAATCGACGCGCAATAATATCCCTCCGAGCACCACTCGTCACCGCAAGCTATTCCCGGTGGCGGCAAGCATGCACCGGCTCCCACGACCGCTGCGATCAGGGAATTTAACTTTTCAATCAGCTTGACTCGCTTCCTCATCAGCATTCCTCCATTCCTATTCCTTGCTTACGGAGCAGCCAAGGGCGCCTACATGGTGTGCGCTTGCACTCGACATTCGGAATCGAACCAGCGTCGAGAGTTCGGCCCTGCGCGGCGGCGATCCCGGCGAATACTGTACAGCAGGTGGCACCGGCATGAATGGCAAGTTGACCGTTGGCTTAAGGCAACCATTCGTGGGGCCTGAATACGTAGACCGCGCCGGCGCTCAAAGCAGAGTTGTCGAGTTGGTCGCCGCCGATGCCTACCGCTGCGCTGTCCTCATAAGGGGCACTCACCGCCAGAATCGAACCGTCGGTCGAGAGCGCGACGTTATAGCCGAATTCGTCATATTTGCCTGTATTGGACGCCTTGACGTAAGCCTGTTGGCTCCACGTCGTGCCGATACGCGTGAACTTGTAGACTGCACCAGCTTGCAATGCGGAGCCGTCGGCCTGGTTGCCGCCGATGTCGACCGCGTTGCTATCCTCACCGGTGGCGCCCACCGCTAGGGTCGAGCCATCGGTCGAGAGTGCAACACTATAGCCAAATCGGTCAAGTAAGCCAGTATTGGACGCCTTGACATACGCCTGTTGGCTCCACGTCGTGCCGCTCCGCGTGAACACGTAGACCGCGCCAGCGTCCCCGAAGGATTCGTCGAATTGGCTGCCGTCAATGCCAGTCGCTGCGCTGCTCTCTCTATCGGCGCCCACAGCCAGGGTCGAGCCATCGCCCGAGAGTGCGACGCTATAGCCGAAAGAGTCATTTATGCCAGTATTGGACGCCTTGACGTACGCCTGTTGGCTCCACGTCGTGCCACTGCGCGTGAACACGTAGACTGCACCAGCGTTCGACGCGAAGTTATCGGCCTGGTCGCCGCCGATGCCGGTCGCCTTGCTGTCCTCATAGAGGGCGCCCACCACCAGGGTCGACCCATCATCCGAGAGCGCAACGCTAGAGCCGAAGGAGTCACCTGCGTCAGTATTGGACGCTTTGACGTACGCCGATTGGCTCCACGTTGTGCCACTGCGCGTGAACACGTAGACTGCACCAGCCCCTAATAGGGAGTTGTCGACCTGGTTGCCGCCGATGCCGGTCGCCTTGCTGTTCTCATCGGTAGCCCCCACCGCCAAGGTCGAGCCATCGCCTGAGAGCGCGACGCTCCAGCCGAAGAAGTCAAGTTTCTCAGTATTGGACGCCTTGACGTACGCCTGTTGGCTCCACGTTGTGCCGTCGCGCGTGAACACGTAGACCGCGCCGGCGCCGTCGGCAGAGTTGTCAAGCTGGTTGCCGCCAATGTCGGTCGCTGCGCTGGCCTCACCCTGGGCGCCCACCGCCAAGGTCGAGCCGTCGGCCGAGAGTGCGACGCTCCAGCCGAAGTAGTCACTTGCGTCAGTATTGGACGCCTTGAGGTATGCCTGTTGGCTCCATGTCATACCACTCCGCGTGAATACATAAATCGCACCGGAAGACCCTGCGGAGTTGTCGAGCTCGTTGCCGTCGATGCCGATCGCCGCACTGGCCTCATCGCGGGCGCCCACCGCCAGAGTCGAGCCATCGGCCGAGAGTGCGACGCTCCAGCCGAAGCAGTCACTTGCATCAGCATTGAACGCCTTTACATACGCTATCTGACTGACGGAACAGTCGGCATTACAACCGTCGTGGTCATTGCCGTTACCGTCGTCGCATTCCTCATCCAACTCGACGAACCCGTCGCCACACACCCTCTTGCTACACGTGAAAGCAATACCCAACGACGCGCAACGATATTCCTCCGAGCACCATCCATCACCGCAAGCTACTCCCGGCGGTGACAGGCATCCACCAGCCCCGATGACCGCTGCGATCAGAAAACACACCATTACAGCCGGCTTGACTCGCTTCCTCATCAGTTGTTCCTCCGTTCTTGTTCCGGTGCTTGCTGAGCGGCCATGCACCTGCCACGGCGTGTGCATGCGCTCGCGTTTCAGAATCGAACCAGCGCTGAGAGCTCGACTCGGTGCAGCGATAGGATAGGCGTAAACTCGATCTTGGAGGGGGGCCGCGCCTCGGTGCGATGCGTGCGCGGCAGGTTAAGCCACGCCAGCGCCAGACCGACCGCGACCGCGGCGCTGCCAGCAGCGAACGCTCCGACCGCGAGCCCGTGCTCCACACTGGCGCGATCGTAAAGATCCAAGCGGGCCGGAACGCACGCAAGCTCCTCGCAGCCCGCGAGCGCATCCCTAGCGGCGTCCCGGTGCGTGAACGCTAGCCGCTCCAGTCCCGCTCCCACCGCGACCACGGCGGCCCCGGCTCCGATCAGAGCCCACGACTTCCACGGCTTCCACGCCGTCCATCGCCGCGTCTCGATGAGGCGGTCCTCGTCCATCGGCAATGGCACACGAGCCTGTTGCCCGGCCTTCACGTACACGGACCGGGTCACCGGGAAGTACCCCGCCTTGTGCACTGCGAGGTAGTGTGCCCCCGGCAGCACCAATGTGCTCCGGCGCCCCGCACGCGGAAGCCATGGCTTGCCGTCGAGCGTGATCACTGCCGCGGGCTCCTCACGGTACGTCTCGAGCCGGGCCAGGCGCTGGGTCTCGAGCACCTGTATCCGATCGCGAACCTGGCGCAGTCGCTCGGAACCGAGCGACTCTCCCCAGCGGAGCACACTCTCGAGCTCCTGGTGGGCGCGCAAGTACTGGCCCAGATCGTCGAGCACCAGTGCCAGATTCCACTGGATATCGGGGTTGTCCCACAGCGCCAGCGCCTGCTCGTACAGAGCCTGCGCATCGCCGCGCAGGAGCTGCTGGTGCTTATCGATGGCCTGTGCGAACAGCGCCTGCGCCCGCTTCCGGACGCCGGCGGGCACCTGCCGATACCATGGCTCGCCGCCGGTTCGCACGGTCTCCGCTTGCGCGGCGGGAAGCACGAGCATCAGCGCCAGCGCTGCCAGCACGGCCGCCGGAATGGCTCGGATCCGAAGATATCGAGTAGTTGACTTCATCGCTCCTCCTCATAGCGTTGTCTGAATGGCGCCGCCCGCCCGCTTCTTGATCAGCTCCTTGTCCTGCTCGCTCTTCCTGGCGCGCTCGGCCGCCTCGACCTCCTTCTTGCGCGCCTCCTGCTCCTGGCGTGCGGCGGTGGTGGCCTGGTCGCGCGCGTGCTCGGCCGCCTCCTGCTGGCGGCGCGCGTTGTCGCGTTCGGCCTCGGCTTGCGCCGACGCCTGACGAGCCTCTTCGAGCAGCTTGCCGTTCTCGCGCTCCTTGGCCTGCAGCTCGTCTCGGCTCTTGCGCAGTTGCTCGGCCTGCACGCGCAGCTCGTCCCGCTGCCCGCTCGCCTCGCGCTCGGCGCGGCTGATCCAGACCAGCGCCACGCCCGCCACCGCCAGGAGGATCATCGGGACCACCACCACGGCGGTGACGACGCGGCGGCGGACGAGCCGCCGGGCCCGCTCGGCCCGCGTGGACACGGCGCGCACGGCGTCCAGGTACGCGCGCTCGCGCCGGCCGAGCTCGCCGCGGTAGTGCGAGAGCCACGCCAAGGCCCGGCGCGCCGGCTCGTCGCGCCATAGCACGCCCTCGTCATGGTCGCTGGCCTGCCACTGCGCAGCCGCGGTGCGCAGCCGCGACAGGAACGCGGCATCGTCGCGGTTCTCGTCGAGCCAACCGACCAGCGTGGGCCAGCGCTCGATCAGCGACTCGTGCACGAGCTCGGCGGCGCGGCTATCGCCGGCGCGGAACTCGATGACCAGCAGCCGAGCGTCGACGAGCCGGTGGACCAGGCGCTCGATATCGTCGGGGTCACCGGGCAGCTCCCGTAGCTCGTCCAGGCTCACCACGTCGCGGGTACGCTCGGGCGTGACCAGCCGCTCGAAGATGGACCGCACGAGCGCCCGCTCGCGGCCGGGGATGGCCGCGAGGACGTGATCGGCGTGATCGGCGAGGGTCCCCGCGATCCCGCCCATGGCCTCATAGCTGGCCCGGGTGAGCAGGCGGCGATCGCGGTCGCGCTCGGTCCACAGCCGGGCGGCCGCGAACTGGAGCAGTGGCAGGCTGCCGGGCGCGGCGGCGACGGCGGCGAGCATGTCGTCGATGAGGGCGGCGTCCTCGTAGCGGCAGCCGGCGGCCTCGACGGGGCGGACCAGGGCCTCGCGCAGCCCGTCGCGATCGAGCGGGGGCACGAGCATGAGGCCGTGGCCGATCGCGTCGTCCAGGTGGCGATGGCCGGCGAGGCGGTCGAGGAAGTCCGAGCGGATCGACAGGAGCACGCGCAAGGGCGAGCTGGCGTCGTCGGCGACCCCCTCGAGGCAGGCCAGGAACGCGGCGCGCTCGTCGGGATCAGCGCACAGGGTGAACAGCTCCTCGAACTGATCGACGAACACGAGCACGCGGCGACGCTTGCGGTGGGCCCACGCGCGCAGGGCGGCGCCGAGCTGGCCGGGAGCCGCGCGCAGATCCGCGGGCGTGCGGTCGGCGGCGTGCTCGCCGCTGCCGGGCCCGCTCGAGGTGGCGGCGGGGTCGGTGGTCGCGCGCGCCAGATCGGCCAGGATGGCGGACAGCGACGCGAGCGGGCTGCGGCCGGGACGGAGGATGAGCGCGTCCCAACCTTCGCCCGAGGCCTTGAGCTGCGGGATGATCCCGGCGCGCACAAGCGAGGACTTGCCCACGCCCGACGGGCCGGCGAGCGCGATCAGGGGGCAGCGGCGCAGGCGCGCCAGGACGGCGCCGACCTCGCGGGCGCGGCCATAGAACCGATCGGCGTCGGCCTCCTGGAACGGGGCGAGGCCGGCGAACGGGTTGCCGTCGTGGCCAAGAACGGCGACGCGTCGGCCGGCCGACAGGGCCTCGAGCTCCTGCAAGAGGACGTGGGCGTCGCGGGTGCGGTGGGCCCGGTCCTTGATCAGGCAGCGATCGATGATCCCGGCGAGCGGACCGAGATCGGGGCGGCGCTCGCCGACGCTGGGCACGGGGAGATCGAGCGAGGCGAGGTCGAGCAGGGCCGCGTGGAGGCTGGCGCCGTCGTGGAGCACGGGGTGAGCCCCGGTGACCATCTCGTAGAGCATGATCCCCACGGCCCAGACGTCGGTGCGATGATCGATGTCGCCGCCCTCGAGCTGCTCGGGCGACATATAGGGCAGCGTGCCCATGATCGCGCCGGGCTCTGCGATCTGCGGAATGTGCATCGCAGTGCTGGAGGTGTCGGCGCCCGCGAGCAGCTTGGCGATGCCGAAGTCGAGCACCTTGATGGTGCCGGCGTCGGTCAGCATGATGTTGGCGGGCTTGAGATCGCGGTGCACGATGCCCTGGTCGTGGGCGTAGGCGAGCGCGTGCACGACCGGGGTCATCAGAGTGGCGGCGAGGCTGGCCTCGAGCGGCGAGGCGCGGTCGCCGCCGCGTCCGACGCGATCGTCGAGCCACGCGCGCAGCGTCTGACCGGCGACGTACTCGAACACCATGTACGGGTGCCCGTCGTGATCGCCGACATCGTAGATGACGACGATGTTCTCGTGGTTGCAGCGCGCGGTGACGCGGGCCTCGGCGACGAAGCGCGCGTGGTCGTAGGCGTTGAGTGGGATCAGTTGCTTGATCGCGACGCGGCGGCCGAGCCGCAGGTCGCGCGCGAGGTAGACGGTGCCCATGCCGCCGTGGCCGATCTGGCGGATGAGCTCGTACTGGCCGAGCCTGCCGCCGAGCACGGATGCGGCGGCGGGGGCGACGGGGGCGGCGGGCGCGGCGGGCGCGACGGGCATGGGCGCGGACGCGGCGGGCACGCGCAGGAGGGCGGTGAGGGCCGGCGACGGCTGCGCGGGCTGTTGATCGCCAGGATCGGTCGTGGTGATGGTCTCGGTCAGGCGCGGCGGGGCCATGGCGACGGTGGGTGCGTCGGTGCCCCGGGCCAACGTGTCGACGCTGATGTCGATCGTCTCGGCGTGCGCGTCGGGATCAGCGTCAGCGAAGGCGGACGCGGGGATGTCCTGGAGGGACCAGGGTGGCGACATGACCATGACGTTGTCCGTGTGGTTTGATTCCGGTTGGCGCCGGCTCGGCGGAGTCGGGTGCAAGCGGTGGGCCCTGATCTGCGAAGCGGGCAGTGTCATCAGGTACAGGCGAGCTCACGCTGTGGAAGCAGCGTGAACTGCTGGCATCTCAATGGATTGTGGAGACGCCGCTCGAGGGCTCGGAAGCTGCGGGGGTGGACGACGAGCGACTGGAGCGGCGCGCTGGACATGTACAGCCGTCGTCTGGACATGTCCCAGGCCGCGACTAGACACGGATCTGGACAGGCGTCATCAGGCAGCGGCCGGCCGCCGGCACGCGCCTACGGCGGCGCCATCAGGCGCCAGCTCGAACGCGCAGCCCTGGCCCGAGACCGAGGCGATGACAGCGGCGCAGAAGAACCTCACGGTCACGTGGGAATCGCATACCGAGGATCGCGGCTCGCAGCGAATCGTGAGTTTCTAGCTACCTATCGAGAAGCTCGCGCCCGCTGGATCGCAGGTAAATGGGATCTCGTTCCCGATCGGAACCTAAAGCTCAGGCGGTTCGCACATATTCCGCCGGTCAGCTGAGCTCGGGCCGAGCACCTTGGTCAGCCATAGCAACCTGGTCTGGACTCTCGCCTCAATGCGTGGCCATCGCGGAGACCGGCCGCGCTGGTACGCATGTTGCTCAAGCGGAGGAACTGGAGTTGGCATCGTGCCTGTCGTGCCCTGATCGATGCCTTCTGTACAACCACCTACGTGAAGGAGAGAGCTATGCTTCAGAGTACCAAGACGCTTCGATTCGTCCTGCCGATCACGGCCACGCTGGCCGGCTGCCTCGCGGAGGGCGCGTCTTCCGATCTCGGCAAGGAAGGTGAGCTGAACGCCGGAGAGCCCGACGGAGCCTCCGAGTGGGATCCCTCCGAAGACGGAGTGACCCACCTGTCCGGGGTGTTCGACGTTGGCATCGTTCCAGAGAGGGGGTACGGCTGCCCGGCTGGCTCCGACGAGATCCGGATCCGCATGGACGACGAGGACAGCCGCAACGCCAACCGGCAGTCGGGTTGGATCGGCAAGACCCGCAGCGACGGCCAGACCACGAACACGCTCTTCGTCTTCTGTAGGGTCAACGGCGACTTGTTCAGGCCGCTAAGCGGGGCGAGCAACGCCTCCGACATGGCAGACGATTATGCGGTGCTCAAGCTGGGGACCACCTGCCCGTACGGCTCTCAGGAGTTCTGGCGCTACTTCGATAACCAGGATGGCAATAACACCAATTACACGATTGGCGTCATAACCCCGAACACCTCGAGTGGATCCGGCACGAGGCTGCACTTCTGCCTCTTTCGCTATGCCCCCGCGGGCGTGAGCACGATGTCGAACTTCCCCGATCTCGGTCTCGTGTATGGAGTCTTTGCACCCAGTGACTTCTACCGAGGCCTCTCGCTCGGCTACATCAGGACCGACGACGAAGATAGCGGCAACGCCAACGGCTACTACGCGACCAGCGATGCGCTGGAGGCGGCCCGGCGGATCGTGCAGCCCGACGGGAGCGCCACCTTTCTACGGTTCGCGCGGGTCCGCTGAGCCAGCCGGCCGCCGTTGAGGATGCGCTGCAGGAACGCCATCAGCATGAGGTGAGGCCCGGACTCGCGATAGGAGAAGCCCTCCGCCGCGAGGTGCCCGTCCTCCCGCCAGAAGGTCTGCCACGCGGCCAGGAGCTTCGGCACGTCGAGCGCG